>NZ_JAGSOH010000009.1 GCF_018139625.1 Actinospica acidithermotolerans | reverse complement strand
GCGGCAGCGCCGCACGGAGCGGCGTCGTCGGCCCGGCGCGGAGCGCGGCGCGCGCGATGCCGGCGCTGACCGCCACCTTCTACCTGGGCCAGGGCCTCTACACCGTCAGCCTCCTGTACCTGACCGGGCCGCGCCACCTTCCGGTCGGCGCCGTCGGCGCCTGCCTGAGCGCTGCCGGTGTCACCGGATTGGTGTGCGCGGTCCCGATCGGGAAGCTCGCCGACCGTGTCTGCCCCCAGCGCGTGCTGTGCGCCGCGCTCGCCGTCATGGCCGCGGCGGCGATCGCCGTGCTGACCGCCGTCGACACGGTGGCCGGCGCGCTGATCGCCGGCTGCCTCTACGCGATCGCCTGGCAGAGCGCGTATACCGCCCGGGCGGCGCTGGTCGCCGCGCTCGCCCCGCACGCCCCGGCCGAACTCGCGGCCCGGCTCTACCGCATGGGCAACCTCGGGTTCGGCGCGTCGATGCCGCTGGACGGCGTGGTCCTGTCCGTCGGGACGGTCGGGGCCTACCGGTGGGCGCTCGCGGGCGCGGCGGGCTGCTTCGCGCTCGCGGCTTCGCTGGCCGCGACCGTGCCCGCTGTAGACGCGGTGCCGCCCCCGGGGTCGCAGCAGCCTGCCGGCGCCAAGCCGTGGCGCGATCGCCGATATCTGACCGTCACGGCCCTGTACGCGCTCACCTCGGTTCAACTGGCGCTGTTCGAGTTCGCGCTGCCGCTGTGGGTGGTGCGCGTCGGCGCGCCACGGTGGATGGTCGGGGCCAGCGCGCTGCTGTCCACCCTGACCGTCGTGGCGCTGCAGCCCGCCGCCAGCCGCAAGGTCACCGGCGTGCGCCGGGCCGGGCTGGCGATGGCCGCGGCCGGCCTCGCGACCGGCGCGGCCTGCCTGCTGCTGGCCGCCGCCGACCACCGCGGCCCCGCCGGCGCCGCGGCCCTCGTCGCCCTCGGCGCGGTCGTGCTCGCGGTCGCCGAAGTCAGCCAGGTCGTCGGATCGATGACCCTCAGCTACGCCCTCGCGCCCGACGGCGCCCACGGCGCGTATCAAGGCCTGTTCAGCACGGGCCAGGGCCTGGCCGTCGCGGCCGGCCCGCTCCTGCTCGCGCACACGGTGCTCGCGCACGGCTTCGCCGGATGGGCCGCGCTCGGCATCGCGCTGGCCGCCGCGGGCCTGGCCGTCCCCCCGGCCGCCGCACTGCCCCGCACCACCCCGCCGCTCCGCAAGATCCGACCTGGGAGAATCTGATGACCACGAACACCGCCGAGCCCTCCTCGAAGCTTCTCGCCCCACGCACGGCGCGTGCCGGGCAGCGCGCGCGCACCGGCCGGGTCGCGGTCGTCGACCCGTTCTCCACCGCCACCGACCTGGCGGGCGCCTTCGCGCGCCGCGGGTGGGGCGCGGTAGCGGTCCTGTCCGGGCCGCCGCCGGCCGGGCTGCACGCCGAGATGCGCGCGAGCGACTACCTCGACGTACTCACCCCCGACCCGAGCGATCTCGAGGCGGCCGCGCGGCACCTGCGGACCCTCGAGGTCACCCACGTCGTGGCCGGCAGCGAGAGCGGGGTGATCCTCGCCGACGCGCTCGCGCGCCTTATCGGGGTGCCCGGCAACGACCCGGCCACCAGCTTCGCGCGCCGCGACAAGTTCGCCATGTCGCTCGCGCTGCGCAACGCGCGCGTTCCGGGCCTGCGCGGGGTGTGCGCCGGCACCGTCGCCGAGGCAGTGGCGGCTGCGCGCGGCATCGGGTCCTGGCCGGTGGTGCTCAAACCGCGCTCGTCCGCCGGCAGCGACAACGTGCTGTTCGCCGCCGACCCCGACGAGGTCGCGGGCCACGCGTCGGCCGTGCTCGGCACGCGCGACATCTTCGGCGAGGTCATCGACTCGCTACTGGTTCAGCAGTGCCTGATCGGCGAGCAGTACGCGTGCAACACCGTCAGCCGCGGCGGGCGCCACCGCGTCGTCGAGATCTGGCACGACCGGCGCACCCGGCTGCCCGACGGCCGGCTGATCTACGACCGGATGGACCTGCTCGACCCGCGTGACACCCACGTCGCGATCATCGCCCGCTACGTGCTGCGCTGCCTCGACGCCCTGGGCATCGAGCACGGCCCCGCCCACTCCGAGGTCATGCTCACCGAGGTCGGCCCGATCCTGATCGAGACCGGAGCGCGCCTGCAAGGAGGCGACTCGGTGGAGCTGATGCGCCGTACGAACGGGACGTCCCAGACCGACGCCCTGGTCGAGGCCACGCTCGGCTCGGCGCGCGAGCACGCCGAGCGCGCGCACCAGCCCTACTACTACCGGCGGCCGGTGACCCAACTGCTCCTGCAGTGCCCGGCCGACGGGGTGATCGGCCCGGCCGAGGTGGTCGAGGAACTGATGGCCGTTCCGGGGGTGGCCGGCGCGGTCCACCCCCTCGTGCCGGGCACCGCGGTTCGCCGCACCGCTGACCTGCTCAGCTCCCCCGGAACCCTCTACCTCGCCGCCGAGAATCCCGGCGAGCTCGAGCAGGCCTACGCCGCCGTGCGGAAACTCGAGTCGGCCGGGCTGTACGTTCCGTCAGAACCCTGACCGGCTCGATGCGGATAGCCGCGCCGGCCCGGGCGAGCCCGGGAGCCGGCGCGGCCACCGAAAGAACCCTCACATCCGCAGCCGTCGGCAACCGGGGCCGGGCCGCGCGCGGCGGCACGCAGTTTAGACCGTAACGGGTTGAAAGCAACCAAGGGACTGACCTAGTGTCGGATCGCGGGAGGTCGCACTGCACGTGACGGGCGGGTCCCGCGCAATCACGGGGAGGTCCGAGGGTGGGCGCAGTTCAGCTGACTTCGATGGCGGGGGCTCCGGCGTGGGCTCACACGGAGGCCTCCGCGCGCGCCTTCCAGGTGCTGGCCGGTCTGGACAGCCTCGGGCCGGGCACCCACGAACTTCGCGAGATCAGCGAGACCGTTCCGCAGCTGCATCCGAGCACCCTCGTTCGCGTGCTGATGACCGGGACGGAGACCGACACGTTCCGGCGGCAGGGCCGCGGCGTGTACGAGTTCGGGACCTGGCACGAGCCCGGTGCCCGATTCGCGCCCGCAGGCGCGGGCGGGAAGCTCGAGGGAGCGGCCAGGCTCGCCCTCGACGCCCTGTGCGAGCAGACCGCGGCGATCGTCATGCTGCACGGGACCTGGACGAGGGGCACGATCCGGTATTTCAGCGAACGCGCATCGACCGGCGGACGGCGCGAGCTCGACGTGCTGCTCGCCGAGCGCGGCGTGGCACGGCGCGGAGCCACCTCGCTGCTGCTCGGCGCGCCCGGACATGCGATCCTCGCCTGGCTCGCGCCGCACGTCGCCGAGCAGATCCGGCGCGGATCGCCGCTCGCGCCGTACGGCGCGCTGTGGTCGGAGCCGCTGCGCGAGGATCTCGCCCAGATCGTCAATCGCGGCTATGCGCGCACGGTCAGCCCGGACGGGTGGGAGACACTCGCCACTCCCCTGCTCTCGGCCGCGCACGTCATGGGAGCCCTCTCGCTCACCTTCCCGGCCGGCCAGCCGCCGCAGCGGCACGCGGAACTGGCACGGGCCTTGCAGGCAACCGGGCCGTTCGTGCAGACGCTGCTCGAGAGCTAGTTCCGGCTCGTGGCCCGGCGCCGTGGCAAGGCCGACAAGCCCGGCCCCGGATCGCGTGTTCCGCGCGACGCGACGGGCCCTGACGCTTACGCCTCGCCGTGTAGGGCGAGGTAGCGTGTGAGCGCGCCGCAGACCTCGTGCGCGAGGAACATGACGGCCTCTGTCAGACGCAGCCCCATTTCCTCAAGGTCGGCGTGCGCCAGGCTGCGACCTTCAGCAACGGCTCGGCTCACCCCGAGGCCGTTCGGCGCCGCGTCGAGCGCGAGCAGCCTTTCGAGCATCTCGTTGGCCTTCTGCGCTGACTCCCCGGCGGCATGAGGAACCCTGCGTAGGAGGGTGTTGAGATGCCGTGTCAGCGATCCGAGGGTGGTGTACGCGGACATCCGGGCTTCGAGGATGCCCGGGTCGACTTCGGCGCCGCGAGCCCCGTCGCTGCGCATGCACCGTGCGGCGAGACGGATTGCATCCTTGACCGCCAGTTCCGCGCTGGTGCGGTAGGTGTCGATGGTGGGCCAGGCCAGCGCCTCACGCGGGTGTGCGCGCCAGTGCTCGGTAAGTGCGCCGGCGGCCTCGAGGTAGGCGAGCGAGCTGCGCGCAGAATATGACGCGGTGTCACTCGGGTTGCCGGTGCCCGCGGCGGACTCGGTGTGAAGCAAGACCTGATTAGTCGCCATCGTCCAATGGTCCCACTATCGTTCCTGCTGATCCAGGGCTTTGTGAATGCTCCGACACAGAACCGCCGTGCCTTCGCCACCCGACAGCGTGGTGCGAAAAGGATTTCGCGTCGCGCGGACGCAGCCTGACGGCGGATTCGAAGATGTCAACCGTGGTGTTGTCTCGCTCCCTTGCAGCGTTGCGTTGGGCCCGTCAGAAGGTTTCCGTAAGAGCGCTGTGCAGCGTGCTGGCCAGCTCGGCAGGCTCAAGCGGGCCGTCGATGTGGTCGAGGGCCTCGAGAATCATCACGGCGTGCATGCGCGTGTCGGGCAGGCAGTCCTCGCGCGATGCGAGCTGCGCGGCGCCGAGCCAGTGCGGTTCGCATTCACCGTCGCCGTGCGCGGCGCCGAGGGGGACGGCGAGGAATTCGAGGTCGATGTGCACGTGGCGGATTGCGCACTTGCCGTCGGGGCTCGCCGGGCCGCTCACGGTCCACCACGGCGCGGCAAGCACCTGGTGGGGGTAGCCCTCCGGAAGGCGGGGTGTCGGCGGGGCGACGAGGACGACGTCCAGGCCGGCTTCCTCACGGGTCTCACGGACTGCGGCGTCCGCCGGCGTCTCGTACCGCTCCTGCTCGACGTGCCCCCCGGGGATGGTCAGGGCGCCGAGTCGCTCGTGCCAGATCAGCAGGACCTGCCATCCCTCGGGCGCGTGGCGCACGACGAACACGGACGCGGTCTGGTGCCGCACCGCTCCAGGCGCCCCCTCGCCTCCAGTCGCCCCGGCCGACGCCCGAGACGTCATGACTTCGACCTTCAGACGGCTGCGATCCTCGAAATAAACTGCGTAATATCCGGGTTCGTAGTCGTACCCGGCGGGTCCGCCGTACAGCGGCTCGATGCCGCGGGGCCTGAGAAACTCGGCGACGAACGCGTCCACCGCCGCCGGGGACTCCACGCGCACGGCGAGGTGGCCGAGACCGGTGTTCCGGCGGTGGAAGCCCGCCTGCTCGAAGCCGGGCTTGGTCGCCGTGACGCAGACGGTCACGGCTCCGACCGCGTCGAAGTGGTTGCCGTCCGGCCGGATCTCGAAGCCGAGGTGGCGAAACATCTCCTGCCAGAACGCGAAGTCCCGCTCGGGCAGGTTGAGACCGACGTGGTCGATATGCGCGGCGGCATGCGTGTTCAAGGCGACCTCCACTTTCCACGACCATCGCCCGCGTACCGGGATGATCGACGCAATCCGAACTCCAGTTCGAGGGAACACTACGCCGGACGGGGGACACGGCTGGCGACCGACGCGCCGCAATCCCCGCGGCCAGTGCGCTCGTGTGGGCTTTTCTGCCTGGACATCAGCTTCGGCCGCCGCCGACCGTACCGTTCGTCTGACGAGGTTCAAGACAAGCCGGGCCGGCTGCCAGAGCGGCGCGCTCCGAAGCAGGTCCGCCAGGTGCGACCGGCAGGGCGGTGAGGCTTAGTCCGAGCGGCTCGGCACGGCGTCGAGCCTTGCTTCCTTACTCGGGTGCGATCTGTTCGAGGATCTGCTGGATCTGAACGGGACTCGGGTCCGCGGGCAGCGGTGTGATCGCTTCCGGATTGGATTCGCGCATGGCCACGGCCGGGGTGCCAGAAGGCAGGAGGCTGAGGAGCCAGGCGATGGTCGGCGCCCAGTCCTCGGCGTCGCCGTCGTTGAGGATGAGCGGTCCGCCGCCGTAGTAGGAGCCGGTGCGCCGGGAGCCGTCGAGGACGATGTCGAAGTCGAGGTAGTCCTGCCCGAGGGCAGGAGCGTTGCGGATCCAGCCGTTCATGCCGGGGAAGCGCTCTTGCAGGTGCTGGTCGAGGGTGTCGATGTCCAGCGGCCAGCGGGCGCCTTCGGGGGCGTTGACGAAGAAGGTGTCGAGCATGGGCGGTCTCGTTCCTGGTGGTCCGGTCCTCTAGGGAACATACCGGACGTTGCTGGTGACGTGCTGTTCGGCGAGCAGGTATTGCCAGTAGCCGACGGTCTCCGGGTCGTTGGTGTCGAGTTCGAGGAACTGGGCGTGGTTGTTGGGGTTGGCGATCGCCTGCTGGTAGCGGCCGAGTTCGCTCGAGTCCTTCGCGGTGAGCATGGTGGTGGCGAACGAGTTCTCCTGCAGGCCTTGCAGGGTGCGGGGGCTGCAGCCGAGGTTGCGTACGTTCTTCGCGTCGATGATCGCGCCGTCGGCGGGCCGATATCCGTCGGCCCACACGTTCGAGCCGTCCGCGCCGGTCAGGTTGCGCTCGGGTTCGCCGGCCACGCGGACCTGGTAGGCCTGGTCGGCGGCGGTGCCGTAGTTCGCCGGGCGCTGGGGCATCGTCTGGATCCATGCCGCCGCGGCCTTCTGCTGCGCCGCGGTGTAGAGGGGGTAGGCGGGCGGGTTGGCCGGCGGGATCGGGCCGACGAGGCCGCCGCCACCTGCGGCGGTGCCGGTCGCCCCGGCCCCTGTGCTGCCCGATCCGGTGGCGGCGCTCGCGCTGGTGGAGCCGGCCAGGGCTGTTGCGGCGACGATGCCCCCGGTGACCACGAGTTTCGCGGCGAGCTGCGCGACGATCTGCTCGGCCTCCTGGACCGCGGCGACGGCCGCGGAGCTGGCCTCGCCGGCCTCGAGCGCTTCCGCAGCGGCGCCGGCCTCGGAGGCGATCGCCCCGTCGGCGACGCCGGCGCCTTCGTCGGATCCGCCGAAGGTGAAGACCGACAGCAGGATCCCGCCGACGGTCACCAGTCCGGCCGCGGTCGCCAGGCCCTCGATCACGTGCTTACAGTGGTCGATCGCGTCCGCGTAGCTTTCGCACTGCTTGCCCAGGAGCCGGCAGGCGGCGGAGAGGTTCTCGAGCAGCGGCAGGCTCGGGGACAGGTCGGTGCCGCCGTGCGGATTGGGGGTGTAGACGGTGGCCGCGTATTTCTGGAAGGCGGTGAACGCGGCGCCGGAGCACTCGTAGATCACCGGCAGGGCGTGCTGGCCGGCGTTGGTCTGGGCCTCGTCGATCAGGTGCGCCGCGCTCGCCCACACCTGCGCCGCTGAGCGCAGCCGGCCGGTGTCGCCCTGGGGCCAGAACCGGCCGATCACCGGGATCGAGCTGTGCTGACCTTCGCCGACGGCCTCAGGGAGTTTCGCGGCGGCGCCGGTCGGCTCGCACTCGGAGGTATCCGGGCTCAGTCCGGAGGAGACGTCGATGCTCGAGCCGAGCGACTTGCTGATCTGGTTCTCGGTCTCCAGGTAGTTCACGGCCATCGTCAGCAGCCGCGAGGAGATCGCGGCCATGCCCTGGCCGGCCTTGTCGATCCCGGCGATCACCGATTGGGCGGCCGGCTGGTAGCTTGCGGCGAACGCGTGCCCGGCCTTGTCGCCTCCGGCCATCCCGCCGGTTCCCGAGAGGTCTCCGGCCAGACCGGTGGCGATCTCGAAGACGAACTCCTTCGTCGCCAGGAAGCCGGTCGAGGCGGAGAAGACGAGGTCGGGGTCGACCGCGTAGCCTCCCCCGCCGTCGAACGGCATCGCGATGTGGTTCACAGTTTCCCTCCCATGCCCAGCGCACCCCGTCGCTGCGACTATCAGTGATATCGGTATCAGCTCTCTGTGTCCAACGGCCGGGGCTGGGGTCGACCATGCTCGACGGTGCCGGGCGCGAACTATGCGGTCGCGTCGGCGTGCGGCGTCCACAGCGCCGGCCGCGGGTCGTCGGTGGCCAGGAACGCGCCGTCGGCGCCGAGCTCGACGGCCGGACTCGTGCAGTGGACGAGGACCGCGTCCGGGAGGCCGACGGCGTCGCATGCCGCGCTCAGCGCGGCCGGGACGTTGTAGTTCTCGAGTCCGACCCGATAGACGAGAGCGCTGGTGCGGCAGCTCGTCTCGCGCCGCAGCCCGCCCAGCGAGGGCGGTGTGCGCCGTTCGATCCGCACGCCGATCTCTTCGGCCGCAGCAGCGGTGAACGCCTGGAACAGTCCGGCTTCGATGACGCGGTCCGCGAAACGCGGCAGCCCGTCGTCGGCGCCGCTGTCTCGCCCGATCTCGATCAGGCAGGCGCGCAGCTGCTGCGCCCAGTACTGGGCAGCGGCGTGGATCGCGCGCGGGTCGATCGCAGTGGCCTGGAACATCGGATGCCGCGGCCCGAGGACCGCCAGGTTCGCGCCCCTCGGGCCGAGAAGGGCGGTGATCCGGCGCCGGGTCAGGCGCCGACGTTCGAACAGGGATTGGGCCAGCGTGAGAACCGCGTCCCGGTTCTCCTCCAGGAAGCCTTGCACGTGGAAGTGGATGTGGTCGGCGTGTACGGCCCGCCCGGTCCAGGAATGCGGGGCGCGAGCGCCGGCGCCGCACAGCAGCAGCGCCGGGGGCGCGAACCGGTCCGGCAGTGTGATCAGGCCCTCGACGCCGAGAACCCAGCACGCCGTGATCCTCAATGGGTCGCGCAGGTAGCGGCGCGCGAGGTAGGCCTCGGCCGCCGTGGGGCCGGCGAGCGCGAACGCCGTGTGCTCCGCCGCACTCGAGTCGGGCGCCGCATCCCGTGCGACCCGCCAGCCTCCCGCACCGATGGCGAGTTCGCGCAGCGTGTGGCCGCGCGCGTGCAGCACCGCGGCCGATCCGGCCGCCGACAAAGCCCTGATCCATTGCATGTCGCGGCGTCCGAGAGCCTCTTCGATCTCCCGAGCCGTGGTCCGGTCCGGCAGCTCGGGTCGCGCGGCGGGCGAGGCGAACAGCACCCGCCCGTCATCGTCGACGCTCGTGGCCCACTCTCCCGCGACCACCCACCGCTCGTGCGCATCGCGTGCTGCGGTCATTCGCTCGCCTGCGCCGCCGCCGGGTCGGCGGACTCGCTGAGATCGCTGGATGCGGCGGTGCGGGCGGTGGCCTCGATCTCGGCCAGAGTGCGAGCGGTGCGCGCCTCGTCGCCGATCTCGGCGTAGATCCCGTGCGCCTCGTACAAGAGCGCGAGCGCGACGCGCAGGTGGCCGCGCCGTGCCTGGATCCGGGCGCTTTCGATCAGCGGGCCGGGCAGGAACATCGGTATCCCGGCCGAGACGGCCGCTTCCACGCCCTGCTCGGCGCAGTGCGCGGCTCGTTCGAGGTCTCCCGCGCCGTACCAGGCGAGCGCGAGGTCCTGGAGGGCGTTGGCGATGTACGGGTCGCGTCCGGCGGCGCGCAGCCGGGCGATGGCGCTCTCCAGTTCGGCCGCGGCGCGCGCGTGCTCGCCCTCCGCGGCGTGCACGGCGCCCAGGTTGAGCAGCGCGAAGGTCTCGAACTGCTCATCGCCGAGGTTCCCCGCCATCTCCAGCGCCCAGTCGAACACCTCGGCGGCCTCGCGCCAGGCCCGCTCGCGTAGGAAGATCAGCCCGATGGCGTTGAGCGAGCGCAGCACTCCGAGCACGTCGCCGCCGGTGGCGCGGATCGTGAGCGCGCGCTGCTGGTGCTCGAGGGCTGCTGCCCGGTTGCCGGAGGTCAGTTCGAGTTTCCCGGCGAGCTCCTCGAGCATCGCCTGTGCCGGACGGTGCTGGCCGCGCCGCGCCGCGGCCAGGCCGCACTGGTGGATTCCGCGCCAGCCGTGCCACGGGCCGGTGAAGCAGGTCAATCCGAGCACCAGCAGCGCCAGGCGCCACGCGAGGTGGTCCTCCCCGAGTTCGTAGGCGCTCTCGACGTCGGATGCCAGCGCTTCGCGTTCGCCGGTGAACCAGGCCAGCGCCTCTGTGCGGCCGGCGGGTAGGTGCGGTGGCCGGTCGGGGTCGGGCGGGATCTGCTCGCCGTTCGGCAGCACCTCGGCACCGAGCAGGCGCGCGGCCTGCCCGGCCGACTCCAGCCGCCACGCGAGTACCGCGGTGCGCCCGCGCGCGCTCAGCAGGGCCGGCCGCACCGGGCAACGGCCCGGTCCCGCCTGGTAGCGGGTCGAATCCGCCTTGTCGGGCGCCGCCAGGCCGAGGCGGGCAAGGTGCTGCAGATGCCGGAGCGTGACGGCGCTGGGAAGATCGGCATGCGCGGCGATCTCCGGCACCGGCGCCGGCGCCTGAAGGGCTGCGAGCACCGCCAGAGTCCGGCGGGCCGGGGCGAGCAGCGGCACGATGCCGGGCAACTCGATCCCCGTCTCCCACACGGGGGCCGCTTCCGGTATATCCGTGGTCATGGACACGACCTGTGTTCCTCTCCTGGTTCTGATCGTTCGACGTCGTAGACCCGCCGGCCCCGGCCCGTCAGGCCGAGACGCCGAGCCTGGGCGGCGAACCGGCCAAGCGGTGGGAACCGCCCGGCCCTGGGGCCTGCTCGAAGGCCGCGAGGGCGCCGTGGCCGGCGTCCGCAGGGTCTGTGCTCACCGGGGCGGATCCGGTTCGAGGTCGGTGAACCGGGCGTCGGTCAGGGCGGCGCGGGCGCGGGCGACGATCTCGTGGTCGCCGTTCGGGATGCCCCAGGCGAGCGCGGAGACCGAGTCGAGCACCACCCACGCGCGCAGCGCGAGCGTCTCGACCGGGTCGAGCTCGCGCCCGTAGCCGTCGTAGAACGCGTCGCGCAGCTGCGGGCGGCCGGTGAAGATCCCTGCTTCGAGCCGGACCAGGTCGCGCACGGGCGGGGCGATCCCGGCCTTCTCGAAGTCGATCAGTGCGAGCGTGCCGGATACGCGATCGAGCAGCAGGTTGCGCGGCTGGATGTCTCCGTGGGTCGGCACGCCCCGAAGACCCGGGGCGGCTTCGGCCAGCAGTTGCGCGGCGCGGCGCGCCAGGGTCCGCTGGCCGGCGTCGAGCTCGGCGGCGGCTTTGGCCAGCTGCTGCTCCGCGCGGTCCAGCAGACGCTCCAGCAGCGCGGTCTCGGCCGCGGGCGGCTCGGCTGAGTGCAGCAGTGCGAGCAGGCGCCCGGCCTGCCGGTAGGCCCGCGCCTCCAGAACGGGTTCGATCTCGCCCAGCATCGGCGCGCCGGGCAGGAACGAGACGATCACCGCGCGCAACGCGCGGTCGGCTGCCTCCAGGATCGGCGCCCGGCCCGGCCCGAGAGCGGGGGCCCATCGGTACCCGGCCACTTCCATGCCGTAGAACCGGTCGTTGATCAGGCGCTTGAGGATGTGGTCGACGCCGTGCGCGTCGCGGATCCGGTAGACCTCAGAGCCCTCATACGGCCAGGAGAGATCCGCGACCAGCGTGCAGGACCCCACGGCGGTGGCGGCGAATGCGGCCAGGTCGGCGGGCACCGCCGTCGCGACGGCGGGAACCGGCTCAGGGGTGTTCATGCGGCCGGTACCTCGATTTGCGTCTGCTCCCCGGCCTCTGGCCGATGGGCGGGAGCGCGTCCGGCTGCGCGTTCAAGGCCTGCCAGGTCGCTCCAGCGCCCGGCGCGCTGCCCGTCGGCCAGCAGCCGCAGGAAGATCTGCGCGGTCAGCGCGACGTCCGGGCCCGCACGGTGCCGGTCGGGCGGGATGGGCACCTCGTAGTGCGCGAGCACGGCGTCGAGCCGGAAGGAGTCACGGCGGCCGAGCACGGCCCGGGCCATCGCGACGGTGTCGATCAGGGGTGTCGCGGCGAGGGTCGGGCAGTGGGCGCGCTGGGCGCGCAGCAGCAGCGCCTCGGTGCCCGCGCCGTGCGCCACCAGCCGGTAGTCGGGCATGGACAGGCGCCGGTCCAGCTCGCCGAGCACCTGCGCGGCGCCGCGGGCGTTTTCGAGCATCTCCTCGGTGATCCCGGTGATGCGCGTGTTCGTCTCGGGGATCGGGGTGCCTTCGGGCGGGCGGATCAGGGAAGCGAAGCGGGCGGACTCGTACCAGTGCCCGCCGATCCAGCGCAGCGCGAGGGCGGCGACCTCGACCGGCTCCGGGGTGCGCCCGGCCGGGGTGACCGCCTCAAAGTCGATCACCACCAGGCCGCAGGGCAGGTGCGGGCCGGGCCCCTGAATCCTTCGGCTGCCGTTCACGACGCCGACCGGATACTCGGGGCCGACTCGTGCGCGCCGCCCGCGGGGGCGGAAGGCTCGGGGTAGCACAGCACGAGCGTGCTGCGCGTCTTCGCCAGCAGGTGCCGGCGCGACCCGGGCACCACGCTCTGTGCGGCGAAGGCGATGGTCACCTGCGGCTGGAGACGTTCGGCTCGCAGCTCCCGGTCCCAGGCGCGCACGAGGTCGCGCAGCTTTGCGGCGGCGTTGGCCGCGTCAGGGCCCAGGCCGCACGCGACCAGTTCGAACCTCGCCGCGTCCCCCTCTCCGTGCTGACGGACCGTCATGTACGCGATGGTGCCGCCGCCGTAGGCGAAGACGGGGAACCCGGCCTGCGGGTCGGGAAGATCCCGTCCGGCGCCCGGACTGGCGAACACCAGGGACGCGGTCGAGGGCAGCACCGCGGCGAGGTAGAGCTGCAGCGAGTCGTACGGCTCCTGCCGCGCGACGCTCACCCCGCTGCCCGCCGTCACGGGGTCGTTGTCCAGCACGGTGCGCAGCAGTCCGGCATCGACGGGTCCGCCTTCGTCGAAGTGCAGGGTCGCAGCGTCGTCGAGCCCGAGGGCGAACGCCTTGCGGGCGCCGGCTCCCTGCATCGGGACGAACCCGCCGTAGATCATCTTCCGGCTCACCAGGTCGGCCCCATCGCGCTCGAACGCGATGATCCGCTGCTGGCCGCGCATCACCAAGGGCAGCACGATCCGCCCGCCCTCGGCCAGTTGCGCGACCCACGCCGGCGCCACCTCCCACGCCGCGACCGTCACGATGACCCGGTCATACGGCGCGAACGCGGGCACCCCGTGCTCGGCGTCGGCGAGCACGAGCTCGACCCCGCCGATCCCGGCCGCCGCAAGGCCGGCCGCGGCGCGCTCGATCGCCTCGGGGTCGATGTCCACGCTCACCACCCGCCCGGCCGGTCCCACGAGTCTGCTCAGCAGAGCGGCGTTGTATCCGCCGCTGCCTACCTCCAGCACCCGCATGCCGTCCTCGATCCCGGCGGCCTCGATCATCTCGGCCTGGATCCAGGGCGCGGAGACCGAGCTCAGGCACACCCCGTGCTCGTCGGTGCGGTAGCGCACGACCTCGTCGACCGCGTAGGCGGCCGTGAGGTTCGCGCCCGGGGTGAACAGGTGCCGGGGCACCTCGCGCATCGCGGCCGCGAGCCGCGCCGAGGTGAGCGAGCCGTGGGCCAGGAGCTGGTCGACCATCGACGTCCTCAGCTCCGGTGCGCCTTGTTCCACCGCGGGTTCCTGGGTCATGGCTGGTGCTCTTTCTCTCGGTGGTCGACGGCGAGATCCGTCTGCTGGCAACGAGTCGGACTCGGCCCCGGTTGCGCGGCGCGCGAAGCGCGGAAGGCCGGGCCCGGGCGCCGGTTGCCGGTCACAGCAGGACGTCCCAGGTCGGGGAGACGTCGGCGAGCTCGGGGTCTCCGTTGTCGCGGTAGGAGGCGGCGGCCGGCCGGTCGGCGGGCAGCCCGAGCTCGAGCGCCGCCTGCTCGGCCGCGCGGGTCTGCGCCTGTGCGTGCGGGCCCCAGTCCAGCAGGCGGGCGGCGTGCCGGATGTCGCACAGGTACCGGCGGTAGGGCGCGCGGGCGGTGGTGAGCTTCGGGTCGGTATCGGGGGCGATCGGGAGGTAGCCGAGGAGCGGGGCGACGTACCGGGCCTGAGCCAGCCCGTTCGGCAGCCGCGGGTCGCTGTAGGTGACCTGGAAACCGATCAGCCGCGCTTGGCGCTGGTCGATCAGGATCTGGCTCTCCTCGAACGCCTCCCTGGCCGCGGTGCAAAGCCAGTCCCGGTCTTCCGGTTCCGGGCTGCCGGCGGGCAGGCCGAACGCTCCGCCGCGCTCGATCCGGTGCTGGAGCACGACCCGGCCGTCGCGGTCGAACGCCCACACCCCGGCCTGGGTGACCGGCACGCCCGCCGGCGGCTGCTCGCTCGCGAGCCACTCCCACTCGGGCTGCCGGCCGACGCGGTATCCGTGTTCGAGCAAGACCGCGCCCGTCACATCGGCCAGGACGGTGTCGATCACTCGGGCGGTGCGGGGGGTGACGAGCCTGTGGAGCTTGTCGGGGTCGGCGAACACGAGCCGGGCGCCGTCCGCCGAACCGGTCTTGAGCGCGTGCGCGGGCTGCCCGGGCTCCACGGTCCCGGCGTCGAAGAGGTATTGCATGCTGGCCGTGTCCGGGTCGCGGTCGAGTGCGAGCAGGCGCTCTGCCCCGAGGGCGGTGCCGAACAGCTCCTGCGCGTGCCGTACGGCCGCCGCGAACGGCTGCTCGCGCGGCCCGACCGGCGTGCGCGGCAGGCTCAA
Source organism: Actinospica acidithermotolerans (assembly GCF_018139625.1). Classification (GTDB taxonomy): domain Bacteria; phylum Actinomycetota; class Actinomycetes; order Streptomycetales; family Catenulisporaceae; genus Actinospica; species Actinospica acidithermotolerans. The sequence goes on along the minus strand of NZ_JAGSOH010000009.1, from coordinate 89,033 downwards.
CGTCCCGCACGGGTCCCGTTCGAGGGCGACGGCTCCCTCCCGGCCGCGTGCCAGCAGCATGACCGCCGGGCCGTGCGGCTCGGCCGGCTGCGGCTGCCCGCTGCCTTGCTCTCCGAGGAATTCGAGCTCGAGAGCCACGTAGTCCTGCTCGTCGCGGCCGGGGTAGTCGGTGCTGAGGTTCTGCGCGAGTTCCTCGGTCCCGGTCCCGGGCAACGCCCGGGCGGGATCGATGGCCGCGGCGAGCGCGAGTACGCCGGGAAAGCGGTGTACGTCGGCGACGCGGAACCACGCGGCCCGCCCATCCCCGCCGACGGGTCTTATGTGCAGCACGGTGCCGCGGGCGAGCTGCCCCGGCAGGCCGTCGGCGGGCCGGAGCGCGAGGTCCCGGATGCGCCCGACGTACCCGCCGTACTCCTCGGGCGCTGTTTCCAGGACCGCGGGGTCTTCGAGGAACATCACCGTCTTGCCGAGTCTCATCGCGCGCGCGATCTCCTGGCCGGTGCCCGGCCCGGTGTACCCGCCGACGTTGGCGACCACGACGATGTCCGCGGCTTCGATCTTGCGCAGGTGCAGGGCGACCAGGCGGGCGCAGTCGAGCGGGCTGATCTCGCCGGCGTGCGGTACCGGGGCGAGCACGCTCGCGCCGGCCAGCCCGAGGCGCCGCTCCAGCTCGAGTACGTGTTCGCCCGCGCGTGTGGACGCGCAGATGCACACGGTCGCGCCGTTGAGCGCGTCATACCTGATCATGCGTCACTTCCTTGCGTAGAGGAGGCGGGCGCGGCCGGGTTCGGTTCGCGAAGCGGTCGGGTCACGCGCAGTGGAACCGAGAGGGTGGGCGGCGCGAGCCGGTAGCCGTGCAGCGGGGCGTTCTGCCGGACCTGGACCAGGTGGACCGCGTCGATCAGCACCTCGGCGCGCTCGCCGGCCGCGGCCGCGCGCAGCACGGCTTCGATCTCCGCCGATGCGCAGTGCCCTGCTCCGTGGGCGACGGTCAGGTGCGGACGTTTCTGCATCGGGCCGAGGCCGTCGGCGTCGAGGACTGCACCGAGGCCGGCTCGAAGACGTTCGGTCAGTTCGAGCCATCGCGGGTGGGGCTCGAGTTCGAAGGCCACGCTGCCGGTCCCGGAGTGAGCGGGGCCGACGGGCATGGCGAACGGCGCGAGGCCGGCCAGTTGCTCGGCGAGCACCGCGGCGATCTCGCGCAGCATCCGCCGGGCCGGGACATCGGGTCGCTCCAGCGGGCAGATGCCGATGTTCAGGTCGTCGTCGGCGACCTCGGCCAGCGGGAACGGGGCGAGCGCCTTGCGGGCGCGGTCGAGCAGCGGTTGCAGGCCGGGATCACGCTGCGGCCGGGGAAGCAGGCATATGCGCCAGCGGACGCTGCCTTCCGGCCAGACCTGGTCTGCGGCCGGGAACGGGATCATGAACTTGCCTCCTCGGTCGAAGCTCGGGGATCGGTGTTGGGCCCCGCGCCCCGGGGGTGATGGACATCAGGAGCCGGAGACTCGTGTCGGTAGAGTCGCCGTTCGCCCCGGGGCGCGGGAGTCGGAGGGCTGCGGCGCGTGCGCGGCGGGTCGGGTCAGCCCCAGGCGAGGGAGGCGATCGAGTAGCAGTGCGCGAGAGCCGCCGGGCGCACCGGGTGGGAGTACATGCGGATCGTGTGCGAGGCGCGCAACAGGCCCCGCTCGCGCGCGAGCTCGCATCCGGAGGTGTTCGGCTCGGGGACGTTGAGCACGACGTCCTCGCCCTCGAGCGGCGAGGTCAGCGCGTCGAAGAGGGCGCCCGCGGCTTGCGGCGTCTCGGCGATCAGCGGCCCGATCCGGTAGCCGGAGCGGCTCGGCCGGATCGCACCGAACCCGACCACCTGGCCCCTGCGGTCCTCGTAGACCAGGGTGCGGGTGCCGCTCGCGGCGCACCACACCGCCAGGAACGCCGAGCGCTCGAACGGCGAGCACAAAGCGTCGAGTCCCGCCGCGGCCGCGCTGTCGCCCGCCTCGAGCGGGCGGATCCCTCGGGCGTCGGCGATCCGGCCGGCCCGGATGGTGCCGTGGTAGCCGATCGTGGTGTGCGCGGGGGTGAACCCGGCCGCCTCGTAGGTCCCGACCCGGTCCGGGACCGCGTCGAGGGCGACGACGCGGGATCCTGCGTGCGGCAGGGCCGCGCGCCAGGTCGCCAGGCCGAACCCGCGTCCGCGGTAGTCGGGGTGGACCAGGTAGTTGCCGAGGACCGCGTACAGGCCGCTGACCTGCAGAACGGAGATCGCGGAGATCGGGGTTGCGTCGAGCAGCCCGATCACCAGGGCTCCGGGGTCGAGTGCGAGGATCGCGCTCGCGTCGCCGAACCCCGGGTCCCAGCCCTCGCGGCTCATCCAGTTTTCGATCTCGGTCCAGTCGCTGCGGCTCGGGTGCAGTTGCAGGGTGAATCGGTCTGTTTCGATCGCCTGCTCGGCGCTCAGGCCGGCGTGGTCGGCGGCCAGGGTGGTGGGCATCGCAGTACTCGCTCTCATCTGTGCACGATCTGAAAACGGTGGGGTCCGGGCCCTGCCCCGCCGAGGGGGGATGCCCGGCGGGGCAGGGCTGCGCCGGCTCGCCCGCTCCCACAAGCGGGCGGTTGGGCGCCGTCCGCCCGGTGGCTGGTGCGGGCTTCGCGCATGCGCGCGGCCACCGGGCGGGGCTCAGGGGCCTGTCACAGCTCGGCCTCGATCGCGGCGATCTCCTCGGCGGTGAACTGCCGGGTCCCGGTGTAGCTGCGCCGTCCGCCGATTCCGTACCACGCCAGCACGAGCACGAGGGTCACGGCCAGGCCGACCGGAGCCCAGTTGAAGTCGTGCAGCGTGATCGGCCAGGTCGTCGGCAGCAGCGCCGCGAGCCCGAACACCGTGACGAACCCCACCGAGATCGCCCCGATCAGCTTCGGGCGGCGCAGCGTGAACGGTCCGGGGGTGAACCGGTCCCCGGCCTTGATCCGCAGGAACACCGGGATGATGTACGCGCCGAACAGGCCGGCCGAGGCCAGCGCGGTCAGCCCGAGGAACGCGTAGTAGGACCAGAACGTGCTCAGGCCGAGCACGGCCATCCAGAAGATCGCGAACCAGGTCGCGAACACCGGGCTACGGAACCGGCGCCAGGTCGAGTGCAGGTACCTGCTCAGCGGGTAGACCGAGTCGCGCCCGGCGCCGAAGAACTGCCTGCTCGTCGCAGTGACGCAGGCGAACAGGCAGAACGCGGTCCCCACGAGCAGGCCCGGGATCAGGACGGTCGCCATCCAGTTTGGCAGGGCGTCGACCATGATCGAGGCCGGGGCGACGCCGAACTGCCCGGCCGCCTCCCCGTTGTAGTCCTTGATCGCGAAGGTGAGCGCGAGGATCAGCGCGAGCCCGAGGAGCCAGGTCAGCCACGCCGAGCGGACCATGGCCTTCGGCGCGTTGACGGTCGCGCGCTGGGTCTCCTCCGACATGTGCCCGGGGGCGTCGAGGCCGGTCATGGTGTAGAGCAGGGTGAGCGGGGCCAGCAGCAGCGCGTAGCCCATGTGCGACTGGCCCGTGTCGTTGACCAGCTTCGTGAACGCGAACGACGCCGACTGGTGGTGCGCGGGCACGAACGCGAGCGCGGCCACGATCGCGACGGTGACCAGGACGTGCACCCACACGCTGACCTCGTTGAGCCACATCACCAGCCGCACCGCGAACGAGTTCACCAGGCCCGCGAGCACCAGCAGCCCGAGGAACATCGCGAACGTCTCGTGCAGGGTCGGGGACCAGCCGGTCTTGAAGCCGATGTACGCACCGAGGAACAGCGCCATCGAATACGCGGCGCCGGCCGTGCCGGCGATCTGGCCGATCCCGTTGACCCACGCCGTGACCCAGGAGGCGATCTTGTGGTGCTTGGTGGCGAGCTTGTCGCTCCAGAAGTACAGGGCGCCGGAGGCCGGGTAGGCCGAGCAGATCTCCGCCATCGAGTACGGCACGCACAGCACCAGCGGGCCGCCGATCAGCCACGCCCAGATCAGCGCGGCCGGGCCGCCGGTGACCATGGCGAAGGCGAACATCGCCGGCACGCCGGTGAGCACGCTGGTGGTCGAAAGCGGCACGGCGAACGCCCCGAACCCGGTCATCCGCCGGTTGAGCTCCTGCGGAATCCCCAGCTCGTGCAGCGTCTCCCGGTCGGCGGCGGCGACCGCGTCCGCCGGGGCCCCGGTGGTTTCTATCGATGTTGACATCAGTGATCCTTGAAGGTGTCGTTGGAAGAGGCGGGCTTGGTAGAGGGCAGATGGTCGATGAAGGGCAGGTGGCAGTTCCGTGCGGCCTGGAGCCGCGGGGAGCTCGGGCCTAGGGCTCGGCGCTGGGGCCGGCCCGCAGCGTGGTCGGGGAGGTAACCGGCAGGTGGCTCTCGGCGGAGCATTCGGCGATGGCGGCGGCCAGCACGGTGGCCGGGTCGCCGTCGAGCTTCCACGGGTAGGCGGTGGCCAGCGGCAGCAGGTGCCGCAGTACGCCGCCGGCGCGGCTGTACTCGCCGCCGAGCTGCAGCCCGCGCGCCAGCAGCGAGACGTCGGCGATCGGCACGTATTCCTCCGGCCCGGAGCGGTGAACGAACCAGAGCGCGTGCAGGTCCGTCAGCTCGCCTACCATCGCGCGGCGCGGGACCCGCGGTGCTGCCTCCGCCTCCTGGGTCATCGCTTCGATCGAGCGCATCAGCCGTTTGCGTCGCTCTTGCAGATCGAAGTCCGCGGTGTAGCCGTCGATGCCGCCGCCGGTCTTGAGCCGTTCGTCCAGGCCCGCGACCAGCTTGCGCAGGCCGTTGATCCGCTCGTACCGGTCGAGGTCTGCTGCCTCCGCTTCCTCGCCCGTGAGCGGGTATTCGAGGAACGCGGCCAGCGGCAGCAGCCGCAGCGGGCTGGCCAGGGGACTGCGCGCGGCCAGGCTGAGGGCGACCTGGGTCGGCGCCGCGGCCGTGCGGCTCGTCCCGAAGTAGGTCAGAAGGTGCCGGGCTGTTTCGCGGTTGTGGGGATCTCGCGGCCAGATCTCCTGCTCGACCAGTCCCCACGGTCCGGGAAGGCCGCCGAGTTCCGGCAGCGCATCCGAGGGCGGCACCTGCTGGCATTCGAATCGGGCCAGGCTGAGCGTGATCACGTACGGGGTCGGGTCCTCGGGCCGCGCGAGGGCGCACCGGCCGGCCAGATCGAGGGTCTGGTCCAGCAGCTTCCGCGCTCGCGCATGCCGCTTCCGGTAGGCCGCCGCGGCGTGCACCGCGGCCACGCGCGCGGCCAGCAGCAGGGCGTCGGGATCCTTAGGCTCCTCGCGCAGCCACTGCTCCGCCACGTCCGTCCGCGCGGCCAGGGATCCGAGCACCGCGCTTGCGTAGCCGCGGCGCGCGTGCTGTCCGGCGTCACGGGTCTCGGCCAGCACGAGCCGCGCCGCGCCGAGCAGCCCGGCCTGCACATCCGTGCACGCCGCGTCGAGGCGATGATCACGCCATGCCACGGTCCAAACGAAGTCAGACACGACCAGCCGCCCGTCCTGCGATGCCAGCGGCAACGCGGGCGGAGGAACCGGTGCGGACATCACGTGCCAGTGTGCAGGTCGGTCTCCCACGCGCCCCAGGCCTTAGTCCAGCAGGTAGGCGCGAGCGCGATCGCGGGTCCGACAGCACACGGCCAGCGAGCGAAAGCCGATGCCACGCCGGCAGCGTCCTTCCAGGGGCAATGGTCCGTCGAGAATCACGGCGCCAGACAAAGTCTGCGCATCCATGTATTGAATTAGATGCGGCGTGCCGGTTGGCTTGCACCGTCAAACTGCCGCCGGAAGCTAAATCCTGAGCGCAGCGAGTCCGCAGCGCGAACGAGCAAAGGCTACCCACGCACAGACCCGAGGCGTTTCCACGCTGGATCCGCTGTGCCTTGGTTGCACAACCCGAGTCGGCTCTGCGCCATGTGCTGGTCAGCACTCCGTTGGCGCTGAACAGCGTGTCGCATGCCTCGGCCAGATCACGGGGCAGCAGTCGAACGCCGGTCTCAGCACGGCTGAGAGTCGACTTCGAGGTATAGATCTTCGCCGCGAGCTCGGGCTGGGACAACCCAGCCTCAATCCGCAGGTGGCGCAACACCGCACCGAACCGGTGTACTGCAGAAGAATCAGGTGTCAAAGGCTTGAGCCGAGCGACCATCAGACACCTACCAGCTCAACTACGGCCGCTTGTACACGTGCAGCCAGCCAAACAACAGCCGCGCTCATACCGCAACCGTCGACGTCGGGCCCGATGCCACACACAGACAACTCGTCATGACGCACCGAGCCGCGCGCTCCGGGCCGTAGCGCGGACGTGTGAGTACACGCCGGTGTCCGGCGCCGACTCTGAATCGTCGGTCCGCTCATCGCGAAACTCCCCTAAGACGATCTGCGAAGTGGACTACCTGTCCGAGCGGCCTTCGACCGATTTGTGGGTGCCGAATCGCCGCACACAGAATCCAACAGGCGGATGGCGAGCTAACCCAGGGCATCGACCGGACAAGCATCGGACAGCCATCAGACATCGACGCCGCTGACCTGCTTCTATCTGTATTCATGCCCTGCTTCAGCCGATCATGCAGGTTGGAGGCCTTGACGGCCGGCTCGTGTCGATCTGGAAGCTGTACGCGCAGCCGGTGGAGCGTGCCCTCGTCCATTCGCGAGGCTTACGGCCTTCGGCATCGCTTTCGCCGAGCGGTCCGCGCAGGCCCGGTCGCACGCGTCTCAAAGAATCCATGCCTCGAATCGGATTCACATCGACCCGAGCGGGCCTCAGCAAGCTGGTCGTCATGGCTGGCCATCCGCATCCGAGGGAGCCTGCGACAGCGCGCCGATCTGATCTCGCTGCTGTTCCTGCGGACCATCGGCTTCCGCCTCGCAGAGCGCGTCGACGAGCCGTTCTCCGTCCGAGGCACCGATCACCCCAACGTCGATGACCGGCTCGCCCATGGCATCTACGCCAGCAAAGCCGCGTTTAGCTACGATGCCCATTCGGCCAAGAGCGCGCTCGAGGCGGAGATGCACGCGCGAGGCGCGAACAATCGGCGCTTCAGACTCTTCGGCATTCGGCATCTGCGTCTCCCGGGCTCGGCGTGGACGAGAGCAGATTCTCGCTACGCGCGCGCACAGAAATACAGAAACCTGATACTTCGCGTCCTACTAAGCAAAGAAGCGGTCAAGTGGGGCTAGTGCCCGCGGCTTAGCCCCAGCCATGCTCCAAGGCTCATCGCCTCCTGGGAGCGGCGCGGCAGCCGGTCGAGTATGGACTCGACCATCGGCTTGACCAGCGGGTGCGCCCGGGTATGAAGGGGAGCGATCCGCCGCGCCTCTAACAAGGAAGCAACCGCGCTGCCGTATGCGCCGACCCACACCTCTGCCCGCGCCCGGTCGATCAGGAAGTGGCTCGATCGCTCCGCCGGCAGATCTGCTGGCAGGCGCCAGCTCGAAGCCGCTGCTAAAGCACCGGGGCCGTCTCCGAGTTCGACGCGCGCGGCCAGCTCATGGATCTGAAGCTGGGAGGGCCCAAAATAGGTGTAGAGCAGCGCTCTATCACGGCCCACCACTCCGGCGGCGCCGCGGGCGATACTGAGGTGTGCATCGGCTGCGTTGGCATTTCCGCCCTTGGCTGCGAGGACGGCGGCGCGAGCGTGCAGCGCACCGTACACGCTCGCTGTGCGCACATCAACCGCCGCGTCCATCGCCAGCGCTTCCGCCGCACGCGAGAGTAGGCGCACTCCGGCGGCCGGTACATCGCTGTCGAAAAAGCCCTGCGCCCGCACATACACCGCGGTGGCCTCCATCAGCGGGTCGTTACATCGCGCTGCCGCCCATCCGATCCGCTCAATCACGCTCGTGGACAGGTCTAGGTGACCGCTTTTGTACACCAATGCGTCTGCGCACCGGTATGCAGCCGAGAGCAGCCAGAATGCCCTCTCCCTGTCCTGGCCGCTGAGCGTGTGCGCCGCGTAGCATACTTCTTCGATCAGTGGTGCGATCACATCTGCTAGCTGGCCGTAGCGCGCCTCGAGCCGCATGCGGCACGCCTCGTCCACCGCGTCACCAAGCTCGTTGAGTCCCCGCGGCGGACTCTCAGGCTCACGTGGGCAGTCGTAGGTCATCACAACTCGCCTGATCTCAGGCAGGGCGGCCTCGACCGCGCGCACCGGTCCCCCGCCCACGCCGTCGGCATCGTTCCCGAGGAGCGCGAGCGGATCGACGCTCAAGGCCCGTGCCACCGCCACTGTGAAGGACCATGACGGCCGCTGCGCCCCACGCTCAACTTGGCGGATCGTGGAAACGGACGCGCCGCGGCCCGCGTGCACCGCCAAGTCCTCTTGGGTCCAGCCACGAAGTTTTCGCAACGCCCGCAGGGACGAGGCTATTTGATCGAGCGTTTCCACAGCCCCTCCGCAGAAGCTCTGCACCTGCTGACACGACGTTACCCGCTCGTATACGCCACCAGTATCCTCGGGATCTCGACCCCGAGACGAGGATGGGACCGATGGAGACTGAAGTGTGCGCTGTGGTTTTCGATGTCGGAGAGACGCTAATGAACGACAGCACCTTCTGGGGCTCCTGGGCCGACTGGCTGGATGTCCCACGCCACACGCTTTCCGCCCTCGTCGGAGCCGTCACAGCTCAGGGCCGAGACAACGCCGACGCACTCGCGCTGGTGAAACCAGGCTTCGACCTCATCGCAGAGCGCGCAGCGCGCGAGGCGGCCGGCCATGGTGAGTCCATCACCGAGGCAGACCTCTACCCCGATGCCCGCCCCGCGCTCGGGGCCCTGCGCGAAGCTGGACTGTGGGTCGGAATCGCTGGCAACCAGACCGAACGCGCAGGACACCTTCTACGTGCACTCGAGTTGCCCGTCGACGCCGTGGCCACCTCCGGCGAATGGCGGGTCGCCAAGCCGGACCCACGATTCTTCGAGCGAGTGTGCACCTGGGCGGGTTGCCGGGCCGAGCAGATCGTCTACGTCGGCGACCACCCGGAAAACGACATCATTGCCGCGCGCAACGCCGGCTTACACGCAGCCCACATCCGGCGAGGGCCCTGGGGCTATCAGCATGCGGACGACCCGGCTCTGCAAGCAGCAGCCACCTGGCGCATCGACTCGCTCACCGAACTACCCGCACTCCTGTCGCGTTCGAGTAGAAAATAAGCCCGATCACGGCGCCCCCGATGGCCAGCCGAATCCTCGCCGAGATTGCCAACAGTTCGCGCCGATCGAGCCCGACCGCTACAAGCGGTATCAGCATCTCTTTACCAAGCCTTGGCATTGGCGCGCGTGGTGCGCGTGGTGACGAAGCAATCGCAAGCGGTAGCCTACTCGGGGCTGATGGCCTGCCGATGGGGATGCGTCTCGAAGCGCAGCCAGCTGCGGGGGACGGAGGGCGGATGAGTAAGGGTCGGCGGGAAGCGCTCGCAAAGAGAAGGCGCGCGTGCGGGATCTCCCAGGAGGAACTTGCGGCTCTCCTAAACGTTGATCCGAGAACCGTGGGCCGCTGGGAAGCTGGCGCCGCCGAACCCCAGCCGTGGCTCCGGCCGCACCTTGCCCGGATCCTCGCCCTGACGCTCGAAGAACTCGACAGCATCCTCATCGCTGCCGATGAAGAGCCCATCGCGGGGCATCTCGTAGTCTTCCCAGCCGATCCGGTTCAAGGGCCATATCGCTTTGGAGTGAGGCCTGCCGAGGGCGTTGCCAGCGCGCTAGCTGTGTCGATTCGCCAGAACGACCCATCTGCAGTGCTCGCCGACGCGGAGTACGTCCGAGCGCTCGCAGAACGGTCCTTGGTATCCGCATCCGCTTCCCACGAGTGGATCGACCAGCACGCAGACGTCTTCGAATGGCGCAAGCGCGAATACTGCAGAAATCCGCCCCTGAAGATGCTTGCTCTGCTACTTGGGGAGTGCCGGGAGGTCCAGGAGGTCGCAAGCCATCACCATCCAGCCGCCATCCAGCGGCGCCTGTCCGCACTCACCTCGAACTACGCCACCCTCATCGCCGATGCACTCATGAAAGTGGGCGAACAGCGCCACGCCAGCAACTGGTATTCCACCGCGACCGCTGCGGCCGACGATACGGGAGATGCCCTGCTGCGCGCCCAAGCCAGAGCGCAAGCGGCGATGCTGCCTTACTACTATGGTCGCGTCGCTGAAGCCCTTCGCCTTACCCGCGAGGCCCAAATGATCGCCCGCGGACGCACAGGCTCCCCGGTCGCTCTCGCCGCCGCCGGCGAAGCACGTGCTCTTGCCCGCCTAGGAAACTCGCACGACGCCGAGGACGCACTGCGCCGCTGTCAAGAGGCCTTCGAACACGTCGGCGAGCCCGACGACGAAGTCGCCTTCCGCTTCACCGAGCGCCGCCTGATGCTCTACCTATCCGGCACCCTTACCAACCTTGGCGAAACCCGGCGAGCCTCTGAGATCCAACACGGCGCGCAAATGCGCTACGGTGCCGACGGCGGCATCGACCCAGTCCTGATCGACCTCGACCAGGCCATCTGCCTTGTCCTCGATGGCGCGCCGGCCGATGGTTGCCAACTTGCTCAGGAAGTCTTGAGCTCTCTGCCTGAACAACAGCGGACAGGCGTGGTCCTGGCCCGTACCAGTGACTTGCTCGCAGTCGTCCCTGATGGACACAGCTCCAACGGGGCAGTAACCCAACTGCGCGAGACGCTGGCGCTGCTTCCCGGCAACTGACTCTCGCCCATCGCCAACGCGCTCTGCGAGACTCGCTAGTGTGAACCGACAAGCGGACGCCTTCAACTCCGCCACGACCCCGCCAATTCTTGAAACCGCCTGCCTTAGCGCCGGCTTCGATTCCTCCGGCGCCCGGCTGCTGCGGCACCACACAAACGCTGTCTACCTTCTGCCGCAGCCCGGGGCCGTCGTCAAGATCACTAGGCGCGGAACGAGACTGCCGCGTATCCGCCGTACGCTGGAACTCGCCGGCGAGCTCGTCGCACTCCACGTTCCCGTCACCGGGCCCTACCCCGGCATCGTCCAGCCGATGACCGTCCATGGCCACCACGTGACCTTTTGGACGGCCATCGATCCTGTTCGTGCCCCGCATGCGGCGGACCTTGCCTATCCCCTGCACCAACTGCACAACACCCGCATCCCAACCGGACTAGACCTTCAGCGGCTCGATCCGTTCGCGGCCGTTAGCCGGTCCCTCGCGCGTACCAGCCTCCTCGACGACGAAGAGCGAGACTTTCTCACCGACTATGCAGGCCGTCTGGCCAAGGAGTACGAGCGACTGGAATATGCCGGATCTGCACGCCTAATCCACGGCGATGCTCACCACAGCAACGCTCTGGTCAGCGCGGGAGGCCCCGTACTTGCGGACCTCGAATCAGCTTGCATGGGCCACGTGGAGTGGGACCTGACCACTCTTGCAGTGCACTGTGAAAGGTTTGGCCATCCCTCGAGCGAGTACGACGAGTTCGCCGACTGCTACGGTCGCGATATTCGCAACTGGCCTGGCTACACGACCCTCAAGGCCGTCAGGGAACTGCGCATGATCACTACTAATTCCTGGAAGGCCCAAGCCGACACGCCGGCTGCGCATGAGGTGCACCGTCGCATCGACGGACTCCGCGCTGGCGTACTGGACCAACCATGGAATCTTCTCTGAGCGCCACCAGGAGGTCGCCCACGAGCCGCCCTTCAGGTCGCCGAGGATGCGCTCTTCTATGACGAGCGACTGCTCGCACGACTGAGAGTGTGGTCGCGGGGGCGAATGGTCGGCAATTATACTTGATCCTAGCCAAGAGGGATACCTTCGTCAGCATTCAGCCGTCTTGCCGACTTCCATACCCCCTCGAAACTCTCATTGTACAAATCAAACCAGCCCCCCTCTTCGCCGTAGCGCAGGTGCAGTAGCGGATTGGCGCTCGCGGGTTGCCCCCAGACATGAGGATTGATCAGGGCCTGACTGTCGAATCGGAACAGCGAAGCATAGAGGGTTGCCCCGTGAAGGCGGACTTCGCACCCCTCTGTGCTTAGAAGGTCGAGATAGTAGGTCAGCGACGCCTTAATCTTCATCGAGAGCGTGCCGTGCAGCTTCTCCTCGGTGTCGCGGATCGCGACGGCGTGACTCGCCGGGTCTCCAAAGCACAGGCGGATGCGAACGCCCTCTGCGGCGCGGCGCGCTAGCGTCGCAGCGATTCGGGGGACGACCTGAGCGAAGAACGAGCCGGAGTACACCAGAAGATCGATGTTCTCTTCCGCCCCTTCGAGGAGAGAAATCCAGGTTTCCCGCGGAACGCAGGCTCGATTCGGGTAGGTGGCGATCAACTCCACAGCCTGGTACCGGTAGGCCGCTGGGCCAGTGTGCTCGTCGGGCCAGAGTTCGACCTCTTTCACACCAAGGGCAGCGGCGGCGAGGGCGCGCTGCCTGGCCCGGGGTCGGCGGCCGGGGTTGATCCAGCGCTCGACGGTCTTGCGGTCCACCTGGCAGGCCTCGGCGAGGCGCGTGGCCTCCACGCCCCGCTCCCGCATCACTCGCCGCAGTCGATCGTTCACGCTGGTATTGAAGCGAGTCGGCGATCCACCGGCCAAGGCCGCGAAGTTGCAACCTGCGATCGTCGATTGTCCAGGCTCTCGAAGCGAGGCAACCTCGGGGTGCCTACGCTGTAAGGAGCGCGCGTAGACCGGCAGCCGCGAGACACGGGGCCGCGCGCCCACGTCTTGGAGCAAACCTCTGCAACTTGCCAAGCTCAGCATCAGTCAAGGGCTGGCAAGGACGCTCCAGGGACACTCGGAGGCGTTGAGAGCGTGACGCGGACGTCCTCGGAGTCGTCGAGCAGACCCTTATCATCAGCCTCTTTCAAGCCGCACCACCGCTGCAGTACAGGTTGACCTCGGGCATTTCGGAATGGTGCTTCGGCCGCCGAAGGTCAGCCCGCAGCCCATAGGTACAGCAAGGGACGTGATGGGGACGCCTAACGGACGCTTAGGGACACTTAAAAGGCCGCCAGTCAGCGGTTACAGCGTCCCATGCTCCGGGGTGATGATCGGTGTGGCGGCCAGGCGAAGGACGCTGGGATCCGCAAGACTCGGCGTGTCACCGCGTCGCCCGCCGGGCCGACGCGATCCGTTGATCGATGGAAAGCAGAGTCATCCCATGCCTGAGAAAGTCGTCAAGGACAAGGTCCTCGTCTACGTGGTGCGCGACGGGAACCTGCTGGTGTTCCGGCACACCGACTACTCGTACGAGGAGGTCGGGATCCAGGTTCCGGCCGGCAGTATCCGCCCCGGGGAGTCGCCGGAGGACGCGGCGTTGCGTGAGGCCAGCGAGGAGACCGGTCTGGCCCAGTTCAAGATCGTGAAGAAGCTGGGCGAGGTCGAGTACGACATCACGCCCTACCGGTTCGAGATCCAGCACCGGCACGTCTTCCATCTCGAACTGCTCGAGGAGGCGCCGGAGCGGTGGGCCAGCCAGGAGGACCACGACGGCCAGGGCGATCCGACGCACTTCGAATGCTTCTGGATTCCGCTGGAGGCCGCGCACATTCTTCAGTCCGGGCAGGGAGCCCTGCTCGGCCGCTTATACGAGAGCTGATAGCCGGACGCGCCGAAAGGCGGCGCCGCCGGGCCTTCCGGGGAGGCAGTAGATGACCAGCACCGCCGTGGACGAGGAGATCGAGCAGCTCTACCGCTCGCTCAACCCAACGGAGCTCGACAGCGCAGTCTCCGTGATCGTGAAGCTTCGCGGAGAGACGTGCGACATCGACTGCGTCTACTGCTACGAGAAGCGCAAGGAATCGCCCGGCGGTCTGCGGATCGCCGCCGACCAGGTCGGCCGGATCACCGAGCTGTTCGGTCAGCGGCCCCTTGCCGTGGAACTACACGGCGGGGAGCCGCTGACCATCGGCAAGGTCGGCATGCGAGCAATTCTCCAGGAACTGGCCGTTTCACCGACGGTCGTGCGCGTGAGCATGCAGACCAACGCGGTCGCGCTCGATGACGAGTGGCTCGACCTGTTCGAGGATTACTATCCGCAGCTGAAGCTGGGCGTGTCCCTCGATGGAGACGCGCACGGAAATGCGTGGCGCGTCGGTTACGACGGCGCGCCGGTCTACCCCCGGGTCGTTGCGGCTCTCGAGCTTCTCGCACTGCGTGGCTGGAAGGTCGGGATCATCGCGACCGTAACCTCGGCGCTTCTCGGTCGGCCCGAGGCCGTCATCGACCACCTGGCGTCGTTCGACGCGGTCAACGCGGTCAAGTTCGCTCCGTGCTTCGACGGGGCGGTGCGCCGGCCGACCGCCGCCGACTCCTCCAGGCTGCCAGGCAGCCGGGTCCTGCAGCGCAGCGCCGTCTCCGATCAGGCGGCACCCGCGTGGTCGGTCACGCCCGATCAGTTCACCGAGTTCGTTCTGCGGGCCGGGGCGCGCTGGGTCGAGGCCGGGTACCACCGGCGGATGAGCCTGGAGCCGGTTGTCTCCACGATCCGGCGCCTGCGTGGACTGCCGTCAGGGTACTGCCACTTCAGCGATCTCAAGTGCCAGCACGTGTTCACCCTCTATCCGGACGGCCGGTTCGGGGGATGCGACGAGTTGGACTGGCCTGCCGCAGAGCTCGGCGGTCTCGAGCGCCTCGACTCGCCGGCGGCCGTGTCTGCAGCTCAACTCGCTTCCCCCCTGAACCAACGCCTGCGCTCGCTGATGGCGAAGTGCGTCGGGTGCTCGTATCGGGACACCTGCGTCGGCGGATGTTTGGCCACGCGCCTGCGCGCGGCCGAGCCGGAGCAGGACGAGGACTACTGCGCCCACCGCATGCGCCTGATCGACGGGGTCGCGGGCCTGCTCGCTGCTCCCGGGCAGGTGGGCGCCGTGACCTGCCGTACGCTGCGCTGGAGGCCGCGCGTAGTCAACTCCATGCGCGATGTCGCCGCGTTCACCCGCCGGTGGGACGACCCGGCCGCCGAGCGGGCCCCGGCGCGGCTCGTGCACAGCGCCTACGGCAATATCAACACCGTCGGGCTGCCAGGCATCCACGAGGCGGACGATCTCGACCCGCGTCACCCGCAATGGGACGCCGCGATCGAGCCGGGCGTCAAACCGCTCGTGAACCTGGCTGTGGCGCGGTGGAACGCAATCACATACGACAGTTGCGCTGGCCACGCCTACGACGGCCTCGAGTTGGACCCGCGTATCCGCCAGCTCGGCATCATCCCGCGCGGCCGGCGCGAGTACCAAGCGGTCGCGAACGCGCTGTGCCGCGTTGCGACGAACGTCGCGGGGCAGCTTCCGAGCCCGGTCGCGCTCGTAATCGGCCGTGCCGAACTCCAATGCGAGTCTGCAGGCACCCGCAGCCCCGTGCTCGACCTTCGGCTCGAGCCGAGCTGCCCGTCGGCGTGGCAGGACTACTTCGCCCACCTCGACGCGGCCACCGCGCTCGTCGCTGAGGCGATGCGCATGACCCGCCCACAGGACGCGGAACCGTGCCCGTGCCGGCAGGAGGGGCGCGGCGCATGACTCCGGAGCAGATACTCGGCCTCCACCAGCTCCTTGGGAGGATCGGCTACTTCCACGCGCTGTTCATCGAGCCGGTCATCGTCGAGCATCCCGACGCGGTGGCCTTTGCGCCCGCCCGGACCTGCTGTCTGCACAGCGGCGCGCATTTGGATCGCCCGGTACCGCGGGACGTGCTGTGCTCGAGCGCGTGGGAGCTACTCCCGCGGATCGCGGAACAGCACGGCGCCGGCCCTGCCTGCCCAGCCGACAACCTGGGGTGTTGCGCGCCGTGCACGGTCGCGCGCAGCGCCGAGACGATCGCGGCCACCTGGATCCTCGCCCAGGCCGCCGCGCTTAGTGCCAGCGTCCCGCACGACCACGCCGCCCAGGCCATTGCACGCGTCCTGGCCCACGCCTTCGCCACGCAGTATGACGCCGACTGCGAGCAACTCGACCGCGACACTACGCCCGCAGCGACGATCCACCTGGCTGAGGCGCACCCGCTGCCTCTGACCGCCGAGCTCCTCGGCTGCTGGGCCGACCCGGCGACCGCACCGAGTGGGCGCCTGTACACGTGGCTCAACCACTGCTCGGGCGTGGACGATATCCGCCGCATCACCCTCTTACGGAGCGCTGCATGAATCGAGCACCGATCCACCTCGCCGAGACACTCACCGTCGGCAGCATCGAAGGATTCCTCACCGCCCCCGAGATCGCCCGCCTCGAGACTGTGATGACTGAGCACATGCGGGCCACAGGCGGCGACAGGTTCGGAGCCGGACGTACCGAGAGCATCCACGAGATCCCCGGGCGCACCGCGGCCGAAGCGATGGCCTTCTACGAGCCGGCCGGGCGGATCGAGGTACGCCAACTGCCGAGCGACGCCGAGGCCCTGCTGCAGAGCGCGTTCGAGCGCGCGCGCGAGCCCCTGTCGCGAGCGTTGCCCTCGGTCACACTGTGCCGTCCCTGGACATACGTCGAATACGGTCCCGGCCAGCACATCACCGCGCACCTCGACGGCATCGCCCCCGACCCCCTGAGCTGGCCGCGGCAGATCGCCGGCATCAGCGTCTTGATCACCGAGGCCGAGCAGGGCGGCCGGTTCCAGGTCGAGACCACCGCGGACCCCTGTCTGTGGACCGATAAGGCCGCCGAACCCGGGGACGGCTACGCCCCGGGCATGGCCTTCGCACGCGATGGAGCCGACCGCTCGGCCGCGTGGTTCACCGCCGCTTCGCGCACTGCGTGGACGGCCGAACCTGCAGCGGGGACCGCGCTGCTCTACGGATCCCAACTCGCCCACGCCACCACCCCCGTCCTCGCCGGCCGCTCACGCAAGTTCATCAGCTGGCTCGCCGCGGCCTAGCCGCTCACTCGCATTCGCCCAGGAGGCAGGAACCGATGCTCCTCGCCCTCGAAGGAATCGCCGGCGCAGGCAAGAGCACCGTGCGAGACCGCCTTCTCTCGCTCACCGCCGACCGGTCGCAACCCGCCGTCGACCTCGGCCAGTTCTCCTGGCTCGACCCCGACGCCACCCGTACACTCATCCAACTGCGCGCGGGAGGCAAGCCGGGCGGGGCCCTCGACGCCGCACGCCGCGACCTCGGCCTTCACGTCACCTACAACCTCGCCCCGGCCCGCGCCGCCGGCCTCGTCCTGGCCGACAGATGGATCATCTCTACCGCGTGCCTGCTCGCTCTCTCTGGTCGGCGCGGCGTCGACTACCACCTCGCCGAATTGGCCGCGCAGACCTCCGCCCATCCCGAGGTCACTGTTCTGCTGACCACGCCGGCGCACGTCTGCCTCGCCCGGATCTGGCGACGCGAAGCCGGTCGGCGATTCGTCGAAGAACCGCGCATCGCTTCGCAGCTCGCCGAACTCTACGAGCGAGCAGCCTCGGCTTGGACGCGGCTGACCGGCGCCACCGTCGTTCGCCACACCTGCCGCACCGAAGAGGACCTGGAATCGATCACCAGCCGATGTCTCCATCTCATCGGAGAGCACACCATGCCGGGAGAACCCGATGCGCCTTGACCCTCTGCACCCTGCCGCGTGGGTCGTCGACCTGGTGGCCCGAGAAGGCTGGGTAGTGCACGACCTGCTCGCCTTCACCCGCTCGAGCACTCTGCTGTACGCCTCTAAGCCCGACGCTCCCGCGATTGTCATGAAGGTCGGATTTGGCAGCAACCACGTCCTGCACCAGATGCCGGAGCCCGAGCGGCCCACCGCTTACGGCTTCTACTGGTACAACCAGCTCACCGAGCCGGAACGGGCACTCGCCCGCGAGGACTTCCTGCACGAACGCGAACTCGCGCTCGAAGCCTCCGGTACCTGCGGCATCGTCCCCGTGATCGACGTCGGCGAATTCGACGGCTTGCCCTGGTACACGATGCCCCCCTGCGACGGCGGCAACTTCCGGACCCATCTGCTCGCACCGGACCGGCCGGCAACCGACCTGGAGATGCTCGCGGACGCTGCTAACGCAGCCGCCGCACTGCACGAGCACGGCATCGTCCACCGTGACATCTACCAAGAAAACATCTTGATCCATCAACGCCGGGGCCTGATCACCGACCTCGGCGCCGCCCACCGCATCGGAGAGCCGCGTGGGCCGCGCACCCGGCCCCCGGAGCCCCATTGGCCGCCGGAGTACTGCTCCGACTATGCCGCCGCCGCTCCGGCCGCCGACGTCTTCAGCCTCGCCGTCCTCGCCTACCGGTTCATCGTCGGGGACCTGCCCCGACTCGGCAGCACCAACGAGCTGGGCCGCATCCCGACCGAAGCACGAGACGCGATCACCCGATCACTCGACCACAATCCTTCAGCCCGGCCGAGCGCGCACGAACTCGCCGACGCCCTCAAGCACGCCGCCCACCTCTGAGCAGGAGGAGTTCGCTGATGCGACCGCGGGAGCGAGCACCGCCCCATATGTGCCACCAGCCCCTTCCGAGCACGACGCTCCATCCCGTCCGACCCACCCGACAGAAGGAGATCAGCATGTCGCAGACCCTCGAGCAGACCGACGACACGACGATCGAGGAGTTCCTGGCCGCCGTCGACGACCTGCGCGGCGACGACACCACCGTTCGCACCACCGCGCACACCTCCAGCGTCTCCGCCGAAGGCTGGAGCCTCGAGCCGGCCGCCACGGCCGCCAGGTAACAACACGCACCCGGTCGACCCGACCATCGGCACACCGGCCGTCCGCCACCCGCACGTGGCGGACGGCCCCGGTCCCAACGGAGCACCCATGACCGAACTCAGTACCCTGACCGCGCCGATCGACGCAGAGGTCGCCCGCTGGCGCGCCGACCAACTCCCGCGCATCCATCGCGTTCTGGACTCCAGCGCCGGCGGCACCGCAGCGACCGCCAACGCGCCGGGCAGCCTCGCAGTCGAATTCGCAATCGACCACCACCGCCTGCAAGGCGCCGAGGACGCCGCACGTTCACGCGACGCCAGCTCCCTGGGCTGGTATCGCAGCCACGACGCTGCCAGCTTCGGAAACCTGCGGCTCCCCGAGCCATGGCAGGGACACATCCTGCCTCACATCGATCCGGCGAGCCTCGAGAACTCGCCCATTGCCGATGCCCCGTACTACCTGTTGGGCCAAGAATCGCGCCCCGCAGAAAGCGAACTTCAACACTTGGCCCTGGCGGCGCTGAGCGCCGCAGCACGCGAAGGGTTCGGACCGCTCATCGACCAGCACGCCGCGATCATCTGCCTCCTGCGAGAACGCGTGATCGGACAGACCATGGCCAGCTGGTCCATCACACGGCTGCCCGGCACGGTCTACACCGACCACGCCGGCGACCCGTACATCCTCGGCCGCGACCTCGTCCACGAAGCCGCACACAACTGGCTCAATTCCGCGCTCACGCTTCGTCGCATCAGCCTCGACGACCAGACCTGGTTCTACTCGCCCTGGAAAGAGCTCAAGCGGCCGGCCTTCGGCTACCTCCACGCCTGCTGGGCGTTTCCCCTCACCATGATTTACGCCTCCGAAGTCCTCCGCCATCTAGACGGCCCCGTCGCCGACTTCCTCGCCACCTACCTGGACAAGCAGACGGCGCTGCTCGCCCACACCGACACAGACCACGAACGCGCCGTGGCAATGGTAAGCGATGCGTCCCTGCAGAATGTCCTGCGGACGGTGTACGTCAAGGCGCGAGCCCTGTGATCTCGCCCGCGATCAGCGTCTCCGTCTCCCTGCCCGACGACACAAACTTCAACGTCGCCCGCGGCCACTCCATCATCGAGCACGGCCTCCCCGCCGACCCCGATACCCGTTTCAACGTCGGGTCAGTGGCCAAGCAGATCACCGCCCACCTCGTCATCGACGCCGCTCGGCAGCGAAAAATCGATCTGACCGCCCCAGCCCGCACCTTCCTACCCAGACTCGTCGTCGACGACGTCACCGTGGCCGATCTCATCACCCACACCTCCGGAATCCGCGACACCGAAGCCATGCTCTCCCTGTGCGGATACCGGGACCTCGACCACTACACGGCCACCGACCTGCTGACCCTCGCCTACCGCCAACAACGGCGATGCGCCCTACCGGGGCAGTTTCTCTACAGCAACACCAACTACCTCCTCCTGGCCGCCATCCTCGAATCCGTCCACGACCCTGGATTCGACGAACTCGCCGGAAGCAGCCTCTTCAAGCCGCTGGGCATGGCCGCCACAGCTTTCCGGCCAGATGCCCGGGCACCGATCGCACACGCGGCCTCGTCCTACGAGGCGACGGGATCCGGCTTCACTAGCGGCCAGCGCCCGGTCGCCATCGCCGGCCCAGGCTCGCTCTGGACGACCCCGTCCGACCTGCTGATCTGGCTCCGACACCTGACCTCGGTGATAGCACCTCACTGGCCGGCACGACTACCGCGCGCAGCAGAGATCGCATACGTGCCGTGCGGGCGCGGCCACACCTACGGCCCGGGCCTGTTCGCCATAAACAACCAGTCCCAGCCGGCCGTCTTCCACAACGGCCACGAGCACGGATATTCAGCATCGACATACCTGCGAGGCGACAATCTCGCCCTCGCCTGCGCGAGCAACGCGGACTGGATCCCGGCCGACAAAGTCATGGCCGAACTCGTTCGCACCCGATGCACCCCCGAGGATGTCGAGATGCTGGTGGGCGAGTACATCACCCACCAGCCGCGTGAAGGATCGTTCGAAGCGCCCACCGCATCTGGGGAGCCGCTCGAGGATCTGGGCCGCTATCACGCACGCGAACTGCCGGGCTCCATCAGACTCGGGCGCCACCCCCACGGCCTGTCGGTCATCAGGCGCGGCACCGTCGACAACCTCCAGCCAGATCCCACACGGCCGCGGAGGTTCACCGGACGAGGGATCGCCATCACACTGGCCTCGCCCGGGATTCACCCGCCTGACGAATTCGTCCTGGATCTCGACCGCGCACCAGGCATCCACTATCTGCGGGCTGGCGGATAACAGCCGTCTGGCGCTCCGCTCAGCAAGACAGCGGGACAGCTACGGCGCCAGCCCACTACAAGCAAGCCGGCGTCCACGAAGGAGGGGCTGCCGCGATACACGGCCGCAGTTTTCGATTTTCGTACAGCCCGGCGCCCAGAGCCACAGAGACCGTCGGACGCTCGCCCACCACCGAGATTCCTGCAGCGGCCAAGTTCTGGAAGTGACATCAAGCGAGAGGAACGCCGATGCACGATGGCAAGCAGAGTCCCAACAGCAAATATTTCCACGTCATCGTGCTCTCGAACTTCGCCAGGGGCTTCGACAAGTACGCCTTCACCTACGGCAAGGCGGGGATTCCGGAAAGCACCTTCCCCGACCGGTTTCACCTGCTGACCCGCTCGGAGCTGGGTATCGGCATCGACAAGGCGCGAACCCTGCTCGAGCGCCTGGCCATCCCGGGCGACCGACTGCTGGTACTTGAGACGACAGTGGACCCGCGCGAGTTGGTGCCGAACGTGGCAACCGGCCTCGGCAGAGAACTGCATCAGGATCGCATCCGGTTGTCGGCCGTCCACGAACTCGACGAGGACTGCGACACGTCCGCTCTGTTCCCAACGACCGTCGAGGACGCCATGGCGGCCTCCCTCGGGCTACACCGCATCGCGCTGCCCCGGTACGCCGACATACGACCGCGCTCGGTGTCACTCCTGCCAGTCGCCTCCGCATGCCAGGCTCGATGTCCGTTCTGCTTCTCCTCGGCGTCGATCTCCAGCGATCAAGCAGCCTCACAGATTCCCTGGGATGCGAATGCCCGCTGGATCGAGCGTGCTCGTGCGGCCGGTGCCGAGCGCGCCGTGATCACCGGCGGAGGCGAGCCGACGCTTCTGCCGTTCGATCAGCAGCTTCGGCTGGTGTCCGCGTGCTCGCAGGCCTTCCCGAAGGTCGTGCTGATCACCAACGCACACTCTCTGTCGAAAGGCGAGCACACCGACCGGGCCGAGCGTCTGGAAGCCCTGAGCGCCGCGGGCCTTAACGTGCTGGCGATCTCCCGGCACCACCAGGACGAAGCCGTCAGCGAGCGGCTGATGATGCTGCGCACCCCGGCCAGCGCCCTGCTCCAGACGGCGCAGTCGGAACGCGACCGCTGGCCTGGACTGCGAATAAGGCTGATCTGCGTGCTGCAGCGCGGCGGCGTGGTCGACGCGGCCGGCGTCGCCGACTACCTTTCGTGGGCGGGGACGGTCGGTGTCGAGGAAGTCTGTTTCAAAGAGCTGTACGTCTCCACCAGCACCGAGTCGCTCTACTTCGACCGCGCCGCCAACCTCTGGAGCAGAGAGCACCAGGTCTCGCTGTCCGTGGTCACCCGGTTCGCCGAACAACACGGCTTCGAACTAGCCAGTCGCTTGCCCTGGGGCGCACCTGTCTATCGCGGCGACTGGGACGGGCGACCGATGCGGATAGCCGCATACACCGAGCCGAGCCTGCTGTGGGAACGCACCAACGCGATCGCACGCAGCTGGAACGTCATGGCCGACGGACGCTGCTACGCCTCCCTGGAAGACCGAGCCAGCGAGATCGTCTCGATCGGCCAGGCGGCATGAGATTCGACGAACTCCAGGCGCTCCGGCGAGGTCAAATCGGCGCCTCACCACCGCTTCTCGACGCCGCCGAGACCAACGTCTACCGGACACTTGCCGCCCTGCGGCCCGAACCGCCCCGGGACACGAGCGGGACCACCGTGCACCGCTGTGACCTCGCCCGCACATGGCTGCGCCACTTCGAACTTCCGGCCGAGCTCGCCGCCCAAGCCGTGATCAGTCGAGGGGTGCGCCACGGGCTCGGCATGGTCTTCCAGTGGCTAAGCGCCTTGCACCCGCGTTTGTGGCTGCCAAGCGACGTCTACCCGGTGTACTTCGACCTCGCGCAGGCTGCAGGTATCTCACCCGCCACCTACCCAACGCTGCCGAAACCGACCCTCCCGTGCACCACGCCGGACAGCTCTCCCGAGTACCTGCTGCTCACCAACCCCAGCAAGCCCCTCGGCCGACACCTCTCGGACGCTGAGTGCACTGCAGTAATCGCATGGCTGCAGGAATCTCCCAACCGCAGACTCCTGATAGACACCGTGTACGACCTCGGAGTCCCCTTCGCCGCCGGCACACGACGGCTGTTGGGTACCGGCCGCGCAGTCATACTGCATTCGGTCACCAAGGGCTGGCTATGGCCACGCACGTTCGGCGTAGTCTTACTGGGCCCGGAGGACACAGAACTAGCCGACACGCTCCGAGCGGACCCGCCATCGCCAGCTCAACTACGGCTCGCCGAGCACCTCCTGACCGAACACGACTCCACACCCCAGCGAGTCGTCACCGCGCTGGCCGCGAGGGCGCATCGGCTGTTCGAACGACTGCCTGAAGAGGTACTCGCAGCGATCCCACCAGTGACCCGAACATATCCCGGAAACTACTTCTTCCCGGTGGAAATCCCGGCAGAGACGCTCCGACACGAGTACCGCATACTCGCCATGCCGATCAGCGTGTTCGGCGAGAACAACTGGCCTGGCTCGGTCCTGACCAGCCTCGCCGTGACCTTCGACTCCGAGTCCGCCGCGGCGTGAGGACGCCGAAACTCAAATACTGCATTGGAGCCGCTGATGGTTGAAGGATCCAGCCGCCCTAGTATCAGAACTTGTGGCACCGCTCGGCGCGAGGCACTTTCGGCTAGAGTCGTTCTCAAGCCGGACGGGTTTGCCAGAACTCTCTCTGTCTCTGAGGCACTCGCGGTGGCAACAGAGTGGAACGGCCTGCTGGACGCACTAGCCGCCACATCAACGAGTGACACTGCCGGTCCCGGACTTGTCGCCGAACTTCCGTTAATCATCGCCGGACGCCAGAGCTACAGAGACGGCTACAGCCTCGGGGCATGGCGGGCTCAGGCTCGTGAGTGTCAAAGACTGACGGCCCCTTCGGCCTCCACAAGTGTGCATGATATGCATACCGCGATACTCAGCAGTCTTAACCTTGAGTGCTCTTCGCGCATCACGATGCGTCTAAGCGTCGAGGAAATCGAGGCCATCTACGGACCAAGCCAATGGTTCGCGGAGGACCCGGCCGCGTTGACTTCATACATGCGCAGCGGCCCCGTTGTTAAAGAAACGTGGCGCGGGGTGCACATAGAAATGGCACTTCTTGTGAAATTCGCGATTCGATATGCACTCGGAATCGGCGGCCGATACAACCTTGTCCACTGCGACCTCGTCGCCACCAGTTCGTAGCTGGCCTGAGCGTCGTGCGCTGCGGCGACACCGAGGCGGCGCCCCCCTGCTGCCGTAGCCTCAGTCGTCACTGCGGGGCACCTTTCTGATCTCGGCCTGCGGCACGATCCCGCCGCGCGAAGGGCTGAAGCGGGCAATCTGATAACAGAGTGCTAAGGGATACGCACGTGCTGTACAATCTGGGTTCTGATTCTCAATCCTCACACCGATTGGGACTCAATCCACGAAGCACCCTGGGCCGTCGGCGGGCGGAGACGTGAGGATCTCCCAGCGGATCGGCCTCTGTGCCGCCTCCGTCGGTCCGGCTGGCGTCGTTCGGCTCTCCGAGGCACATCGAGTTGGCGAAGCAAATGGGGAGGAGCGTATATGAACGAGCGAACCGTACTCGAGGCGCTGGAGCCGATCGGATCCAGCACGGCCCTTGACACCTTGGCGGGAGGGCCGCGAGCGATCGAGTGTCCCAACCTGGGAAGCGGCCGTCTCGTGTTCCCGCGGTATCGGGAAGTTCGCCAACTGATGCGCGATCCGCGATTCCTATGCGCGCCGACTGCTCACGGCATGCTGGAGGAACTGCCAATCGACCTGCGCGAACTCTTGGGGCCGGTTGCCTCGTGGATCCTCTACACAGACCCCCCGGCCCACGCCAGGCTTCGCAGCGTCATGTCCAAGGCCTTCACCCCACGCCACATTTCCATGCTCCGGGAGCCGATAGCCGCGGAGGCTGAGGGGCTCGTCTCGTCATTCGTGCGGGCAAGCGGCGGCGATGCGGCTTCCGGACCGGCCGACCGGCTGCCGGTACTAACGATCAGCAGACTGATGGGTCTCGACCCTTCTGCGTCGGCGCAGCTCAAGAACTGGTCAGACGATGTCGTGCTTCTGACTGAGCCCAAGCTCTCGGCGAGTGAGCAGGCCCGCCTGGCAGAAGCGTGGCTTGGGCTTAGCGGCTATTTCGCCGAACTCATCAATTCGCGGCGGCGCTCTCCGGGCCAGGACGTCGTTTCCGCGATGGTGCACGCCGAAGCGGACGGGGCGCGCCTTGGCGAGGACGAACTCCTAGCGAACTGCATCGCGCTACTCGTCGGCGGCCACGAGACCACCAGTAGTCTGCTCTCCTCCCTCGTTCTGGCGGCCATAGAGCATCGAGATGCGCGCGAGCGAGTGACGCACGACCCCGCGTATGCGGCGGGCTTCGTCGAAGAGGTGCTACGCCTGTCCGGCCCTTCGAAGATTACGGCCCGCACAGCCGCGTGCGAAGTTCTGCTGGCCGGCACACGCGTGAGAGCAGGGCAACGGGTGATCCTTTTGCAGGCCTCCGCGAACCGGGACCCGGAGGCGTTTGCAGACCCAGCCGAGTTCCAGCCGGCCCGAAGTCCCAACCCACACGTGGGCTTCGGGCTCGGAGCTCACGCGTGCTTCGGCGCCGCCCTGGCGCGAATGCAGGCCGTCGCCTTCCTGCGGTCCCTTATGAAGCACATTGACAGCTTCGAGCTCGATCCATCCCAGGTCAGGTGGAAGCCATCCCAGGTGCTCCGCACTCCCGCGTATATCCCCTTACGGGTCACATCTCCTAACCGGAGCCACACATGATCCTTACCGGTCAGCGGATTGCACAAGGTATCGAGGCTGGGCAGATCTTGATCGACCCGTTCCGGCCAGAGGCGCTTAACCCGAATAGCTACAACTACCAACTCGGCCCGCTCATCAAGGTCTACGACGCGAGCCGCCGCGCCTTTCACGACTCTGTGCTGCCAGAGGACGGCTTCGTGCTGGATCCCGGCGTCATGTACCTCGGACACACCGCGGAGGTCATCGGGAGTACGCAGTACGCGATGAAGTTGATCGGGCGGAGCTCCATTGGCCGGCTCGGGCTGTTCGTGCAGGTCTCGGCGGACCTGGGGCACACGACCTCATGTCATCGCTGGACGCTCGAACTGGTTGCCGCGCGCCGGATCCGGATCTACCCGTACATGGTAATCGGGCAGGTCTCTTTCTGGCTCAACGCTGGCACGATCGAGCCTGCCCCGGCCGTGTACGCGCGATTCAACGGTCCACACGAGTCGATGATAGGAGCGAGCGGTGATCCTCACTGGAGCTGAAATCTCCAAGCAGGCCGGGCTGGGGCGAATCCGCATCGAGCCGTTCCAGCGGGAACGGTGTACGACCAACTCCTATGATCTCGCTCTCGGGCGTCGGTTGATCATCTACCGGGAGCAGGTGCTCGACCCACGGCACCAGGCGCAGTACGACGAGGTCGAGATGAGGGATTCAGGATTCGACCTTGCCACGGGCGATTTTGTCCTGGGCGAGAGCGCGGAGTCCTTCGGCAGCGACCACTACGTTCCGATGATCCACGCCAAGTCCGGCATCGCGAGACTCGGCCTGTTCGTCCACGTGACAGCCGACCTGATCGACCTGGGATTCTTCGGACAGTCCACGCTGCAACTGCACGCGACTCTCCCGGTTCGCATCGTCCCCGGCATGTTGATCGCCCAGGCCACCTTCTGGGTACCGCACGGCGAGATCTCGCTCTACCAGGGCAAGTATCAGCACGCTCGTGGACCGCAGATTTCCCGCAGCTACCAGGACCAACGCCCAGCGGAGATCACTCATGTATGACCAGCCATCAGCCGAATTCGTGGCCATCCAGCAGGCGGCGTCCTGCCCGTTCGCGGGCCGCGCTAAGGTCCACAGTGCCGCGCCCTTCGCAGGACGGGACGCACGAGCTGCCGGCGCCGCTGCCGTCACGGCGCTCAAGGCATTCGCGGCGCACGTCGAGGAGGAGGAACTCGACGGCTTCCTCATCGAATTGACCGACCCCGAACACGGCGAGAGCGCGGCGTCGCTCGCGGTAACGACCCGCGAGGTGATTAGCGGGCTTCTGGATGCCTCGGGTATGAGCGTTTCGGAGGCCTTCGCCGATGCCGACAACGAGCACTGGTGGTTGACCCTGTCGGGTACCCGATGGTTCGTTCTTGCCTTCGCCCCTTGCTATCCGGCCACTTCGACTCGCGCCACCTTCGGTTCTCAATCGACGTTCCTACTACTGCAACCAGTCGCTTCTTTCGACCGGCACGCAACGCCTCGCGGCTCAGTGATCCCCGAGGCCGTTCGCCGCGGGATCCAAAAGGCTTACACGACCTCCGGGCGCCCGTACGACACGGAACTGGCAATGCAGGACGTCGAGGCCCTGAAATTCGTTTGGCCGATGCCCGGAAGCGAGCGAAGCCCGATCCGCTGGTGGCTGGCGGCACGATGAGCACCATTCCCGAACTTGCCAGGCGCGCCGCGCAGCTACACGCGTCTTCTCCGCCTCGAAGTTGGAACGCCGCCAGGGAACTGCTGGAATCGGCGCAGTACCTGTTCCCGCCGCACTTGGACCAGACCCCGGCTGAGGCAGTCCTGATCATGGCCGGCATTGCCCGGCTGCTGGAGCGCGGCCCGGTCCCCGCCGTCGAGCTCCTTTCGCATCGGATGGAGGCCCAACAGCCCAGCGCCCTAATCCCCGCCTCGGCGAGCGGCCCTGCCGAGTACGACGTCCTGCTCCTGTCACTCGCGGCAGCAACTCCGCAAGGCGAACAACCGTGGCCAGCAGGCGAGGTGGACCACGATGCGCTGCGGGATGTCCTCACAGCACTGACCGGGCCGATCTCGTGCCGCGCAGCTGTACTTCGCGCGTGCGCCGTCGTATTCCTTCTCCGCCTTATGCCGTCGCTCGAAGATGACCGCCGCAGAATCGCCCTACGCCGCCTGGTGTGGCTGGCTGACCCGCGCTCCGAGAGCCCGCAGGAGCTTCTGCTCGCCCTGACTGGCCGTGGCGATCCGCTCGCTCCAGCACTCGAGACATTGGATCGCGACCCGTCCGGGCACGTACTTAACGCCTTCCCCCTCAAAGACTGGGCGCGTACTAGCGCGACTGGCGAACACCTCCGACTCGCCGGCCGGGTTCTCAACGTGCGCCGGCACAGCAAGGTGACGTTCGCAAATCTGGCTTGGGCGCAGCAGTCGGTCCAACTGTGTCTCGAATCTAAAGTCGGCCTGCGTTTACGTCCGGGCGACTTGGTCGTCGTTGATGGACAAATCCGCGCGACTCGGTCAGGGCAGCAGGCAATGTTCGTTGAGCACCTCGAATGCGGAATCCGGGGCGCAATACCTCGGCGACCCGCCCCGATGGACACGGTCGACGTGCTTGACCCGGTCCGTCGCTACCTCCAGAATGCCGGGTTCACTGAAGCCGTGACGCCCATCCTGAGCGATGGCTATCGCGGCGGCGCAGCTCGACCGTTCACGACCTGGGCTCACTCAGCGGAGAAGAACCAATACCTGCGTGTGACCACCGAACCAGCTCTCCTCGAACTGATCGCATCGGGCTATACCCGCTGCTACGAGATCGGCCCAAGCTTCCGCAACGAAGGACTACGCGGCCGGCCGGTCAAGGAGTTCACGATGCTCGAGGCCTATGCTGCCGATCTCGACCGGCCAGCCATGCTCGAACACGTCAGCCGCCTGATCACCGCAGCGTACCCCGGCGCACCAGCGCTACAACAATGGACATTCGACGACGCATTCCTGCACCTCAGCGGCCTGCGCACCTGCGACACGTCCGCCATAAGCGCCCTCGCAGCAACTCGAATCCCCGAGTACGCAGCCAGAACGAGCGATCCCGATCTCCTCGTTCGTCGGCTGTGGCGCAACGAGCTGCGCAGCCAGCTCACCGGACACATCGCGATCACCCAGATTCCCGGTCCCTCATCGCCCCTCATCGAGGGCGAGGGCCGAGCCGCCGCCCGCACATGGATCTACCTGCACGGTGTCGAGATTGCCGAGATCAGTCGAAATGAGCGGCGGCCAGACGTCCTGGCCGCAGCCTTCGCCCAGCAATTCGCGCGAGACCCCCACCCGGTCCACCGCGAATACCAGCAAATCCTCGACACCTTCACATCCGGCCTGCCTCCCGTGGTGGGCGTCGGCCTCGGCATGAACCGACTTGCCCACGTCGTAGATCGTCACCGAACCCGCCGGAGTTGACATCCCGTGACCACCCTGGATCCGAGGCCGCAGACTGGCGCGGCGCCATGGATTGCATCCAACCAAGCCATGTGGGATGCCCGCGTCCCGATCCACGCCGAGAGCGCCTGGTATGACCTCGCCGGCTTCCGGGCTGGCGCTATCGCGCTCGACGACCTCGAGCTCGGAGGGGTCGGCGACGTGAGGGGGCGCACGCTGCTCCACCTCCAATGCCACTTGGGACTCGGGACGCTGTCCTGGGCCAGGCAAGGCGCGCAGGCAACGGGTATCGACTTCTCCTCCGCTGCGATCGCCGCAGCCCAGGCGCTGGCCGCCGAACTCGAACTGCCCGCACAATTCCAGCAAGCTGAAATTAGTCAGTGCCGACTGGGGCGACTGTTCGATATCTGCTTCACCTCCTGGGGCGTCTTGATGTGGCTGCCAGACCTAGCCGCCTGGGCGCAGACCATCGCCGCTCACCTTCGCCCGGGTGGAACCTTCTTCCTCGCCGAAGGCCACCCCCACCTGTTCATCTGGGACGACGAACGAGACGGCACCGGTTATCTGCCCCGCAATCCATACTTCCGGCACAGCGAACCGGTCACTGACCGGGAAGCCAGCACCTACGTGGACATGACCGTGCAGCTCGGGCACCCGCAGCACCGCTGGAATCACCCGATCGGCGACGTCGTCACCTCGTTGGCCGACGCCGGGCTTCGCATAGTTGAACTCGCTGAACACGCCCGGCTGCCCTGGAGGCCCCTGAGCTGGATGATTGAGGACTCCGACCGACCGGGCTGGTGGCGAATCGAGAACGACCCATTCCCCCTCAGCTTCACCATCAAAGCCACGAAGGAGACCTCCCGGTGACGACGACACAGGGCTTCAACCTCACATGGCCGCTCGCCACGCCGCCGACTGGACCCGAACATGTCTGGGCAGCGAGCTATCCCGACTTCGTCGCCATGATCAATCAGACAAACGTCATGCCCGGCGCGTTCGCCACCATCAATGACTGGGCCTTGCACGCGCGCATGAGCGCTAACTCCACGCTGCTGGACGTGGCCTGCACCACCGGATTCACCTCTCGGGAGTTGGCCCGGATCACCGGCTGCCGAGCCTTGGGCTTCGACCTGTCGGCCAATGCGATCGCCCTCGCGCGTTACAACCACCTTCAAAGCGGCCGCGCGACAGACGTGGAGTACGTCCAGGCGGACGGCATGGACTTCGCCCCCGGCCGCTCCTTCAGCCACATCGCCGTCGGCGCGGCCCTCGGGTTCTTTCCGGATCCTCCGGGCATGGCCCGTCGGCTCGTGGATCTGCTCGAGGACGGCGGCCACATACTGGCCGCGCCGTTCTGGTGCGACTACGAACTTCCCGAAGAAGTCCAGACCTTGCGGCGGGATATCTTCGGCATCACCAGCCCGATGGAGACCCGAGCCGACGCCCTCGACCTGTTCCGCGGACTCGATGTGATCTACCAGGCCGATCACACCCTCACCCCTGAGACCGACGAGCAGGTTGCGCACTACTGCTACTCCACGATCGAGCGGGTCTGCCATGACGCGGAAATCCGTGACCCACGAGTGAAAGAGGCCATGACCGAACGGCTCAAATCGGTCAAGAACGCAACCAACCGCCTCCGCGCCCACCAGCGCTACTCCGTCTTCGTCTTGCGCTACGACGCGACCACATACCCGCACCGCTACGTGGAGCTTTTTTAAGCAAACTCAATGCCCCAGGTGACCCAATTGATCATTTTTGTGAACGGGCCGTTCGGCGTCGGCAAAACCACAGCAGTCGCCGAACTGAACAAGCTCATTCCTGACGCGCTCATCATCGACCCCGAGAAGGTCGGACACATGCTCTGGGCGCAATTACCCGAAGTGATGCGCATGGAGGAGTTCGAACTCGAACCAATATGGCCAGCGCTCACTCGTACATTGATCGAACAAGTCCACCGAACGTACGGACGGGACCTGCTCATTCCAATGACCATCGTCCGACCCCGTGTGTTCGGCGAAATTGTTCAGCCTATCCGAGATCTCGGCATAGCCGTCACCCATGTGACGCTGCTAGCGCAGCCCGAGACGATCAGGGAAAGGCTGCGCCAGCGCGGTGAAGGACCTGATCGCTGGGGTGAGCTGAGCTGGGAAGGCCTCCAAGTCGAACGCTGCCTGGCCTCCCTCGCCCTGCCGGTCTTCGCCACCCACATCGACACCGAACATCTCACGCCGCCACAAATCGCTGCAGCAGTCATCACGCTGGCTGGTTTAGCCGATCCGGAAGGCCGGTTGATATAGATGACGGTGTGTTGATACTTCTGCCTCCACCCTCAATGCGGAGTGCGGATGGTCGGCTTGCCGCGAGTCCTAAGGTTGACTACCCGACCGGTCCACTGCTCTGCCGCGAATGCAGCGTAAGTCCACACATGGTCGGCCTAACACCTATCTAATAGGCTTGAGCGTACCTCCGGCGATGCCGCCGGTTTCACTACAGCGGACGGGCATGATGTGACCCAAGTTCGAGCGCTGTGCGAGCGCAGGCGGCACTGGGAGCCCGTGCGAGCGGCTATCCTCTGTGTATCTCGGCGATCAACATCTACTGGAGGCGTGACGTGGCTGGCGTGAAGCAAGGCGATTGGGTGGCCGTCGCAGCGGACCAGGTCATCGCCGAAGGCAAACGCCGCGGGCCGGACACACCCCTCGTCTGCGCCTCAGGGATCAGCCCGTCAGGGCCGATTCACCTGGGCAATCTACGGGAGATCATGGTTCCCCATTTCGTCGCGGACGAACTGCAGCGGCGGGGCCTGGAGTGCAAGCACATCCTGTCGTGGGACGACTACGATCGCTTACGCAAGGTGCCCGCGGGCCAGCCGAGCTCTTTCGCTGAGCACATCGGTCGACCGCTGACATCGGTGCCAGACCCATGTGGCGAGCACCCGAACTGGGCCGAACACTTCAAGGAGCCCTTCCGCGCCGCACTCCTGCAGCTCGGAGTAGAGGTGGTCGAGGTCAGCCAAACCCAGATGTACACCTCCGGTGCGTATCGCGACCAGATCCTCCACGCGATGCGGAATCGTGCTCAGATCGACTCTGTCCTCGGCCGCTACCGCACTGCGAAGAAGGCCGGCGACGAGCCCGAGGGCGACGACGACGAAGCCGAGGGTGCTGGCGCGGGCATCGAGTACTACCCGTACAAGCCGTACTGCTCGACCTGCGGACGCGACACGACAGCTATCACTGCCTTCGACGAGAGTTCGACCTACATCGAGTACACCTGCCAGTGCGGTCACGC
The DNA here is from genome assembly GCF_018139625.1 of Actinospica acidithermotolerans. Lineage (GTDB taxonomy): Bacteria > Actinomycetota > Actinomycetes > Streptomycetales > Catenulisporaceae > Actinospica > Actinospica acidithermotolerans. The sequence goes on along the minus strand of NZ_JAGSOH010000009.1, from coordinate 56,548 downwards.
GGACGGATTCGCGCTCAATCGGGTGAACGGGGGCAAGCTCGTCTGGAAGGTCGACTGGCCCATGCGGTGGGCGTACGAGCGAGTCACCTTCGAAGCCGGCGGCGTCGACCACTCCTCCCCAGGATCCAGTTTCACCGTCGGCTCGCAGCTCGTAAGAGAGGTCTTCAACGGGCGGCCACCCTCCTATCTCGGCTATTCCTTCGTCGGAACGAGCGGCGGCTCGGCCAAGATGAGTGGCTCGGTCGGCGGCGCCCCAACACCGACCAATGCACTTCAGATCATCGAGGCCCCGCTGCTGCGCTGGCTCTACGCCCGTCGCAAGCCCAACCAGGCGATCACAGTTGCATTCGATCAGGAAGTCAGCCGCCTGTACGACGAGTGGGACGCCCTCGGCCGAAAGATCGATGCTGGCACGGCTGAAGCAGGGGACCTGGCGGTGCGCGCTAGGTCGATTGGCTCTGCGACGCGAACTCTACCGACCACCGCGAGGGCGCTGCCCTTCCGGACTCTGGCTTCTGTCGTCGACATCACGACAGGCGACGATCAGCAGACTCTACGGATTTTGAAAGACCTCACGGTCGATGACCCGCTTCAGACGCTGGATCAGGCACGCCCGCGCCTTGACTGCGCACAGGCATGGATCAGTAACTACGTCCCCGCCGACGAACGGACCCAGGTCCGCTCAGAACCAGACGCTGCCCAGCTTGACCGACTGACCCGCGCACAGCGCGAATCTCTCAAGCTCCTGCTCGACGGTCTCGATGAGCACTGGTCACTTCCTGGGCTCACCGCCCTCGTCTACGGGGTTCCGAAGCTCCAGGCGGGGCTGGCCTTGGATGCCGAGCCCACCCCGGAGCTGAAGGCCGAACAACGCGCACTGTTTTCATTGCTCTACATGCTGCTCGTCGGGCGCGACACGGGACCCCGACTGCCCACACTCCTCCTGGCACTCGGAATCGAACGTATCCAGAAGCTCCTCACTGTGCCGTAAGGCGGCCACGATACCTGCCTGAATGCCATCGGCGCGTCATGCGAGTGTGCCACGGACGAGGAGAAGAGCCGACGTGAGCGAACGCCTCGGAGCACAGCTTCCGCGGACTCGACGAGGTTTCACTGGCCAGGTGATCTCAGCATCCGCGACGGCTTTCGAAGCGCTTTTGCGCTCTGGAGCCATCAATCTACCCCAGCAAGTCTCGATCGTCGTTGAACCTCATCTTTGGGCTAGCGCAAGAGCCGACATTGGAGGTGAGTGGCACGCCATCGGCCGAGCGCTCGTGCTGGGGCTGCTCAGCGACACCATCGAAGTTCATATCTGGTGCTCCAGCACTGACAGCAAGGTCCCCCTTGACACGGAAGCCGAGGCGGAATTTGTCCTTGCCTACGTAATGGATGAACTAGTCCCGCTCCTCGGCGGATCCAGCGTCAACGCAGCGGTCGCCGACCTCTCTATTGACCTGGGACCTCCGATCGGCCCGTTCGGGGAGTGCTGCCTCTAGGCGCCACAAGACTGTGGCCGGGTCCAGTTGGACCTTCCGCTGATTCCGCCAGGCCTTCGTTCGACCTTCGCCGGTGGCACTCTTGGCTTGAGGAAACGGCGGCCGTGCTCGGGCGATGGCCTGGATGGAGAAGCAGACAGTAGTCTGTGATACTGACGACCTGAACCGGGGCCTTAGGTCGAGGACGAGCAGGGAAGGGTGCGGCGAGTTCGACAGATGATCAAGCCGCGCAGAACCAGGCTCGCCCGCCGACGACGCACTGTCGGCCTGTCCCAGCAGGACCTTGCAGATCGCCTGCGGGTGGATGTCCGGTCCGTCGGCCGCTGGGAGGCAGGCACTGGCGAGCCCCAGCCCTGGTTGCGCATCAGCCTGGCACGTGCGTTGGAAATCACGGTCGGCGAGCTCGACCAACTGCTCAGCGAGAGCCAGCATGTAGTGCCGGAGCTCGTTGCCGCACAGCCGATCGAACTCTCCCTTAACACCGATCACAACACGCGCAACCCGATCGGCACGACAACCACGGGGGGCGGACTGGCCGAACTCCGGATAGCGCTCGCGAACTCAGTATCCGGTGGTTCGCTCTCGAACGCTCTGCTCTCCGATCTCGAGGAGACCGTTCGGCGGTATGGACTGGTCGCCAGGGGCCAGCCCGCCAGTGTGCTGTTTGCAGATCTTACGGCTGACCTTGCCGAAATCCAGGAGCTCTTCGCTCGGCCCCGTCCCCTTTCAACAGCTGCCACTCTAACCAGAGTCGCGGCACAGATGTCAGGACTACTGTGCCTCACACTGATTAAGCTGGATAGGCGCAGCGACTTCCGAAGCTGGGCCCGCGTAGCTAGGAATGCCGCGGTCGAAGCCGGCGAGCCGGAGACCCTCTCCTGGGTCCTGGCCCAGGAGGCCTACGGGCACTACTACAGCGGCGATCTCGGCGAAGCCCTGATAGTTGCCCGCGGTTCCCAGGACGCGGCGGGCGCAACGGCCAGGGTCGGCTCTGTGCTCTCGGTGGCCCTCGAAGCGAGGATTCTCGCCGCCCGGGGCGACGTACATGGCTGCGAGCGCGCTCTCGGAAACGCCGAAGACGCTCTGAGCAGGTTGGCGCCGGAGTTCGTCAACGACTCCGCGTTCGGCTACGACGAGGGCCAGTTGCGCTTCCACCAGGGAAACGCCTACACCCATCTCGGCGACACGGCCAACGCGTGGCGCGCATCAGAACAAGCTCTCGCGCTGTGCAGCCCGGACGACTACATGGACCGCACCTTCGCCCAACTCGACCACGCGTCCTGCCTAATCCGCGCGGGTGACGCAGGATCGGGCCTCGCGTACGCTGTCGAGGTCATGAGTGGCTTGAGTGACGCTCAACGCGCGGGGATCATCAACCTTCGTGGTCGGCAGTTGCTCGAGGCTATTCCCTTGGCGCGCCGCCACGCACTGCCCGCTGCTGCGGAACTTCGAGACCGACTGATGACCCCCGATGAGAACGAGGTGTTCGAACCATGATCACTTTGACCGCAGCCAGTCCTGAGGACGCCGCGCAACTCGCTGGTCTCATGGACGAACTTGAGCAGTTCTATGGCGGAACACCCACAGAGTCGCTGGACGAGAAGGTGGCACAGATCTCCGAGGCGCTGTTCGCGGATCGGCCGGCGGCCGAGGCGATGCTTGCTTGGGACGGCGACAAGCTGGCCGGATTCGCCTCATATTCGTTCCACTGGCCGGCCTCCGGCTTCACGACCTCGCTCTTCCTCAAGGAGCTGTATGTGGCCCAGGCATACCGACGCACCGGCATCGGCAAGCAACTGATGGCCGCCCTGGAGCAGGTTGCAAGGGCCAAGCGATGCAGCCGCTTCGAGTGGGGAACCGATAGTGACAACGAAGCGGCGCAGCGGTTCTACGAGTCACTCGGAGCTATCCCGAGCACCGGCAAGATCTCGTATCGTGTGACTCTCTAAGGGCCAAGTCCTTAGCCACTAACCGGTGAACCAGCTTGACGCTCGCTAGTTGCCTTGCTGGGTCTGGGATGCGCGGGCACGGTACGTCCTCAACCGGCACAGAGGGCGAAGACGATCCCTGCGACCACGCCGCACGTAGCCCCCGCCCATACCTGCCCCACAGTATGATCGCGGACGCGTACGCGCGACCAGCTAATCCAGACCGGCAGAATGAAGGCTAGGAGCACCCCGCGGCCACCGAGTCCGAGTGCCCACCAGATCAATACGGCGCCAGACGCTACGGCCGCGTGCACGCTCGCTTTCCACCGGAAGATCCCGGTCACCAAACCGGTGAGTAGGAGCGTGAGTATCATCACCGCCGCGAGCAGTGCCATCGCGCCTTGCCGGCAGGCTGCCGCCGCCGCGCAGTAGGCCAGGACGGGCAAGATCGTCACCGCGTATTCGAACCGGCGGTCGACTCCGCGCGCGTGGCGGTCGCCGAAGCCGCGGTGGGCGACGATGAGCGACTGGGGCAGCACGGAGGCGACCAGCGCGAGCGCAGCGCCCCACCAGGGATGGTGGGCGAGGAATCCGGCGGGGACGGCGACGAGGATCACCAGAACCCATGGGGCTCCTAGCTCGGTGCCGATGCGGGCCAGGACGGCGAGGGTCTTGTTCATGGCGTGAGGGCTTCCGTCGGCTCGGTGGTCAGTGCGTCGGCGACCAGCGCCAGGCGCTTCGGATCGGCGAACCAGGCCGGCAGAGACCATCCGGTGTGCACCTGCGGCTTGCCCTGCAGGCGGGCGTGTGCGGCGTTCGCCAGTGTTCGCGCGACCTCGGCCTCGGTGGCCTCGGTGGTTGCACCGTCGCACCACGGGAGCAGCAGACGCGCGGCGTCGCGCAGTTCTACCAGCCGTGCCGTCACGTGTTCCTGGGTCGGAAGCAGCGGTGCGGACTCCGACGCGTCGAGCATGCGGGCGAGAGGGGCGAGCTGCTTGATCTGCTGGCGCCTTTCGGGCGCGCGCACGGCGGTCTCGAGCCCGATCCCGGCGACCGGGGTGAGGATGCCGGCGACGAGGAGGAGTCCGGCCACGAGCGTGGAGTAGGTGCCCACCGCGATGATCCAGGGGGTCGCGGGGTGGAAGCGGTCGATGACGAGGTTCGCGAGGACTGCGAGGACGTAGACCAGCGCGAACCAGGCCGCCGCCTTGATCATGCGGAGCCCGGCCCTGACCGAGGGGCGTGCGGCGATCTTGACGGCTCGGACGCTCAGGGCGCGGATGTCCCACAGGGCGACCAGGAAGTATCCCTCGTAGATCGCGCTGTAGAGGAGGAAGACGCCGTCCTGGCCCCACCTGCTGGCGTAGTCGACGGCGAAGGGCTTGCCGGCGAACTCGATCAGGAACGTCGCCGTCATGGCGATGAGCACCGCGGGCAGCAGCGCGGTGCGCCACCGGGCGGCGGCGGCTCGTTCTTCGGATCTGTACGCCGCTGCGAGGATCAGCATCTGGACGCACCACGCGAGGATCATCCCGGCGCAGTCGCGCAGAAGGACCTCGATGTTCTGCTCGGACGGGACGGCGTGGCGCAGTGCGGCGTCCACGCTGTTGTCCAGCAGCAGGAAGCACGTGCCCAGAACGGTCATGACCGCGAACATCAGGCCGGAGCCGGGCCGGCCGTGGCGCCACCATCTGGCTGGGCCGGCGAGCGCTGCGGCCCAGGCGATTGCGGCCACTGTCAGGGTGAGTATGTCCACCGTTGTCCTCCCCGTTCGGATTGCTGCTATTCGATGCCGAAGGCGCGACGACGCGTTCGGCGAGTTCCTGCGCGTCCTGGCCCGCGTCCGCAACGGCGTGGGGGCGTCGGGCCAGGGCGATCCGGACGGCGAGCCGGCGGGCGAAGGCCTCGGCCTCCTCTTCCTGGGCGCTGTCGCAGGCAACGCATCCGCGCAGGAACGAGCCCTCGGTCTCGAGGGCCCTGTCGAGCACGTCCTGCCCGTAGATGGAGGCGAGGATCGGATGGCTGGTGGCGTCGGGCCCGGCCTGGGGGATCTCGACGTGGCCGAGCACCAGGTGTGCCACCTCGTGCAGAGCGATGTGCTCCTGGTGCGCGACGTCGGCGTCCTCTGGAACCTGCACCAGGTCCAGGGCCTCGCCGTCGATCAGCATCCGGTCCACGCGGCCTGAGGGGCCGCGTGGATCCATCGGCACCGGCGCCATCATCGTCAGTCGCCCGGTGAGCTGCTCGGTCTGCTCGACGATGTGCTGCAGAGCCAGGCCGGCGTCCGGGGGAAGCGGGAAGCGGTCGGCGGCCAGGCGGACGCGCCTGCGGTGATACCAGTCAGGAATCCGCATCGTCGTCCCGGCCATCGTGCGGGGCCGGATGTCGGCGATTGGCCAGCAGACGCCGGCCGATGCGGCCGGCCTGCTCGAGCTGCCGGATCATCTCCTGCTTGACCTCGGCGTCGGGCTCTTGGTCGTAGCGCATGGCGAAGGCCAGGAAGTGGGCGCCGCTCCTGCGCTGGGCGAGGAGCTCCTGCAGTTCGAGATCGAAGTCCTTGCCGAGGTCGGTGTCGCTGGTCAGCACCTCCTCCGGCGCGCCGAACAGGCGCGCGATGGCGCGCAGGTCCTCCTCGGTCACGGCGTCGGTCTCAGGCTCGGTTTGCGCGTCCTGGGCCGCGATCGCCTTGCGGTCGGCTTCCGTGCCCACCATGAGGTAGTCGCCGGGGGCGGCCGGGAACAGCCCGTGTATGGCGCGTGCGTGTTTGAGCGTGGGCTCAGTCTCGCCCCGGCGGGCGTTCGTGATCGTGTTGCGGTGGATGGGTGTGCCCATCGCCGCGATGCGTGCGGCCGCCTGTTCGTTGGTGTAGGGCAGGCCGGTCTCCGGGTTCGGGAAGAATTCGAACAACCTGTTGAGACGGTCCTTGACGGTGTCGCTGTTGAGCCGTGGCGGCTGTCCGCCTGGAGGCGCTGTCACCTGCCCCTCCACCCCCCATCGCTTATCAGAAATCTGACATACAGTCAGTGTCCAGATTTTGACACAACCCGCTGTTGACTGTGGCGCACGGTGACGAACTATAGTACTAATGTGTCGTGGGCACAAAAAGTTGTGCTCGGGGAGGGGCGCGACGCATGCGCTCTTTCACGACGCCTGTTTTCCCGCGGTGGGTGGGGCAGATGCGTAGATTTGCCGCGTCCACACGTGGTCGGGGAGCACCATGGAGAGAGGGCGAACGTGCACGTAGAGGCAGACGACATCCGGCGGGCGTTGGAACGGGGTAGCGGTGTTTGGCCGGTGAGCTCGCGGCAGGCGGCGGCGGTGGCTGAGGCGCTCGCGGCGAGGACGACGGTGTCCGGGCCCGCCGCGCCCGAAAAGCTTCCCGCATCAGAGGCGGCCGAATTCGCTCTGGCAGGCTGCTAGCGGACGTGCCGGTGATCGGGATTCGCGACTCGACCTCCAGCGCACCACGCTGAATGAGCACCACATGCGCATCGCCCGCTCCGTCTCGCCGGAGCGGGCGATGCGCATTGTGATACCTGAGATAGACGGTGATCACGGCTGTCCCGGCACCGTTCACCGCACGCTGCGTGCCGCAAGACCCGCGGACGGCGGGGCCGGTTGCCACGGAGCACGGTGAAGACAGAGCAGGAAGAAACCCCTGAGGGTCGCATTCGGCGACGCGCGTCCAGCCGCGGCCGAAGGCGAGCCGTCGAACGCCCGTCCGCGCCGGCGCACAGTTGATCGCCGTGGCGCTACCCGGACGCCAAGCCGACGGCGGGCGCGGATTTCTGTACCTAGATTAGTACATTGTTGGCCCCTATGTGAGTGGGCGGGGTACCCGGGACCAGCGGGTCCCGCCCACTCGTGGACTGCCCCCCGGGCGGGGTAAGCGCTGCCGAAGGAGCGACCCAAGGCTTCACCGTAGCAGGGTGCACCTGACCGCGTCTGCTCCGTTACGGCGTGCTTGCGAGCCCAGCATGCTGCCGCCCGCCTCAGACCACGAAGTGCGCCGAGGTGCGTGGCGAACGGGACGCGGGCCACGGGGCCGCGCAACCGCCACGGCCGGTCGCCGCGGCGGGGGCATCCGCGCGACTCGAGTTCGCCGCGCCGCTGGCGGTGGATCGGCACCCGCGTCGGCGCGGCGATCGCGGCTTCCCGTCTGGCCGATTCGGTGGCTGCGCAAGGTCTACGCGGCCGCCGTCGGTTCGCCGCGGATGGCGTCTCGGTCGGCTCTTCCACATCTCCCCTGCCCTGTGGCCAGGGATTCTGCACTGGGGACTTGTCATAGGTACCAGCAATGCATTGTACTGTGCACCTGGAGGTGGAGCCGTGATCCATCCAATGCCCGAGCGCGCATCCGTGGCCCCATGGCCGAGCGGGTTCGATTGCCGGCCACGCCGGTACCCGCAGTGGGGCGTGGTGACGAGCCGTAGAACCCTGCACAGCAACTGCCGCAGCCTTCATCCGAGGCGTGCCACCGACCGGGTCGGCCTTGCTCCGCCTCGCCGCGGGGTCCTGCGCGGAGCCGCGCTGTGACGGATGTCCCCGATCAGGTCCGCATCGCGCTCGCCCGCGCGTTCGCCCTCGGTCCGGACGACCAGGAGCGCAGGCTTCAGGGGCTTTTGGAAGTCCTGACTCTCTCGGCTGCGGGAAACCCCGTGCCCTCCCCGGCGACCGTTCGCGCGGGATCTCTGGTACGCGACTCGGACGAGCGCTGGTGCGCGGCGCTGCTCGTCGCCGAGCTCGGCGTCTTCGCCGGCGTACCGGTCGACGACGGCCTCGTCTTCCTTCCCTGGCACAACATCACGGCGTTCGCGCCCCCCGGGGCTCCCGGGCAGTGCGACCCGGCGCCCCGGCCGAAGCCTCCCTTTTCCTAAGGCCTTTTACATCCTCGGTGCGCGCCGGCGACAGCGCGCCATTGCCCCGCTGGTCCGGCACGCCGTCCGCCTCCTCGGCCGTCCGGAAGTCTGCACCAGCACCGTCGCGCCGACGGCTCCTCGCCGATGCCTCGGCCCGGGAACGATCTACGGTAAGGAGAAGCAACCGTGTCGCACTCCCCCACCATCGCCGCCCGCGGCTTCGTGCACGGATACGACCCCGCCTCCCGCGTCAGAGTGCCGATGGCCGTGGTCTGCGATGCGGAGCTGACCCACCAGGCCGTGCGCGTCTGGATGAAGGTACGCAAGCTCTGCGCGACCGACCAGGGCTGCACGCTGCCGGTCTCCACGCTCGCCGCTCAACTGTCCGTCAGCCCTCGGACCGTCGACTCCGCGCTGGGCTCTCTGGCCTCCCGGGGCCTGCAGCGTACCGAGCAGCAGGTGACCGCGTGCGGGTCGAAGGCGGCGTCCCGGTGGGCGCTGCTGCCCAAGACGGCGGTTCCCGGATTCGTGGACCTGCCCATCGGGCTCGTCGACCGCCTCGACGCGCCGAAGCTGAGGGTGCTGGCCGTGATCGTCCACCAGACGGCGACAGCCGGGGAGGCGACGGCCGAGACGGTTCGCCACCGGCTGGGCATCTCGAGCGAGCAGGCACGCGAGCACTGCGCCGGGCTCGTGGCCTTCGGCGTGCTCAAGGTCGAGTCACGGGCCGGGCGCGGAGGGCGCAACCTCTACCGCCCGATCCACCTCCAACCCCCGCCGCAGGCCCTGCCCCGCCCGGCGCCCGGACCGGGTATTTCCCGCGCGCCGGGTGCCGGGGAAACCTGCGCGCCGGACCACCGTGGAAACGGCGAAAACTGCGCGTCGGCACCGGGGGGAAGCTGCGCGGCGGGTGCCGGGGAAACCTTCGTCCCCTACAGGAAGACGATGGGGGAAGGAGAAAGAACCAAACCGTGCCCCTCCCGTCCCGCCGAAGGCGCAAGTCCCGATACGGGCGGCCGCACGCGGCCGGGACGGGAGGAGCTCGAGCCGGCGGACAACGAGGAGCGCCCGGGCGCGCGTCCCGCCGGGTCCCGCCCGGGGCAATCCTGGGACCGGCTCGTCGAGGGCGCCGTCGAGCGCGTCCGGCGCGCCGAGGCACCCGGGCGCAGCGACGTCGCGGCCGCCCTTGCCGGACTCGGCCCGCTCGACAGCTCGCTGACCGGCTGGCGAAGGCTTCGCGTCGGCGTCCGCGTCACCGAGATGATCGAGGACGAGCGGCTGGAGCCCGAACGGATCGCCGCCCGCATCCGCCGGGCCCTGGACCGGGTCTACGACCGCGGTGAGCAGGTCCGCGACGTCTACGCGTTCCTGATGAAGCTGGCCCTGCTGACCCCCTACGGGTGCCAGGACCCAGCGTGCGAGGACGGGCGGCTCTGGCCGGACCTGGTCCCGTGCAGGGCGTGCCTGGAGCGCCGCCGGGACAAGGCTGCCGACCGGGGCCGCTCGGCGTCGGCCGACGCCGGCCCGTCCTGCCGGGTGGGCGAGGGCCTCGGCTCGGGACACGGCGCGCCCCAGCCGGTCGGAAGCCCTACGCTGGCGCATGAGAGCTTCATGAATGCGCGCGGGGGAAGGCGGGCGCACGAGGCTGTTCCGCCCGGATCCGCAGGGCGATCTGCGAGGGGCGTCGAACTCGCGGGCGCGGTGGCATAGCGCCGGGGCCCGGACGTGATGCAAGCGCACGGGCGGGGTTTTTCGCACTCTGTAAGAAACTGGTCCCGGAACTAGCTGAATCGGGAGGGCGGTCCGCTATACAGTTCACATAGCAGTACGCAATGGATGAGCCCTGCACCTATGAGCCCCGTCGAGACCCGGCCTCGCACGCCACGCCTCCCCCGAGGGTGTGCGAGCCGCCGGGTCCGATCTGGGCGCTCATGTGGCCACAGCGGCATTGCAGAACTGGCCATGTAGTACACGTCGGCCCGACCAGCCGGCCTGAAGGGGTAAGCACGATGCGGCCTTACGGCTACACGACGAACCAGCGCACGGAATGCATCGACGACGAGCTGGAGAAGGGGCGCGCGGCAGCCGCGCAGTTCCTCGACCAGGACGGCACGACGCTGCGCGGGCTTGTCAGCGAGTGGAACGTGCGCGGGTACAAGACGGTCACGGGCAGAGACTGGACCGAACCGACGATGCGCCGAATGTTCCTCAACCCCGCCAACGCCGGGCTGCTGCCCGACGGACGGCCGGCGCCGTGGCCGGCGATGTTCGACCCCGAGACCCACCGGCGGCTCGTGGAGAAGCTGACCGACCCGGACCGGCGCAACGGCGTCGACCTGGAGGGGCGGGTCTACCTGCTCACCGGGGACGAGCGCGCCGTGTGCGCGCTGTGCGGAAAGGCGCTGAGCGCGCACCCCACCACGCCCGGAGTCCGCTCTTACGCGTGCATGACGGGCAGGCGCACGGGAGGCTGCGGCAAGATCCGAGTCCAGGCCGACGGGCTCGAGAAGCACGTCGCGACGCAAGTGCTCGCCCGGATAGCCAAGGACATGGACGGCCCCGGAGCGATCCTGCGGGCTCACGAGAAGCTCGGCATCGACGCTGCCCGCGCCCGCGAGCAGGCCCGCAGCGCCCAAGAAGCCGCCAAGACGATGGCGGGCGAATTCGCCGCCGGCAACGCGTCGAAGGAGGCCTACCTCCAGGTCGCCGCCCACGCCGAGCGTCTTGCGGCCGAGTCTGCGGACCTCACTCGCCTCGCCGCCGTCGAGCTTCCGACCACAATCGACGACATCGCGAACTGGTGGAACCACGCCAGCGTCGAGGACCAGCGCGTGCTCGTCGACATCTTCATCGAGCGGGTCTACGTCGGTTCAGCGACGGCGCGCGGCTCTCGGACCTTCGACGAAAAGCGCGTCACCATCGCCTGGCGCTAGACCGCCGCGGATCCCGAGAGCCGGCCGCACGGCATTCACCGGCCCAAGCGGAGGGAGCGGAGAACGCGGCGCTCCCTCCGCTTGGGCCGGCTGAAGCCGCGGCTCGCCGCGCGGCGCCGGGCGAAACCAGTCGTGTCCTCGGCGGCCGTGGACCTAGCCTGGAGCCGGAACAGGAGGAACGACGGCGTGGACATCCAGGCACCCGAGGAGCTGTTCAAGGAGTTGCAGCGGCCGGACGAACGTTCGCTGCGCTCCACGCCGCTCGGGGCGGGTGCCGCGGCGCGCCCGGCGGAGGCGGCCGCCTTCCTTCAGCAGATGATCGGCCACATCGACCTCGTCGAGCAGGTCCCGGACCGGGTACGCGAGACGTTCGAGCAGGTGCGCACGCTCTACTCCCGCGGCGTGCTGCTCTACGACCTATACGCCCTCGCCCATGACCGGGCCCGCCTGGTGGTCGAATACGCGCTGAGGGAACGCTTCATGGACCACCACGACGGGTCCGTCACGTTCCTCGACGCGCACCACGCCCCGCACACGCTCACCCCGGCCGGCTTCGCGGACCTCGTCGAACAGCTTCCCACCGACCTGCTCCGCAAGCCCCACTCGTGGAGGCTGAGGCTGAGCGACGGGACGACGATGTGGTTCAACGGCAGGTTCGATTCGCTGGTGAAGTGGGCGCGCGCCGAGGGTCTGCTGCACGGGCAGCGCAACCGGCACCACGAGTCGATCCTGAAGGACGCCCGGGACCGCATCGCCCACTCCTCCGGCTACCGGCTGCTCACCCCGGACCTGGCCGCGCAGGCGATCGGTGAACTGGCCGAGATCGTCAACCGGCTCTGGGGTTCGTTCACGCCCGGCGGGCGCTTCTACCCGGCGCCCGCCACGCGCGAGGTGGTCGCGATCGGCTGGGGCGACGACGGCAGGATCATCACTTGGGCGCCGTTCGCCGAGTTCAATCCGGCGTTCCCGCCCGAGGGGCTGACCTACGTTCTGGTGAGGGCCAAGGCGAACGACGACGAACTCGCCCACTACGACTCCCAGTACGAGACCACCTACGTCCCCTGCGACCTGCTGTGGGGACCGGGCCCGTGGCCGGAGGCGGCCGCCTGGTTCGAGCGCGAGCAGCCCGCCGGCGACCAGGTCGAGATCCTCGACCGGCTGTTCCTGGTGCGCCACCACGAGCAGCGCCTGCACCTGCCACGCACCCCGCAGATCGCGGCCGGCCTCGAGCAGGGCGAGCGGGAGGGCACCTGGTACCTCGTGCGCGCGGACGCCCCCCTGGACGCCTTCAACCACCTGCGATGCCTGCTGGCCTGCGGATCCGGCTGCGCGCTGGCGGATCCGTGCCGTCGTGGGCCCCACACCGCGACCGGACCCTGCTCCGGCGCGCGCTGCCCCGTCGACACACTGCACACCGGCACATTGCAGGAAGGCCTCGAGCACCTGCCCGGCACGCCGCCGAGACCCCGAAGCAACCCGGATGTACGGGTCTCACGTCGAATGCCGCGCTACAACATCATCGAACGCGGCACCTGGCAGGTTCCGCTCGACTGACCGGACACGACGCTTCGCGGCCGCCGAGCCGGGCGCTCAAGATTCATCCTGTGAGTCCGTGCCGACGCCTGCCGACTGGTGGACCTCGGAGGTCCAGTGCCGATCCGGGAGCTGTCGCGGAACCTGGGCGGCCGGTGGACTGTACTCGGGCTCAGGGTGCTCGATGACGTGCCACACCGCATCGATCTGAACGGCATCGACGTCGCTGGTGACTTTCTGGAGGCGGTCGCGCAGCCAGGCTCCCACAGCTGTCCGCTGCTGGTCGGAGGCCTGGCTCCAGATCGAGGTGCGGGTGTGCTCGCGCGCGCCGGCAGCGGCTTCGAGGTCGTGGCGCGCGGCGTATTCCAGGTCTGATGTGATCCGGTGGTGCGCCTCGCACCATCCTTCGAAGGAGATCTGGCGCAGGTCGAGCATCATGCGGGTGTGGATCAAGGCGCGTGCGCACATCACGCCGATCCATGCGCGGGCAAGATCGTCGCGGACGTCCACCCCGCTCGCGGCCAGTTCGGCCCGCCAGCGCGCGTCGATCTCCTGGAACGCACTAACGGCTTCGGGGTTCGTCGGCGTAGTGGCCTGGCGGCGGGCCGCCGTCCGGTAGACCTGGCGGGTTCCCTCCAGCGTGGGGCCCTGGCCGCGGTGGTAGCCGGATGGCCAGCCGGCCAGGGGCCCGTCCTGGTCGGTGGCGAGCTCGCAGGGGCAGAAGATCTCCGGCCGTAGCTTTTCGCGCTCGGCGCGGGTGTGCTGCCAGTCGGCCGGGTCGGCGGCGAAGTGGTGCTCGAGGAACTGGCGGGCGGTGAGCGGCCACGGGTGTAGCAGCGGCTGGCGTTTGTAGGATTCGTAGGCGATGGTTTTGGGTTCGGTCAGCCAGCGGACCATCGCGCCCGCGGCGCTCGACCCGGCGTTCTTCCGGCCGCCGCCGTACCGGCTGGCGGCGCCGAATCCGTACTGGGCGGCAGACCACGCCACCGCGGCGAGCTGGCCCGGGTCGAAGGCGGGACGTTTGCGGACGACGGCGTCCACCACCTCCTCGTCCTTGACCTGTGAGGCGGGCGGGCAGCCGTAGCGCCAGCGCATCATGGCGCCCAGGAATCCGGCGGCGTCGGCGCCGACGATCCGGTACCAGGCGTCGACCACCTCTCCGGTGTGACGCACCGTCCGCAGGTTCCGCGCGAGCCATCCGGCACTGTGCGCGGGGCCCTGGTCGGTCCACGGCGTCGTGTAGTGGGCTTTAAGGGGGTGCCATCCGGTGACGGCGCCGGTCTCGTCCCAGGCGAACGCGTGGGACGGCGACCTCGGGTCCACCGTCAGGTACCCGCGGCGCACCAGGTCGGCCAGGAGGTTGGCGTCTAGGCCGGCGGTGCCGATCAGGGTCGGCTCGCCCTGGTCGTAGGTCAGGAAGTCCTCGACGCGGATCACCGTGCCCTCGCCGCGGTGCGCGGTGAGCAGGGCGAGCAGACCGTAGCCGGCGACCAGATCCCCGAGAATGATCTCTGCTTCGTCGGCGCGTTGCTGGTCGGCGAGCAGCTCACGGCACCATCGCTCGATCTCCGCGCGCCCGGCGGTGCGGGCGGTGTCGGCGGCCGCGCAGGCGTTGCACGGGCTCGCGGGGCGGCCGGCGACGCGTAGAGCGACGTTGCGGCTATCGAGCAGGGTCGTCTTGCCGCACGTCGGGCAGGCCAGCGCCGGGTCGTAGGCGCGCGCGTGCAGCCTCAGGTGCCTGGGCAGCGTCGTGGCCGAGCGCACCCCGAGACGCTGGGCGATGGGCGCGGTCTGGTGCACGTAGCGGCCCCGTTCATCGCGCGACCAGTATTCGACGGCGGCCTGGTGAATGATCCCGTCGTGCCCGTAGAGCTCGATGACGATTCCGCCGGGCGCGGTCACCACCTCGACGTCGGGATCCATCTCGAGGACCGGCGCATGTCGGCGCAGTGATGCGGCAACGTGCTCGAAGTCCCGATCCGGCTCAACCTCGACGTCGGCCTCCCGGGCCTGTCTCTGGGCCGCGGCCGCGGACGATCGGGCGCTGGGGGACCGCTTCTTGCTGGAACTGCGCTTGCCCATCTTCAAGGAACTCCGGGTGAGGCCGTCGGGATCTTCTCTCGCACGTCGCGGGGCGGGTGTGCCGCCCTCGTCCGGCTCAACATGATCGCTCCGCAACGGCGGCCACGTTGCAAAGGATCGATCTGAAGGCTAGTGCACGATATACCTGGTTCGGGCCCAGGCGTATATCTGATCCCTGTGACGCTGTTCGGGGTCTGAGCCGTCGAGGCTCGGCGGGTAGTACCGTGCCCGGTGATCCGCCTCGAGATACCAGAGTGCGAGCACCGCTCTGGCCGGCGAGACTTCGAATACATCGAACGTTTCGCCGGCACCGGACTGCGGCATCTGCTCGGGGCGTAGGAAGCCGCCGGCCGGGCGCAGCGGGCGTCGGATCCCGCGGTGCTCGCAGGGGACGGTCGGGGTGAAGGCTTTGATCGCGCGCCGTTCGATGCTGGCCGCGTCCCATCCGGTGGGTGTGGGGAACACGGCGAGCAGCTGCCATCCGCGTCGAACGTGTTGGGCGATTCGCCGGGCGGAAGGCTCCAGGCAGGCGCCGACCTTCACCGCGCCGAGGTCCTGGTGGCCGACCACGTACACCGCGGCCGGCGGAGTGTGACTGATTCCCACCGTACGAACGTAGTGGTAGTCCGGGCCGGGCGCCCGGTTTTCGAGTGATCCGGGCAACCTCAGGGTTCTCACTGCCAACTCGGGTGGCAAATATCAGTCTTGATTCCCTCAAGCCTCGCTTCACGTCATGGCCCCGATGGCGCGAGGCCGGTCCGCGGCAGATTCCGCGAGCGCTCGCGTAGAGTTCGCTTACCCGATCAGCGGCCGGTCCGCGCTGGGGAGGGAACGTGCCCGGCTCGAACGGGTGGCCGGGGTACACGATGTCCCGCACCGCGAGAGCCGCGAGCAAGGTCATGGGGACGGAGAAGGAGAAGTCGGATGGCGGCGTCGAACACGAGCGAGGAGACGAACCTCGCCCCGGGTGGTGCTGCCCCCGGTCCGCCGACCGGCGCGCAGATGCTGCCGGGCGGGATCGGTTTGGAACTGCTCGGTGCCGACGATGCGATGCACCGGGCGGCGGCCGCCTACTGGGAACGCGACGCCCGCGGACGCTGGGTCCACGCGGCGGGCGAGATCGCTGCCGACATCGGGGTGGAGCACGCCACCGTCCTCGCGGCCGTGCTGCGGCCCCACGCGCTCGCCCACGATGCGGCAAGTACCTGCCTTTCCTGCGGACGAGTCCCTACGGTGACGAGCAGATCCGAAGTGCTCAGCCCGAAGCAGCGCGCCACAGCCGTGTGCGAGACGTGCTCCGCAGCGAACGCCGGCACGCGGGAGATCGCCAGACGCTCCGCCGTTGCCGAGTGGTGCCGGGGCTTCGACCGGCCCGCGCCGTCCTCGATCGAGCAGATCGCGGCCGGCGAACCGCTGTTGGCGTGGGCCATGCTCGCGATCTGCGCGAGCCACCGCGGCCAGGACGAGGTGCTGCGTGCCGAAGACTGGGCGCGCGACGGAGAGGGCGAGCAGGGCCTGTACGGCGAGCGCCACCTCGACGAGCGCCTTCTGCGCCGCCTCGTGGCCGACGGATTTCTTCGCCCCGATCCCAGCTCGCCGACCACCGCACTGACCTGGGATGCCGAGACGCTGCCCGGCCAGTGGCATCCGGCGCAACTGCACTACACCCTGCCGCAGTCCGCGATGACGGTGCAGGAGACGGCAACGGCGCTTCGCGACGCCCTACGCTCTCGTGTCTGGCACGAGGCCGAACTGCTGGACCTGTGGCATGGGATCGTCGCCGCCGACGCCACGGCGAACCTCAGCAAGCTGATGGCCCACCGCTACGGGCAAGCCCCGCTGCCGGCGCACCACGCCTTCGAGCTGTACGGCAAACTCCTTCCCGCCGGCACCACGCTGACGCCCGGTCAGCTCACGAGCATGGGGTGGAGCGCCGCGAAGCACGGGTTGGCGTGGGACAAGCGCACTCCCGGCACCAATCCCACGCGCGCTGCCAAGGCCGCCGCAACCTCCATGGCGTCGTGGATCGAGGAACCCGGCCGCTACCCGCACGAATCCTACAAACGCGCCGTCCTGACCAATCCGTGGTCGAAGATCGCCACCAGGTTCTTCAACTTCACTCTCGGCCACGTCAGCGCAGCCCAAGACTGCCTGGTCGACCCACAGCGGCTGACCGGCGAACACCTGCACCTGCGGGACCAGCCCGGCAGCGCAGCGGACACGCCGAACTAGAGACGAAGCCCTCGCGCACCGCCGTCCGCAGGGAACGGGCCGCGGACGGCGACGACGGCCGGCGTCTTTCACGCTCGCAGCGCGCCGCCCGTCAACGTACTGCCGCGGCTGCCGCGGGAGGCTCGTCGTCGGGGTCGGTGAGGAAACCCCGCATCGGCCCCTCGAGATCCGGAAGCGGCTCGTCCAGACGCGCATGCTGAGCCACGAGGGACGAGGCGCCGGCCGGCCGCTGGCCGGCGTCGAGCGACTCAAGCATGCGCGCCCGCAGCAGATCGGCGCGCTGGTCCGCTGGCAGCGATCCGAGGTCGAGCGCGTGCTCCGCGCAGATCGCGGACCACAGGTAGCCCGCGATCGCCGCGCGCAGCACACGGAAATCTCCAGCGTGTTCGGCCTCGATGAGGGCGGCCTCGATGCCGGCGTCGAAGGACTTCACATCCGCATGCCTCGCATACAGCGCACGAACAGTGAACAGCGGAGGCATGGGCTCATCCGGCCGCGTGCCGGGATGGTTCGGCGGAACGGGGATCACAGCGTCTCCTTGCGGTCGCAGGACGGCCCGGTGGTCCTTCACCGTAGTCGCCTTGGCCGGACGAATTCAGGCGATTGCGCGTTCGCAGTCACGAGCCCCGCGGTGGCGTCCGAACCCGGGGACCGCGGTCACCGACCGCGTCTCGGAAAGACCCGACCTGCCTGATCACGCGCCGCCGGCCGACGGCGCGCCGTACGCCATCCGATCGAAGATCACCGGCAGGACCCAACCGGTGACGTGGTCGTGGAGGCGGGCGAGCAGGTCGACGGCGTCCTCGGCCGTCGGCTCGGGCCCGACCGCGCGTGCCGGGTCGTCGATGAGGGCCAGGTTGAACTCGTGGTTCACGTCGCCCTGGCCTTCGTCGCCGCCTTCGACGTAGAACAGGATCGAGCCGTCCATCATCGTGCCGTCGCCCGGAAGCAGCCGGCGCTGCGTCGGTCCGAAGCTGGTCCACCAGAAGACGTCGGGCCACCAGGTCACCACGGCCAGCCGCCGGTGCTTGTCGATGTTCCACAGAACATCGAGCCGGTGCAGTTCGCTCAGCTCGAACGCCAGCGTGTAGTCCAAGTCCATGTCGGCGCCCTCGTTCAGCAGCATCTCCACGTTCACGAAGGGCTGGACCGCGCGCAGCGCCGCACGGGCCCGGTCGTCGTAGAGGGGACCCCGCGCCTTCCTCGCGTTGAAGAACTTCACGTCGAAGTCGTTCGGGGTGGAGCAGATCGGGAACTGGGGCGCCCGCTCCTGCTCGGCAGTCAACGTCCCGCCGCCGCCGAGCCGCGCGATCTCGTACGCCACGCTCTCGAGTGCGGCCCGCAGGTTGCTCAGGACATCACCGATCGTCGCGTTGATCACCGTGGGAACCGGCTTCAACAGGCGCAGCCGGTAGGGCACGCGGCCCGAGGTTTCGGCCGGCTCGGCCGTGACCGCGTACGGAACGGAGGCGCGATACTCCCCGACCAGCCGGTCAAGGTCCCGGAGGTGGGCCGCCGCGCGATGTGCCTTCACCCACCATGCGGAGTCCTGGTCGAACCATCCTGTTGTCCCCTGATCCTTCACGGCCCCATGGTGACACCGCCCAGACCCGCCGAGACACCGAGATCGCGTACTTCGCATCTCGGGCTCGGGCCGGCGGCCGGTCGCGCGCGAGGATGTCGAGTTCGGCCGGGTCGGGAGCCGCAGTGCGCGGGCCGCTGCCGCGAGCGCGCCCGCGGCGATCCCGACCGGCCCGCCGGTCGGGATCGCCGAGTTCGTCACCGTCGTGGGCCAGGCGGCAATCGGCCTCCAGGGCGGCCTTCTGCCCGAGGGCCGTTGCTATTCACGATTTCACCGGCCGACTACTACCCGACTTACCCGGGACATTGATATCCGCGGACTCGCAGTATGTGTATTCCTCGTCGTTTTCTGCGCCGATTCTTCGCCACCGGCTTCGCCGCCGGCGGTATAGTCGTGCGGGCGTCCGCGGCGCCTTCGCGACGCCGCGTGCCGCGCATGGTGAGACCCCGCCCGATTCCCTGAACAGGTTCTGGACGGGGCCCACCTCCGGTCGAGGTTCAGTCCTCGCAGGCAGGGCCCTGGTGTCGGTGTCGCCCGATGCCCGGGCCCTGCTCTCGTCAGCGTCGCAGCAGGTGGTGGGCCAGCGGGATGAGCCACGGGTCGACGACGATCGAGATCGCGACGACCCTGTCTCCGCTGCGGCGCACCGCGCGCGCCAACGACGAGGACTTACCCGCGACCCGCGCGGCGAACTTCTTCCACGGGATCACGCCGTGCTCCTTCATGGCAGCAAGGGGTACCGTCCGGGATTGGGCGGCTGTTCCCCCGGCGGACAGGTGAAGCGAAAGGCATCATCCTGCCGCCTGGCGCATTCGCGCCGACAGAGACATTACCGCCACCGGGCCCTGACGGCCTCCGCGCTAATACACGCTTATAACAAGTTATTAGTGCCTTGACAGGTCACGAGCGGGTAAATCACTTTTGGAGCCGCGTTCGCCGCCTGCTCATCGCACGGCGCGCGCGCCGTATTCAACCCTTGATGTTTTAGGCGTGCGCCGAAGCGGTCGGACCCGGGGGCTCGAGCATGCCGACATCGCGTCGGCATACCCCGCGTGTTACCAGTCCACGAGTCGCCGCAACGTCCCTGCGGGCCCCGCAGCCTCCGCCGCGGCCGGTCCCGGAGGAGACATATGCCCAGGGGGCCTGCCATGGGCGCTCCGCCGGGCCCGCTCGACGGAGACGTCGCCGCTTACTGCATGCACACCGCAGTCGGCCGGCGCTGATCCGGGTAGCGACGAGGTCGACCGGCTACAGGATCGTCGGCGCCGCCCCACCGGAGCTCGCCGACCGCCTCCGCGAGGGACCGCCGGAAACCTCGTTCGAGCCGCGGCTGTCGGGCCCGTCGATGCCTTCAAGGTCCAGCGCGGCCTGAAGGTTGCAGCGAAGATGCCCGACCGGATGCCACGAGCGAAGAGCGAGGACCGAGCCGTCGAGGTGAATGTCGTAGCCGTCTTCGACCTCGACGGCGCCGCATCCGGCCACGCCGATCACCGGGTGGGTCAGCATGGCGGCCACATCACGCACGTACGGATACGACGACCAGCGCAACTCCCAGACGGATTCCTCACCGTGCAGCCGGCGTTCGACCCTGAACATGCTGCTATCCCGTACCGGACGCTCGAGCGGGTCCCAGAACCAGTAGCCCATCGCCCAACGCCCCAGCGGGTCTCGCGCGTTCAGGCGGACCGCGAGCCCGGCCAGCAGGGTCTCGATCTCATCGGTCATCGCGGGAATCGCCGCAAGCGCCTCCTGCTCCGCCGCTGTCAGCGCGTGGGCGAGCCCGTGCGACTCGAGCCGTGACCGGCGGGGCGCCGGTGAGCCTGCGGGAAGCGGCTTCTGCCGGCCGGAGGGCCGCTCCGTGACGATCAATTCCGCCCCGGATTCGACGTCGATGACGTGGCGGGTCTCGGAACTGAACTCCTTGGCCGGGTCGTAGCGCAACCCGGGAACACGTAGTGAGCCCGGACGGGCTGCGACCATGCGGGAGGCGACGTTGACCGGAGTGTTGGAGATGATGACCAGGGCGTCGTAGCGGGGTGAGAAGGTCACGTTGTAGCGCGTGACCGAAGGGCAGCCCCAGCCGTACTCGGCGAAGGCCCAATCGTGGTCGTTGAACAGTCCCAGGGCCAGGATCGCGCGTAGTCTGCGCTGCCTCGCCGTGCAGTGGTCCAGGCCGGGCGAGCCGTCCCGCGCGGTGCCGGCCCGCGCCGCTACCCGGCTCTCCCCCGTGAAGGAACTGCGCAGATCGGCGTAGGCACGCCGGTTCGATCGCATGGTGGACAGCCTCTCCACTGCCCGGCCAGCATCTGTCGCACCACTCGAGTGGTTGAATCCAGGTTGAAGTGCGGAGTGGGCGCACCACGCCTCTGTAGCAAGCCGACCCGTCGCGCCGGGGCGATCGGTGGCGTAAGCGTTCCAGGCCTCCGCGACCCGGCGTTGACCCGACGGTATCGGTCACGGCCGCCCAAACGTCGCATCCCGCCGTCTGCGGCGTGTCGCCTCGAGCCAATAAACCACCAGGGGCACGCGGGAAACGATCACCGGGCCGAGCAGTCGCACCGGCCCAGGACCATCCATCTACCCCGGCCCTAGCCTCGCCCACCGAAGAGCCCTGCCGCTCGGTGTGACGAAATTCCTTAGACTTAAAGCAAACAGATTTACATGAATGCTGCAGCGTTGACGTGCTCTGATGCTGAGTGGTTCGCGGCATGCCTAGTCTTGCGCCATGACAACAGCCACCTTGATCGCCATAGCAGCGATCGGCCCGATACTGGAGACGATCCGCGCCGTCGTTGCGCTCTTCGTAGCTCGATCGGTCATCCTGGCGCTACGTGACACGACCACGACGACCGCGGCCACGATGGCGCCCCAGATCATCGCAGCATGCAATCCGCGGCGGGCCGGCCTGGGCACCACGCGGGAAGAGCAGACGTGACGGACATGACGGCCGCGATTCTCATTGGCCTGCGCATGGGCCCTGACATGGGCGGTGACCGCCGAGTACGGCTGTACATAAATAGCCGAATATACGACATGCCGGAGGAGCGGCTGGTCAGATGGCTCGCCCGGTTCGATCGTTCTCGGTCACGGGACCTGCTGGTCTACCGGGAGCGCCTGCACACGGCGTTGGCGGCAGCCGACAACGTGGTGTTTGGATTCGCCGGCGCCGTCCCGGGCGACATTGATCGAATGCGCCGGGATCGCACGACCGATAACCGATTGCTGGCACTGCGCATCGAGTCCTGGCCCCTGACGTGCGCAGTGTGTGGCAAAGAGCTTACGCCGCTGCACAAGGGCCGGGGGCGACCGAGGACGACGTGTTCACAGCCGTGCAGACAGGAGAAGTATCTGGCCCGCGCCCTGAAGTCATCCCAGCCGATGGCTGGACGAAATCGCAGCGCGCCATCGGGCGCCGGCCGCTACCGTAAAGGTCGTGCATAGGTTGTCAACGCAGGAGTGCGGACCCGACGGGGCGGCCGCATGATGGCCGGTCAGCCGCTGTTCCCCGAGCCGGCTTCGCCGCGCGTGGGTCCGCTGGGATACGTCGAGGCGCCGGTCCGCTGGTTCAAGACCTCCACCCGTCCGCAGGCTGTCGCGTCCCGGGCAGCGGTCAACGCCTGGTACGCCGAGTTCCCGGACGATCCTGGCCGCAAGCTCGCCAAGAGGCTCAGGAGCAGCGATGGCGTCGCGCACTTCGGGGCGTTGGACGAGCTCTACGTACACCACCTTCTGCGCCGGCGCTTCGACGACGTCCGGTACGAAGAAGACGGTAAAGGCCCTGACTTTCGCGTCTACGAGCGCGGGGTCTGCGTCGCCGCGGTCGAAGTCCTTTCCCTGTTCGAGCCCCCGGATTGGGCCGCGCCGCAGACTCGGCACGGCCGCATCGCCGACCAGCTCAACAAGGCCGTCAAACCCACGGCGGGCTACTTCGTCAGGTTCGAGGTCATCCGGGGCCAGCGCGACCCCTCGCCCAAGGCGTTCGCGAGATTCATCGAGAACGAACTCGAGCAGTTGCCCCCGCCCGAGCAGGTGCCGCATCAGGCGTCACCGCACCGCGCCTGGGCGCATTGGCCCCGAGCGATCTACCGGGAAGAGTCCGGCACGCAGATCGCCGTCACCTTCATACCGATGAAGCCGGAGGCGCCCTCGCGCACCAATCCCGACGCGCGCCTTGCCTCAAGCAACGCTTTCACCGGCGGAATCGTCCTGACAGCGCAAAGGCTCAAGGAGCGGGTCAGGGAGAAGGCCGGCGGCCGGTACGACATCACCGGCATCCCCTACGCCGTGGTCGCGGGCATCCACGACTTCCCCGACGAGGAAGAGATCATCGCCGGGATCTTCGGGCGAACCTGCCCGCAGGGCCGGGACAACACCGGTCTGTTCGGCATCGACAGCGAGAGGCCGGACGGCCGCTACCGGCGACTGTCCGCGGTCATCGCCCTGACCGGCCTGCCCCTGTGGGACACGGCAGCGCACGACGTGGCGCTGCTGCCCAACCCCCATGCAACGCACCCGTGGCCGCTGGACGCAATCCCCGCCCGGAACCTCGCACCCGAATACGAGAACCGGCCCGCGGAACCGGCGCCCTGAGGCCGGCCGAGGCGGCTACGCCGGTCCGGCAACCAGCCGCCTGGTCGGCTATGAGGATCAGTGGCTTGTGTCCGGTGGCGCGGTAGAGGTCGGCGGCCAGGCGTTCGAGCGCGAAGGTGACGCGGCACTGGCCGTTTGCGGCCTACGCCTCAGAACTCCACGCAGCGGGGTCTCGTCCATCCACAGCGCGCGGGAGATCACCGCGTTTCGGACGACGTTGGTCGCCTGCTCGAAGCTTGAGAACACGCCGCGATGAGACAGTGCCCAGAGCGCTCGGGCCCACGCTGCCGCTTCTACTGCTCGGATCCGTGTTGATGCGCCAACAGGAGGTTGTAGACGCTGACGCGGTCCTCGTGGCTGAGCTCGCCGCCCTCGGCGACGGCGACGAACACGTGCATGCCGGCGTCGTCCTCCGGTGGGTCGAGTTCCACCACGCGACCGCCCTCCGGGACCATCGCCGCCAGCATCGTGCTGACGAGCTCAGGAGAGAGCTCGCCATCGACGATGAAACTGAACTCCGGCTCAGGCTCCTCGATCGGCATCTACGTACCGTCCTGCCGCGCCGCCGCATTGTCAACCACCGAGTGCAGGTTTGGTTCGGTGAGCCAGGTGACCGCTGTCACTGGACTCGCCACTCCCTCTTGAAGCCGGGACGACGATCGAATAGTTGGGCCATGCGCAGCAGAGGCTCGCACTCTTCGCCATCGATGCGGCAGACCATCATGGGTATCGTCTCGTTCCCCTGCTCTGCAGCCGCGAGCACAGGCTTGTGCTGGGCGGCAGTCCAACGCAGGTAGCCGAGGAAGCCGAGTACCTGGACCGGGTCGTTCCGCACGGTGAAGGTAGCGATCTCCGGCGTGCTCGCGTCGAAGTCGACTCCCGGACCTGCAAGGACCCGAGTCGCCATATCCGGAGCAGAGCTGACGTGCCACGACGCCGGCCACTCGCCCACCTCGCTCTCTGGCACCGCGTGGGCGACCTTCCCGTCCTCAAGGATGCACATGACGACGAAGTCGTACAGATCTTGCAGCGGAACCACCACTGCCCCCTTCTTTTTTGGATCTTGAGTTACCGAATTCTTCACCGCGGCGGTGAAGAACCTACCGAAACCTGTCGCGTACCGCTGACGCCCCAGCGCGGTCCCACGTGCCCGACCTCGGCAGCCGCGGCACCGCCCGACGTCATCGAGGCTTTCAGGGCAAAGCGCTGAAATGCTGAAGTGGCGCTGCTGTACTCGGAGGCGCCGCGAGGTGGGGCGGTGGCCGCCGTTTTCTCATGCGTGCTGAGTGTCCCTGCGGTCCAGTCTGAAGCCATCGCGAAGGTCGCGCCTCTCGACTCAAGATTCGTCTGCCGCTCGCCAGGCGTAGGCTGTAGGTCCAGCAATAGCCGAGTATCCGTGACGTGGCTGGAATGAGTAGGAGCGGAACGCTCGGCCGCAACCGCGGATGCCAGGTGAACAGATGGACCTGCAGTCAGCGAGAGACCTCCAGGCCGAATTGCTCAGCATCGGTATGCCGTATGAGATCGCCCTCGGCATCGCCCCGATCAAGGGGGACTACTTCGAGCTGGCAGTCCGCGTTCAGCATGAAACCCCCGAAACGGTCAAGGTCCTCGCCTACATCGAAGACCAGGCTCGTGGCGAAGTCGATGTGCAGGTCATCGGTACCCCGCAGCTCCAGTGCAGCTGCGAGCCGTACGCGCCCGGAGCCTCCTGCGGCCGCGAAGACGCAGGTGTCGGCACTCTCGGACCGCTGGTGACGGTCCAGGGGACCGAGTACGTCGTTTCGAACAACCACGTGCTGGCCAACAACAACCAGGGGCGGCCCGGGGACGAGATCTGGCATCCGGGCGCGCCGCACCTCGCCTCGGCGGACCATGATCCGCCGCAACGAATCGGCACCCTGGCTGGCTTCATCCCGCTCAACGAAGACGGACCGAACACGGTCGACGCCGCGTTGTGCACCCTGGACGACGGCATCGACTTCTCCTGCGAGATCAGCGAAGTCCTGGACCCGGGAGAGCTCGTGCGGGGCATACGAGTGGCGAAACGCGGCTGGGCGACCGGGCACACCGAAGGCCACGTGACCGCCTTCGAGATGAACAACTTCCACATATGGTGCGAACCTCTCGGGCACGTGCTGTTCGCAGACCAGATCCAGATCGAGCCGGACAGCGGCTCCCTGTTCTTCAGCCTGCCCGGCGACAGCGGGGCGCTGGTGTACGAGCCGGAGACGAAGCAGGCGGTTGGGCTGATTTTCGCGGCGACCAGGGCTTCCCTTGAGCCCGGCCGCAGTGCAACATATGTAAACCCGATGCCAGCAGTCCTGGACCAGCTCGGAGCCGCGCTGACAGCGCGATGACCCTGGAGACAACATGGCAGACCGCGAAGCAGCACGAGCAGCAAGCCGAGCCCTAGCCAGCCGCTTGCGCTCCGACATGCGTGTCAACGGCGTCGGCATCACCGGCGACCGATTCGGGTTCGCAGTCAAGGTCAACCTGGTCGACGGCCTCGACCAGCCGGAGTTGCCCGCCGAGATCGACGGAGTGCCGGTCGAGACTGAAGTAGTCGGGCACAGCTTCCTGCTGCTGCAGTAGACCGCTCCGCCGATCCTTTCCGCCAGCTCGAGGGGTCAGTAGCCAACCGCAAAACCGGATCCCGACCTCGGCCTTCATCACCCGCGGTGGCCCGTTGCTCAGTCCTGCGCGTGCAGGCAAAGTGGCCGCCGTACCCGTCCGCAGCGGGCACCTCGCCGCTCCCCCGCCGCCCGCTGACGGGCCGCGGAAACAACACAGTGGACCGCGAACGCCACTCAGGGTAACGTCGCGGATCGGATGATCCACTCACTGGGGGCGATATGACGATCAACCAGCCGGGCAACAGCCCGTTCATCAAGCATCGCGCCATCGACCCGGCCGAGGTGCCGGTCGCCGAGCCCGGCCTGACCGAGGACGGGCGGGCGAAGGTCTCGCTCACCATGCCGACCGCGACTGCGGCGGCGATGACGGCGCTGCTCGAAGGCCGGCCCGTCGACCCCGCCGAGCTCCCGCGCCTGCGAGCGCTGATGGACCAGATCCTGCCCGCCTCCGCAGCCGCACGGCGCCTTGCCGGTGAAGACCCCGGCGCCGAGCGGGTGCCCGGCGCGGCCGAGTGACACGGCGGCCGTGCTGGTGAGCGAGACACCCGCGGGCGAGCGGGCCAGGGCGCTGGCTGCCGGGGCCGGGCAGGTCGCGTTCGCGCAGCGCTGGACCCACCGTCGCCGGACGTTGGTGCGCCGCCTGACCGGCGGCAGGCTCGGACGGGCCGCGCCCGAGGTCGTCGAACTCGAGTCACCCTGGCAGGACACCCTCTCGTTCGAGCGCGGCGGCGAGGGCTGGCGGGCCCGGAGCGCGAATCTGGACGGCGAGGAGGCGTTCGGCGTCGACTACAACGTGTGCCGCCGGTGCCGGGCCGGCTGGGTCGAGCAGCCGTTCACCTACCCGCCCTACCAGCGCTGCGGCCTGGCCTCGGCCGCCCTCGCGCAACTGCGCGCCGAGCACCCCGGATACGCATGGTTCACGCTCGGCGGGCATGAACACCCCGCCCGCCCGTTCTGGGACCGGGTCGGTGCCGCGGTGCCCGGCGGCTACCGGCAGCGCGCGCTGTGCCCGCACCTTGATACATGAACCGGCCCGCGACGCGAACACACGGGGTAGTCTCGATGCCCGTGGACGTCGACACCGTGGAGCAGATCCGTCGCCTGCGTGACGGGCTTGTGCGCAGCGTTGTCCTGCTGATCGCGTGTATCGCCGTGACCAGCGTCGCCGCGATCCTCGCGATGCTGCGCAGCCCGGGGCACGGCGGAGTGATCGTCGCTCTTGCGGGCGTGGTCGACCTCGCAGCGATCGCGGCCGCGGCTGTGATCAACGCCCGGGTTTGGCGGCGCAACGCCGAGTTGGCCGACGCCCTCCGGGAAGCTCACACCTCCCGGCACTAAACCCGATCACAGATCTCTGACACGAGCGTGCCGCGATCTGCCGCAGAGGCAAGGCCGCAGTGCACCGCGGGGTGCGCTGCTGCGGTGGAGCCGTGTATCCGGGGCGGGTTACTGCTGCGCGGTCGTGGTCAACTGGAGGTAGGACGGGTATCCGGCGGCTGCGGCCCGGTTGATCGCTTTGGTGGCCAGTTCGATCTGAGCCGGGTCGTCCGAGTTCAGGGCGGCGGTCCAGATCTCGGTGATCTGCTCGTCGCGTCGCCCGGCGGCCAGGCCCGCCGAGGAGCTCAGGTGCTTGGACCACTCGTGCAGCAGGTCCAGGACCGCGAGCGGCTCGGTGCGGTAGGCCTCGACCAGCCACTGCCAGGCGCGCGGCTCGCCGGGGAGGTCGCCCGCGGCCGCCAGGATCCGGGCGAGCCGGGCCAGTGCCTCACCGGTGGGCGCGGTGCGCAGGCACGTCGGCGCCAGGGTCAGCAGTTCCAGGCGCTCCGGCCCGGTCAGGACGGCCCCAGGCTGCGGGCCGAGTGCGTCCAGGCGCCAGTCGACGTACCGGTTGAACAGGTCGCGCTCGCCGTCGGCCTCCAGCCGTGCGGCGGCGAGGGTGAGGGCCAGGCCCCGCCGCGTCTGGCCGTCGGTGCGCGGGTGGCGCCACCACCGCTCGGCCAGGCCTCCGGGCGCCAGGTCGAGCTCGTCGTTGAAATACAGCCGCAGCAGGCGGATGCCGAGCTTCTGGTGGTCGGCGGCGGGCAGTTCGACGTTCAGGGCCTGCTCGAACAGCGGGAGCATGACCCGGTCGGCGGGCAGGTCGTCGCTGCGCAGATAGCCGGTGAACCCCGTGGTGCCCGGCGCGAGGGCGGCGAGGCGCTCGCCGGCGGCCGGATGGCCGAGAACCCGCAGGGTGGCCGTCTCGGCCCCGACGGCCTCGGCAACCGGGCCCGGTTCGGTGCCGGGATCGAGCCCGGCCAGCGCGTCCACGGCGGCCTGAGCCTCCTCGATCTCGGCCTGGCGGGCCCAGGAGGCGAAGGCGGCCACCGCGTGCACCGCTTGGCCGCGGTGCGCGGCATCCGGAGCGGGCTCGGAGCTCGGGTCCGGGCTGAGCGCGCCGGCGAGGATCGGCCAGACCCATCCGGCTGCGTGGGCCGGCAGCGCACCGATCTCCGCGGCGGTCCGCAGCAGCACGACCGCCTCGTAGCGGGCCGTGCCCCGGGCGGCGGCCGCGGCGGCCACCAGCGGCTGCAGCCCGTCCCAGTCGAGGACCGCGCCGCGGCGCAGCCCGTCGCCGAATCCGCCCAGGGCGCACGCGACCAGGTGCGCCTCGGCCTCGGCCAGTTCGGCCGCGTCCGCGCTGTACGCCGCGGCGCCTGCCGCCACCGCGGCGCGCAGTTCGCCGCCGAGGCCGGAGGCGGCGCTGAGGGCCTCCAGCGGATCCTGATCCTGTCCATCCGCCGCCTCGGCCGCGGCGGCGAGCCGGTCGGCGAGCTCGCGGGAAGATTGGGCACCGGCCAGCTCCGCGGCCTGCGCCGACCGGGCGAACCCGCCGACCGGTCGGATCCGCGGCCGCTGGAACGGCGCGGTGCCGTGGGTCTCGACCAGGTTCCCCAGCACCTCGCGGCCAGCGTCGTCCAGGATCGCCGCCGCGGCGGCGTACCGGTCCAGCCGCCACGCGGTCTCCAGCAGCGCGAGCACCTCCGCGGCCAGCTCCGATCCGCCTTGCTCCAGCCTCCGCTCCTGCCAGGCCGCCGTGTCCGGGCCGGCCTCGATCGCCGTCTGCAGCGTCGCGCGCTCGGCCGGGGCGAGCAGCTCGGCGCGGGCCTGGACCAGGCGCAGGAACTCGGTCTCGGTCGCCCGCTCGTGCAGCAGGCCCGGGTCGGAGATCACCTCCCGGACCAGGTCGGGCACCGCGGCCGCGAAGGGCTCGAGGCCGAGCAGGTGCAGCCGGATGCGGGCGAGCAGCCCGGCCGGCGCGAGCGGCAGGACGGCGAGGATCGCCTCCACCTCGGTGCCGGCCTCCGCCAGGCGCACGGCGACGTCGCGCGCCGCGGCCACCAGCCCGACGCGCGGGTCGAACAGGGGCTCGGTGGCCTGCGCGTCGGCGACGGCGGGCAGCCACACCGTGGCGATCTCCGCGTCCCCGGCCGACTCCGCGACCAGCGAGGCGAACAGTTTCAGGGCGTCGATGCCCATGGTGTCCACGAGCACGGGCACATGCGTGCGCAGCACCTCTCCGTACTCCCAATCCCCGATCCGCGTGCTCGGCGCGCCGTATCCGTCCTCGGCCGCATCCAAGGCCAGCAGCGCGCGCAGGACCTTCGCCGCGGCATCGCCGTGGCCGTCGGCCAGCACCGCGGCCGCGGCGGCGTAGTGCTCGGGGCCGAGCACGTGCGGCGCGGCGAGCGCCCGGACGAGCTGGTCGGTCAGGCGTACGGCGCGGTCGGGCTCGAGCAGCCGGGCGATGCGCGCCAGGTCCATCCCGACGCGGGGGTTCTCGCTGTCCGGGATGCCCTGCGCGGCCTGGACGATCTCGACCTGAACACTGGCGCGCCGCGCGGCCTCGTCGGGGTCGGTCTGCTCGGTGATCTGCGCCTGTTCGGCCATGCGCACCAGGTACGCCGACGCCGGCCACCACGGCACGCCGCCGTCCTCGAGCAAGCCCGGCGGATTCCTGAACACCTTCGCCGTGTGCAGCGGCGTGATCCAGGCCGGACCGGCTTCGGTGAAGAACACCTGCTGGGTCAGCGTGTCCTGGGGGAAGTCCTTCGGCAGCGCCTGGGCGTGGGTCTTCGTCGGCGCATCCAGGGCCAGCAGCGCACGCAGCCGCTCGTGGACGAACGTCCCGTACCGGGTGGCGTGGGCGTCCAGGGCCTCGTCGAGGATCCGCTCGAGCAGGTCGACCCGCTCAAGAACCTCGGCATCGACCGGCCGCGGCGGCTCCAGGTTGCGCCGGTGCGCCCACCCATGCAGCTCCCCGGCCAGACCGGCCCAGCCGGCGACCACCTCGGCAGCCAGATCGAGCCCGGCGGCGATCGCCCGGATCTCCTTCCTCTGGTTCTCCCCGCTCCCGGCCAGTTCGAGCTCCGCGATCCCCGCCGCGACCTCTGCGCGGCGTGCCTCGGCCTGCTCGCCCGCCACCAGCGGGAGGTCGGCAAGCATGGCCAGGATCTGCGCGCGGCGCCGCTCGCCCGGGCCCCCGTCCGGGTCGGTGACGGCCTTCGATTCGCGCAGCACCTCGCGCAGCGCCGACTCGAGCTCGCGCATCATGTGGTGGATGAGCATGAAACCCGAGGGCAGCTGCTCGGCCGCGTCGACCAGAGCACACAGCGTCTCGAAGTTCGCCCTCGGCCCCGCACCGAGGCGCTCGAGATGGACCCGGATCCGGGCTCGGCGCGCCGGATCGGGCAGAGGCAGGCCAGGAGCGCGGAGCGAGGTCTCGTGCACGGATCACCGATTTCAACATGACGCTGCAGGGACCTGACCAAGCCTAGCGGCGCGGAACCGGTCGAAGCTCGCCGCGTTCCGACCCGCCGCCCGAACCTTGGCCATGCGCGCGACGATGCACTGTGACGGCCGGGGAGGGTGACGCGGCCGCGGCCGTCCTCGACTTGGACGTTGCGGTCCGGGAGGGCCCGCCGAGCCTGGACCGGACGGCGAAAGCGCCGTCGACTGGATCTCCACCATGGAGGCGGCAAATCCGCAGCTCCGGGGCCACCTTTGGTCCAACGCTTCTCCAGCAGCAGTGCCACAAATCGTGAAAGCGCAGCCCAGGGCACCGCGGCGCGATGGCGGCGGCCAGTACGCGCCCGTCGCGTGCGAGGCGCTGGGCGGCGCCGTCGCAGGCCGGACGCCAGCGGCGCAGGAAGTCGCTGTGCCGGATCGGCTCCCCGCGTCGGTTGGCAAACAGTAGATCAACCCCACCGAGGGCCGAGCAGTGCTCGGCGAGCAGGCCCACCAGGAACGGGGGCAGATCGAGCGCGCGCCCGTAGCCGCCCTTTGGCGGCCCGAAGAAGCGGCGCGCGTGCACGTCCTCGTGTACCGCGCCGGCCGCCGCATCCACCTGGTACCACCCCGCGCCGGCGAGATCCGTCCGGGCACGCTCGCTCGGAGCGCCGGGCAGGTGCAGGAAGCGGCTGTTCATGCCGCACACCTCGCCCCACCGCATCCCCGTGAAAAACGCGATCAGCGCCATCAGCGCCTCTGGCCGCTGCAGACGCGCGCACACCGCAAGCACCTCCTCGGCGCCTACGGCGAAGCCCGGACGGACAGGCGCGCCAGCGCCGTTTCGCCGCTGCCTGAGCCGTACCGCGGGCGCGACGGGGATCAGCCCTTCGGCGGCGGCGTCCACGAGGAGGTCGCGGATCACGCTCAACACCACCGTGACGGTGGACGGCGCCAGCCCCTGGGCGCGCAGACGACGAGCGAAGCCAGCCAGGTCAAGCCCGGTGATCCCGGACAGCGCCCGCTCCCCGAAGTATGGGTGCACATGTCGCCGGTACTGCTGGGCATAGGTCTCCAAAGTGGCCGGCGCCAGGTCCTGTGCCGGGAACCAGCGCAGCCACCACTCCCCCACACTCAGCCCAGGCTCAACCCGAAGGCCAGGCCACAGCCGTGCGGAGGCCTCCCGCTCATCCGCGTACTTCTGCGCCGCGCGCTTGGAGGCGAAGCCCGACCTACTCGTGTACCCACTCCCCTCACCTGTTGGCCAGTGCGCCCGCCACACCCGCCCGCACCGCTCCACATACGCCATGCCACAGCCGCCTCAATTCGCCGCCGACCTCCACCCACTCGCAGTCTGATCTCCGCGAAATCTGATCGTCTACAGAACCTCAGGGGCGGCCAGGCTCACGCAACCAGCACTAATGGCGGGCTTCGCGGACCTCGATGTACGTTCCTTCGGGTTGCGGTGCTTGCCACACAGCGTGCTCAGCGGCGAACGGGTGCCAGACGGCCAGAGCCTCGCGCATCGCCTCCACCCGAAGGTTCGGCCGCCGTGCGGCCAGAGCACCACGCACGTCCCGCGCCGTCTCGCGGTACACCAGGCTCGGATCGATCGGCGTCGCTGTACTCACGCGGGCAGGCCGGCCACTGGCGCCCGCTCCCCGACCACGACTGAGCCGTCCATCTGCCCCGCAGCACAGCCTCGCTCTGGTGCACGCGCTCCATGCCCGGGCGCGCACCACCGGGTCCGGATCCTCGTTCACGCGCAGCGCCTTGGCCCACTGCCCAAACCGGATACGCCGGTGACACGCGGATCTCGTTGTCCATGCCGGCGTGGCGGGCCCCGTCCTCGCACCCTCCGGGTCCCAGCCCGGTGCTCTACCTCATTGAGCTACACGCCGATGATGATCGGCATAGTAGTGGCCTCGCAAAGCAACACATCAGCGGAGTAACCGATGCTCGCCCTATGGCGGACCGGGGCTGCGGCGCACCCGCTGTTCTCACCCGGGTTTTCCCGCTGCCAGACCTGCTTCCTATGACTCGAGCTCGCGTAGGCGCCAAGAGGTGAGCGAGCAAAGGTCGCGTCCGCGGGCGATCCGCGAACCTGGCATGATTGGGTGGCCCCGCCGGTACGCAGAGTGCACCTGGTCAACTCATCCAGGGCATGCTGACGACGTGGGATTGCTTCCGGGCTGGCTGGGCGCGGTATCGAGGCTGTGAGGCCTCAGTGGGCATGGTCGTGAGAGAGGGAGGGCGCGCAGTTGCCTGCGGGGCGAGACGGACAGGGCCGCGGCCGCGCGGCCGGGGGCGGTGTGCCGGATCGGCTTCAGCGCCGATGGGCGCAGATCGGGCCGAGCCCGTACCCGTGGGAGCAGGAGGGGCTCGACCACATCCGGGGCCTGATGCCGGAGCAGCCTCCGTACCGCGCGGTGGCGCTGTTCACGTTCACCGCGTTCAGCGGCCGCATCAGCGAGTGCGACCTGTTCATCGCGGTGCCCGGCGGCCTGTACCTGGTCGAGTTGAAGGGCCACCCGGGGCGGGTGGTCAACCGCGGCTCCCAATGGATCTTCCATGCGCAGGGTTCCGACCAACGGTCGCGCACCTTGACTCTGCACAACCCGCTGCACGCGGTCGACATGAAGTCCAAGGACCTGAAGTCGCGGCTGCAACGGGCCGCCCAGGATCTCCGCCTGAACCTCACCATGCCCAGGATCGAGCCGGCGGTCTTCCTCTCGGACCAAGGGCTGGTCTCCGAGCTCGACAGCGTGGAGCGGCTGCACGTCTACGGGCGCGACGATCGGCAGACCGGCTTGCCGGGGATCTGGAAGGACCTGCTCGCCCGGCCGCCCGCGCGCGCCGGCCGGATCGACGACGAGTTCACGAAGCATCTGCCGCGCCTGTTCAACGCCATCGGCGTGTCCGCTCCGCAGGCGCATCTGCGGTACGGAGACGACTGGCGGCTGGCGGGCAAACCGCTCGACCAGGGCCCGACCTGGGAAGACCGGCTGGCGACGCGTCAGGGCGCGATCGAGGAGACCGGGCGGGTCCGGATCTATTTGACCGAGCTGGAGGCGAACGACAGCGCCCGGACCGCGGTGGCACGCGCTGCCGAGCGGGAGTACTACCTGCTTCAGGGCTTGCGGCACCGGGGCATCGACGAGGCGCGGGACATCAGGCACCACGCCGGGGGCCCGTCGATCCTTTTCCGGCACGACACATCGGACCTGCGTCTCGACCAGTACATGGCGGTGTTCGGCGACCGTATGACGTTCGAGACGCGGCTCGGGCTGGTGCGGCAATTGGCCGAGGCACTGCGCTATGCGCACCGGCACTCGCTGTATCACCGCGCCCTCGCGGCCCGGTCGGTCTACGTGTCGGCACGGTCTGACGGCTCCCGTCCGACGCTGCGCATCGTGGACTGGCAGACGGCGGCGCGGGACTACGCCCAGTCCATCGCCACCCGGCTCAGGTCGCTGGGCCGGGACGACGCCACGGACGCTCACCTGCGCGACGAGTCGGTGCTCTATCTCGCGCCGGAGTTCAACTCCGAGTACCCGGATCCCATCGGCATGGACGTGTTCGGGCTCGGCGCCGTCAGCTATCTGATTCTGGCGGGTCAGCCGCCCGCCTCGACCAAGGGCGCGCTGCTTGAACGCCTGCAGGCCGAGCGCGGTCTGCACCCGGCCGCGTTGGTCGACGGGCTCGAACCGGCGGTCGACCGTTTGGTGTACGACGCGACCCGGCACGACGTGGACGACCGGCTGCCTGATGTGGACGCGTTCTTCGCGCTGCTCAAGGACGCCGAGGCGGGCCGGTCGCGGACCACGACGTCCGAGCAGGCGCCCACTGAGTACGCCGATCCGCTCGAGGCCGGGCCGGGCGACTGGCTCAGTGAGGATCTGTGCGTCCGGGAGTTGCTGGGTACCGGCGGGACCGGTCGGGCGCTGCTGGTCGAGAAGCTGACCGAGGCGGAGGACGGGCAGACGCGGGTCACCGAGCATGTCCTGAAGGTCGCGCTGAACCACACCGACGCCCGTGATCGCCTGTGCGCCGAGGCCGAGGCGCTGGAGAAGGTGGGTGGCGGCCAGATCGTACGGCTGCTCGGCGGGCCGCGTGAGCTGGGTGCCGGCAGGCATCCTGTCATCGACATCCAGTACGCTGGTGACCGCTCGCTCGCGCGCCTGCTGCGCGAAGAGGGCAAGCTGCGCTACGTCCGATTGAAGAACCTCGCTGAAGACCTCTTCCAAGCGCTGCTGTCGCTTGAGCGCAACGAGGTGGTGCACCGCGACATCAAGCCGGACAACCTCGGCGTATACAAGCTCCCGCGTAACGACGAGCGGGTGCTGCTGCTGTTCGACTTCTCGCTGGCAGCGTGCAGCCCGTCAGATACGGCCTCGGGCACGAGCGGCTACCTCGACCCGTTCCTCGGCAGCGGCGGTTCGCGCCCCCGCTATGACGAGCACGCCGAGCGGTACGCGGTGGCGGTGACGCTGCATCAGATGGCTTCGGGCGAGAAACCCGTGTGGGGTAACGGGACGAGCGACCCGAAGTCTCTCGACGACGAGCTGCCCAGCATCGCCACCGAACTGTTCAACCCGCAGCTGCGCGAGGGGCTGACGAGGTTCTTCGAGAAGGCCCTGCACCGGGACGCCGACCGTCGCTTCGACAGCGCCCGGCAGATGTTCGAAGCCTGGAACCGCGTGTTTATCGACGCGGAGCGCACCGGACCGACGAGCGAGACGGATGGCGAGCCGCGGCTGGTCCGCTCCGTGGAGGACCTCGAGGCGCAGCGCGACGCAGCGAGCGAGGCCGCCGAGCCGGCCACGCCGCTGGATGCCGCGGGTCTCTCACCGGCCGCTATCGAGGTGGCACACAGCCTCGGCGCGTCGACGGTGGGCGAGTTGCTGGCCGTGCCGCAGTACCGGATCAACCGGGCGCGCGGGGCGGGCACACTGGCGAAGCGGGAGCTGAATCGGCGTTACCGGCAGTGGGCCCGGAAGTTCCGCAGGCCGGCGGGCGCCGGGAGCAGCGCGCGGCCCGATTCCGACGCGCTCCGGGCCGGGCAGCAGCCGGGCGCGGAAGAGCTGTCGCAGGCGGCTGACGCGGCGGCGGTGGAGCGGCTTCCGGTTGACGCCATGGCGAATGGCCTGATCGAGGCGGTCGAGGGCACGGTGCTGCGGCGCCGGGCGGGCAGCAAGAAGATCCCGGCGATCCGTGCGTACCTCGGCTTGCCCGCGGAGCCGGGCGCGCCGGGCGCGTCCGCGCCGACGCTGTTCTGGCCGACGCAGAAGGAAACGGCGCTGGCGCTCGGGTTCGCTCAGTCTGCCTCGGTGAACCAGTATCTGAGTGCGGCCGTGGTCGAATGGGCGCGGCTGGAGTGGATGGCGCGGGTCCGCGACGAGCTCGCGGAAGTGCTCGCGGCGCAGGGCCGCGTTATGGCGGTGCGGGAGCTAGCGTCCGAGCTACGGGCCCGCTTCGGCGCGCGAACCGAGGATCGTCGGCAGGCCTTGGGCGACGCCCTTGCGGTTACGCGCGCGGCGTTGCTGGTGGAAGCGGGCGAGAACGAGCCGCGCTTCACCGAGTCCCGGCGTGGCGGGGGCGTGTTCGTAGCCTGCGAGTCTCTGCCGGGGTCGGCCGTGGCCCATCCGGCGAAGGACGAGTTGGTCGATTACGCAGTGCGGCTCGGGCTGTGCGCCGACGACGCGATCCGCGCCGAGCCGCTGCCGGGGCCGAAGGCGGTTCGCGAGCTGCTGCGCTCCGTGCGTGAGCCGGAGGGGCAGATAGCGCCGTTGTCGGATGCGCGGCTGGTCGCGCTTGCCGCGGCCGCTTCGGCGAACGCGCTCGCCTCCGCGCGTGCGGACCTCTATCCGCGGGACCTGGGTCTGGCGCGTGCGCTCCGGATTTCGCAGGCTGCGGCCGGAGTCGGTTACGAGCCGGGGGTCTCGGTCGGAGATCTGCTGGAGCGGGTGCTGGTGCGTTTTCCCGAGCTCGACTTCGGCGATGTGACGCCGGTCGAGCTGGGCGACGCGCTCAAGGAAGCGGGTTATCCGCTGCGATTCGACACGGGCAAGCAGGTGTTCCGGGGCCCGGAGCGTTCCGCGATGCAGTCCACCCAGCTGGCCTCGGGTACTGCCGTGGACGCTGCGGCCTCGGGTATGGCCGGCGGCGCCGCTTCCGGCGCGGTCGTGGACGCAGCGGTCAAGCGTTTGGGTGAGGCCGTCGAGGACGGCGGGTTCCGGGCGTTGACGGTGAGTGTACGTCACCTGCCGGGCCTGTCCGCGGCGATCGAGCGCCGCTTCCCGTCGTTGATCTCCGTGGACGGCAACGCCGAATTCCTCGCGTGCTTCCGCGAGCTTGCGGCCGAGCAAGGCCTGGAGTGGGAGCGAGTACTCCGCGTGGACGCCAGGCTTCAGGTCAGCGCCGGGCCGGAAGGCCGGGGAGAGGCCCCGCGGTCGTACGCCGAGTACGTTGCGGAGGTCGCGTCGAGACTGCATGCGAAGTGGGCGGAACTTGCCTCGAGTCAGCCGCGATCCACGGTGCTGTTGCACAACGCGGGCCTGCTGGCTCGATACTGGGACATCGCCGGGCGCGACCTGGTCGTCGGGCTGCAGCAGAGCGCGCGCAGAGCAGCCGAAGCGCCGCGCGGCCTGTGGCTGCTGTGCCCGGCGGAGAGCGCCAGGAGTAGCCCGAACCTGGACGGACGCTTGGTGGAGACGGTTGTCGCGGACGGTGAGTGGATCGTGCTCGGCAGCGCTGCTGTCGAGGAGCTGAAGTGTCAGGATCAGGGCGCTGGGCAGGGATCGACGGTGGAACGGAGCGGGCACGAGTGAGCGGGCGCGGAACGAAGAAGGGCAGCGGCGGCACTCCGGACCTGCTCGCCGACCTGCGGGGCCAGGTCGCTCTACTGGAAAGCGATCTGCGTGCACGGGTGTCCGTCGAGGGCAGCGGGAAAGACGGCAAGCTGCCGGCCGAGGCGGACCTGCGCAAGGAGCACGACGAGGCGTACGCGGCAGGACGTACGGCCGCTACATACGAGTCATGGCTCGACGGGCAGATCGCGCAGTCGGCGGTGGCTTGGGTGCTCGGCTGCGTGTTCGTACGCTTCGCCGAGGACAACGAGCTGATCGACTGGCCGTTCCTGGCGGGCCGGGGCGAGCGGGTGACGATCGCTGAGGACCGGCACGGAGAATACTTCGCCGAGCACCCGGAGAAGAACGACCGCGACTGGCTGATCGCGGCCTTCGACCACTTCGCGGCCCAGTCGGACGCGGCAGCGGAACTTTTTAACCGTGAACACAACCCGCTGTGGCGAGTTACGCCGTCCTTCGAGGCGGCAACCGATCTGATCAAGTTCTGGCGCAGGCGCGGGCCGGACGGCGATGTCGTGCACACGTTCGTCTCGGGCGGGAACGACGAAGACGGCGACGCCGGCCTGCTCGACACGCGATTCCTCGGCGACGTGTACCAGGACCTGTCCGAGTACGCACGGAAGACGTACGCGCTGCTGCAGACGCCAGAGTTCGTCGAGGAGTTCATCCTCGACCTGACGCTGGAGCCCGCGGTCGAGGAGTTCGAACTCGAAGGACTGCGGACGATCGACCCAGCGTGCGGCTCCGGGCACTTCCTGCTGGGGATGTTCCACCGGCTGCTGACGAAGTGGCAGGAGCAGGAACCGGCAACGGACCGCGCCGAGTTGATCCGACGCGCGCTCGGAAGCGTGCACGGCTGCGACAAGAACCCCTTCGCAGTGGCGATCGCCCGGTTCCGTCTGCACATCGCCGCGCTGAACGCGGCCGGCGCGACGAAGCTGGCCGAGGACCACGGCTTCCGGCCGATCGTGGCCGTGGGCGACTCGCTGCTGCATGGCAAGGACAGCGCGGGCGAGCAGGATGCGCTGTTTGGCGCGGATGGGGAGGCTGTTCAGCGCGCGGCGCATAGTTACGCGACGGAAGACGCGGCCGAGTTCGTGGAGAAGTTCGACCTGCTAACGCGCGGCACGTACCACGTGGTCGTGGCGAACCCGCCGTACATTGTCGTGCAGGATAAGGCCGAGAACGCGAACTACCGGGCAGCGTACGGCGAAGTTTGCAAGGGAAAGTATTCACTAGCAGCACCGTTCGCGCAGCGCTTGTTCCAGCTGGCGGTCCACGGCGGCGGGCTGCGTGAGGGGTCCGGGTACGTCGGCCAGATCACGGCGAACTCGTTCATGAAGCGCGAGTTTGGCAAGCCGCTCATCGAGAAGTACTTTGCGCAGAAGGTCGAGCTCTCACATATCATTGACACGTCGGGAGCGTACATTCCTGGGCACGGCACGCCCACGGTGATCCTGATTGGCCGGAACCACATGCCGGACAAGCTGAAGCCGATCAGGGCGGTGCTCGGCGTGCGCGGCGAGCCGGGAGCGCCGGAGGATCCGGCCAAGGGCTTGGTGTGGACTGCGATCGTCGATCAGCTTGGTAAGGCGGGGAGCGCGTCCGAGTGGGTCTCGGTTGAGGATTCACCTCGCGAGCGCTTCGAAGAGTACCCATGGTCTGTAGGAGGCGGCGGAGCAGGGGAGCTATTTCAGCGAGTCGAGGGTGCTCTCCATCAGAAGCTGGGTACCATCACCGCGCACATGGGATTCGTAGCAATTACGGCAGAGGATGAAGCATTCTTCCTCGATGTAGCTACAGTGCGACGACTCGCCATCGAAAGCGGCCGCCCAATGGTAACCGGGGACGGAGTGCGCGACTACCACGTGACCGTGGATACCATTTCAGCTTGGCCCTACGGGGAGACGCTCGCCGTGCGATCGCTCGACGATCTTCCCGCATTTCATCGTTTCGTTTGGCCAAGAAGGCGAGTTCTTCAACGGCGCAAGCGCTTCGGCAAATTGATTGAGGATATCAACACGCTTTCCTGGTATGAGTACGGCGAGCTGTATCGCGAAAAGCTGAAGGCTCCCCTGACGATCATGTTCGCTTTCGTCGCCACACACAACCACTTCGTACTTGATCGCGGTGGGAAGGTGTTCAACCGCTCCGCACCTGTGATCAAGCTGCCGGAGGGGACGAGCGAGGAAGAGCACCTAGCGCTGCTTAGTGTTCTCAACTCCTCGACTGCCTGCTTCTGGCTGAAGCAGGTTAGCCAGCCGAAGGCAGGAACGTCGAACTCAAGCGGTGGTGGTGATCGCTGGAGCCCAGAGCCGTGGTACGAGCGGTACGAGTTCACCGGCACGAAGCTCCAGGAATTCCCGCTACCGGCCGAACTCCCCCTCGCCTACGGCCGCGCCCTCGACCAGCTCGCGGAGCAACTCACTACCTTCGAGCCGTCGCACGTCTGCTCTGCCCCCCTCCCTACGCGTGCCGCTCTCGACGCCGCCCACGCGGACCACGACCGCACCCGCGCCCAAATGATTGCTCTCCAGGAAGAGCTCGACTGGTACATCTACGGCACGTACCACCTCCTGACCGCCAAGGAACTCGCCGCGACGACGGTCGCAAACTTCGAAGACGTTTCCGAGCTCACCCTCGGCGAGCGTGCCTTCGAGATCGTCCTCGCGCGCAAGATGGCCGACGACGAGGCGAGCACTCAGTGGTTCGCCCGCCACAACTCCGCCCCCATCACCGAGCTCCCCGCCCACTGGCCCGCCGACTACCGTGCCGTCGTCGAATCCCGCATCGCGCTGATCGAGTCCCGCAGCGACCTCGCGCTCATCGAGCGTCCCGAGTGCAAGCGCCGCTGGGCCACCACCCCCTGGGACAAAAAGGAAGCCGACGCCCTTCGCTCTTGGCTCCTGGACCGCACCGAGTCCGCGGACCTCTGGTACGCCCTGCGCGAGGGCTTCCGTCAGCCGCGTCCGCTCACCATCAACCAGCTCGCGGACCGCCTACGTGCCGACGACGACTTCACCTCCGTCGCCTCCCTCTACGCGGCTCATCTTGGCAACCCGGACATGCCCCTGGAACGCGTCCTCGCCGACATCCTCGACGCCGAGCACGTGCCCTACCTCGCGGCTCTGCGCTACAAGGAGGCAGGCCTGCGGAAGCGTGCGCAGTGGGAGCGGACTTGGGAGTTGCAGCGCGAGGAGGACCGGACCGGCAAGCGGCGCGACATCCCCGTTCCGCCGAAGTACACCTCCGCCGACTTCGTGAAACAGAGCTACTGGTCCAATCGCGGCAAGCTCGACGTGCCGAAGGAGCGCTTCATCGGCTACCCGGGAGCCTCGCCCGACGCCGATCCAACCCTTCTGCTCGGCTGGGCCGGCTGGGACCACAAAGACCAGGCGCAGGCCCTGGTGAACCTCGTCAACGATCGCTCGGCACAGCTCGCCTGGGGTGCCGATAAAATCGCTCCCCTGCTCGCTGGCCTTGCTGAGATCCTGCCCTGGATCAAGCAGTGGCACGGGCAATACGACGAGGAGTGGGGCGGCGTCCCGGCGGAGGACTTCGAGGCCTTCCTCAACGAGCGGCGCTCGCGATTCGGAGTGGGACAGTGACTGGTGGGACTGGAGCAGTGGGATCGAACGGGACAGTGGGATCGAAGACGCTTCGTGACGTCCTGGAGATCAAGGACTCCGTCCACGCGGGCGATTTCAAGGTCGAGTTGACCGGCGCCATCGGCGATGCGGCCGGCATGGTGAACGACTACGTCGTCACCGACCAGCTGCGTGACGCGTTCCGTCAGGCTCTCGACCTGATCAAGGTCTCGGTCGATCGGCGTGCGTCCAACGCCGCGTATCTGCATGGCTCCTTCGGCGCCGGCAAGTCGCACTTCCTCGCCGTTCTGCACGCCATCGTCAACAACGATCCGGTCGCCCGGGCCAAGCCAGGCCTGCAACCGGTGATCGCGGACCACGACTCGTGGCTGCGCGGTCGCAGGTTCCTGATGGTGCCGTACCATCTCGTCGGCTCGGCCGACATCACCTCCGCGCTGCTCGGGGGCTATGTCAAGGAAGTCGCGCGCGTGCGTC
Source organism: Actinospica acidithermotolerans (assembly GCF_018139625.1). GTDB lineage: Bacteria > Actinomycetota > Actinomycetes > Streptomycetales > Catenulisporaceae > Actinospica > Actinospica acidithermotolerans. Next base: position 14,959 of record NZ_JAGSOH010000009.1, on the reverse strand, counting down.
CGGATGCGCCGACTCCCGCTGTCTACCGGGACGAGTCGCTGATCGCGGACGCCCGCAAGCAGCGCGAGTTCTTCGCGGATGACGCCCGGTTCGCCGCCTGGCTGGAGGGCGGCCGGCCCGCCGCCGCTGCCGCGTCGCAGAGCACTGTGGACGACGATAGTGACCTCCCGCGGATGAACAGGCCGGAGGAGGATGCAGGCGCGGACTCCGTGTGGACCCCGGCCGCGCTGGACGCCGCCTTCGCCGCTCCCCCGGGAGATCCTCAGCGGAAGAAGCTGGTCACTGCGTTGCTCGACGGGCCGCTGAGCTCCTACCGGACCGCGATGCACGGCGCTTCCGGCGGCTTCGTGTCGCTGGAGGAGGGCCTGTCCGTCATCTCGCATCACACGAAGTCGCTCGGCTACGACGGTCTGATCCTTTTCCTCGACGAGCTGATCCTCTGGCTCCAGGCTCACCTGACGGAGAAGACCTTCGTCAATACGCAGGTGCAGGAGCTCGTCAAGCTGATCGAGTCCGGCAACAGCGACCGGCCGGTACCGATCGTGGCGTTCATCTCCCGGCAGCGCAATCTGTCCACGCTCATCGGTGAGGACATTGTCGGCGCGGACGTGAAGAACCTGGAGTACCAGGTCAACTATCTCGCCGAGCGTTTCGACGTGATCAACCTGGAGGACCGCAACCTCCCGGCGATCATCAAGGAGCGCGTGCTGCGCCGGCTCCCCGGTGCCGACGTCGAACTCGACGCCGCGTTCGCCTCCGTCGAGTCGGCCAACGCACAGGACCGGGACACGCTCCTGGACGCGCACGGCGCCACCCGGGCCGACTGGTCGGACTTCCGCACGGTCTACCCGCTCACCCCGGCACTGCTCAACGTCCTGGTCGCGCTCTCCGGCGCGCTCCAGCGCGAGCGCACCGGCCTCAAGCTCGTGCACGAACTGCTGCGGCGCAACGCGGACATGGAGGTCGGCCGGCCAATCGCGCTCGGGCATCTGTGGGACGTGCTGACCGAGCGCACGGGCGCCGCGTTCACCGACCACCTCAAGGCACAGGCGGAACACGCCCAGACCTTGCACGGCCGGATCCGGGACACGCTCAAGCAGCGTTACGGCTCGGAGACCGACGTGCGCTTCGTCCAGGACGACCTGCTCGTCAAGACCCTGCTTCTGTCCGCGCTCGCGCCCGACGTGCCCGCCCTGCAGCGGCTGACCGGGCCGAAGCTGGCCGCGCTCAACTACGGTGCGCTGCGCTCACGCGTCGCCACGGCCGGCGCGACCGCGGTGGACCGGATCAAGCGGCTGGCCGGCGGCTACGGCGAGATCCGCTCCGACGGGGATCAGGCCAATCCGGTCTTCACCGTGCACGTCTCGGACCTCGACGTCGAGCCGCTGCTCGCCGCGTGCGACGATAGCGACAAGCCCGGCACCCGCCGCGTCTGGATCAAGAACGTGCTGTGGGAGGCTCTCGGCGTCAAGGAGGACAGCGCCGCCGCCCCCGACGAGCGCACGCTCATCTGGCAGGGCACGAAGCGCACGGCCGAGTTCGTGTTCGCCAACGTACGCGATCCGCAGGCCATCTCCCGCGGCCAGTTCGAGCCGTTCACCGAGGGCAATATCAAGTTCGTCGTCGACTATCCGTTTGACGATCACGATCACGGCCCCAACGACGACTGGCAGCGTGTCAGGGATCTGTCCCGTGACGGCTTCCAGGCGCCGACGGTGGTGTGGCTGCCGCACTTCCTGTCCACCTCTGTGACCAACGACCTCGGGCGGCTGCTGCGCATCCAGGCACTGCTCAAGGGCGACCGTCTCGACGAGGTGGCCGCCACCTGGTCGATCGACGACCGGATGCGCATTCGGACGCAGCTGCGGGTCAACGAGTCCAGCCTCACCCAGCAGCTCGTCGACGCGCTCGAACAGGCCTACGGCATCAGGAACGCCGAGGAGGCCAACCTCGGCGCGCAGCTCAACGACCGCGCGCACGTCTACTCGCTCCTGCCCGATCACCAGCTCAAGCCGCTGCGCAAATCCGAAGGCTTCCAATCGGCGATGCTGCGGCTGGCCGACGACATGCTGGCCCGGATGTACCCGCAGCACCTGAACCTCGACCCGGCCGAGAAGGGTGATCTCGTCACGCTGCCGCAGCTCAAGACCGTGCTCGGCATGGTCGCCGCCGCGGTCGAGGACGGGAGCATGCGCACGGTCGTGGAGAGCACGAAGATCCCGCTCGCCAAGCGGGTCGTGCACGGCCTGCAACTCGGCGAAGTGCACGACGGCCCGCTCATCGTCACCACGGACTGGCGGCGCAGGATCGACCAGCAGGCCGCGAAGAACGGCGTCGATGCGAGCTCCGACCTGAAGGTGGAGCAGATCCGCCGCTGGATCGAGGAAATGGGCTACACCGGCCTGGACCGCAACGCCGCCAACATGATCATCGCGTGTTACGCGCTCGTCGCGGACAAGACCTGGCTCTACCGGCAGACGCCCGTGGCCGAGCCGCCGGAGCTCGACCAGATCAAGGACGGGTACGCCCTTCGTACCCAGGAGCTGCCGGATGAGCAGCAGTTCGCGGCCGCGCTCGCCAAGGCCGGCGCGCTGTTCGGCACCAAGGTCGCGCCCGTCCGCAACGCCCGCAACACCACCCAGCTCGCGAGGGCCGTACGAGCCCAGGCCAGGGCGGCCCAGCAGGCGGTCAACGACCTGCGCGGCTCCCTGTCCGCCGAAACCCACGCCCGGCTGCTGGGGCTCACCGTGGACAGCGCACGCGTCGTCGCCGTGCGCGAGGCAGCCGAGCTGCTGGCCCGGCTCGCCCGGCACGAGAACGACACGGCTCTGGTACGCGAGCTCGCCGCGGTGCAGTACTCGTGCACCGATTCGGTCATCTCGAAGACCATCAGCACCGCGAAGTCCGTACTCGACGCCTTGGATGCGCAGGACCGCGCCGAGTGGAAGATCGTCGAATCCGTGCACGACATGGCCCAGCGGGCGGACGACCTTGGCGAGCAGTCCAGGGCGCTGATCGAGCGGCTGCGTCTGGCCGCAGCGAGCGACGAGTTCACCCGGCCGCTCGCCGAGGTTCTGCACGAGGTCGGCGGCCGCGGGCTGACGCTGCTGTCCGAGGCGCAGCGCCGGGCCGCGGTAGCGCTGCCGCAAGCCGGGGGCGCATCGGCCGACGCCGCCGGCTACGCCCCGGCCGCTGAGGTCGAGGCACCGCCCGCCGGGTCCCGGCCGACCAGCGCGGAGCAGATCAGCCTGACCGAGCACGGCGTGCCAGGCGACCAGCCGATTCCCGAGCGCCCGGCTCCGAAGGCGGCAACCCGGCCCACCGGCCGCATCGTCGTCGCGCCGTCCGGGGTCGGCGCCGGCTCGGTCGAGAGCGCCTGGGAGTCGGCGGTCGGCCAGCTGCTCGAGCAGGCTCGGGACTATGCCGCGGCGAATCCCGGCGTGCGGATCGAAGTGTCCTGGCAGCCCATCGACGACACACCCGACGCGGCCACGTCGGGCGAGGGCGGCCAGTGATGTCCCTCGATGCGGCCACAGCGCCTCCCCGGATCAGCCGCGGCACGCTCGAATCCCTCGTCCGCAAAGAGCTGCGGCGCAAGCAAAGCCGCCGCCTGTTCCTGGTGTACGTCGATTACCCGACGAGCCAGTTCTCTGTCGTACTCGAGGACGAGGACGAGGGCGCGGGCAGCGAAAGGTACGCCGTCAGCGTGGTCGCCTGCCCGAGCGTGCTGGCCGTCGCCGACGCGTGGGAACAGTTCCAGCGGGAGGGCGAACGCACGCCCGACGGCGCGCCGCGGGTACTGGTGATCGCCACCGACCTGCCCGCAGCGGAGATCGGCTGGAGCCTTCGGGCGCACGCCGCGTACATGAGCACCATCGCGGTCAATCCGGCAGAGCTGGTGCGCGAACAATTCGGCGTCCGGGAACTGGACTGGCGCCTGGCCCGCGAAACCTGGCTTCTCGACGCCCTGCTGGCCGCAGAGCCCCAGCACGGATGGGACACCGCGTCACCAGGGGCGAGCCGTGGCTCCCTGCTGACCCGGGACAGCGCGGTCGCCGCGCTGCTGGCCGTCCGGCTTGGCCTCGGTTCCCTGGACGGCGGTGGCGGCGCGCCGGACGCGGGCGCCGTACTGGAATGGTCGCGCGGAACAGGCCCGGAGTGCTTCGCCGCGTTGCCTGAGGCCGAACGCGCCGGTGTCAGCGCGTGGCTTGCCGAGGCCACCGGTCCGGTCGCGGCAATCGTGCTGCGCCTGGCCGAATTGGGCCGGGCGCGCGACGCCGTCGCCCTGGGGTTGTTGTGCACCGCTCTGGACGCGCGACGCGGCTCGGCCGGCCTGAGCGACGCGCTACTGCTCCTCGGCGCGCTCTTCGGGCCGGGCGCTCCCTCCGCGGCGGAACTCGGCACATTCGCCCAGGCCGCCGAAGGCACTGTGCACCGCTGGATCACGGCTACCGAGGGCGGCGGAGACCGGACCGGGGACCTTCGCAGTCGCGTTTTGGACGCCGTGACCCGCGCCGAAGCTCTCGCGGCGGGCTATCCGCAGTTGCAGGCCGCGTTCGCGGCGAGCGCGACACTGCCGACCGGTTTCGAAGCGCGCTTGACCGCGTTCGCCGCCGCGCTGACGGCGGATCAGGAAGCGCACTCCCCCGCATCGCTGGAACGGGCGGAGAAGGCGCATCGGACGCTCGCCGGGCACCGGCTCGCGATCGTCCACCCGCGGCGCCTCGCCGTCGCGGAGATGGCCTTGCGCGCGTTGCGCTGGCTGCACACGGCAGGCACCGAGGCGCAGCCCGCGCATGTCTCCGGCTGGCTCTCCCGTCACCTCACCGACCTCGGCTGGCTCGACCGAGCTCTCACCGTCCTGTACCACGGCGACCCCGATCCCGGGCCTGACACGGCCGCCGCCGAAGAGACCGCCGCGGCGTACCGGTCGGTATACGGACGCGTACGAGCCCGCCGCGACGCCTTGGACCGGAGCTTCGCGTCTACTCTCGCAGCCTGGACCGGCGGCGAGGATGCACCGAGCAATTCCGGCACCCTCCTCGTCGAGGAGGTCCTCGACAAGGTGGCCGCGCGTTTGGCGACCGACACCGGGCGACCTCCGCTCGTCCTCGTGCTCGACGGCATGTCCAGTGCCGTCGCGACCGAGTTCGGCGAACGTCTGACCCGGCGCAATGTCTTCACCGAAGCGGCGATCGCGCCTGCGGCCGGGCACTCGGCACGGATGGCGGCGGCGGCCGTCATCCCCTCGGTGACCGTCTACAGCCGCACGTCGTTGCTCTGCGGCGCGCGTCAAGCCGGCGGGCAGCGTGAGGAAAAGGACGGGTTCGCCGCATTCTGGCGGGCGCGAGCCGGCCGGGAAGCGCTTCTGTTCCACAAGCGGGACATCGGCGACGAACTGGCCGGTGGACGGCTCAGCCCCGCACTGATGTCGGCGCTGCCCGGCGAGGCAGTCATCGGCGTGGTGCTCAACGACGTAGACGACGCGCTGGACAAAGGCGCGCGCGGCGACCGCACCGCTTGGACGCTCGAGAACGTCACCCACTTCGAGTCGCTTCTCGACGCCGCACGCAGCTTCGACCGGCCCGTGGTGCTCGTCTCCGACCACGGACACATCCTCGACCGCTCGACGGCGAACGACGTGCCCACGCGTACGTCCAGCGCGGACAAGAGCCAGCGATACCGCTCCGCTGAGGCCGAACCCGCCTCAGCCGACGAGATCCTGCTCAGCGGGCCGCGCGTGATGGACTGCGGCGGCACACTCATCGCCGCCGTCTCCGAACAGGTGCGCTACACCGCACGCCGGGCCGGATACCACGGCGGCGCCGCACTCGCCGAGATGACGGTCCCTGTGCTCGTGTTCCTGCCCGAAGGCATGCCCGTGCCCAAGGGCTGGACCGCACTCGCACCGTGGCGGCCCACGCCGCGATGGTGGAGCACCCTGCCGGTGGAGACCGATGCTTCCGGCGCAGCCGGCACCCCCCTCGCTGCTCCCGTTCCCGAACCGCCGAAGCCGGCCGGGCCGCGCAAGTCGACGAAGCCGGTGCAGCACGAGGCGCTCTTCCCGCTCCCCGCCGACGATGCTGCTTCCGCACCTGCCCAGACCGCCGAGCCCGTTAAGAACCGTGACGCCGCGTCCGTCGGCGCGGCGGTCGTGGCGAGCGCGGTCTACCGAGACCAGAAGAAGTTCGTCCTTAAGATGAAGGACGAGGAGGTGATCGCCGCCATCGACGCGCTGCACGGCGGCGACAGGACCCTCCCGGCCTCGGTGCTCGCCGAGATCGTCGGGCGCAGCGGCACATCCTTCGACGGCTTCCTGGCAAATCTGGAGCGGCTGCTGAACATCGACCAATACCCGGTTCTGTCCAGGATCGACTCGGGTCGCACGGTCAGACTGGACTTCGACCTGCTCGCAGAGCAGTTCAGCCTCGGCCGAATCCAGACCGGCCAGCTCTAGACTGAAGATCGATCAAGACTCGGGAGGCTGGATGGCGGCGGTCAGTGCGGCGCGCAGGCGGCAGGTCATCGACTCGCTACGGCGCGGAACCGTACCCGAAGCCGGGCTCGACCTGTTCGCGGTCGGACTCGACCGGTTCACCGCGAGCCTCGATGAGGAACTCGCCTCCGTCGCGCGCGGCGCGGCGAGCTTCCACGCGATCCGAGGCGAGTACGGCAGCGGCAAGACGTTCTTCGCTCGCTGGCTCGCCGAACGGGCGAAAAAGGCCGGACTCGCCACGGCGGAGATCCAAATCTCCGAGACCGAGACCCCGCTACACCGGCTCGAAACCGTCTACCGCAGGCTCACCGAGCACCTGAGCACAGCGACCCACCAGCCCAGCGCGCTGCGTGCCGTCATCGACGCCTGGTTCTACACACTGGAGGAAGACGCCGCCGAGGACCTGGCAGTGTCGGGCGACCAGGGCCGCCTCACATCCGCCGTCGACGCCCTACTTGAACAGCGGCTAGCCGACGTGTCGCTCTCGGCGCCGGCGTTTGCCGCAGCGCTGCGCGGCTACCGGGCGGCGCGGCTCGCCGGGGACGCGGCCACCGCAGAGGCGCTGATCGCGTGGGTCGGCGGCCAGCCCTCCGTGGCCGCGGCCGCCAAGCGCGCGGCCGGCCTGCGCGGCGAGATCGACCACACCGCGGCGTTCGGATTCCTGCGCGGCCTGCTCACCGTGCTGCGCGAATGCGGGCACCCCGGCCTCCTGGTCGTGCTCGACGAGATCGAGACACTCCAGCGCGTGCGCACCGACGTGCGTGAAAAGGGGCTCAATGCCCTGCGTCAGCTGCTCGACGAGATCGACGCGGGCCGTTTCCCCGGCCTGTTCCTCCTCATTACCGGCACCCCGGCCTTCTACGACGGGCAGCAAGGCGTGCAGCGGCTCCCTCCGCTCGCCCAGCGGCTGACCACTGACTTCACCACCGACCCGCGTTTCGACTCCCCGCGCGCCGTCCAGCTGCGCCTGGCCGGGTTCGACCTCGAACGCCTCGGTGAACTCGGCCGCAGGGTGCGCGACCTGTACGCCGACGGCGCCCGCAACCCGGACCGGATCGCCGCGCACGCCGACGACGCCTACCTCGACGCACTGGCCCGCGCCGTCACCGGCGGACTCGGCGGCCACGTCGGCATCGCGCCGCGGCTGTTCCTGCGCAAACTCGTCGGCGATGTGCTCGACCGCATCGACGAGTTCGATGACTTCGACCCGCGCAAGCACTACCGGCTGACCATCGGCGCGGCGGAGTTGACCGAGGTGGAGCGCAACGCCGCCTCGCCCGCGTCGTCCGCGGACGAGGTTGCGCTGGACCTGCCATGACCGTTGAACCCGGCCGGCTCGAGGCTGCCAACGCACCCGCGGCCGGTGGCGACGAACCTTTTACCGCGCTGCACCCGGTCATCGCCCACCACATCGTCAACACACTAGGATGGCAGGCGCTGCGCCCGCTGCAACAGGCCACGATCAGACCGTTGCTCGAGGGCGAAGACGCCGTCCTGCTCGCACCCACCGCCGGGGGCAAGACCGAGGCCGCGTGCTTCCCTCTGCTCTCGGCCATGGAAGCAGGGCGCTGGCGCGGGCTGAGCGTGCTCTACCTGTGCCCGATCAAGGCGCTGCTGAACAACCTCGAATCAAGGATCGACCGGTATACCGGCTGGATCGGGCGCCGTGCCGCTCTCTGGCACGGCGACGTCGCAGCCGGCGCCCGCCGCGCGATGCTGCGCGAGCCACCGGACGTGCTACTGACCACGCCCGAATCCCTCGAAGCGATGCTCGTGTCCGTCAACGTGGACCATCGCGAGCTGTTCCGGAACCTGCGCGCCGTCGTCGTCGACGAGGTGCACGCCTTCGCCGGGGACGACCGCGGCTGGCACCTGCTCGCAATCCTCGAACGCCTCTCCCGGATCGCCGGCCGTCCGATCCAGCGCGTCGGGCTGTCCGCGACAGTCGGCAATCCACAAGAACTCCTGCACTGGCTCCAGGGCTCCGGCGCGCAAACCAGGCCCGGCTCGGTCGTCGCCCCCGACCTGGCGGCCGCCGACTCCGCCAGTCCCACCGACGCCGGGCCCGCGACGCCACCACCCGGCGACATCGAGCTCGACTACGTCGGTTCCATCGAGAACGCCGCACTCGTCATCAGCAGCCTGCACAAAGGCGAGAAGCGACTCGTCTTCTGCGACTCGCGCCGCCAGGTCGAGCAGCTGGGTGAAGCACTGCGCGCGCGAGAGGTGACCACGTTCCTGTCCCACGCGTCCCTTTCCGCGGACGAACGCCGACGCAGCGAAGCAGCCTTCGCCGACGCCCGTGACTGCGTCATCGTCGCCACATCGACACTCGAACTCGGCATCGACGTCGGAGACCTCGACCGCGTCATCCAGATCGACGCGCCCACCACCGTCGCCTCCTTCCTCCAACGCCTCGGCCGCACCGGACGCCGCCCAGGCACCGTGCGCAACTGCCTGTTCCTCGCGACGAGCGAGCACGCGCTCCTGCGCGCCGCCGGTCTGCTGCTGCTCTGGGGGCGGGGCTGGGTCGAACCCGTCGTCCCGCCAACAGAGCCACTGCACCTGGTCGCGCAGCAGTTGCTCGCCTGCTGTCTGCAGCAGGGAACGATCGGCGACCGGCTGTGGCCGGCCGAATGGAACGGCCTCGCCCCCTTCGACGCGAGCGCCCTACCGATCCTCGACTACCTGCGCGCTGCGGGTTTCGTCGATGAGGACGGCGGACAGCTGTTCATCGGCCCCGAGGCCGAGAGAAACTTCGGCCGCCGCCACTTCATGGAACTGACCGCATCCTTCACCGCCCCGCCCCAGTTCACCGTCTTCGCCGGTCGCGCGGAACTCGGCCAGATCGACCCTGCGCTGCTCACCGAGCAGACCGAACAGCCCCGCCGACTCCTGCTCGCCGGCCGGAGCTGGCAGGTGACCCACATCGACTTCAGCCATCGGCGCTGCTTCGTCGAACCCGTAGACAGCGGCGGCCGCGCGAAGTGGGGTTCGGGCGGGTCGGCAGGCCTGTCCATGGCCCTCACCCGCGCGATGCGCGACGTCGTCCTGGCCCAGAACCCTCCGGTAAAGCTCACTCGGCGGGCCGTCTCCGCGCTCGCGGACATCCGAGCCTGCCACGGCGATCGTGTCAGTGCGGAAGGCACTGTCGTGGAGAGCCTCGACGGAAAAGCACGATGGTGGACCTGGGGCGGTTTCCGCGTCAACCTGACGCTGCAGGCGAGTATTCGAGAGTTAGCCGACAACGTGCTCGACCCCGAATCGACGCCGAGCGACCAATGGATCCAGCTCTCCCCCGGCGTGTCCCACGATACTTGGCACACCGCGCTGGCAGCAGCACGCGAGTCCACGCCGAAGCGCCCCACCCCCGACGAACGCGCGATCAGAGGTCTGAAGTTCTCCGCGGCACTCCCGAACGAGGTCGCGCGGTACGTTCTTGCCACGCGCCTGGAGGACGGTCCCGGCGCGCGTGCCGTCCTGACAGAACCCGTTCGTTGGCTGCACGACCACCAGTAGGCGGCTCGTCTGACCGTGTGGCGATCATAGCTACTGTAACGGCGAGTACCGGCCGGGCAAATCCGTCATTCCTCGGCGAGCGCGTACGACGTGCCTCTCACGCTACCGAGCAATCGGCGACGGGTACCTGCCGACGCGCGCGTTGTTCCACTCCATCAACCCGGACTTGAAATGGCTGAAGATGTGCTGGTGGAAAGTGATCCGCTCCCCCGGTGCCTTGCTGTAGTGGCCCCACTCCTTCAACTCGTCGTCGGTGGCGTGATAGATGCACCAGTTGAACTTGTCGTACAGGGGCGGCTCATTGAAGACGAACCAGAAGTACGGGAACACCGCGGAGAGATGGGCCATCTCCTTACGGAGGGTCGCTGTACCCGGGTCCTTCACGTAGGTCTCGGGCGCTTCCTCGAGGAGCCGGGCCACCTCTTCAAAAAGGCCATGCACGATGTAGCAGACGTACAACGCTGTCAACAGCCGAGCCTCGGGAGCGTAGGTTTGGTCATCACCAACGGCCGGCCGGGTGGCGTGAACGTTGCTAACCTCGTGGAGGTCCTGCGCCGCGTGGTGGGTGGGATGCAGCGTCTTCCCCAGGAAGGTGTAGTGGGCCTCGATCCTAGCGATATCCCCGGAAGTCACGACGCCGTTGAGCTTTAGGTTCTGCAGCAGCGCATCGTACGACAGGTAGTAGCGGTACTGGCTTGCGGCCTCTGCCTTAAAGCCTTTCACAGCCTTCTTAGTCTCCTGGGAACGCTCGTAGTACTGGAAGTAATGCTCGTCCTCCAGACGCATGACCTCTGGCCGGAATCGCTGGAACGAAAAGTAGTGGATCGGGATGAGGTAGCTCGGGTCTTCACTGTCGCGCACGCCCTCGAAGACGTACATGATCTGCTTGGTGTGCTGATACTGCTCGACCGACAGCGGGACGGCCCTACCCGCCGCCCTCGCCTGGGCGACTTCGTCCTGGCGTTCCCTCAGCTTGGCCTTGAACTGCGCGGCTGTTAAGCCGCTGCTGCTCAGGTCCTCCAGCTTGATTAGCTTGCGACCACGGCACATGAGGATGAAGAGCAGGTAGTGCTCGAAGAGCGACCGACTCAGGCCGAGGGCATCGGCTACCAGCTTGTTCTCCACCAACAGTAGGCAACTGCACGCAGTCTCGACCCGGAAGTTCACGAAGCCGAAGGCGTCCATGTAGAAGGTGCTGGCCATGTTGTAGCGCAGCTCATCCCCCACCGTCCGATAGGCCTTAATCAGCTCTCTGGTATAGCTGATGACTCGCTTGGTCTCAGCATCGACCGCATCCACGTAGACCAGGTTGTACACTCTGCCCTGCCCTCCTCGAAGTACCGAGAGCAAGCGTAGCGAGGACGCGGCCAAGAAGAGGAGTTTCGTTTCAAGGGCCTCGGACCGGACGAAAAAGCACCGAGGAGATTTCTGCCTCGACGTGGCCTACGCTCGCAAAGGGCTTCAACGCGATCAAGCAACATGAGGCCTGTCTGAACAGTGACATCTATGTGACTGGCGGAGTAGGAACCCTCCGGTCTCTTGCTGCACGCCCCGTGTCCTAGACGGGCTGCTTCAAGCAGTCCCGCCGGCCGCGGGGTTGGTCGGCTCGTTCCTCGGCCTCACTCCCGACGCAAGGTGTTTACGAACGTTCCTAGGCCAGAACTCGGTTGGTAGTACACCCAACTTATGGCCTCGACGGTCTGCATCGTGTTGATCAGCTCAACATGCGACGCTTCGAGGTCGATCCACTTGTCGTCGCCCTTACCAAGGCCGAGGGCATGGTTTGGACCGATCGGTAGAAGTACCGTGTTCGCCTCGTACAGCGCTGCCTTTCTGATCTGCCCGTCCCAGTTGCTGACCGGGAGCGCAGGTGCATCGCCCACCAAGAACTGCTGGCCCGCTGGTGGCCGGGCTATCTCAAGCTTCTTGTTGACGAAGTGGTTCCGGGCCGTCTTGAAGTTCTCGCGCACCCGCTCGGCAAAGTGCCTGCTGAAGATAACCTCTGGAATCTCATGCAGTAGCTCATTGATGTGCTCAAGCGCTTGGTCGCCTACTGGGTACAGGCCGTACCGGTCGTAGAAGGCGTTCACCAAGAGCTGCCGGTGCTGCTCCATCCAGAGCCGCTTCTGCCGCTGCGTGACCTCTTGCAACAGGGCTTCGGACGTGTCCTTGTAGGCCTTGCTCCTCGCCCAGTGGAGCGCAATGCAGTCCTTGAGCACCTTCACGTGGTCGGGCTTGTCCAAGATGGTTTTGTCGTCCACCGATGTGAAGGCGGCTGGAAGGAAGTCCTCGACCTCTGTCTTCCAGTAAGCCTCGTACTCCTGGGGGTTGTGCGTGATGAAGCCCTCGACCCGTCCTACCGCTGATGGAGGCTTGTCGTACTCCCGCGGCCGGGTGAGGTAGTAGGCCTTCAACTTGCCTGAGGTGGAGTCGGCGAAGCGCGCCAACAAGCACCGAGTGACCGTGTGCAAGTCCTTCGGCGGGTTGTTCTGTGGGCCGCCAGGCTGAGTGTTCATGATCTACCGACAGCCCCTACGCGTCGAACTCGCCGTTCTTCATTGCAGCCCGGAAGGCTGCGAACTCGGCGTCGGTGAAGATGTGGGGTTCTTTTCAGGCTCACGGGAGTTACGGACAGCCCACTCGCCGGACGGCAGGTGCGCTCCTCTATGCAATTGCCACCCGGCGTGCTGGAGTACGACGACTTACGCCACACCGCACTCTTGAGGTCGTCCTGGTTCACCAAACCCCTCCATCGCCGCCCTGACCATCTCGACTGAGCGGTTCGGCGACAGGGCCGTTGCGCGCATCAGATCAAAGCTGAGGTTACAGGCTGCGACGCGATGAGGTGAGTCGATGACGCCAGCGGTACCGCCGTGGCTCTCAACGTAGCCAACGTCCACCGCATGGTCGTCACCGCCGTTCTCGCTGCTCCACTCGGCGCTCCGGATCGTCTCGGCGAGCGGAATCGTGCGAGAAAGATCAGGCCGAGTACCGCGCAGAGGTCTCATTATTGCGGGATCGCGAGCCACGGTCTCGACGCGGCGTGTAGGTTCGGAACGTGCTCGATGCCCCGGGCGACTTCTTCGCGGCCAGATACGTCTCCGGCCCCTCCTCCGACGCGGCCGAGACTGCCGGGGACGTCCTGCTTCCCGGCCGTGACATCACCGACTACGACCACGAGCCAGCCGCGGTGCCGCTGCTGCAGCTCCGCCCGACCGGAGGTCTGCTGCTTCTCGGCGAGCCCGGCATGGGCAAGACCCGCGCCCTCGAAAACCTCACGGCCGCGTGGATGGAGTCTGGACTCATCGCGTCCGCGCCCGTCCGCATCGACCTGGACACGGTCACCGGAGACACCTCGTTCGAGGCGCGCGTGGCAAAGCGTTTAACCCGGCGCCTGACGCGCGAATCCGAGCCGGTCGACCCCGACACGCCGCCCGTCCTGTGCGTGCTCGACAACGTCGACCGCTGTGGGCTGCGGCCGGCACAACTCGTCGAGTCGCTCACGGATCTCCTGGACACGATCTCGGCAAGGCTCTGCCTCGTCCTCGCGTGCCGAACGACCGACTGGCCCCCACCACGCAGGGAGAATCCTTCGACCGAAGCAACCTCGGCCGAGGCAGCCTTAGGCGAGCGCCTGCCCGGCTTCACCACCAGGCACCTTCTGCCCCTCAGCCCCCGGGAAGTGGCCGAACTCGCCCTCGCTCGCAAACTCGACCCCGAGGTGTTCCTGCGCGAAGTCCACCGAGTCGCGGCGATGCCGCTGGCGTGCATCCCACAGACAGCGCAGATGCTGGCAGACAGGTTCGCCGACTCCGGCAAACTCACCAACGACCCGTTGGAGCTGTTCGAGACGGCGCTGCTCGAACTAGCCCGCGATCCCGACCCCGACCGGGCCGGAGGGCCACCGCGCGGCACGACTCGTCCCGCCGGGCTCGCCGCACACCGCCTCGCGGTCAGCGCGAGGATCGCCGCATGGACCACCCTGTGCGAGCGCCCCAGCATCCAGACGACTGACGCACTGGGCGAGGACGGCGACCTCAGTCTCGTCGAGTTCCTCGGCCAGGAGCCGTTCCCGCACGAGGAACGGCCCGGACTCGAGCAGGTGCACGACGCGCTGTCCAGCACGATCTTCACGGGCCGCGGTCCCTACCGACGGATCCTGCGCCATCCGACGTTCGCGGCGTTCCTCACCGCCCGGTTCCTCACCGATCAGAAGATCGGGCAGGACCGGCTTCGCCACATCCTGCTCGGCCCCGGCGAGGTCACAACGGTCCGTCCCCTGCTGCGAGATACCGCGGCGTGGTTGGTGGCGTGCGACCCGCAGGCCTACGGCTGGATCATGGACGCAGACCTCGAAACCGTCGCCGCGTACCCGTACGCGATGGCCTCGGCGAAACTGCGACCGCTGCTGGCAGACGGCCTCCTTACACTCGGAGGCCAAGAGGCGCTGCGCAGCTACAAGCTCTCCGGCTACGCCCTAAGCAGCCTCGAGCACCCCGGACTCGAGCACCAGCTGCGGACCGCCCTCACACAAGGCCCGCCCGGCCGCACCCGCATCGCCACCGAGATCGCCCTGGCGACAGGCTCTACAGGAGTACTCGACGAACTGGCGCTGGCCGCCCGCGACAAGGCCCAACCGCCCGACGTCCGGGTCGCCGCCGTGCGCACGATCGGCTCGCTCGACCCCACCGGCGCTGCAACACGCCTTCGGCCCGTGCTCCTGGAAAGCGGCGAACACCTCCCGGACGAGTTGCGCGGCGCGCTCCTCGACGCCCTGTGGCCCGGCGCGCTGAGCGCGGACGAACTCGCCCAGGCCATGACCCGGGAGCGCAGCCCCCGCGTCTTCGGCCTGTACGCGCTCTTCATCCACCAACTGCCCGACATGCTCGACGACGCGGACCTGCCCGCGATCCTGCGCTGGGCCGCTGGGCGCACCCCCCGCCC
>NZ_JAGSOH010000099.1 GCF_018139625.1 Actinospica acidithermotolerans | reverse complement strand
AGGTGTGGGTGGGGGCGGCGGTCGTCGTTGCCGCGCCCGAGGCGATCGTCGCCGCGGCGGGCGGTGCGCTGTTGCAGACGGATGTGATCCTGGCGGTCGGCTGCGCGATGCTGGTGGGCTACTTCGTCGCCACCGTGGCCTTCGGGCCGGATCTGGCGACGTGGAGGTACCGCGCGTGGCTCTTCGCGAAGGTCGCTGCGACCACGCTGGCCGGCATCGGGGTAGCCGCGATCGCAGTGGCCGGGGTCTTCGGGTTCGTGGTGGCCCTGCCGATCGCGGGGGTGGCGGCGGTGTCGGCTGTCGGGACCGCGCTGCTGCGGCGCGGGATCCGCGGCGGCTCGATCGTGGTGATAGGGACGTTCCTCGTCGTGGGCGACGTAATCGGGCGGTACCACTTCCAGCTCGCGTCGGATGACCGGATCGTGCGGGTCGCCGCGATCTCGGCGTTCTCGATCGCGGCGATCAGCGCGGCCCTTTGGGCGCTCTCGGTCGTCCGCGAGCGCGAGTGAACGACAACCCGCGTGAGCCCCGACGAACGCCATGACGCTGTGAACGCCACGACGCGTGAGCGACGACGCCGTGAACGCCTCGACGAACGCCACGACGCGGCAGCCGCGACGGCAGACAGCCCCGTGAAGCCCAGGATGAATGACAGCGCGCGAACGCACGACGCAAGAACGCCACGGCGCAAGAACGCCACGGCGCGTGAGCCACCGTGAAGGGCAGCGCGCCGTGAACGCCACGTCGCGTGACGCAACGGCGCGCGGCGCCACGTCGCGTGACGCCACGGCGCGCGGTGCCACGTCGCGTGACGCCACGGCGCGCGGCGCGTCTGAGCCGACTGCCGATGAGGGCATCGATCTGAGCAGCAGCGTGAGCGGACGGCGGTCCTCCGGCGGTGCTCGCTACCGCCGGAAGACATTCGCCGGAGGCGCTACAGCCGGCGCATCACCGTGACCACGCGGCCGAGCACGATGGCGTTCTCGCCGGGGATCGGGTCGTAGCTGGGGTTGCGCGGCATCAGCCAGATCTCGTGGCGGTCGTCCTCGTGCGTGATCTTCAGCTGCTTGACCGTGGCCTCGCCGTCGATCATGGCGGCGACGATCTCGCCGGACTCGGCGCTGGGCTGCTGGCGGATGACGACCGTGTCGCCGTCCATGATGCCGGCCTCGATCATCGAGTCGCCGACGACGGTGAGCGCGAACAGCGTGCCGTCGCTGACCATGGCGCGGGGCATCGGGATGAGCTCCTCGATGGACTCCTCGGCCAGGATCGGGCCACCGGCGGCGATGCGGCCGACCAGCGGGACGAACTCCATGGCGCCGACGGATCCGCCGAGCGCGCCGAGGGCGGCCATCGCGGACTGGGCGCTGGCGGCCATGGTGCTGCCGAGGTTGGACAGCGCGGACTGGGTGCGGCTGACCGCGCCCGCCGGCTGCTGCTCGCCTCCGTTGCCCGACCCGGAGACCACGCCGCTCGCCCCCTGGCTCTGCGCCATCCGGGCGCGCCAGGCCTGGGTCGGGTCGCTCGGGCCGCGCACGATGTAGGCGCGCGGGCGGTTCGGGTCGCGGCGGATGAAGCCCTTTGACTCCAGGACCACCAGCTGGTGGCGCACCGAGGAGGTGGAGTTCAGGCCGACCGCCTCGCCGATCTCGCGCATCGACGGCGGATAGCCGCGGCGGTCGATCGAGTCCTGGATGACCTCGATGATGCGGCATTGACGGTCCGTCAGCCGCAGGGCGAGGGGAACCTTCGTCACCGCCTCGGCCTCCCCGACGGCGGAGCGCGCCGCCTTTGTCGTCTTCGCGCCGGCCGCGCCACCCGCTCGTCCCGACGGCTTGTCAGCCGAGCCCTTGCGCTGCCGCACGACGCCTTGTCCGCTCATCTCGGATCAATCCCCTTCCCTTCACTCGACCACGGTAGCCGAGGCCACCGACAAGCGCCCAACACTTGTTCGAACGAGACGCCGTCGAACTCGTCCACCGCACCGTGGTCCGGGTCAGGGTCCATTGCCTCCCAGGAGCAATCTTGCGCCATCCGGGCGGAAAATCCGGGCCCGGACGGCCGATTTCATCCTCTCGAAGGAATTTGCGCCGAACACCCTTGCGGAATTCACCGGAACTGCTCGCGCCGTACGGTCGGGTCACCGCCGCCGACCGGCCCGGATCGCGCAGCGTAGCCGGATCGGCGGTCGGCGGGTCCGGTGACACAGGGCTGAACGGGGGAACCGCGGGTTGCACAGACGCTCGGCGGAGGACTACCGTGGCACTACATCTTGTGGGAACCCCCGGCGGAACACCTAGTACTTGTGGTATCAACGCAAGTGCAGGTTGTCATGACCGCAGCGGGTGCCCGGGATGACGCGGTCGTCCGAGGCCGTCGGAGTCGTTGATCGAAGGGAAGTGAACGGGCGTGTACTGCCCCTTCTGCCGCCATCCGGATTCCCGCGTCGTCGACTCGCGCACCACGGAGGACGGCACGGCGATCCGCCGCCGCCGGTCCTGTCCGGAGTGCGGCCGGCGCTTCACCACCGTCGAGACCGCAGCCCTGCTGGTGGTCAAGCGCAGCGGCGTCACCGAGCCCTTCAGCCGGGACAAGGTCGTCGCCGGCGTGCGCAAGGCCTGCCAGGGCCGGCCGGTCACCGAGGACCAGCTCGCGCAGCTCGCCCAGCGGGTCGAGGAGGCCGTGCGCGCGTCCGGCGCAGCGGAGATGCCCTCGCACGAGGTGGGGCTGGCGATACTGGGCCCGCTGCGCGAACTCGACCTCGTCGCCTACCTGCGCTTCGCCTCGGTCTACCAGGCCTTCCAGTCGCTCGACGACTTCGAGAAGGCCATCGCCGAGCTGCGCCTGCAGGGCGCCCAGAACTGACTTCACCAAGAAAGCACAGCGAGCACGACCGGCATATCTGGCACGAACGGCACGACAACTGGCGCGAAACGCCGTCACACAGTCGAGATCGTCGATGACTCAGCGCGACAGCGGGGAAGCTGACCGCGCTCCGGTTTGTTGACCTCTAATGGGAGAGAAGGGGCTATGACGGAGACCATCAGCAGCGGGACGACTCCCCGCCGGAGCAGCGGCAAGAAGGGAGCGGCGGTGCCTAACCAGAGCAGCGGTAAGAAGACGGCGGCCAAGGCCCCGGCCGCCGCCAAGGTCGGCCAGCCGGGCCACGGGCTGCGCATCGAGCGCGTCTACACGACGGCGGGCGTGCACCCGTACGACGCGGTGAACTGGGAGTCCCGCGACGTCGTGATGACCAACTGGCGGGACGGCTCCGTCAACTTCGAGCAGCGCGGCGTGGAGTTCCCCGACTTCTGGTCGGTCAACGCGGCGAACATCGTCACCACCAAGTACTTCCGCGGCGCCCTCGGCACGCCGCAGCGCGAGACCTCGCTGCGCCAGGTCGTCGACCGCGTCGTGCAGACCTACCGCAAGGCGGGCCAGGAGCACGGCTACTTCGCCGGCGACGAGGACGCGGAGATCTTCGAGCACGAGCTGACGCACATGCTCATTCACCAGGTCTTCTCCTTCAACTCGCCGGTCTGGTTCAACGTCGGCACCGCCAGCCCGCAGCAGGTCAGCGCGTGCTTCATCCTGTCCGTGGACGACACCATGGACTCGATCCTGAACTGGTACCGCGAGGAGGGGCTGATCTTCAAGGGCGGTTCCGGCGCCGGCCTGAACCTCTCCCGGATCCGCTCGTCCAAGGAGCTGCTCTCCTCCGGCGGCAACGCCTCAGGGCCGGTCTCCTTCATGCGCGGCGCCGACGCCTCGGCCGGCACCATCAAGTCCGGCGGCGCCACCCGGCGTGCCGCGAAGATGGTCGTCCTGGACGTCGACCACCCGGACATCCGCGAGTTCGTGCAGACCAAGGCGCGCGAAGAGGACAAGATCCGCGTCCTGCGCGACGCCGGGTTCGACATGGACCTCGGCGGCGCCGACATCACCTCGGTCCAGTACCAGAACGCGAACAACTCGGTCCGGGTGAACGACGAGTTCATGCGCGCCTACGAGCAGGGCGCCGAGTACGGCCTGACCGCCCGCTCCGACGGCTCGGTCATCGACACCGTCGACGCCAAGGACCTGTTCCGGCAGATCGCGACGGCCGCCTGGGAGTGCGCCGACCCCGGCCTGCAGTACGACGACGTCATCAACGACTGGCACACGAACCCGAACACCGGCCGGATCACCGCGTCCAACCCGTGCTCCGAGTACCTGTCGCTGGACAACTCCTCCTGCAACCTGGCCTCGCTGAACCTGCTCAAGTTCCTCAAGGACGACGACACCTTCGACCACGGGCTGTTCACCAAGGCCGTCGAGCTGGTCATCACCGCGATGGACATCTCGATCTGCTTCGCGGACTTCCCGACCGAGGCGATCGGCCAGACCACCCGCGACTTCCGCCAGCTCGGCATCGGCTACGCCAACCTCGGCGCGCTGCTGATGGCGACCGGCCACGCATACGACTCCGAGGGCGGCCGGGCCATCGCCGCCGCGATCACCGCCCTGATGACCGGCACCGCGTACCGCCGCTCGGCCGAGCTGGCCGGGATCGTCGGCCCGTACAACGGCTTCGCGGTCAACGCCGAGCCGCACGCCCGGGTGATGCGCAAGCACGCCGAGGCCACCGGCCAGGTGCACACGCTCGAGGAGTTCGACAAGGCGATCCTGGACGCCGCGAAGGCCGAGTGGGCCGACTGCCTGGAGATCGGCGCCGTGAACGGCTGGCGCAACGCCCAGGCGAGCGTGCTGGCCCCGACCGGCACCATCGGCTTCATGATGGACTGCGACACCACCGGCGTGGAGCCGGACCTGGCGCTGGTCAAGTTCAAGAAGCTGGTCGGCGGCGGCTCGATGCAGATCGTGAACAACACCGTGCCGCGCGCGCTGCACCGCCTCGGCTACCCGGAGGAGCAGGTCGAGGCGATCGTCGCCTACATCGCCGAGCACGGCCACGTGGTCGGCGCCCCGGCGCTGCGTCCGGAGCACTACGAGGTCTTCGACTGCGCGATGGGCGAGCGCTCGATCGCGCCGATGGGCCACGTGCTGATGATGGCCGCGATCCAGCCCTTCATCTCGGGTTCGATCTCGAAGACGGTCAACCTGCCGGAGTCGGCGACCGTCGAGGACATCGAGCGGATCTACTACGAGGGCTGGAAGCTCGGCCTCAAGGCGCTCGCCGTCTACCGCGACAACTGCAAGGTCGGCCAGCCCCTGCAGGACGCCAAGGGCGCGAAGAAGGAGGCCGCGGCCAAGGAGGCGGCGGAGAAGGACCGGCTTCGCCGGGCTCAGCAAGGCATCGGCGGCACAGAGTACGAGGCCGCGGCCGAGTCCGTCGTCGCGCAGGTCGCCCCCGTCGTCCAGACGGTCATCGAGCGCCGCCCGACCCGCAAGCGGCTGCCCAAGTCGCGCACCGGCTCGACGACGTCGTTCTCGGTGGGCGGCGCCGAGGGCTACATGATCGCCAACTCCTACCCGGACGACGGCCTCGGCGAGGTCTTCCTGAAGATGGCGAAGCAGGGCTCGACCCTCGCGGGCATGATGGACGCGTTCTCCATCGCCATCTCGGTGGGCCTGCAGTACGGCGTGCCGCTGGAGACCTACGTCTCGAAGTTCACCAACATGCGCTTCGAGCCGGCCGGCCTGACCGAGGACCCGGACGTGCGGATGGCCCAGTCGATCCTGGACTACATCTTCCGCCGCCTCGCGCTGGACTTCCTGCCCTTCGACGTCCGCGCGGACTACGGGATCTACTCGGCCGCCGAGCGCCAGCGCCAGCTGGAGACCGGCTCGTACCTGCCGGCCGACGCCGACACGGACTTCACCGAGCTGGCCCAGTCCGCGCCGATAGAGCGCCACGCCCCGAGCAAGGCCGAGCCCGAGGCCGAAGCCCCGGCCGCCGCCGCGCAGCCGGCCCCGACCTCCGCCGCGCACTCCTCGATGGAGCTGCTGGAGGCCAAGCTGGGCCACGCCGCCGACGCGCCGCTGTGCGCCAACTGCGGCACCAAGATGCGCCCGGCCGGCTCCTGCTACGTCTGCGAGGGCTGCGGCTCGACCAGCGGCTGCAGCTGACGGCCCGCCCGCCCGAACGCCGGGCCCCGCGCATCCGCTCCCGGGTGCGCGGGGCCCGGCGCGTTTCTCTCCGTTCTCCCTGAACGGAAACGGCCGGATACTCGCAGAGTTCGAAGATCGTTGCTGGTGACAGCTGGGTTGCGATCGTTGTACGAGTCGGACCCGCCCTGGACTCCGGTACAGGGGTACCGCTACGGTTCCTGCGTGAACGAGGGCAGCACCGAGTCGCTCGCGGCGGCGTGGGAATACGTGCAGGCGCAGGGCGGTGTCCTCGACCGTGCCCGATTTGCCGGATTAGCCGGCCGGGCTGTCGAGGGCGGGCCGGTGTCGGCGGCCGTGCCGCAGAACCCGGACGGCGGGTGGCCCGCCTCGTGGTCCGACGGCCTGTCCACCCTGGACGGGACCTGCTACCAGCTCTTCCTGCTGCGCGCGGTGCCCGCCGAATCGCTGGCCGCGGACATCCCGGCCGCGCTGGCGTTCCTGACCCGCGCTCAGGCCGCCGACGGCACCTGGAGCGAGGGCCCGAGCCCGAGCACGCCGCAGTTCGAGATCCCGCACTGGCTGCTGCCCGGGTCGCCGGGCGCCCGCGCGTATCTGACGGCGAACTGCGCGGCGACGTTGGCGGACTACGACGCCGAGCCCGAGGCGGTGGCGAAGGCCTCCGAGGTCCTGGAGTGGCTGGTCGATCCGCACGGGCGGCTGCCCGCGCCGCTGGTGGCGCACTGGCTGGCCGCGCGGGTGCTGCGGACGCAGGCGCGGATCATGGTCGTGCGCCGGCTGCTGGACGTCGTCGGACGCAGCTTCGAGAACTTCGACGCCGCGGACCTCGCCTGGTTCGGCGCGTGCACCCGGCCGGGCGACCGGTGGAACCGGCGGATAGCCGCGCGGCTGATCACGATGCAGAACCCGGACGGCTCGTGGACGGACGGGATGAGCGAGCAGCCCTCGCCGACGCTCACCGTCTCCGCGGCGCGCGTGCTGCTGGCCGCCGAGCAGAGCGGCCCGGTTCGCTACCCGGCGATGTACGAGGACGAGGAGTCGGACTGACCGCCCGGCGGCAGCCGGCAGACGAAGGGCGGGCCCCCGGCGCGAACTCGCGCCGGGGGCCCGCCCTCATCGCTCTCCGAGCCGCCGACCGCCTCAGCTGCCCGAGGTGGCCGAGGCGAGGGTCGCCGTGGTCGTGGACTGCGTGCCGTTGCGGAGGTAGACGAGCGTCACGGTCGTGCCGGGGCGGTACGAGTGCACCGCGGCCTCGAGCGCGTCCGAGCCGTCGATCTGCTGGTCGTCCATCTTGATGATCTCGTCGCCGGTCTTCAGGCCCGCGTTGGCGGCCGCGCCGCCCGAGGTGACCGAGGCGAGCACGGCGCCGGTGTGCGAGGCGGTCGTCGAGGCGTCCTCGACCGAGACGCCGAGCACCGAGTGCGTCGGGGTCTGCTTGGCCTCGAGCTCCTTGACGACGGGCTCCGCCTGGGAGATCGGGATCGCGAAGCCGAGGCCGATCGAGCCGGACTCGCTGCTGCCCAGCGAGCTGGAGCCGGTGCTCGCGATGGCCGCGTTGATGCCGATGACGTGGCCGTTCATGTCGATCAGCGGACCGCCGGAGTTGCCCGGGTTGATCGCCGCGTCGGTCTGGATGGCGTCCAGCGCGGTGGTCGAGGTGGTCGAGGAGCTGCTGCTCGAACCGCTGCTGTCCGTGGCGGGGATCACCGGGCGATTCAGCGCCGAGACGATGCCGCTGGTCACGGTGTTGGACATGCCGAGCGGGGCGCCGATCGCGACGACCTGCTCGCCGACCTGCACGCTGGTCGAGTCGCCCAGCGTCGCCGGGGTCAGGCCGCTGACGTTCTGGGCCTGGATCACCGCGAGGTCGCTGGTCGGGTCCCGGTCCACGATGGTGGCCTGCGCGTTGGCGCCGCCGTCGAAGGTGACGGTGATGGTGTAGCCGCCGCTGGCCGCCGCAGAGATCACGTGGTTGTTCGTGAGGATCTCGCCGGTGGAGCTGAGGATGATGCCGGTGCCGATGTCGCCCGAGGACGAGCTGCTCGAGCTGGACGAGGTCGCCTCGACGGTGATCGTCACAACCGACGGCAGCACCTTCTTGGCCACGGCGGTCACGGCCGTTGCGTTGGCCGAGCCGGTGTTCAGGCCGCTGGTGTCGACCGACGAGGCCGAGGTGACGTCATTGCTGGAGTTGCCGCGCAGCGCGTAGCTGACCCCGGCGCCGACGGCGCCGCCGACCAGCGCGGCGACGACCGCGGCGGTGATCAGGGTGCGGTTCTTCTTCGGCTTGGCCGGGGCGGGCTCGAAGCCGATCGGGGCGGGGCCCTCGCCGTAGGGCGGCAGGCCGCCGGAGGCGGGGGAGGCCCAGCTCGGCGCGGAGTGCTCCGCGGCGGCCGGAGCGCCGGCCTGGGCCGGGGCGGAGAAGCTCGGGGCCGGGCTCGCGGCCGGGTACTGCGGCGACGCGGGGACCGGGGCCGGGGACTCGGACTGCGCGGGCGCCGGAGCGGGCGCGCCGAACGCCGGCGCGGCGCCGGGGACGCTCGGCGGGGCCAGCGAGGCGGGCGGCTCCTGCACCCAGCCCTGCCCCGGGCCCGTGCCGCTCGACGGCGCGCCGACGTGGTCGGACGTGCTCGGCGCGGGCTCGACCGGCAGCGGCGCGGTGTGCTCCGGAGCCGACGCCGTCTCACCCTGCTGCGGCAGGACGGCGGCCGGCACCAGCTCGCGGTCGGCTTCCTGGTTCGCCGGGCCGGGCTGCTCGGGCGTGGAGGGGAGGTCAGGCGTCTCGGTCATGCCAGTACTCTCGGCCCGACGGCTGAGACATTGCTGAGACAGCATGGAGAAGACGTTGTGGAATCTGAGTTCGTTATCGAACCGAAATGCCAGGCCTCTGGACGAGGCCTGGCATCTGCGGGTCGGCGGAAAAGAAACCGATGAGGAATCCGCCGGGCGAGTGATGGCCCCGGCGAAGCGGCGCCGTCCGGGCTAACGTGCCCTAACGCGCCCGGCTGCCGGCCGGCAGCTCCTCGGCCGCGGGCGTGCCCGGCAGCCACACTCCGAGCAGTGCGCCGCCGCCAGGGGCCCGGGCCGCCGCGACCCGGCCGCCGTGGTTCTCGGCGATCTGCCGCACGATGGCGAGCCCGAGTCCCGAGCCGGGCGTGGCCCGCGCCTCGGGCGAGCGGTAGAAGCGCTCGAAGACGTGCGCCAGGTCCTTCTCGGCGATGCCGGGGCCCTGGTCGGCGACCTGCAGCAGCCCGTCCGCGAGGGTGACGGTGACCGTCCCGCCCTCCGGGGACCATTTCGCCGCGTTGTCCATCAGGTTCGTGACCAGGCGCTCCAGCGCCGCCGCGTCCCCGTCGAGGTACCACGGCGAGAGCTTCAGGTCGTAGGTCAGCGCGGGCGCCCGGCGCTGCACCCGCTCCGCCGCCCGGTCCACGATGTCGCGCACGTCGAGCCGCTCGATCGCGTGCGAGGGCTGCTCGTCCCGGGAGAGCTCGACGAGGTCGGAGATGAGCAGCGAGAGCTCCTCCATCTGCGCCCGCACGTCGTTCATCAGCGCGACGCGCTCCTCGAAGGGCAGCCGGTCGTCGTCCGGCGCGGCCATCACCTGCGCGAGCAGGTCGAGGTTCGTACGCATCGAGGTCAGCGGCGTGCGCAGCTCGTGCCCCGCGTCCGCGACCAGCCGCTTCTGGTGCTCCTGAGAGCGGGCCAGCGCCTCGAGCATCGTGTTGAAGTTCCGGGTGAGCTGCGCGAGCTCGTCGTCGCCGTTCACCGGCAGGCTGCGCAGGTCCCCGGTGCGCGCGATGTACTCGGTCGCCTTCGAGAGCTCCTCGACCGGCCGCAGCGCCGCCCGGCCGATCGCGAAACCGGCCGCGCCGGCGAGCGCGATGCCGATGAGCCCGACGACGAAGGACACGGTGGCGAGCGTGTTGAGCGTGCTCTCGGTCGCGGCCAGCGAGGTGGCGACGACGAGTGCGGAGTCCTGCGGCACGTACGTGCCGAACCAACCGCCCTTGGAAGTGTCCGGAATCGAGTAGACCCGGTACAGCTGGCCGTTGACGTCGACGGTCCGCAGCGAATAGGGCGACTGCCCGGCGGCCACGGCGAGCTCGGGGCTTCCGAACGTCGGCGCCGCTGTGCTCACGGCCTTGCCGGCGAGCGGGATTACCGGAGGGCTGATGCTCGCGCCGTTCGCGGTCACGATCGACATCTTCAGGCCGGCGAGGTTCAGCGCCGCCGCGCTGCCGTCCGTGTTCAGGCCGGAGCCCACCTGCTGCAAGGACACAGCCGCGAGATCCGTGTCGGCCAGCGCCCAGGTGCGCATCTTCAGATCGTTGTCGACGTTGTTGTTGATCGTCCTGCTGATGGACACGTAGCTGATCAGTGCACCAAGGGCCACCGACAGGCCCACGGCCGCCATGACCAGCATCGTTATCCGGGACCTGAAGGTGTGCCAGGTGAACCAGCGGCGCAGCGGGATCCCACGCAGCGGCGGACGCCGTCGCGCGGTCTTCGCTTTCGCCGTCTTCGCAGTGCTCACGGTGCCGTCTCGCGCAGCGCGTAGCCGATTCCGCGCACGGTGTGGATCAGCCGGGTCTCGCCCTCGGCCTCGGTCTTGCGGCGGAGGTAGCCGACGTAGACCTCGAGCGAGTTCGCGGTGGTCGGGAAGTCGAAGCCCCAGACCTCCTCGAGGATCTGGGACCGCGTCAGCACCTGCCGGGGGTGGCGCATCAGCAGTTCGAGCAGGTTGAATTCGGTGCGGGTCAGCCGCACGGTGCGCTCGCCGCGGGTGACCTCGCGGGCCAGCGGATCCAGCGTCAGGTCGGCGAAGCTGAGCTTGCCGTTCTCGCTGGAGAATGCGGGCTGGGTGCGCCGCAGCAGGGCGCGCAGCCGGGCGAGCAGCTCCTCGAGCGCGAAGGGCTTCGGGAGGTAGTCGTCGGCGCCGGCGTCGAGGCCGGCGACGCGGTCGGAGACGGCGTCGCGCGCGGTGAGCACCAGGATCGGCAGGTCCTCGCCGGCCGACCGCAGGCGGCGGCAGGCCTCGAGGCCGTCGAGCCGCGGCATCATCACGTCGAGCACGACCGCGTCGGGGCGGCTGCGGGCGATCGACTCGAGCGCCGCCAGGCCGTCCGCGGCGAGCTCGACATCGTATCCGTTGAACGCCAGGGAGCGACGCAGCGAGTCCCGAACCGCCTGATCGTCGTCCACCACAAGAATGCGCATGCGACCAGTCTCTTCCGTTGCGCTGAGAGCCTGCTGAGATCTTGCCGAATCTCGCCGAATAGGCGCATTGAGCATATGGACGGCTGCACCGAACGGGCGATGGGTGTTATCCACATGCCGGGTCTGTCCACAGGCCGCGATTCGTGCCGCGACAATGCCGGCCGCTTCGAAGATCGTTGCTCTCGACAGGCGTCGCGCCCCCGGACCGGGGCGTGACGTGGCGGTTCGCGCGGAGGGAGACGAGTGCGATGAACGACGAGTGGCGGGTGGCCGAGGGCGAGGCCTCGGCGGCGGCGATGGCGGCGGACCGTTTCGAGGGATTCCAGATCGCGACCGGGGTGGACGCGGCAGGCGGCGGCGGGGTGTTCGGCGAGGTGACCGTCAAACTGAACAGCCCGGGGCAGGTGGCCGCGGCCGTTCCGCATTTCTTCGGCTTCGTTCCCGACGACAGCGTCGTGGTGCTCGGCCTCAGCCCGCACGGCGCGGGCGGGCGCTCCTCGATCTGCCACGGGATGCGGGTCGACCTCGGCGACGTGGAGCGCGATCCGGCGCGGTTCGCGCGCTGGGCGGTGGAGCGGCTGCTCGACGAGCACGCGGTGGAGGCGATCGTGCTGATCTATCCGCGTCCCGGCGTGGATCCGCTGCCCTCGCTCTACCGGCGGCTCTCGGTGATCCTCTGCACGCAGTTGCGCCGCAGGGGCCTGATGCCGCTGGACTCGATGTTCGTGGCGCAGGACCGCTGGTGGTCCTTCCTGTGCGAGCGCGCGCAATGCTGTCCGCCGGAGGGCACGCCGATCGACCCGATGGCCAGCGAGGTCGCCGCGCTCAGCACGTACTCGGGCCTGGTCGTGCTGCCCAGCCGTAACGCCCTGGCCTCGAGCCTCGAGCCGTACGCGACGGCGATCGTCGAGCGCACGCGCGCGGCGTGCACGGCACTCGTCGAGGCCGAGGAGGCGCGGACCGGGGAGCGCTGGGGCGTGGCCCCGCCGAGCTGGCAGGAGGTGCGCGAGCTGTGGGCGCTGGCCGACGAGGTCGGTTCGAGCGTCGAGGGGCCCGGCTGGCGGCTGCCCGACGACGCCGCGGCGAGGCTGCTGCTCGGGCTGACGGACGTGCGGGTGCGCGACTACCTCGCGACCTGGTGCGCGACGGAGCGGGCCGGGCAGGCCGTGGCGCTCTCCGTCGAGCTGGCGCGGCGCGCGGTCACCGCGGATCAGGCGGCGGCCGGGTACTCGGTCGCGGCCTGGGCGTCGTGGGCGCTGGGTTGGGGAGCGTGGGCCGCGCTGACGCTGGACCGGGCGCTCGCCGCGATCCCCGACTACCCGCTCGCGGTGCTGATCCAGGCCGGGATGGAGCGCGGCGTCGGACCGGCGTTGGTGCGCGTGGCCTCGCACGGAACCGCCCGGCGGCTGGAGTCGATGGCGGAGGTGGGCGTCTAGAACGGCGGCCGGTTCTCATCAACGAGTGCTGAGATGAATATCGTGCTCCGGCTCTTTATCGTCATCTGGACGATATATGATGGCCGCCATGAGCGAGTCCGAGCCCTACGACCCGGCGCGCTATCCGGCCTTCGCCGTCACCGTCGACCTCGTGGTCCTGACCGTGCGCGACGCGCGGTTGAGCGCCCTGATGATCCGGCGCGGCGAGGAGCCCTTCGCGGGGCGGACGGCGCTGCCCGGCGGGTTCGTGCGGCCGGGCGAGTCGCTGGGCGAGGCGGCGAAGCGCGAGCTGGCCGAGGAGACGGGCCTGGCCGACCTGCCCGTGCACCTGGAGCAGCTCGCGACGTACGGAGCGGTGGACCGCGATCCCCGGATGCGGGTCGTCTCGGTCGCCTACCTCGCGCTGGCCCCGGACCTCCCGTCGCCGACGGCCGGCGGCGACGCGGCGGACGCGCACTGGACGCCGGTCGCCGACCTGCTGCCCGACCTGTTCCCGAACGCGGCGGACGGTGGCGGTGGCGGTGGCGGTGCTGGTGGTGCTCATGGTTCGGGCAGTGCGGGTAGTGCAGGTGGTGCGGCTGGTGCGGCGGGTGGCGCCGACGGGCCGGCCGGCGGCCGCGGGAGCGAGCGCGCGGCCTTCGCCTTCGACCACGAGCAGATCCTGGTCGACGGCGTGGAGCGGGCCCGCTCGAAGCTCGAGTACACGCCGTTGGCCGCGGCCTTCTGCCCGCCGCAGTTCACGGTGGGCGAGCTGCGCCGCGTGTACGAGGCCGTATGGGGTGTCGAGCTCGACCCGCGCAACTTCCACCGGAAGGTCACCGGCACGCCCGGGTACGTCCTTCCGGCGGGCGGCACCACGACGCGCCAGGGCGGCCGTCCCGCGCAGCTGTTCAAGCGCGGAGACGTCACGCTGCTCAACCCGCCGATGCTGCGCCCGGCCTGATCCCCCCGACAGCCGACCCGGCGCGCCGCGTGTCCCCGCGCGCCACGCCGATGCCATGCCGGGCCGATACCGTGCCGATGCCATGCTGGGCCGATACCGTGCCCACGCCATCGATCGTGCCGACGCCCTGCCGACGCCGTGCCGCGCCGATTCCGTGCCGACGCCACGTCGAGCCGATACCGTGCCCACGCCATCGATCGTGCCGACGCCGTGCCGACGCCGTGCCGCGCCGATGCCGTGCCGCCATGGATCGTGCCGGTACCGGGCCGATGTCACGCCGGGCCGACGCCGTGCCGCTTCTGCCTCACCGTTCGGAGCAGCGGTTTCCGCGAGGTAAGGATCCGACGGGGTGAATCCGGCCCCGTAGGGGCGTGTCCCGGGCCTTTCCGTGATGACGGGCGGCGACGATGTTGCCGTGATCGAGGTGATCGAGGTCAGCGCGCGTCGGCGCGGGCGGCAGGTGCTGGACGGCGTCAGCTTCCAGGTGCGGCCGGGACAGGTGACCGGACTGCTCGGCCAGCCGGGCGCGGGGAAGACGGCCCTGCTGCGGCGGATGCTGCAGATCGACCGGGGCGGCGGCCGCACGCTCTTCGAAGGCCGGGTGTTCCGGTCGCTGCCGCATCCGATGCGCACGGTCGGCGCGATGCTCGACCCGCTCGCGCTGCATCCGGGGCGCACGGTGGCCGGTCATCTCCGGCTGGCGCTGTCCGCCGATCCGGGCGCGGCGCCGGGCGGGCGGCGGGAGCGGATCGCGGCCGTGCTGGACGTGTGCGGGCTCGGTGACCAGGCGAAGCTGCGCATCTCCGAGCTCACCGAGGGGATGGCCGTCCGGCTCGCGCTCGCGCAGGCGCTGCTCGGCGACCCCGAGGTGCTGCTGCTCGACGAGCCCGAATGCGGGCTCGAACCCGAGGGGCAGCCGTGGCTCAATGCCCTGCTGCGTGCGTATGCGGCACAGGGCCGCTGCGTGCTGGTCACCGGGGAGAACACGGACTCGATGCTGCTGCGCGCGGACCGGATCTACGCGCTCGCCGAGGGCCGGCTGGTCGGCCAGCGCACCGCGAGGCAGGCCTCGCGCGACGTGTCCGGGGACTGCGTGATCGTGCGGACGCCGCAGGTGCTGCGGTTCGCCGCGGTACTCGTCGGCGCAGGAGCCGAGCCGACGCAGCTCGACGGCGCCTGTCTGGAGGTGCGTGGCTTGGACCGGGCCAGGATCGGCGATCTCGCCTTCCGCAACGAGATCCCGCTGCACGAACTCGCGCTGCGGTCCGGCGTGCAGGATCCCGTCGTCGCCGTACTCGAAGCCTGCCGCAGGCCTCCGGCGGTCCTGCCGGTACAGGCCCCTGCCACGGTCAAGGTGCCGGACCACGCCGCGGCCGAGGTCGTGATGCCGTTCAGCGGCAGAGCCGGCACGCGTGGCGGTCTCGGCGGACTCGGTGGGCTCGGCGGCGAGGAGACCGACTCGGCGGCCGAGTCGGCGCTGCTGTCGGTCATCGAGGTGCCGAAGAGCGCCTCCGCGCCGGCGAGTGAGACCGCGGCACCCGCGGCAGCCACCGCGGACCACGTACGCGCCTCGGCCACCGGCACCTCCGGCGCCTACGGCACGTCCGACATCTCTGGCACTTCCAGCACTTCCAGCACTTCCAGCTACAACAGCACCACCGGCACTACCGGCACCACCGGCACGGTGAGGCTGACCGCCGTACCGAAAAACGACGAGACGGTCGCGACCGGACAGGAGAGCGTGCGGTGATCGGACTGGAGAAGCGTGCGGTGATCGAACTCCAATCCGTGCGGGCGAGGGCTGGACTGGAGAAGCGTGCGGTGACCGGACTGGAGAAGCGTGCGGTGACCGGACTGGAGCAGCGTGCGGGGAGTGGACAGGAGAACGTGCGGTGATCGGACTGCAATCCGTGCGGGCGGCGGCCGGGTACGAGGCGACGCGGCTGGCCACCCGGCGTGCGGCGGCCGGGGTGTTCTGCCTGGCCGCGCTGGGTTCCGCGCTGGCCACGCTGCCGGCCGCGCGCGCCGCGGTGAACTCCGGCGACCCGCAGGCGCACGTCGGCTGGGTCGTCGCTGGCGGCACGGCGGGCAGGATCCTGCCGGCGACGATCGCGGTGCTGGCCGCCGCGTGGCTCGGGGCCGGGCTGGTCACGGAGGACTACCGGCACGGCGTCGGGCTCACGACGTATACCCGGCTGCCGCGGCGTGGCGCGGGGATGCTCGGCAAACTGATCGTCGCGCTCGTCGTCGGGATCTGGCTCGCGGCCGTGACCAGGCTCGCCGCGTACCTCACCGCGCTCGGCGGCTTCGCGCTCACCCACGGCACCAGGGCCACGGAGCACATCTCGCTCGGCGCGGTGCTGATGCTGCCGACGCCCGCGGAGTCCTGCTACGCGGCGTTCGGCGGGATGCTGGGCGTGCTCTGCGCTTCGGTGCTGCGGCTGCGTGTGCTCGCGGCGTCCGTGTCCTGGTTGCTCGCGGCGTCCACCGCGGCGGTGCTGCCCAGCTCGCATAGCCCGTATGCGCTCGACGTCGTGCGCGGCATGACCGACGTCGGGCTGCCGATCGATCAGGTATCGCTCGCGTTGCCGGAATCGGTCGCCGCGGTGCTGCTGCTCGCCGCGCTCTACGCGGTGCGGCGCCGCCGGATCGACTGAGCCGATCGGCCCAGAACCGCCCCGGCGGGCGCCCCGCATAGCAGCGCCGCGGGGCCGCGGGCTCCCCGCACAGCAGGGCCGCAGGCCCCCGCACAGCAGGCCGCGGGCCCCGGCACAGCAGTGCCGCGGGCGCCCCGCATAGCAGCGCCGCGGCCCGATTCCGCGGCGACAATCCGCTTTATCACTCGGAGGAGTGCTTTCCGTGACAATCATGGTTGGCACCGGTCGATTCGCCTTAAGCCGTCCGTCAGGAAAGCCGACGAGATCACCATGAACACCGCCACTGACAGCGCCGGCCGCGTGATGACCGTGACCGTTCCCGTCGTCCGCCCCGTCGAGCCGGTCGACACCGCCCAGCCGCCGCGCCCGCACACACCCGCGCCCGCGCCCCTGGTCTTCCCGCGCGCGGCGGCCCAGCGCGGCCGGGGCCTGCACGGCCAGTTGGTCCAACAGCTCGGCCAGATGATCGTCGCGGGCGAGCTAGGCGCCGACCGCCCGCTGGTCCCCGAGGAGATCGGGCACCGCTTCGAGGTATCCCGCACCGTGGTGCGCGAGTCGCTGCGCGTGCTGGAGGCGAAGGGCCTGGTCTCGGCGCGGCCCAACGTCGGCACCCGGATCCGCCCGGTGCAGGAGTGGAACCTGCTCGACCCGGACGTGATCGAGTGGCGTGCGCAGGGCCCGCTGCGCAGCGACCAGGCGCGCGAGCTCGCCGAGCTGCGCCAGGCCTTCGAGCCGCTGGCCGCGCACCTCGTCGCCGAGCGCGGCGGGGCCTTGCCCGAGCCGGTCCGCGCCCGCCTCGGCGAGCTGGCCGACATGCTGGCCGAGTCCGCCGCCGCGGTGGACGCCGCCGCCTACGCCCGGATCGACGCCGAATTCCACGCGCTGCTGCTGCAGGCCACCGAGAACCGGATGCTCGAGCACCTGTCCGCCGTGGTCTACGGCGCGCTGGAGATCACCGGCGTGCGCGCGGGCTGCGAGGCGCTGCCGGCCAACGCCCGCAGCCACGCCGAGCTGGTCGAGCACATCCTGGCCGGCGACGGCCCCGCCGCGGCCGAGCTGTCCGCCGCGCTGCTCGGCGGCGGCTCCCGGCACACCGGCGCCCCGCGCCTGCCCGCCCAGCGCGAGCAGTAGGACGCACGCCCACGGCACCCCGCCGCCCTCGGGACGGAACACCGCCGCGTGTCCGCACCGGGGGCGGCCCGCGGTAGGGGAAGGGCGCTGGAGAGCAGGCAGCCAGCGTGGCGCCAGATCCTTCCGCTCTGCTGCGCCCGGTGGAGCAGCAGACGTGCGGCAGACCCCTCCACTCGGGCTGCCCTGTGGAGTAGCGGACGTGGCGCCAGCTCCTTCCGCTCGGCTGCGCACTGTGGAGCAGCCGACGTGCGGCAGACCCCTCCACTCGGGCTGCCCTGTGGAGTAGCGGGCGTGGCGCCAGACCCCTCCACTGGGCCGCGCACTGTGGAGCAGCAGACGTGCGGCAGACCCCTCCACTCACCTGCCCCGTGGAGTAGCGGACGTGCCGCCAGATCCCTCCACTGGGCCGCGCACTGCGGAGTAGCCGACGTGCGGCAGGCCCCTCCACTCACCTACCCCGCGGACTAGCCGACGTGCCGCCAAACCCCTCCACTCGGCTGCCCCGTGGACTAACCGACGTGGCGTCAGATCCCTCCGCTCGGCGGTTTTTCCCGCAATCACGGCGCGTATTGACGCGGTGACGGCTAAGCTCGAAAGGAAACGGGGTGGATTCGGCGGCGGGAGACGGCAGTTGGCTCACGATCCGGCGCGGTGGGCGGCGGTCGCGCCACCGCTGCTGCAACCGCTGCTCGACGCCCTGTCCGACAGCCCCCTCGCCTTCGCCTGCTACGGCGCCGACCGCCGCTACCTCACCATCAGCCAGACCCTCGCGGACCTCAACGGGCTGCCCCCGCAGGCGCATCTCGGGCTGCTGCCGACCGACGTGCTCGGTCCCGAGCTCGGCGGCGCGATCGAGGCGGCGGCCGCGCGGGTGCTGGCGGACGGCAAGCCGTACCGGGAGCCGGAGCAGCGGCTGAGCCGGGGGGAGTGGAGCGGGGTGCGCTACCTCGACTCCAGCTGGACGCCGGTGCGCGGCGCGGACGGCGAGGTGCTGGCGGTGCTGGCCGTCGTCAACGACGTGACCGACCGGCACCGGATCGCCGACCTGCTCGGCTCCACGCAGTGGCGGATCGGCAAGCTGCAGACCGTGGCCCGCGAGCTGGCCGGCGCGCTGACGATCGGCGAGGTGCGCGCGGCCGTGGCCAAGCTGGGCCAGGTCACCGGGGCCTCCCGGGTCGACCTGCGGCTGCTCGACCCGGTGGGCCGCTCGCCGTGGCCCTCGCCCATGCGGCCCGCACGAAGCCCGGAGTCGGACGAGGCGACGCCGCACCGTCCGGGCAGCCCTTCGGCGCCGACGGTCCCGCCGCAGCGGGCCTCCGTCCCGCGCACCGCCGTCGAGGACGACCGCTGGGAGTGGCGCACGCTCGCCTGGCCCGCCCTGCTCGCGGCCGCGGTGCGCGACGGCCGGCCCTGCTACCTCTCGGATCGCGCCGCGCTGTGCGGCCGGTTCCCCGAGGCGGGGGAGTGGGCGGCGTCCGCGGCGCCTGGCGCGGCCGAGCAGGCCTGGGCGGTGCTCCCGCTGTCCACCGCGGTCGGCCCGGTCGGCGGCCTCTATCTGGCGTACGACGCACCCCGCGGCTTCGACGAGGACGATCGCGCCTACCTGCAGGCGCTGGCCGGCCAGTGCACCATGGCCGTCGCCCGCGCCCGGATGCACGAGCGCGAGCACCGGCAGGTGGTCTCGCTGCAGGAGGCGATCCTGCCCAAGCGGCTGCCGCCGCTCGACGGGATCGACGCGGCCTTCCGCTACATCCCCGGCTCGCTGGACACCGAGGTCGGCGGCGACTGGTACGACCTGTTCGCGTTCAACGACGGCCGGATCGGCATGGTCGTCGGCGACGTGATCGGCAAGGGCATCACGGCCGCCGCCGGGATGGGCCGGGTGCGGGCCGCGCTGCGTGCCCTCGCCTTCACCGACCCGGCGCCGAGCGCCGTGCTCACCGGCCTGGACCGGCTCTTCGACGCCACCGAGAACGCCGAGTCGCTGACCACCGTCGTCTACGCGGTGCTCGACCCGGGCAGCGGCGCGCTGCGCATGTCGGACGCCGGGCACCTTCCGCTGCTGGTCCGTCAGGCCGACGGCCGCGCCCGCTACCTGGACGCCGACGAGGACGAGGCCGCCACCCCGCTCGGCCTGAGCGAGGAGCGCCGCGAGCACGAGGTCTTACTCAATCCGGGCGACGTGGTGATCGGATTCTCCGACGGGCTCGTCGAAACGCGTGACGCGGCGATCACCGTGGGTCTGGAGCGGTTGCGCACGGCCGTCGAGCGCGCGCCGCTGGTCGATCTGGACACCCTGCTCGACCACCTCGTCGACGAGATGCTCAGGGACCAGGAGCAGGACGACGACGTCACCCTGCTCGCGGTCAGGATCGGCGGCTGAACGGCCCGTGCGCGGCAGCCCGCCGCCGGGTCGGCGTCAGGCGCCGGCCCCGGCGTCCACCGCCCCGAGCACCGGCTCGCGCTGCCCGGCGGTGCGGCCGATTCGCCCGTGAAAAGCTGGTTCGCCCGTGAAAATAGGCCGGATCGCGCCCCTGCGGCACATTGACACCGCAAGCACTGCTAGACTCTTTTTCCGAGTGCGTGACCTGCGTTTGCGAAGCGGTGAACGGCGGCACGGTGCAGGAGCGACCGCGGTGGCGGTCCGGAGCACCGAAGCCGCGGCCGGTGGATGATTCACACCAGGCACGACTGATGGCGGACGTGACCGCTCGGCCTTGCCGGGGGGAATACGCGGGGCCCGATGGACGCTGTCCATAGGTGTAACCACGACGATACGACCGATGGCCGCGCACGGCGGCGGATCCGTTGTCGGGGCGTGGAT
Organism: Actinospica acidithermotolerans; assembly: GCF_018139625.1. GTDB lineage: Bacteria > Actinomycetota > Actinomycetes > Streptomycetales > Catenulisporaceae > Actinospica > Actinospica acidithermotolerans. The sequence continues at coordinate 7,546 of NZ_JAGSOH010000099.1, read as the reverse complement.
TTCCCGGCTCCGCCGCACCCAGAGCTTATGTCCAGCGCGGCAGATGCAGTTCACATGTGAGCACCGTTCCGAAGGGTATGTGAGTGTCGGCTCCTTCCTCTGCGACCGTTGACGAGGCCGCGGCCACCACGCCGGTGGCCCTCGCGGTCCAGTCCCTGTTGGCCAAGTCCCAGGACCAAGCCGTGTCCAGCGACGACGTGCGCCGCGCCTGCGAGGGCGCCAAGGTGCCGGAGAGCGACCTGAAGAAGGTCGTCCGCGCGCTGATCGAGAAGGGCGTGTCGGTCGCCGTGGTGGGCGACGCCGCCGCACCCATCGGCCGCGCCAAGCCGCGTAAGCAGGCTGTCGCGGCCACCTCCGCCAGCCGCACCGCGACGAGCACGAGCACCGTGCGCAAGAGCGCGGCCGCCGCCCCCGCCGAGGAGGAGGCCAAGCAGGCCCCCGCCAAGAAGGCCGCGGCCAAGAAGACGGCGGCGAAGCCCGCGCCGGCCAAGGAGGCCGAGGGCGAGGCCCCGGCCAAGGCCCCCGCGCGCAAGACCGCCGCCAAGAAGACCACCACCGCCAAGTCCGCGGCCGCGGCCAAGACGGCCTCCGCGAAGCAGACCTCGAAGAACAGCGAGGACGAGCCCGGGGAGATGGACGGCGAGGAGGTCGAGATCGACGATCTCGAACTCGCCGCCGACGAGCTGCTCGAGGCGGCCGAGGCCGCGGAGGAGCCGGAGGCCGAGGCCGAGGGCAAGACCGCCGGCAAGGACGAGGAGGACAAGGAGGAGGGCTTCGTCCTGTCGGACGACGACGAGGACGACGCCCCGGCCCAGCAGGTCGCCTCCGCCGGAGCCACCGCGGACCCGGTCAAGGACTACCTCAAGCAGATCGGCAAGGTCCCGCTGCTCAACGCCGAGCAGGAGGTCGAGCTCGCCAAGCGGATCGAGGCCGGCCTGTTCGCCGAGGAGAAGCTGAACTCCGGCGACCAGATGGACCCGCGCTTCCGCAACGAGCTCGAGATCATCGCCGAGGACGGCCGCCGGGCCAAGAACCACCTGCTGGAGGCCAACCTCCGCCTCGTGGTCTCGCTGGCCAAGCGCTACACCGGCCGCGGCATGCTGTTCCTGGACCTGATCCAGGAGGGCAACCTCGGTCTGATCCGCGCGGTCGAGAAGTTCGACTACACCAAGGGCTACAAGTTCTCCACGTACGCGACCTGGTGGATCCGGCAGGCGATCACCCGCGCCATGGCGGACCAGGCGCGCACGATCCGCATCCCGGTGCACATGGTCGAAGTGATCAACAAGCTCGCCCGCGTGCAGCGCCAGATGCTCCAGGACCTCGGGCGCGAGCCCACCCCGGAGGAGCTGGCCAAGGAACTCGACATGACCCCGGAGAAGGTCATCGAGGTGCAGAAGTACGGCCGCGAGCCGATCTCCCTGCACACCCCGCTGGGCGAGGACGGCGACAGCGAGTTCGGCGACCTGATCGAGGACTCCGAGGCGGTCGTCCCGGCCGACGCGGTCTCCTTCACGCTCCTGCAGGAGCAGCTGCACTCGGTGCTCGACACGCTCTCCGAGCGCGAGGCCGGCGTCGTCTCGATGCGCTTCGGCCTGACCGACGGCCAGCCGAAGACGCTGGACGAGATCGGCAAGGTCTACGGCGTGACCCGCGAGCGGATCCGGCAGATCGAGTCGAAGACGATGTCCAAGCTGCGCCACCCCTCGCGCTCGCAGGTGCTGCGCGACTACCTGGACTAGCCGGACCGGTTCGGGGCCGCAGGCCGGCCCCGGACCGCCGGCCCCGGACGCGAAACCGCCCCGCGACCTTCGGGTCGCGGGGCGGTTTCCTGCTTGCTCTGATCCGGGCGCCGTTGTCCGGCCTTAAGCGGCCTGCTGAGTCACCGAGTCACGCCGAGAGGCTGTACGAGGACTACTTGGCCTCGGTGAGCTTCTCGGTCTCGTCGTGGATGTCCGCGGCGATCGTCCGGAGGCTCTCCTCGTACTTCTTGCCGTGGTGCGCGCAGAAAAGGAGTTCTCCACCGGAGTTGAGCGTGACGCGGATGTACGCCTGGGCGCCACAGCGGTCGCAACGATCGAGGGCGGTCAGGGACTCGGCCGTGGGAGTGAGGACTGCGGTCACGTCAGCTCCTTCTTGGTACGTCGGCGGTATCGCTACCCGGATCAACATCAAACCATCCGGTGAGACCAGGATGCCCCGTCCGGAGGTACAAATACGCCACGTTCGCTGTGGGCGTACGCGCTCGCGCCCGCCTTCAGCGGGGGCGTCACGCACGGTCTACCGGCCGGTAGCGTTCCGTGTGGCATATCGGACAGCTTGCCGACACCGGAGTCGGTACCCTGCCGATGACGGTACTGTCCGAGCCAGCCGCTACGCTGGCTGCGGCACCTCCGCGTGAGCGGCGGGTTGACTGGAGAAGACGAGATCCCCGAGAGGGAGGACGACGTGGCCGCGAGTCCCGAGTACACCGCTCGGCACCTGCTGGTGCTGGAGGGTCTTGAGGCGGTACGCAAGCGGCCCGGCATGTACATCGGTTCGACCGACAGCCGCGGCCTGATGCACTGCGTGTGGGAGATCATCGACAACGCGGTGGACGAGGCGCTCGGCGGCTTCGGCGAGCGGATCGAGGTCTACCTGCACAAGGACGGCTCGGTCGCGGTGCACGACCACGCGCGCGGCATCCCGGTCGACATCGAGCCGAAGACCGGGCTCTCCGGCGTCGAGGTCGTGATGACCAAGCTGCACGCGGGCGGCAAGTTCGGCGGCGGCTCCTACGCGGCCTCCGGCGGCCTGCACGGCGTGGGCGCCTCGGTGGTCAACGCGCTCTCCTCCCGGCTCGACGTGGAGGTGGACCGGGACGGCTCGACCTACTCGATGTCCTTCCGCCGCGGCGTGCCCGGCGTCTTCGCCGGCGAGGGGCCGGCCGCGGACTTCGAGCCGCGCAGCGGCATGGACAAGTCCCGCCGATCGGCGAAGAAGGCCGAGGCGGGCGTCACCGGCACCCGGATCCGGTACTGGGCGGACCGGCAGATCTTCCTCAAGGAAGCGCAGATCTCGCTCGAGGAGCTGCACAACCGGGCCCGGCAGACGGCCTTCCTGGTGCCCGGCCTGACCATCGAGGTGCACGACGAGCGCGGCGAGGAGCCGGCCGTCGAGTCCTTCCACTACGCGGGCGGCATCTCCGAGTTCTGCGAGTACCTGGCCAAGGACCGGCCGGTGACCGACACTCTGCGGCTGACCGGCAGCGGGAACTTCACCGAGACCGTGCCGGTGCTCGACGACTCCGGCCACATGGTGCCCACCGACGTGCAGCGCACCCTCGAGGTGGACGTGGCGCTGCGCTGGGGCACCGAGTACGACACCACGGTCAAGAGCTTCGTCAACATCATCATCACGCCCAAGGGCGGCACGCACGTCACCGGCTTCGAGCGCGCCCTGGTCAAGACGGTCAACGACCAGCTGCGCGCGGTCAAGCTGCTCCGGGTGAACGACGACCCGGTCACCAAGGACGACATCCTGGAGGGCCTGACCTCCGTCGTCACGGTCCGGCTGGCCGAGCCGCAGTTCGAGGGCCAGACCAAGGAGGTGCTCGGCACCCCGGCGGCCGCCCGGATCGTGCAGAGCGTGGTCTCCGACCAGCTCAAGGCCTTCCTGACGGCCACCGACAAGAACCGCAAGCCGCAGGCCCGCACGGTGCTGGAGAAGATCGTCGCGGCGGCCAAGACCCGGATCGCCGCGCGCCAGCACAAGGAGACCCAGCGCCGGAAGAACGCGCTGGAGACCTCGGCGCTGCCGGCGAAGCTCGCCGACTGCCGCTCGGACGACGTGGAGCGTTCCGAGCTGTTCATCGTCGAGGGCGATTCGGCGCTCGGCACCGCGAAGCTGGCCCGCGACTCGGAGTTCCAGGCGCTGCTGCCGATCCGCGGCAAGATCCTCAACGTGCAGAAGTCCTCGGTCGCGGACATGCTCAAGAACGCCGAGTGCGCCGCGATAATCCAGGTCCTCGGCGCCGGCACCGGCCGCTCGTTCGACGTGGACGCGGCGCGCTACGGCCGGGTGATCATGATGGCGGACGCCGACGTCGACGGCTCGCACATCCGCACGCTGCTGCTGACGCTCTTCTTCCGGTACATGCGGCCGATGGTCGAGGCCGGCCGGGTCTTCGCGGCCGTGCCGCCGCTGCACCGGATCGAGGTCATCGGCCAGGGCCGGGCGAAGAACGAGTACATCTACACCTACACCGACCAGGAGATGAAGACCGTCACGGCGGACCTGGTCAAGCGCGGCAAGAAGATCAAGGACCCGGTGCAGCGGTACAAGGGCCTCGGCGAGATGGATGCCGACCAGCTCGCCGAGACCACCATGGACCCGCGCCGGCGGATGCTGCGCCGGATCACGCTCTCCGACGCCGAGTCCGCGGACCGCGTCTTCGACCTGCTGATGGGCTCGGACGTGGCGCCGCGCAAGGAGTACATCGTCAACTCGGCCGGGCGCCTGGACCGCTCGCAGATCGACGTGTAGGACGCCGGCAGCTCACTCGGCGGCGTCGCCGAAGGCCGGCGCAGCCGGTCCGGCGGCGCGGCGGGGACTTTCTGGTTCGGGGGACATGGCGCCGGCGTCGCGTGGGCCGCTCCGGACCACCTCGCCCGCGAGCGCGGTGGTCGCGGCTCGTCCTCAAGGAGGCGGGGAGAAGCAGCCCCTAAAGGTTGCCGGGGTGTACGAGGCCTGACTCGTACGCGTAGACGACGGCGTGGATCCGGTCGCGCAGGTGGAGCTTGGCAAGCACGTTGCCCACGTGCGTCTTGACGGTGTGCTCGCTGACCACGAATTCGCCCGCTATCTCAGCGTTCGACAATCCGCGCGCGAGCAGCTTCAGGGTCTCCAGTTCGCGCGCGGTCAGCTGGGCAAGCGCAGGATCGGGCGCCAGGGCGACGGCGGTGCGCTCCGGCCTGCGGGCGAACTGCTCGATCAGCCGCCGCGTCACGCTCGGCGCCAGCAGCGCCTCGCCGCCGTGCACGACGCGTACCGCGTGCACGAGGTCGTCCCGGCGTACATCCTTCAGCAGGAAGCCGCTCGCTCCCGCCTGCAGGGCCGAGTAGACGTAATCGTCGATGTCGAAGGTGGTGAGCATGATGACGCGGGTGCCGCCGCGTGCGCAGATCCGGCGTGCCGCTTCGAGGCCGTCCATCGTCGGCATGCGCACGTCGAGCAGCGCGATGTCGGCTTCCTGCTGCTCGACGGCCGCGATCGCCGCCGCGCCGTTCGAGGCCTCGGCGACCACGTCGATGTCGGGCTGCGCGTCCAGGATCATCGCGAACCCGGCGCGCACCAATTCCTGATCATCGGCTACCACGACCCGTATCCCCATGCCCTGATCCTAGTGGGACGCGTCCGTCGGAATCCGTACGAGCACCTGGAATCCGCGCCCGTCAGGGCCGGGTCCGGTCTCGACCGTGCCGCCGCACGCGCCGATCCGCTCCCTGATACCTATCAGACCCTTGCCGGCCTCGCCGCCGCCCGCGCCGGGACCGGCTCCGTCGTCCGTCACGCGCACGGTCAGCGCCTCCGAGGTCCAGTCCAGGCGCAGTTCGGCGCGCTCCGCGCGAGAGTGCTTGACCATGTTCGTGAGGGCTTCCTGCGCGGTCCGGTAGACGGCCACCTCGGTGTCCTGCGGCAGCCGCCGCGGCACCCCGACCACGACCAGCCGCACGTCGATCTTCGTCGCGCGCACCGTCTCGACCAGCCGCGGCAGCTCGCCGATCGTCGGCTGCGGGCTCAGGGCCAGCGCGTCGTCCTCGCGCAGCACGCCCAGCATCCGGCGCAGCTGGGCCAGCGCGTCCCGGCCGCCGTCGCCGATCGCGTCGAAGGCCGCCTCGGCCTTCCGGGCGTCCTGGTGCACGACCGCGGCGCCCGCCTCGGCCTGCACGATCATCAGGCTCACGGCGTGCGCCAGGATGTCGTGCATGTCCCGGGCGATCCGGGTCCGCTCCTCGGCCGCCGCCTGCGCCGCGCGCGCCTGGGACGTCTGCTCGATCTCGTGCGCGCGCTCCGTCATCAGCCGAGCCAGGTCGCGCTGCTGCGCGGCCAGCCGTCCGGCCACGAAGGCCATCGCGACGATCAGCATCGACTCCAGCGTCCGGCCGAGCTGCTGCTGCACCGCGAGGAACGTGGCCGAGATCGAGGTGCCCGCCGCCAGCCAGAACCGCCAGCCGTCGCGGTAGTAGGCGACCGTGGCCATCGCGACCATCAGCATGAACTCGCTGCTGTGGTTCCAGGTGATCGCGAGGTTCGCGAAGAACGAGAGCAGCAGTGTGCCGCCGCCGACGAGCCAGAACACCGCGAACGGCGCCGTGCGCCGCCACAGCAGCGGGAGCGGCAGCAGCAGCGCCCATGCCCAGACCCACCAGGACCACGAGACCTCGACGTACTCCTGCGAGGAGAGCACGCCCCAGACGATGCTGGCCTCGGCGATGGCGGTCACCAGCAGGTCCACCAGCAGGGCGGGGATGCGGCTGTTGGCGCGGGTCACCATGCGGCGCGTGCGGCCGGGCAGCGCGAGCGGGAATGTCATGCGTCGATCCTGCTCGACACGGCCCGCGCCACGCCTCCCCCGCGTGGGGGATCCCGGCCCGGCTCAGCTCTCCTTCTCGAGAGTGACCAGCCGCAGTTCAAGCGGGTTGCCGAAGGCCTTGCCGCAGGACTCCGGCCGCGCCTCGGCCGCCGCCGACTCGGCGAGCACGGCACGGAAGCGGTCGCCGCCGACGGCGAGCAGCACCTCGTAGCGGCGGGAGGGGCCGTCCGGCACCGGGGAGAGCCGCAGCTCGCTGAGCACCGCGACCTTGTCCGGGCCGTACTCCTGCAGCTCGTCACGCAGCGCGAGATCGGCCGCCTGCCCCGGCCGTGACCAGGTGGAACGCCCGCGGCACAGCGGCCCGCCGACCCGTCCGGCGGCCGCGTCGCGTAGGATGGCGCGCGCGGCCGGACCGTCGAGCCGGCCGTAGACGTAGCCGGTGGGCAGCACGACGGCGGTGGGGGCGAAGCGGTGGCCGCCGAGGTGGTCGGCCTCCCAGATCGCCCCCGTGTCCGTCGCCTCGTCCTGCGCCAGCCACCCGGCCAGCGCCCGGCCGGAGATCGCGCAGCATGTGTCGCGTTTGCCGTTCGTGCAGATCAGCAGCAGCGGCCCGCCGTCGTGCAGCGGCTTGCCGGGGACGTCGAAGTCCAGGTCGAGCAGCGTGGCCGGATCGGAGGTGGACCAGGACCACAGGGCCCCGCGGCCCGGCCTGGTGTCCGCGAGGAACACCCGGCGCGGCGCGCGCGGATCGTGCTCCGCGTGGTGCCCCGGCCGCCTGATCAGCGCGATCCGCACGCCCGCGGCGTCCGCCTTATGGGTGAGCGCACGGCCGAGCTCGGGCGGGAAGTGCGATTCGGTCAGGGCGCGGGCGCCCCACGGCCCGGGCTGCTCGATCGCCAGCCAGCGGGCGGCGAGCGGCGCGGTCCCGGCCAGCGGTTCGCCGAGCCGGAGGGAGGCGGCGCTGCAGGAGGC
>NZ_JAGSOH010000098.1 GCF_018139625.1 Actinospica acidithermotolerans | reverse complement strand
CCGCCCCACCGCGGCCCACCTCGAACGGGACGGCCTCCTGATGCCCTCCACCCTTCGCTCCGCGCGCACCTGGCAGCTCCCGACGGCGGCCGTGTTCGCGACGATGGCCTCGGCGATCGGCCTCGCGCGGCTGATCCACCTCGGCGCGTGGTTCTTCGTGCTGCTGCTGGTCTCGCTGCTGATCGCGGGCGCCGGCATCGGGCTGCGGGCGGCGAACGTGCCGCGTCCGCTGATCGTGCTCGCGCAAGCGGTCGTCGTCGTCGTGGCGCTGGCGCTGCTGTTCGCGCACGACACCGCGATCGGCGGGATCGTCCCCGGGCCCGGCGCCCTGCGCGAGCTGGCCGACCGGGTCAGCGCGGGCGGGAACGACCTGAAGCAGTTCTCGGTGCCGGCCCCGGCCACGCCGAACATCACGGTCCTGATGTCGGTGTGCGGCGCCGGGTACGCCTTCGCGATCGAGGTCATAGCCGTGACCTGCCGCCGTCCGGTGGTGGCCGGGGCGCCGATCCTGGCGGTCTACCTGATCCCGGCGACGCGGCAGCCCGGCGGCTACAGCTGGCTCGCCTTCGCCTGCGCGGCGGCCGGCTACCTGGCGCTGGTCGGCACGGACGGCCACGAGCGGCTCGGCCAGTGGGGCCGGGCCGTGCAGCGCAGCGGGCGGCCCTCGCTGGTGGGCGCCACGAACTCGGGGCTGACCCGGCAGATCGCGACCTGGTCGATCCTCGCGGCCTTGTTCGTCCCTCTGCTGATCCCGGCAACTCCGCAGATCTTCCACTTCGCCGGCGGCGGCTCGGGCGGCGGGAACGGCGGCAACGGCACCATCTATCTGAACCAGAGCGTGGACATCGCCCGGGACCTGCAGAGTCCTACGGCGGTCCAGCTCTTCCAGTACCACACCGATTCCGCCAGCCCGCTGCGCGAGTACTTCCAGCAGGAGGTGCTGACCCAGTTCAACGGCACCGAATGGGATCCGGCGAGCAGCGCCGTCCCCGGCGACCCCGGCTCGGTCACGGTGCCCGGCCTGACGGACTCGGCCGTCGCCCGCACGACGGTGCACGTCTCGGTGACCGTCGACGGCAACTTCGGCTTCAGCTCGGCCCCCACTCCGTACGCGACGACGGACGAGGTCGGGCTGCCGGACGTGCAGATCGACCAGAACACGCTCACCGTCTACGTGAACGACGGCGGCGACCACTCGCGCCAGGGCGCGCACTACACGACCACGAGCTGGCAGGTGACGCCGACGGCGGCGCAGCTCCAGGAGGCGACGGTCGGCCAGGACTCACTCGCGAAGAACTACCTGTCGCTCCCCTCGAGCGTGAAGCAGCTGCTCAAGTCGGACGCCGAGCAGATCACGGCGGGCGATGTGACGCCGTACCAGCAGGCGATGGCGCTCGAGGACTACTTCCTGGCGAACTTCAAGTACACGCTGAACCCGAAGATCAGCGGCACCGGCGTCTCGGCGATCGAGAGCTTCCTGCAGACGAGGCAGGGCTTCTGCCAGCAGTTCGCCGCGACGATGGCGGCGATGGCCCGCGCGCTCGGCATACCGGCCGTGGTCGCGGTCGGCTACACGCCGGGCCAGGAGACCTCGGACGGCGGCTACCAGGTCACCACGCACGACGCGCATGCGTGGCCGCTGCTGTACTTCGACGGCATCGGCTGGGTCCAGTTCGAGCCGACCCCGAGCATCGTGTCCACCGGCCGCGCGGACGTGCAGCCGTGGACGGTCACGCAGGCTCAGTCCTCCGCGTCGGCCGGAGCGAGCGCCTCGTCGGCCGCGTCCGCCGCGCCGAGCAGTACCTCGTCGGCGGGCAAGTGCGCGAACGGCACCTCCCCGAAGCTGCGGCACGTCTCCGAGCAGGACGCGACCTCCGGGTGCGGCAACCAGACCGCGAGCTCCGCCGCGACGAGCACGCCCTTCGCGTCATGGGGCCCGTTCGGAGTAATCCCGCGAACTTTCGACGACTGGTTCCTGAGCGGCAGCCCGATCCAAGTCGGCGTGAAACTGCTGTTGCTGCTGTTGCTCCTCGCCGCGGCCACGCCCGGCATCGCCCGGCTGCGGCGGCGCCGTAAGCGCAGAAAGCTGCTGCGCAAGGCCGCGGCCGACGGCGGGCCGAAGAAGCCGAAAACGCAATCGGGCGAGGAACCCGGCGACGACGGGCTGTCCGTCGGCGCCGCGGCCGGCCCCGGCGGCGGGACGGCGACCCTCATAGCGCCCTCCGCGGTCTCCACGGAGGCGCGGCGCGAGCTCGCGTTCGCGGCGTGGGAGGAGCTGCGCGAGTACGCCAGAGACCTCGGCTACGCCTGGTCGGAGAGCGATACCCCGCGCCAGCTCGCCGGGCGTCTCGCGGTGGCTGCGGACTTCGACGGCGAGAGCGAGGCGGCGGTAGGCCGGGTGACGACTCTGGTCGAGCGGGCGGTCTACTCCCCGGACCCGCGTATCGGGGCGGACGAGGCGCGCACGCTGCCCGGCGACGTCAACCGGGTGCGCACCGCGCTCGGCGCCGCGGCGGGCCGGGCAGCGCGGCTGCGCGCGGCCGTGCTGCCGAGCTCCTCGCTGGACAACATCCGGCTGCCCTGGCACCGCAAGCGGCACTAGCGGCACTGGCGGCGCTGGCGGCAGTAGCGGCGCCGGCGGTGCGGGCGGCGCTGGCGGCGCTGGCGGCGCTGGCGGCCGCCGGTATCAGGACCCGGTCATGAACAGCCAGGCGTTGGCGACGCTGGCGGCGCTGGCGGCCGCCGGTGTCAGGATCGGGTCATGAACAGCCAGGCGTTGGCGACGCCGCCGATCAGCGAGATCACGCTGGAGGCCGGGAGCCAGTAGAGGCCGTCGTCGCCGGCGAGCTGGACGACCCGGCCCGCGGCAAGGCGGGCTCCCGGACCACCGGGGCACGCGCATGCGCGTGCGACGGCTCCCCGGGCACGCAACGGCAGGCTCCGCCCGGCATGCGCGTGCGAGCAGGCTCCTCCCCGTGCGCGCGCGTGCAACGGCAGGCTCCCCGGGCACGCGCACGAGAGGCAGCCTCCTCCGCGGGCACGCGCGGGCGACGGCAGCCAGCAGCGGCACGATGGCGCGACGCCCCGCGCGAAACTCGCGCCGCCTAGAAGCCGTCGCGCTCCCTGCGCTGCTGCCAGCGCAGCTCCATCCGCTGCATGAAGCCGCCGCGCGGGCCGCCGGTGGACGCGCGACGGGCGGCCTTGGCCTTGACCGCCGGGACGATCTCGCCCGGCGCGGGCATCCGCCGCCAGCAGGTCCAGGCGATCCACGCGCACCCGACGAAGACGGCGCCGCCCGCGATCTCGAGGGCCGGCAGGTGGTGCGTGGCGACGAGGCCGTAGACCAGGGCGGCGATGCCGAGCAGCATGCCGACGCAGGCAAGCAGCAGACGCAGCTTGAGCCGTCGGCGCAAGCGGTCGCCCTGCAGCGCGGAGGCGAACTTCGGGTCCTCGTCCTGGAGGGCCCGCTCCAGCTGCTCAAGGAGCCGCTGCTCGTGCTCGGACAGTGGCACGGATTCCTCCTCGAATTCTTTCTACGCCGGACACACGCTTGTCGCGCGGGCGTGGTTGCGCCCGGGCTCCACCGGTGCCCACCTCCAGAATAGGCAGCCCCGGGCCGGGAAGGAACGGGATACCCGGGTATATCCCCCACTCGAGCCCCGCGCACGCCGACCTGACGACCAGTCGGACACGCTCGGTGACCTTCGGTGGCCGTTTTCGCGGATATCGACCGATTCGGTCACGCTCCGGGGCGGGAGGCGAGCACGTGCAGCCGGGTCGCGAGCGCCCGGAACTCGGGCCGGGAAGCCGTAGCGAGCTCCAACTCGATCAGGTCCGGGTCGTCGGCCGCGGCGGTCGGCACCAGGTCGGCGAACAGCAGCACGCCGTGCTGCGAGACGACGTCGAGCCCGGCGGCCACGACCAGCTCGACCAGCGCGTCCTCGGTGAACCGGCGCGGGGTCGGGCCGTGCAGCGCGGTCAGCGCGCCGGCCACGTTGCCGTTCAGCGCCCGGGCGACGACCAGCCCGTCCCTGCTGGCCGCGAGCACGCTGGCCAGGCCGCCGGGCCGCAGCACCCGTGCCGCGGCGCCCATGCCCTCGACCGGGTCGTCCGCGACCTCGAGCACGCCGTGGCACAGGACCGCGTCCGCGCTCTCCTTGGCGACGGCGTCGAAGACCGAGCCCAGGTCCCCCTGCACCGCGCGCACCCGCTCAGACACGCCCTCCTCGTCGGCCCGCCGCTCCAGCGACGCGAGCGCGTCCGGGCTCGGGTCGACCACGGTCACCCGGTGCCCGAGCCGGGCCAGCGGCACCGCGAAGCCGCCGGTCCCGCCGCCGAGGTCCACGACGTCCAGCGCGCCGCCCCCGGTGCTCCCGGCCAGCCTGGCCAGGCCGCCGACCAGCACCTCCCACACCACCCCGGTGCGCGCCGACGTCCCCGGTTGAGTGCGCTCTGCTGCCATGGCCGGCACGTCCTTTTCTGTGACTGGAGAACCGCACCCAGCCTAGTGGCCGACGGCCCGCGCGGGCAGCGCGGCGCGGGCGACCTCGGCTGAGTCCACCGGTTCGAGGGCGGGGTCGTCGACGGAGAAGGTGCCGATCCGGCCGGGCGGGGTGTCCGGGCCCTCGAAGCGGACGGTGACCCGGCCGAGGCCGGCGCCCTGCACCCAGCCCGGGCCGCGCTCGGCGTGCCGGACGTCCTTGCCGGCGAGCCAGCGGCGGCCCTCGGACGCGACCGGGACCGGACCGTAGAGGGTGACGGCGGGGACGGCGGAAGGCGCACCGGGGACGGCCGAGGGCGCGGTGGCGCCGGGGACGGCCGAGGGCGCCGGGTCCGGCTGCGCTCGGACCGCTGCGGCCTCGCCTTCCCGCTCCGGCTCGCCGTCCGCCTCGTCCTCCTCGGCGGCGAGGCCTTCGAGCTCTGCGATCAGATCGCCCTGGGCGTATTCGGCCAGGCCCGAGATGCCGACGCCGAGCAGGCGGATGCCGTGCATCTGGCCGGTCGCGGCGTCGGCGGCACCGTCGACGAGGCGCAGCGCGGCCGGGATCAGCAGGCGGGGGTCGTCGGTGGGCGCGGCGAGGGTCTCGGAGCGGGTGACGGTGGTGAAGTCGTGGCCGCGCGCCTTGACCGTGACGGTCCGGCCGGTGTGCCCGCTCTCCTTCAGCCGCCGTACGACGCGCTCGGCCAGCTCCGTGATCGCCGCCCGGATCGCCGGGCGGTCCATCAGGTCGTGCGGGTAGGTGTCCTCCACGCTGACCGACTTCGTCTCGCGGTCCGGACTCACCTCGCGATCATCCTGGCCGCGGGAGAGCCGGTAGAGCTGGCCGCCCCACGCGTGCCCGAGCAGGCCGACGAGCTCGGACTCGCTCAGCGCCCGGAGCTGCGCGACCGTCGTCGCGCCGAGTTTCAGCAGCCGGTCGGCGGTCGCCGGGCCGACGCCCCACAGCTTGCGGACCGGGAGCGGGTCGAGCCATTCCTGCTCGGATCCGCCCGCGACGACGACGCAGCCGTGCGGCTTCTCGGCATCCGAGGCGACCTTCGCCACCAGCTTCGAGGTGCCCGCGCCGACCGAGGCCGTCAGCCCGGTGCGCTGCTCGACCTGGTCGCTTATCCGGCGGGCCAGCGCGCGCACGTCCTCGACGGTTCCGGGGCCGCCGTCCGGCATCGCGGCGAGGTCGATGAACGCCTCGTCCAGGCTGACCGGCTCGACCAGCGGCGTGACCTCCCGCAGCAGGCCCATCACCACCTGGCTGACCTCGTGGTACGCGCCGAATCTCGGGAACAGGTACGCCGCGTTCGGGCACCGCCTGCGGGCCACGGCGGTGGGCATCGCCGAGCCGATGCCGTACACCCGCGCCTCATAGCTCGCCGTGGAGACGACTCCGCGCAGCCCGACTCCGCCGACGACCACGGGCTTTCCGCGCAGGCTCGGCTTGTGCCGCTGCTCCACGGCGGCGAAGAAGGCGTCCATGTCGATGTGGAGGATCGACGGAACGGCGCGCATGACACCATCCTGCACGTCACCACCGACAAAAGGCTGCTAACGAGGGCGCTGAACGCCTTAGTCGAGTCGCGGCAGCAGGGTCAGGGCGAGATGCAGGCCGAGCCGGTCGCGCCCGGAGTCCAGGTCGAGGCCGGTGAGCTTCTCGATCCGCTCCAGCCGGTGGTAGAGCGTCTGCCGGTGGATCCCGAGCGCCTGGGCGGCGCGTTGCGCGCTGCCGGCCTCGTCGAGGTACGTCAGAGCCGTGCGGACGAGCTCGTCGCCGCCCTCGCGCAGCAGCCGCTCGATCCCGGGCCTGGTCACGGCCTGGCGCAGCCGCGGGTCGGCCGCGACGCCGAGCAGCCGGTACACGCCGAGGTCCGGCCATTCGAGCGGGCCCGAGGCTCCCGGCTCGTACGCGCCGACGCGGGCCGCGATGCGCGCCTGGAGCCAGGAGTCGCGGGCCTCGGCGAGCGTGCCGACCGGGCCGCCGATCCCGGCGACGACCGGCTCGTCGGAGGCGGTGCCGCGCAGCGCGGCGAGCGCGGCCCTGGCGACCGCCCGAGCCTGCGCCAGATCCTCGGCGGCGCCGAGCGGGACGATGAAGGTGGACCCCAGCTCGGCCGTGCCGACCAGCACGGTGCGCGGCAGCCGCCAGGCGTTGACCGGCACCGGGGCCTGCTCGCCGCCGACCGAGCGCAGCACCACGACGGCGACCGGCGTCGCCTCCGTCCTGGCCCAGGACTCCGCGATCTCGCGCGCGGCCGTGGCCCGGGTCTCCGGGTAGGTGGAAAGCAGTTCGCCGACCTTCCAGCCCAGGTCGTCGCGCAGCCGCGAGTGCCGGGCCAGCTCCATCCCGGCGCGGTTGGCCAGGTCGAGCAGCTCGGGCAGCACCGCCGGGTCGACCGCGTGGTCCTCGACCAGCCACAGGTAGCCGTAGGTGACGGACTGCCAGCGCACCGGGACGCACACGCGGCCGAACAGGTGCCGCTCCGGATCGGCCGGGATGTGGACGGGACCGTCGGCCCGGGCGATGCCGAAGGACTCGTAGTAGCGTCGCACCTGGGACGTCGAGCGGCGGGTCAGGATCGAGTCCCGGCGCACCTCGTCGGCGACGGACTGGTGCGAGCAGAACGCGACGAGGTTGAACTCGCGGTCCTCCAGGGTGACCGCCATCTCGGTGATCCTGGCCGCGTCGTCCACCAGGTCCTGCAGGTCCGGGACCATCGCGCTACCTCTCATGATCCGCCGATCCGGCGCACTCATCATACAATTGTCTGAAGAAGTTGTTCGCTCGGACAGACGCATGTCTCTCGCCGGGGGGCGGCCGGACTCCTTACCGTGTGCGCGGACAGGACGTTCCGCTCTCGGAGGCAAGCAGTGGCCGCAGTGCTCTCAACCGTCTTACTCAGGGCCTCGCGCAGCCCCTTCGCGCGCCGGGCCGTGACCTCGATCCCGGTCACCCGCAAGGTCGTCGACCGCTTCGTGGCCGGCGAGGACATGGACGCCGCGATCTCGGCGGTCCGCGCGCTCAAGGCGCAGGGCCTCTACGCGACGCTCGACCACCTCGGCGAGGACACCACCTCCGCCGCGCAGGCGGCCGGGATCCGGGACAGCTACGTCGCGCTGCTGGCCCGGCTCAAGGCCGAGGGGCTGGCGGACGCGGCCGAGGTCTCCGTGAAGCTCTCCGCGCTCGGCCAGGCGCTGCCCGGCGGCGGCGAGCAGCTGGCCCTGGACAACGCGCGGGCCGTCTGCGTCGCGGCGGCCGACGCGGGCACGACCGTGACCCTCGACATGGAGGACCACACCACCATCGACTCCACGCTGCGCGTGCTCAAGGTGCTGCGCGAGGACTACCCGTGGGTCGGCGCCGTGCTCCAGTCGATGCTGCACCGCACCGAGCAG
The DNA here is from genome assembly GCF_018139625.1 of Actinospica acidithermotolerans. GTDB lineage: Bacteria > Actinomycetota > Actinomycetes > Streptomycetales > Catenulisporaceae > Actinospica > Actinospica acidithermotolerans. Next base: position 20,178 of record NZ_JAGSOH010000098.1, on the reverse strand, counting down.
GACTGCCGCGACCTGGCGTACCCCGGCTCGCGCGTACGCCTGGTCAAGGGCGCGTACGCCGAGCCCGCGTCCGTCGCGCACCAGGACAAGCCCGAGGTCGACGCCGCGTACGAGCGCTGCCTGGCGATCCTGATGGCGGGCGGCGGCTACCCGATGGTGGCCTCGCACGACTCCAGGATGATCCGCGCCGGCCGCGCCGCCGCGCAGGCCAACGGCCGCACCGCCGGGGACCACGAGTTCCAGATGCTCTACGGCATCCGGCAGGACGAGCAGCTGAAGGCGGCCCGGGCCGGCGAGCGGATGCGCGTCTACGTGCCCTTCGGCACCGACTGGTACGGCTACTTCATGCGCCGGCTGGCCGAACGGCCCGCGAACGTCGCCTTCTTCCTCCGTGCCCTGATCGGCCGCTGACCCGAAGCCTCGAAAGGAACCCCCACCGTGGACGCAGTCACCAACGTTCCGCAGCCGGTCAACGAGCCGGTGCTGGGGTACGCCCCGAACTCGCCCGAGCGGGCGAGCCTGATGCAGGCCCTGGACGAGCTGCAGACGCATCCCGTCGACCTGACGATGACGATCGGCGGAGCCCAGCGGATGGGCGGCGGCGGCAAGCAGGACGTCGTCCAGCCGCATAACCACCGGCACGTGCTCGGCACCCTCGGCGAGGCCACCCGGCAGGACGCGCAGGACGCGATCGACGCCGCCGCCAAGGCCTCGAAGGACTGGCGCGAGCTGTCCTTCGACGACCGCGCCGCCGTCTTCCTGAAGGCCGCCGACCTGCTCTCCGGCCCGTGGCGGGCCCGGCTGAACGCGGCCACCATGCTCGGCCAGTCGAAGACCGCGCAGCAGGCCGAGATCGACGCGGCCTGCGAGCTCGCCGACTTCTGGCGCTACAACGTCGCGTTCGCCCGGCAGATCCTGCAGGAGCAGCCGACCTCCAGCGCCGGCGTGTGGAACCGCACCGACTACCGGCCGCTCGAGGGCTTCGTCTACGCGATCACGCCGTTCAACTTCACGGCGATCTCCGGCAACCTGCCCACCGCCCCGGCGCTGATGGGCAACACCGTGCTGTGGAAGCCCTCGGTGACCCAGCAGTTCTCCGCGCACCTGCTGATGCGGCTGCTGGAGGAGGCGGGCCTGCCCGCGGGCGTGATCAACATGCTGACGGGCAGCGGCATCCCGGTCTCCGAGGTGGCGCTCGCGCACCCGGACCTCGCGGGCATCCACTTCACCGGCTCCACCAAGACCTTCCAGCACCTCTGGCGCACGGTCGGCGAGAACATCGCGGGCTACCGCTCGTACCCGCGGCTCGTGGGCGAGACCGGCGGCAAGGACTTCGTGCTCGCACACGCCAGCGCCGACCCGGCCGTCGTGAAGACCGCGCTGACCCGCGGCGCCTTCGAGTACCAGGGCCAGAAGTGCTCGGCCGCCTCGCGCGCCTACCTGCCGCGCGGGCTGTGGAACCAGATCAAGGACGAGCTGATCGCCGAGGTCGACGGCCTGACCATGGGCGACGTCACCGACCTGTCCAACTTCATGGGCGCGGTCATCGACGAGCGCGCGTTCGCCAGGCACAAGGCGGCGATCGACCGGGCGCACGCCGCGCCCGACATCGACGTCCTGGCCGGCGGCACCTACGACGACGCGCAGGGCTACTTCGTGCGCCCGACGATCCTCACGTCGCAGAACACGGACGACGAGATCTTCACCACCGAGTACTTCGGGCCGATCCTGTCCGTGCACGTCTACGACGAGGCCGACTTCGACGCGGTCGTCGAGCGCATCGACCACACCTCGCCGTACGCGCTGACCGGCTCGATCCTGGCCGGCGACCGCGGCGTGCTGGCCAGGGCCGCGCACGGCCTGCGCTTCGCGGCGGGCAACTTCTACCTCAACGACAAGCCAACCGGCGCCGTCGTCGGCCAGCAGCCCTTCGGCGGCGGCCGCGCCTCCGGCACCAACGACAAGGCCGGCTCCGCGCAGAACCTGCTGCGCTGGGCCAGCCCGCGCTCGATCAAGGAGACCTTCGTCCCCGCCACCGACCACCGTTACCCGCACATGGGCTGACGGGAAGTAGGAAACGGCCCCTCCGCCCAGAAGGCGGAGGGGCCGTTTTCCGTTCCTAGAACTGCGAATCAGGCGGTGTAGCCCGGCATCGGGAAGCCGCCGAGCAGGTCGCGGACCTCGCCGGCGACGGTGTCCAGGTCCTTGGCGACGTCCGCGTCGTCCAGCGGGCCGCGGCCGGCCGCGGTGACCGCGCGCTCGATCCACGCGGCGATCTGCGGCATGTGCGCGGTGGTCAGGCCGCGGGTGGTGATCGCGGCCGAGCCCAGGCGCAGGCCGGAGGGGTCGAACGGACGGCGCGGGTCGAAGGGCACCGCGTTGAAGTTCAGCTCGATGCCGGCCGCGTCCAGCGCCTTGGCCGCCACCTTGCCGGTGACCGCCTTGTTCGTCAGGTCGACGAGCAGCAGGTGGTTGTCCGTGCCGCCGGAGACCAGGTCGAAGCCGCGCTCGGTGAGCGCCGCCGCGAGGGCCTTGGCGTTGGCCACCACGCCCGCCGCGTAGTCCTTGAAGTCGGGCCGGGCCGCCTCGGCCAGCGCCACCGCGATCGCCGCCGTGGTGTGGTTGTGCGGACCGCCCTGCAGGCCGGGGAAGACGGCCTTGTCGATCGCCTTCGCGTGCTCCTCGGTGGAGAAGAGCATCGCGCCGCGCGGACCGCGCAGCGTCTTGTGCGTGGTGGTGGACACGACGTCCGCGTGGCCGAACGGGGTCGGGTGCGCGCCGCCCGCGACCAGGCCGGCAATGTGCGCCATGTCGGCCAGCAGGATCGCGCCGACCTCCTTGGCGATCTCGGCGAAGGCCGCGAACTCGATGGTGCGCGGGATGGCCGTGCCGCCCGCGATGATCATCTTGGGCCGCTCGCGCAGCGCGATCTCGCGCACGTCGTCCATGTCGACCCGGCCGGTCTCCTTGCGCACGCCGTAGTGCGTGGGCCGGAACCACTTGCCGGTGGCCGAGACCGGGGAGCCGTGCGTGAGGTGGCCGCCGTGCGCCAGTTCCATCGAGAGCACGGTGTCGCCCGGGTTCATGAACGCCAGGTACACGGCGAGGTTCGCGGGCGAGCCCGAGTACGGCTGCACGTTGGCGTGCTCGGCGCCGAACAGCGACTTGGCCCGGTCGATCGCGAGCCGCTCGAGCTGGTCGACGACCTGCTGGCCCTCGTAGTAGCGCTTGCCGGCGTAGCCCTCGGAGTACTTGTTGGTGAAGACGGTGCCGGTGGCCTCGAGAACGGCCGTCGAGACGTAGTTCTCGGACGCGATCATCCGGATCTTGTCGTGCTGGCGCTGGGCCTCGGCCTGCACCAGGTTCGCGATCTCGGGATCGGCGGCCGTCAGGTGGGGAACAGCGGGCTCGTGCATGGTGCCTCCAGGTCAGTGACTCGACATGTTGGCGGCCACCCAGGCGCACGGTGCCCACTGTCGTGATTCCAAGCCGCTCCCCGGTGGTCCGTTCCACCTCGCTGGCGCCAGTCGCGGCCTTCCCTGAGGGAATCCTATCGGCCCGCGGGCACCAGTCGCGCCACGCATTCCACGTGCTGGGTCATCGGGAACAGATCGAAGGCGCGCAGGGTGTCGAGCTCGTACCCCTGCTCGGCGAAGTAGCCGAGGTCGCGGGCGAGCGCCGCCGGGTCGCATGCGACGTACGCGACGACGCGCGGGCGCAGCGCGGTGATTCCCTCGACCACCTTCCGGCCCGCTCCCGACCGCGGTGGGTCGAGCACGACGACCTCTGCCTCGAAGCCCTCGGGAGCGTCTTTGAGGGCCTTGTCCACGCGGTCTTCGACGATGGTGATCTGGTCGTAGCTCTCCAGGTTGACGAGCGCGTCCTCGACCGCGCCCTTGTCCGACTCGACCGCGACGACCTCGCCGTCCTCGCCGACCGCCTCGGCCAGCCCGGCGGCGAACAGCCCCACGCCGCAGTAGAGGTCCATGGCGGTCTCGCCCGGCCGCGCCTCCACGGCGGCCAGCACGGCTTCGCTGAGCACGTCCGCTGCGGCCGGGTGCACCTGCCAGAAGCCGGAGCCGCTGACCTTCCAGGTGCGGCCCGCGGCCACCTCGCGGACCTGCGCCCGGCCGTGTACGCGGCGTGCGCCGCCCTCGCCGTCCCCGCGCAGCACCGAGACGGGCACGTCCAGTTCGACGATCGGCATCCGGCCGTGCGGCTTCGGCAGCGGCGTCACGACGACGGCCCGGTCCGAGGATCCGCTCGCGGCGATCACCTCGACGCCGGCCACGCCCTCCCACGTCCGCTGCTCGGCCCCGACCTCCTCGACGCCGGGTGCCGCGATCGCGCAGGCCTCGACGGGCACGATGTCGTGCGAACGGCTCTTGCGCAGGCCCAGCCGCCCCTTGTCGTCGACGGCGAACTGCACGCGGGTGCGCCAGCCGAGGCCGTCCGGCGTGCCCGGCGCCTGCTCGACCTCGACTTTGCGATCGATCCCGGCGAGCCGACGCAGCTGCTCCTCGACGACGGCGGCCTTCAGCCGGCGCTGCGCCTCGGGCGCGACGTGTTGCCAATCACATCCGCCGCAGCCGCCCGCGCCCGCATACCGGCAGGGCGCCTCGACGCGGTCGGCCGAGGCCTCCAGGATCTGCACGGCGTCCGCGCGCAGGTAGCGGTCGCCCGCGTGCCCCTCCGTCACCTGCGCCAAGACCCGCTCGCCGGGCAGCGCGTGCCGCACGAAGACGGCGCGGCCCTCGTGCCGGCCGACGCAGAATCCGCCGTGCGCCACCCGTTCCACGGCCACCTCGAAGCGCTCGCCGACGAGCGAGGGGCCGGCGTCGGTGCGGGAAACGGGACGTTTTGAAGAAGCAGCGCGCGGCACGGCGGTTGTCGTTTCTGTCGCAGGGGGATCGGACACTCAAGGGTAGGCCGTCCGCCGCCGCACCCGCACAGACAACCGGAACCGGCGGATGATAGGAACGACACCTGAGCCGGGCGTACGCCCCGCTCACCGCCCCGACGACACTTCGACGAGGAGACCCGGTAACTGTGCATATCGTGATCATGGGCTGCGGCCGCGTGGGGTCCACGCTGGCCCTGAGCATGGAGGAACTGGGGCACAGCGCCGCCGTGATCGACCAGGACCCGCAGGCCTTCCGCCGCCTCGGCGGGAGCTTCCGCGGCCGCCGCGTCACCGGGACCGGGTTCGACCGGGACACGCTCATCGCCGCCGGCATCGAGGGCGCCGGCGCCTTCGCCGCCGTCTCCAGCGGCGACAACTCGAACATCATCGCGGCCCGGGTGGCCCGCGAGACCTTCGGCGTGGAGAACGTCTGCGCCCGCATCTACGACCCGCGGCGCGCGGAGATCTACGAGCGGCTCGGCATCCCCACCGTCGCCACCGTCCGCTGGACCGCGGACCAGATGCTACGCCGGCTGCTGCCCGGCGGCTCCGAGGAGCATTGGCGCGACCCCTCCGGCGCCGTCGCGATCGTCGAGGTGCACGTGGCCCCGGTCTGGGTGGGCCAGCGGGTGAGCCGGCTCGAGGCCGTCTCCGAGACCCGTGTGGCGATGCTCACCAGGCTGGGCAAGGGCATGCTGCCCGACCACGACACGGTCCTGCAGGAGGGCGACCTGGTGCACGTGGCGCTGCGCACCGCCGAGCAGGCGCAGGTTGAGGAGATCTTCGCGAAGGGACCGGAGCACTGATGCGCGTCGCGATCGCCGGAGCCGGCAACGTCGGCCGCTCCATCGCCGTGGAACTGCTGGAGAACGGCCACGAGGTGCTGCTCGTGGACAAGGAGCCGCACCGGATCGCGGTGGACGAGCTGCCGCGCGCCGAGTGGCTGCTGGCCGACGCCTGCGAGATCGCCTCGCTGGACGAGGCCGGGCTGCAGCGCTGCAACGTGGTCATCGCCGCGACCGGCGACGACAAGGCGAACCTGGTCGTCTCGCTGCTCGCGAAGACCGAGTACGGGGTGCCGCGCGTGGTGGCCCGGGTCAACCACCCGAAGAACGAGTGGCTGTTCAACGACGCCTGGGGCGTGGACGTGGCCGTTTCCACCCCGCGTCTGATGTCCGCGCTGGTCGAGGAGGCCGTCTCGGTCGGCGACCTGGTCCGGGTGCTGCGCTTCAGCCAGGGCGACGCCAACCTGGTCGAGCTGACCCTGCCCGCCGACGCGCCGCTGGTCGGCACCGTCATCGGCGACGTGGACTGGCCCGAGGACACGGCGCTGGTCGCGGTGCTGCGCGGCGGCCGCGTGGTCGTGCCGACCCCGGAGGACCCGCTGGAGGGCGGCGACGAGCTGCTGTTCGTCGCGGCGCCGGACCGGGAGCAGCAGCTCGAGGATCTGCTCAACAGCGCGTGAGTGAACGCGGCACCCGAAGGAGGGTCAGCGCTCTTTTTCGGGTGCCGCGTCCGCGGCTTGCTTCACGTCCGGCAGCGGGGCCTTGCGGATGACCTGCCAGCAGCAGTAGGCGACCGCCAGGTAGAGCGGGTAGCCGAGGACGATCTTCGCGACGCCGAGCGCGTCCACCTGGCCGGACAGGTACAGCGGCACCTCGACGCACACCCGCAGCACGAACATCGCCGCGAGCATCCAGGTCGAGAGGGTGAACGCGCGCATCCGCGCCGGGTGCTGCCGCCAGGCCATCATCTCGCCGGTCACCGGCCCGAGCACGACGCCGACGATCGGCCAGCGCAGCAGGGCGCTGGCGGAGAAGAGGATCGCCTCGCCGATGTTGAGCAGCACGCCCGGCAGGTAGAAGCCCTTGGCCTGCCCGGAGAAGTGCGCCACGGCCGCGCAGACCAGGACGCCGAACAGGCCGCCCAGCGCGTGCTGCAGGGTGTCCCGCTTGACCACCCGGACCGCGCTGAGCACCGCGGCGACCGCGATGGCGCCCCAGATCGCGCCGGTCAGGTTCCGGGTGATCCCGTAGACCAGGATGAACAGGACGCTGGGCAGGCCGACCTCGGCCAGGCCGCGGCGGCCGCCGAAGGCGGCGAACACGGACGCCTCGTAGGCGGCCAGCCGCTCTTCGTGCGACTGGCCGTCGGCGTCGGGTCCCGGCGTCATTGCGGCGGCTTCGGCAGACATGTCTGGCATGGTACCCGGCGCGGCCGGGCTTGTCGGGGGTTCGGCGCACCAGTCGGCGGCGTACCGCCTGCGCGGGTGGCGCCCCGAACCCCGTCCACGGCCGTCAGCGGATCTCGGTGATCTCCGGACCGCGCTCGAACGGGTTGACGTCCCCGCCCCCGCTGTACGGGGAGGCCGGCGGCGCCGGGGTGCCCGCGGCGGCGGCCGGGTCGGTGGGCTGGGCCTGCGGCGGCAGCCGCAGCGGGATCGGGTCGCGCGGGGCCATCGCCTGGGTGCCGCGCACCACGACCACGTCCCGGAAGACCTGCTCGACGACGGCGGCGGCCTGCGGCTGCACCGCGGCCTGGCCGGAGATCACCGCGCGCAGGAACCAGCGCGGCCCGTCGGCGCCGAGGAAGCGCACCACCTGAACGCCCTGGCTGCCGTCCGGCAGCCGGACCGGGACCCGGGCGCGCAGCTCGGGGCCGAAGGCGCCCACGCCCTTGTCGATCACGCCGCCCTGCTTGGTCACCTCGACGGAGATCTCGTCGCGCACCTCGGACCAGATGCCCTCGCTGCGCGGCGCGGCGAACGCCTGGAGCTGGATCGCGCTCTGCCCGAGCACCACGGTGATCGCCATCACCTGCTGCTGCTCGGAGACCTCGAGGCGCACCTCCATCCCGGGGACGGCGGGCACCAGCAGCCCGCCGAGGTCCACCCGGCCCTCCAGCGGCTTGTCGACCTCCGTCTCGTCCCAGGGGCCGTTCTTGCGCTCTTCCGGCGCCTCGGCCGTCTTCCGCGGGGCCGCGTCGTCCTTCGGCTCCTGTCCGAGTACGTCCTCGGACTCCAGCTCGGCATCCTCGGCCGCCGCGCGGCCTCGCCGTCGGAACATCGCTGTCTTCTCCCCATCGATGTGATTCGCTACAGCCGGACTATAACCCGGCTGACGCGGTTTACCCTTCCGGGCCGAAACCCGCGGCTACCGTCCGGTGGAGCCGTGGCCCCCGGCGCCGCGCTCGCTGGCCGGCAGCTCGGCGACCTCCGTGAAGCGGGCCCGCTCGACCCGCTGGAAGACCAGCTGGGCCACCCGGTCCCCGCGGCGGAAGCTGACCGGGCTGTTCCGGTCCAGATTGACCACGATGACCTTGATCTCGCCGCGGTAGCCCGCGTCGATCGTGCCCGGGGTGTTGACCAGCGAGACCCCGTAGCGCGCGGCGAGGCCGGAGCGCGGGTGCACGAACGCGGCGTAGCCCTCCGGCATCGCCACCGCGATCCCGGTCGGCAGCACCGCTCGCTCGCCCGGACCGAGCTCGGCGTCGACGGCCGTGCGCAGATCCGCCCCGGCGTCCCCGGGCAGGGCGTACGAGGGCAGCGGAAGGTCCGGGTCGAGGCGCCGGATCAGGACGTCGACGTCGGTCTTCTCCGGGCGCAGTGCGGTGTCCACAAGGCGCACCCTATCCCCTACGCCGCAGACCGCGCGCGGGTAGCGTCCCAAGGTGCGGGTCACGCCCCAAGCTGCGCGGCGTGACCTCCGGTGACGGGTGAGCGGGGACACCGGATCAGGGGTTGAGCTCGAACGCTTTCAGCGAACGGTAGGTCTGGGGGTCCTCCAGCACCGCCTGGACCTCCTCGGCGCGGCCGTTGCTGGTGAAGTGCTCCAGCTTGACCGCGACGAACAGCGCGGCCGCCCTGGCGACGAGCAGGCCCTGCGGACCGTCGAGCCGGGCCTCGGCCCGGTGGTAGAGCTTGCGGCCCGCCCGGCCGACGCACCAGGCGCTGAAGTGCACGGTGCGGCCCACCGGGACCGGCTTCACGTAGTCCGTCTCCAGCCGCCCGGTCACCGCGGGGACGTGCAGCATCCAGCTGACCGCGCCCATCACCTCGTCGAACGCGGTGGCGAGCAGGCCGCCGTGGATGAGGCCGGGAGCGCCCTGGTGCCCCGGCGCGACCTCGAACTCGGCGGTCACCGAGACACCCTCGCCGGCCCGGACATGCAGGTGCAGTCCCTCCGGACGCTCCTCGCCGCAGCCGAAGCACTGCGCGTAGTGGGTGCCGAGGCCCTTGCCGGGCTGCGGGGCGTCGGGGTGGCGCTCGGGCAGGACGGCGTCGGCGGGCGGGTCCGTGGGGCCGCGGTAAGAGGCGGCGGCGTCCTGGGCGGCGTTCATGCCCCCACATTACTCACCGGTAACTCTGAAAAGCCAGCCACCCCTGCGAGCGGCCCGGGCGTCGTGTGTGACGCTAGGGGGCATGACTCCCGCCGAATCGCCCGCCTACCGCGAGCAGCTGCGCGCCCCGATGTCCTGGTACTTCATCGGCTTCCTGTTCGGCCTCTCGCTGGCCTTGATCTTCCTCTGGTTCGGCCCCTACGCGTCGCTCGCCGGGCTGGTCGGCGGCACGCTGCTGTCGGCCTGGGTCGTCGCCTCCTACGGCCGCGTCGGCATCGAGCTCTCCGGCGACTCGCTCACGGCCGGGCCGGCCACGCTGCCGCTCGCCGCGCTCGGCGAGGCCCGCGCCCTGTCGGCCGAGCAGGCCAGGGCGCTGCAACGGCACGAGGCTGATCCCCGCGCGTTCATGCTGCTGCGAAGCTACGTGCGGACCGCGGTGCGGGTCGAAGTGGTCGACCCGCAGGATCCGCACCCCTACCTGTACCTGTCCTCCCGGCACCCGGAGAAGCTCGCCGCTGCGTTCGCGCGGGCGAACGCAGCGGCCGGCAGCTGAACCCGAGGCAGGTTCACGCGCAGTCCCGGCACACCGGCATCCCGTCGCGCTCGAAGGCGAGCTGCGACTGGTGGTGCACCAGGAAGCAACGGGAGCAGGTGAACTCGTCCGCCTGCCTCGGCAGGACGCGGACGCTCAGCTCCTCATTGGACAGGTCGGCGCCTGGGAGCTCGAGCGACTCGTTGTCGCCCTCCTCCAGGTCGACCACGGCAGCGGTCTTGTCGACACGCCGTGCCTTGAGCTCCTCCAGGGAGTCCTCGTTGAGTTCGTCGTCCGTCTTGCGCGGCGTGTCGTAATCGGTAGCCATCTTCCCTCTCCCCCTTCAGGTGGTTCACAGGTCGTTCAGGGCACGTAACGTATCGGGCGCCGAAGTTGTGCCCGATACGAAGCGCAGATTTTGCCCTACTTCAAGCCTCGTTACGCAACCGACACCCATTCGCATCAACCGAACGGGTGGTCTGGCAGGATGGTTCCCGACTGTCCCCACCGCGTCCGGAAAGGCACCGCGATGCCCGTCTACGCCCTCGGCGACCTCGTTCCCGAGATCCATCCGGAAGCCTACGTGCACCCGGAAGCGACGGTGATCGGCCAGGTCAGCGTGGGTGCGGGCAGCACGGTCTGGCCGGGCGCCGTGCTGCGCGGCGACTACGGCCGGATCTCGGTCGGCGAGCGCACCTCCATCCAGGACGGAACTGTGGTGCATGCCACAGAGGAACTCGAGACGAAGATCGGCAGCGATTGTGTGGTTGGTCACATCGCGCACCTCGAGGGCTGCGTGGTGGAGGACGGCTGCCTCGTCGGCTCGGGCAGCGTGCTGCTGCACCGGGTCCTGGTGCGCTCTGGGGGCCTCGTAGGGGCCGGTGCGGTGGTCGCCCCAGGTACGGAGGTGCCGGCGCGTGCCATGGCCCTCGGAGTGCCCGCGAAGATCCGTCTGGACGCCGTCCAGGAGGGCAGCTTCGCGGACGCGGTGGACCGGTACGTCGCGAACGGCAAGCGGTACGCGCAGGAGCTGCGCCGGATCGACTGACCGCCGAAGGGGCCGGCACCCGGATCGACTAGCGGCCGGAGGTGTCCGCGGGCACCCAGACACGCACGATCAGCCCGCCCTCGGGCCGCGCCTGCACCCCGATCCGGCCGCCGTGGGCCCGGACGATCGAGCGCACGATGGACAGCCCGAGGCCCGCGCCGCGGTCGCCCGGCTGCGTCGGAGCGCCCTCGACGCGCAGCCGCCGAAATGGCTCGAACAGCGATTCGACGACTTCCGGCGGCACGATCGGCCCGCTGTTCGCCACGACGAGCAGCCCGTACTCGCCTTGGTCGTAGGTCACCACGTCGACCCAGCCGCCCGTACCGTTCTGGACGTTGTGCCGCATCGCGTTGTGCACCAGGTTCGTCGCGACCTGCTCAAGCAGCGGCCCGTCGCCGCGCACGAGCACCGGATTGAGCTGGGTGCGCAGCTGGAGCCCGCGCTGCGCAGCCTCGGCGCCGCTGAGCGCCACGACGCCCCCCACGACGTCGTTCCAGCGCACCGGCCCGGGCGCGATGACCGCCTGATCGGCCTTGGACAGGGCCAGCAGGCCCTCGATCATCCGCTCCGAGCGGTAGTTATTCGTCAGCAGCCCCTGGGCCAGCAGGACGGTCTCCTGCGGCGTCTCAGGGTCCGCCAGGGCGACCTCCAGCAGCGTGCGGCTGACGGCGAGGGGCGTGCGCAGCTCGTGCGAGGCGTTGCCGGTGAACCGGCGCTGGCTCTCGAAGGCGGCGTCGAGCCGGTCCAGCATCTCGTCGAAGGTCGCGGCGAGCTCGTACAGCTCGTCCCGCGGCCCCTCCGGCGCCAGCCGCGCCCTGGCGTCGAGCGATCCGTCGCCGCGCCGGGCGATCCGCCGCGCCGTCGCCGTCACCGTGCTCAGCGGACGCAGCACCCGCCCGGCCAGCCAGTAGCCGAAACCGAACAGCAACAGGCCGATCACGACCATGCCGAGGCCCGCCGCGAGCCAGATCTGCTGCAGGGTGTCCGCACGCACGGCGGCCTCGCACTGGATCTGCTGCACGACGGTCAGATGCTCGCCGGCGAGCTTCTGCGCCGCGGAGAGCCGGCACCACGACGGCAGGTCCGCCCTCGGGTGGTAGAGCCGCCAGCGCACCAGGAAGTAAGTCACGGTGGTGAGCAGGGTGCCGAAGACGAAGAAGAGCGCGACGAAGATCAACGACAGCTTGGCGCGCACGGTCAGGCCGCGGCGCGCCCGCGGCCCCTCCGGCACCGCCCGCGCCGCGGTGTACTGGCCCGTGACGGTGAGCGGAACGATCGTGCGGGCCAGCGGATCCGGCTCGGTGCTCCCGTTCCCCATTTCAGCCGATCCGGTACCCGGCACCGGGAACCGTCTTGATCACCTGGGGTTCGCCGAGGCGGCGCCGCAAGGTCATCACGGTGACGCGCACCACGTTCGTGAACGGATCGGCGTTCTCGTCCCAGGCCTTCTCCAGCAACTGCTCCGCGCTCACCACCGCCCCGCGGGCCCGCAGCAGCACCTCGAGCACGGCGAACTCCTTGGGCGCCAGCGAAACCGGCTGTCCGTCCCGGGTGACCTCGCGCCGCGCCGGATCCAGCCGGATCCCGGCCGCCTCCAGCACCGGCGGCACCGCGGGCATCGCGCGGCGGCCCAGGGCCCGCACCCGCGCGACGAGTTCGCTGAAAGCGAACGGCTTGCCGAGGTAGTCGTCCGCGCCGAGGCTGAGGCCGGCGACCCGGTCGGAGACCTCGGAGGCGGCCGTGAGCATCAGGATCCGGGTCGCGCCGCCCGCCTCCAGGACCCTGCGGCACAGCTCGTCGCCGTGCATGCCCGGCAGGTCGCGGTCGAGCACCACGACGTCGTAGTCGTTGACCCCGATCCGCTCCCAGGCCTCGCGCCCGTCGTAGACGGCGTCCACCGCCATCGACTCCCGGCGCAGGCCGCGCGCGATCGCGTCCGCGAGCAGCTGCTCGTCCTCGACCACCAGAACCCGCAACGCTCCGCCTTCCGCCGACCGGTGACCCCGCCATCATGCACCCGAGGGGCTAAGGAGCGCGTGAACTCTTCGATTCGCTCGTTTGAAGCCGTGAGACCGGGGAAACCTGACTCGTACGGCCCAACAGCCGCCCCGGACAGCGAACCGCCGGGGTGTGGGCACGCAGCGCATCCGTCCCCGTCCCGGCGCAACCCCCGCGACCCCCTCCGCGGCGCGTCGGACGGACCAGGTCCGGTCAGGCCCCTTGAGCCGATCCGGGCCGAGCCCGTCGAACAGAGCACTGCCAGCACTAAGGAGCACCATGGGAGAGTTCGCCGCCCGCCTGCGCCAGAGGATCGAGGACGCCGAGGCCGCGCTGCGTACCGCCGTCTCCACGCGAGACGTCTACGCGGTCCAGGTCGAACAGGGTGAACTCGATTCGCTGCTTCGCATCGCGGCCGACCACGGCGTCGACCCCAAGATCCACGCGATCGCGGCCTGAGCCGCGTACGCGGCCGACCACCACCCCAGGACCGAGCGGTACTCAGTAGTCCCGGTCGTCCGCCCCGAGGGCGGCCAGGGCGTCGTGCAGGGCCGGGAAGAGCGCGGTACCGGCCGCCAGCACCATCGCCTCCGAGGCGGGAGCCCCGTGGAAACCCTCCACGCGGGCTCCCGCCTCTTGCGCGATCAGGGCGCCCGCCGCGTGATCCCACGGGTTCGTGCCGCGCTCGAAGTAGCCGTCCGCGCGGCCGGCCGCGACGAAGCACAGGTCCAGCGCCGCGCTGCCGCCGCGCCGGATGTCGCGCACCTGCCCGATGAGCCCGGCCACGATCCGGCCCTGCACCTCGCGCCGCCGCGCCTGATAGCCGAAACCGGTGGCGACCAAGGCTTTCGCGAGCCCCTCGGGCTCGGCCACCCGCAGCCGCCGTACGCCGAGCCAGGAGCCCTCGCCGCGCACGCCGGTGAACTCCTCGCCGAGCTGCGGCGCCAGCACCACGCCCGCGACCGTCTCCCCGTCCGCCTCGGCCGCGATCGAGACCGCCCACGCGGGCCGGCCGTAGAGGTAGTTGACGGTCCCGTCGATCGGGTCCACGATCCAGCGCACGCCGCTGGTCCCCGCCTCGGAACCGCCCTCCTCGCCGAGGAATCCGTCCTCCGGCCGGTACCGCCGGATCGCCGCGCGGATCGCCAGCTCCGCGGCGGTGTCCATCTCGGTCACCACGTCGGTCGGGCTGGATTTCGTCTGCGCCACGCCGAGATCCGCCGGACGTCCCTCGACGAGCAGCTTCCCGGCCTCGGCGGCCGCCGCGCGGCCGATCTCCAGAAGTTCCCTGGCGGTCACGGACTCGGTCACGTCTGTCCCCTTCAGTCTCTGCCGCACAGGGCCGGCTTGCCCGGCACCCGCGGGTTCGGGCAGCACCCGGCCGCGCAGACGTCGGGCATCGGCCCGCGCGCGCTCAGCCCGGCCCGCTCCACCGGCTCGCCCCGTTCCGCCGACGAGCGCTCGATCAGCAGGTCGCGGACCAGGGCGACGAAGGCGGGCGCGGTGCCGGGCGTCGCGGCGCGGGCCATCGGCAGGCCCAGCTCCGCGGCGACCTCGGCCGCCTGCGTGTCCAGATCGTGGATCACTTCCATGTGGTCGGAGACGAAGCCGATAGGCACCAGTACCACGGCCGCGGCGCCGTCCGCCGCGCGCTCGCGCAGGTAGTCGCACACGTCCGGCTCCAGCCATGGCTGCGTCGGCGGGCCGCTGCGGCTGCAGTAGACGAGCCGCCACGGCTGCTCGGCCCGCCCGAAGTGCTCGGCGACGCTGTCGGCGACGAGCTGCGCGACCGCCTCGTGCTGCGGCACGTAGTCGCTGGTCTCGCTGTAGGACAGGGGAACCGAGTGCGTGACGAACACCAGCTCGGCGCGCTCGCGCACCTCCGGATCGAGTTCTTCGAACGCTGCGACGGCCGACTCGGCGAAGGGCCCGACGAAGCCGGGATGGTCGAAGTAGGCGCGGATCTTGTCCACGCTCAGCGTGTCCGCGACGCCCGCCTTCTCGACGGCCGCGGCCAGGTCTTCGCGGTATTGCCGGCAGCCGGAGTACGACGAATAGGCCGAAGTGACGAAAACAAGCGCTCGCTTGACCCCGTCCGCGGCCATCCGCTCCAGGGTGTCGGCGAGATACGGGGTCCAGTTCCGGTTGCCCCAGTAGACGGGGATCTCCAGGCCGTGCGCCGCGAAATCGCGTTCGATCTCCGCGATCAGGGCCCGGCACTGCGCGTTGATCGGGCTGACCCCGCCGAACAGGAAGTAGTGCTCGCCGACCGCGGCGAGCCGTTCCGGGGGGATCCCGCGGCCGCGCGTGACGTTCTCCAGGAACGGCACCACCTCTTCGGGCCCCTCCGGGCCGCCGAAGGAGAGCAGCAGCAGAGCGTCGTAAGGCAGCGTTTCCGGCATGGACAAATCCTCGCACGGTGGCCGGGTGCCTCTTGACGCGAGGTCTACGGTCAAGTTGGCTGTCCGACTGTTGAGCGACCGCTGATTGACAAAACGTCCGCACGGCAAGATTGGCTCAGGATGAGCACTTCGACCACCGCACCGGCGACCCGGACCTGGAGCAACTGGGCCGGGAACCAGCAGGCCCGGATGCAGCGGGTGGCGACCCCGTCGAGCCCGCAGGAGGTGGCGGAGACGGTGCGCGACGCGGCCGCGCGGGGCCTGACGGTCAAGCCGGTCGGCAGCGGCCACTCCTTCACCCCGGCCGCGGTGACCGACGGCGTGCAGATCCGCCTGGTCAACCTCGGCCGGCTGCGCGGCGCGGACCACGCGACCGGCCTGGTGACCGCCGAGGCCGGGATGCCGCTGTGGCGGCTGAACGAACTGCTGGCCGAGCAGGGCCTGGCGCTGACGAACATGGGCGACATCCAGGCGCAGACCGTCTCCGGCGCGATCGGCACCGGCACGCACGGCACCGGCCGCTCAAGCGCGTCGATCGCGGCGCAGGTCGCGGGCCTGGAGGTGGTGCTCGCGGACGGCAGCATCGTGGCCTGCAACGCGCTCTCGCACCCGGACCTGTTCGAGGCGGCCAGGATCTCGGTCGGCACCATCGGCGTGATCACCGCCGTCACCTTCCGCACCGAGCCCTCCTTCCTGCTGGAGGCGCGCGAGGAGCCGATGCGGGTGGACGAGGTGCTGGACCGCTTCGACGAACTGCGCACCGAGAACGAGCACTTCGAGTTCTTCTGGTTCCCGCACACGTCGATGACCACGACGAAGCGCAACAACCGCTCCGCGGGCCCCGCCCGGCCGCTGTCCCGGCGCCGCGAGTGGCTGGAGGACGAATTCCTCTCGAACACCGTCTTCTCCGGGATCTGCCGCGTCGGCCGGGCCGCGCCGCGCGCCATCCCGGCGATCAACAAACTCTCCTCGAAGGCGCTGTCCGCGCGCAGCTACGTGGACCGCTCCGACCGCGTCTTCACCTCGCCGCGCACGTTCAAGTTCCTGGAGATGGAGTACGCGCTGCCGGTCGAGGCCGCCGTCCCCGCGCTGCGCGAGGTCAAGCGGATGATCGACCGGGAGAACCTGCGCATCAGCGTCCCGGTCGAGGTCCGCTGCGCACCCGCCGACGATCTGTGGCTCTCCACCTCGCACGGCCGCGACACCGCGTACCTGGCGTTTCACATGTTCCAGGGCATGGACCAGACGCGCTACTTCGACGAGGCCGAGGAGATCATGCTCGCCCACGACGGCCGCCCGCACTGGGGCAAGCTGCACACCCGCGAGCACGACTACTTCGCCGCGGCCTACCCGCGGTTCGCGGACTTCCTCGCGGTGCGCGAGAAGACCGACCCGGACCGCGTCTTCGCCAACAACTACACCCGCCGCATCTTCGGGCCCTGATCCGCAGCGCGCTTCGCCGCGTGCTTCGCTGCGCCGGGTACTTCGCCGCGCCGCGCTGCCGGGTCCGGACGTGCGGCGCCGGAGCAGCTTCCGGCCCGGTTACCTCGCGCTCAGCCCGCCCGGCAGCAGTTCCCCGGTCGCCACGAGGACCGCGGGCCCGGTCATCTCGATCCGCCCGTCTTCGTGCTCGACGATCCGCAGCAGGCCGCCCGGAACCCGCACCTCGTACGGTGTCTCCGGCGCGGCTCCGTCCCGGCGCGCGGCGGCCAGCATCGCCGCGCAGGCGCCGGTGCCGCAGGACCGTGTCTCGCCGGATCCGCGCTCGTGCACCCGCATCGCGATCCGCCGCGGACCGGCCGGCGCGACGAACTCGACGTTCACGCCGTGCGGGTAAGCACTCTCCGGCCGCACCTGCGGCGCCTCCCACAGCCTCCCCGCCTCGGCGACGTCGTCCACGAACACGACCGCGTGCGGATTGCCCATGTCCACGTTCACCGCGGGCAGCCACCGATCCCCGACCAGCACCTCGGCGGACTCGGCCGGCCACACCGAGCGGCCCATGTCGACGGTGACGTCGCCGCCGTCCTCGGGCACGTGCATGTGCTTGACCCCGGCGCGCGTCGCGATGCTGAACCGGCCCGGCTTGGCCAGGTCGTGCGCGACCAGGTAGCGCGCGAAGACGCGCGTGCCGTTGCCGCACATCTCGGCGATCGAGCCGTCGGCGTTGCGGTAGTCCATGAACCAGGGCGCTTCGGTCGCGTCCTGCTCGTAACCCGGCATCGCGGCCGTCGGTACCACGCGCAGCAGGCCGTCCGCCCCGATCCCGGCACGCCGATCGCAGACGGCGGCGACCCACGCGGCGTCCGGGTCGAAGGAGGCATCGACGTCCTCGATGATGACGAAGTCGTTCTCGGTGCCGTGGCCCTTGGTAAACGGGATCATGCGGCCAATGCTACGCGGCGGCGCCGACAGCCTTCGCCGCCGCCGAGATGAGGTCGGCTCGGTCGCGGGCCAGCCACACGGTGTCCTGCGCGCGGCGGAACCACTTCTCCTGGCGCCGCGCGAACTGCCGCGTCTTGAGCGCCGTCTGATCGCGGGCCTCCCGCTCGGCGCAGTGCCCGTCGAGGAAGTCGAGAACCTGCTGGTATCCCAATGCGCGGCTGGCCGTCTCGCCCTCGCGCAGCCCCCGCGGGATCAGCCCGACCACCTCGTCGACCAGGCCCTTCTCCCACATGATGTCGACCCGTCGGGTGATCCGGTCGTCCAGCTCGGCCTTTTCGACGCCGAGGCCGATCCGTACGGTGCCCGGGTAGTGGTAGCCCGCCTCGGGCAGCGAGGCCTGGAACGGCGCCCCCGTCAGCAGCACGACTTCGAGTGCGCGGACGATCCGTCGCCCGTTCGAGGGCAGGATCGCCGCGGCGGAGCGCGGGTCGCGGGCGGCGAGGTCGGCGTGCAGCGCGGCGGACCCCTCGGCCTCGAGTCTCGCCTCGAGCTGCGCGCGCAGCACGGGATCGGTGCCGGGGAAGTCGAAGCCGCCGAGCACGGCGTCCACATACAGCCCGGAGCCGCCCACCAGCACCGGAACGCGATCGGCGGCCAGTAGCGCGTCCACCTCGGCGCGGGCCAGCCGCTGGTACTCGGCGACGGCGGCGCGCTCGGTGACGTCCCAGATGTCCAGCAGATGGTGAGGCACGCCCTCGCGCTCGGCCTCGGTCAGCTTCGCCGTGCCGATGTCCATACCGCGGTAGAGCTGCATGGAGTCGGCGTTGACCACCTCGCCGCCGAACTCCCGCGCGAGGGCGATGCCGAGGTCCGACTTGCCCGCGGCCGTCGGCCCGACCACCGCGATCACCGTCATCGGATCGGCCTCAGCCGCAGGACGGCGCCGCGGGCAGCGGCGCCGGCACCCCGACCGACGGCATGCCCAGCGCGACGGCCGGCTTGCCCTGATCGACGGGCGCCGCCTGCCGGGCAGCCCACGCGTCGCCCGAGCGCAGCCGGCGCAGCGCACGGATCGCCGAACCGCCGCCCTCGCCGTCCGCGATCAGGTGATGCGGCGCGGCCTGCGTGAGGACGACCGTCACCGCGTCACCGGGGCGCGGCAGCCCGTCCTGCGCGGTCTCGCCGACGCTGAAGTGCACGAGCCGGTTGTCCCGCGCGCGGCCGGAGAGCCGGTGCGTGGCGCCGTCCTTGCGCCCCTCCCCTTCCGACACCAGCAGTTCGACCTCGCGGCCGACCAGCGCGCGGTTCTCGGCCCAGGAGATCTCCTCCTGCAGCGGGGCCAGCCGGTCGTAGCGCTCCTGGACGATCTCCTTCGGGATCTGGCCCTCCATCTCGGCGGCGGGCGTGCCCGGTCGCTTCGAGTACTGGAAGGTGAACGCCGAGGCGAAGCGGGCCTCGCGCACGACTTCGAGGGTCTGCTCGAAGTCGGCGTCGGTCTCGCCCGGGAAGCCGACGATGATGTCCGTGGTGATCGCGGCGTGCGGAATGGCCGCGCGGACCCGCTCGATGATGCCGAGGTAGCGCTCGCGTCGGTAGGAGCGGCGCATCGCCTTGAGCACGGCGTCCGAGCCGGACTGCAGCGGCATGTGCAGCGAGGGCATCACGTTCGGCGTCTCGGCCATCGCCTCGATGACGTCGTCGGTGAAGTCGCGCGGGTGCGGGGAGGTGAAGCGGACCCGCTCGAGCCCGTCGATCTGCCCGCAGGCGCGCAGCAGCTTGGAGAAGGCCGCGCGGTCGCCGAACTCGGCACCGTAGGAGTTCACGTTCTGCCCGAGCAGCGTGACCTCGACCACGCCCTCGTCCACCAGCGCCTCGATCTCCCGCAGGATCTCGCCGGGGCGCCGGTCCCGCTCCGTGCCCCGCAGCGAGGGGACGATGCAGAAGGTGCAGGTGTTGTTGCAGCCGACGGAGATCGACACCCACGCCGCGTACGCGGACTCGCGGCGGGTCGGGAGCGTGGACGGGAAGGCCTCCAGCGACTCCTTGATCTCCAGCTGCGCCGCCTCCTGCACGCGGGCGCGCTCCAGCAGGACCGGCAGCGAGCCGATGTTGTGCGTGCCGAACACGACGTCCACCCACGGCGCGCGCCGCTGCACCTCGCCGCGGTCCTTCTGCGCCATGCAACCGCCGACGGCGATCTGCATGCCGGGCTTGCGGGCCTTGACCGAGGCCATGTGCCCGAGGTTGCCGTAGAGGCGGTTGTCCGCGTTCTCGCGCACCGCGCAGGTGTTGAAGACGACCACGTCCGCCTCTTCACCAGCGGCGGAGCGCACGTAGCCAGCCTCCTCGAGGAGTCCGGCCAGGCGCTCGGAATCGTGCACGTTCATCTGGCACCCGTAGGTGCGGATGTCGTAACTCTTCACGTCGTCTCGCTGCGCCATGCCTCCAAGGATATGTCCCCTGGCAGACAGCCTCTGCCGTTACCCGACCGTTATAACCCGGGGTGACGAGCAGGGCTGATTCACGCTACCTTTCAACGTCGAGAAGCACGGCTTCGGGGACGACACGGGGA
>NZ_JAGSOH010000097.1 GCF_018139625.1 Actinospica acidithermotolerans | reverse complement strand
AGGCCGACCAGCAGGCGAACCGGAAGAAGAAGGGCTCGAAGGGCGGACGGCCGATCTCCTACGACACCCGACGCTACAAGCAGCGCAACACCGTCGAACGCTGCTTCCAGAAGATCAAGACCTGGCGAGGCCTTGCCACCCGATACGACAAGAGCCCGGAAAGCTACGAAGCCGGACTCCACCTGCGAGGATCGATCATGTGGCTGAAGACACTCACCCCAGCCACATGATCCGAACTACGAACAGCCCCTAGAGCAGCTTGGGCACCGTCACGACGACCAGTTCGGTGCCGTCCTCGGCGAGCGAGAGCTCGGAGTGCAGGCCGCCGAGTTCGCCGAGGCGGGAGACGTGGGTGCCGCCGCAGAAGATGGAGGCCGTGCCCTCGGGCAGGTCGCACACCCACTGCCGGCGCGCGGTCAGGCCCGCGGTCTTCTCGCCGCCGAACAGCTCGATGCGCACCGGCGCGTCGGCGGCGATCCACCCGGCGAGCCGGGCGTTGACGCGTTCGGCCAGTTCGGGCAGCTGCTCGGCGAGGCCTTCGGGGTCGAAGCCCTTCTTGCGCAGCGACTTGCCGATCCGGTAGCGGTCGGTGCTGGCGTGCTCGTCCATCCGGGACGACTCCATGGCGATGGCGTCGAAGTCGGGGCGGCCGAAGGAGTCCTCGCGGCCGGGGGACTTGCGCCAGCGCTCCGCGAGGGCCTCGTTGAGGGCCAGCGCCATCAGGTGGCAGCCGGTGTGCGCGGCCGACAGGGCGCGCCTGCGGTCGGCGTCCACGCGCAGCTGGGCGTTCGCGCCGAGCAGCGACTCCGGCTCGGGGACCGACTCCAGCACGTGGACGACCTGCCAGGTCCATTCCTCGTCGCCGCGCTTGACCGGGATGTCCTCGCCGATCGCGAACCGGCCGTCCGGGCCGATGGCGCCGGTCACGGCGTCGACGACGGGGTAGATCACGCCGTCGACCAGCACGGTCCCGTTGTCGCCCGGCTGGTCGGGCCAGGTGTGGTCCACCGGGTGGAAGGGCGTGGTGTCCACGATCAGCCCGACCCCGCTGCCCGGCTGCTCGGGCGTGCCCAGCGGGACGAGCTCGCGCACCGCGGAGGCACCCTCGGTCGAACCGGTCGGGAACGTCACCAGCGTCGTGGCGTGCTGCAACATGCTCCCAGTCTCCCACGTGGCGGCTGCGCGCGGGCACGGGTCCGCGAGATTCTCTCGCACGTGGTGCCCTGCGCGGGCACGGGTCCGCGAGATTCGCGTCACCGAACCCCGCGGACCGCCGCGTCTCAGGCCGCTGCGACCTCGAACGTGGGCACCACGTAGGCGCGGGCCAGCGTGTGGAAGAACAGGTTGAAGCCGAGCACTTCGGCGCGGGTGCCCGCGTCGAGGCCGAGGCTCTCCACGTCGACGGCGTGCACCACGAAGAAGTAGCGGTGCGGGCCGTGCCCGGCCGGCGGCGCGCAGCCGACGAAGCCCGGGAACCCGGCGCTGTTGCCGAGCGTGAGCGCGCCCTTCGGCAGCGCGTCTGAGCCCGGCGTGCCCGCGCCGGTCGCCAGCTCGGTCACGCTCACCGGGATGTCGGCCACGGCCCAGTGCCAGAAGCCGGAGGCGGTCGGCGCGTCCGGGTCGTAGCAGGTGACGGCGAAGGACTTGGTCTCGGCCGGGAATCCGGACCAGGCCAGCTGCGGGGAGAGGTCCTCGCCGCCGGGCACGCCGAACGCCTTGGAGGAGACCGCCGCCGGCACCGGCACGCCGTCCGAGACGTCGGTGCTCGTGACGGTGAACGTCGGCAGCTCGGGCAGGTTGTCGTAGGGGTTGAACGGGAACGGAGCTCTACGCGATTCGCTCATGCCGACAGTTAACCAGCATGGACAGGCCATCGCGCAGAGCCCCGCCCGGGCCGTTCGGACGGCCGCTCAGAGCACCTGGTAGGCGCCGCGGTCGGCGACCACCGTGAACAGCTCGGCCTGCGGCAGCGACTCGGAGACGGTCTCCGCGACCCGGTCGAGCCGGTCCGTGGACACCAGGGCGATCGCGCAGCCGCCGAAGCCGCCGCCGGTCATCCGGGCGCCGTGCGCGCCGCCGCGCAGCGCCGCGTCCACCACGACGTCGAGCTCCGCGCAGGAGACCTCGAAGTCGTCGCGCAGCGAGACGTGCGAGGCCGTCAGCAGCTCGCCGGCCGAGTTCAGCCGCGGGCCCTCCAGCGGGCCGAGCTGAAGCAGGCTCACGAAGCGGTTGACGCGGTCGTTCTCGGTCACCACGTGCCGCACCCGGCGCAGCTCGGTCTCGTCCAGCACCGCGGCGGCGCGGTCGAGGTCTGCGAAGCTCAGGTCGCGCAGCGCCGGCACGCCGAGCTTCTGCGCCGAGCGCTCGCAGGCCGCGCGGCGGTCGGCGTACCCGCTCTCGCCGTGCTGGTGCTGCACCTTCGTGTTCATCACCAGCAGCGTCAGGCCGGCCTCGCCGAGCGCGAAGGGGTGGACCGCTATGTCGAACGTGCGCGTGTCGATGTGCAGCACGGCGTCCGCCGCGCCGAACGCCGAGGACAGCTGGTCCAGCGGGCCGCACGGCACGTGCGCGTACTCGTTCTCCGCGTACTGCGAGAGCCGGGCCAGCTCCGCCGGGGAGATCGGCTTCCCGGCGAGCGCGGCGAGCGCCAGCCCGGTCGAGCACTCCAGCGCCGCCGAGGAGGACAGGCCGGAGCCCACCGGAACGCGCGAGGAGAACGCCAGGTCGGCGCCCTTGAAGTCGCCCGGCAGCGCGCCCGCGCCGATCATCGCCCACGCGACGCCCGCCGGGTAGTCGGCCCAGCCGGCGCGCTCGCCCGGCGCCAGGTTCGCGATCGGGATCTCGATGACGCCGGTGTCCCCCTGCCCGGAGACGACCCGCAGCACGCCGTCCAGCCGCGGCGCCGCGGCCACGGCCGTGTACCGGTCGATGGCCATCGGGAGCACGAAGCCCTCGTTGTAGTCGGTGTGCTCGCCGATCACGTTCACCCGTCCGGGAGCCGCGAAGATCCCGGCCGGAGCGGCTGCGTATACGGATTCGAAAAGCTTCCGTGCCTCTTCTGCGGACTCCTGCGCAGCGATCGACATACTGGGCGTTACTCCTTCTTCAGCTCCACCTTGCTGAGGCACGGTCAACGCGCGCCTAATGGACACAGTATTCACCGTCCCGCGTTCCGGAGCGCAAGCGCCGCTTGTTCCGGGGTGGTGTCGCTGGCGAAGGCGCCCATCCCGGATTCGGCCCCGGCCAGGTACTTCAGCTTCCCCGGCGCCCTTCTGACGGTGAAGATCTCACAGTGCAGCGCGATCTCCGTCGCCGCGCCCGGAGCCCGCTTGGGCGCCTGGTGCCAGGCCGCGATATACGGTGTGCGATTCGGCGCCCCGCCCTCCGGCGCCGGGAAAAGCCCGTCGAACCGTCGCAGCAGGCTGAGGTAGATCGACGGGAACGCGGCGCGCTGCGCGTCGTCCAGCGCCGTGAAGTCCGGGGTGCGCCGCTTCGGGTAGAGATGCGCCTCGTAGGGCCAGCGCGCGGCGTAGGGGGTGAAGGCGATCCAGTGCTCGTTCTCGTCCACGACCCGCTCGCCGGCGCTCTCGCGCTCGACGAGGTCCTCGAACAGGTTGCGGCCGGTGCGCTCGCGGTAGGCGGCGGCCTGCGTGACCGCGCGCTCCATCTTCGGCGCGAGGTACGGGAAGGCGTAGATCTGGCCGTGCGGGTGCGCCAGGGTGACGCCGATCTCCTCGCCGCGGTTCTCGAACATGTAGACCTGGCGCACGTCCGGCCGGGCCAGCAGGTCCGCGGTCCGGTCGGTCCACGCCTCGAGCACCAGCGACGCCTGCGCCTCGGTGAGGTCCGCGAAGGACTTCTCGTGCTCGGAGGTGAAGCAGACCACCTCGCAGCGTCCCCCGTCCGGCCCGCCGAGCGAGGGGAAGCGGTTCTCGAAGACGACCACCTCGTAGTCGGGGGCCGGGATCTCGGTGAGCCGGTCGCCGTGGGTCGGGTCCAGCGGGCACTGGTCGGCCGGGGGCTTGTAGGTGCGGTTCTGCCGGTGCGCGGCGATCGCGATCCACTCGCCCTGGGCCTCGTCGTAGCGCGTCTCGGCGGCCCGGTGCATGGGCTCGAGCGGCCTCCGGTCCGGGTACCCGCCGCGGGCCTCGCCGTCGCCGGAGTCGTAATAGAACAGCTCCCGGCCGTCGGCCAGGGTGATCACGGTCTTTTTCACTACCGCTCCCTCCATGCCTCGTATTTAAACGTAGTCAAACGTAATCGCACAAGGGATAGCATAGTGGCGTGACGCAGACTGACAGCGAACGCGGCCTGCTGGCCGGGCAGCGCCGGGCCGCCATCGTGCGCGAGGTGCGCGAACGCGGCGGGGTGCGGGTGACGGAGCTGGTGGACCGGTTCCGCGTCTCGGACATGACGATCCGGCGCGATCTCGACGCGCTGGCCCGTGCCGGGCAGCTGGAGAAGGTGCACGGCGGCGCGGTCGCGGTCGGCGAGTCCAGCGCCTTCGAGCCGGGCTTCGAGGCCAAGGCGGACCGCGACACCGCGCTCAAGGAGGCGATCGCCCAGTCGGCCGCGGCGCTGGTCAGCCCGGGCAGCGCCATCGCCCTGTCGGCCGGCACCACGACGTACGCGCTGGCCGGACGGCTCACCGCCGTCCCCGGGCTCACCGTCGTGACCAACAGCATCCGGATCGCCGAGCGCTTCTACGCCGCGGCCAGCCCGAACGGCGGCCCTGGACCGACCGTCGTGCTCACCGGCGGCGTGCGCACCCCCTCCGACGCGCTGGTCGGCCCGGTCGCGGACGCCGCGATCCGCAGCCTGCACTTCGACTCGGTGTTCCTGGGCAGCCACGGCATCTCCCCGGAGGCGGGCCTGTCCACGCCGAACCTGGCCGAGGCGGAGACCAACCGCGCGCTGGTCGCCTCCGCGCGCCGGGTGATCGCGGTGGCCGACCACACCAAGTGGGGTCTGACCGGCCTGGCCGGCTTCGCCCGGCTCTCCGACGTGGACCTGTGGATCACGGACTCCGGGCTGTCCGAGGACGCCCGGGAGACGGCCGCCGAACTCGTCGGCGACCTGATGCTGGCAGAGGCCTGAGCCGCCGAATCCGTCGGCGGCCCGATGCCGGCAGCGGCCTGATCGGCCCGATCGGCTGGGATCAGGCCCCTGCCCGCCGCAGCGGTCAGCCCTTGTTGGCGCCGAGCGTCAGCCCGGAGACGAACTGCTTCTGCAGCGCGAAGAAGACGACCAGCGTCGGAATCGCCACGATCATCGAGGCGGCCGCGATCAGGTTGTTGTCGGTGAAGAACTGGCCGGTGAGGTTGTTCAGCGCCGCCGTGATCGGCCGGTTGGAGCCGGTCTGCATCAGCACCGTCGCCCAGAAGAAGTCGTTGTAGATCCAGGTGAACTCCAGCGTGGCCAGCGCGGCGAGCGCCGGCCGGCACAGCGGCAGCACGACCTGCCGGTACTGCCGCCACTCCGAGGCCCCGTCGACCCGCGCCGCCTCGGTGATCTCGTTCGGCACCGTGCGCATGAAGTTCGAGAGCACGAACACGCAGAACCCCGTCTGGAACGCGACGTGGATCAGGATCAGGCCGAAGAACGAGTCGTCGAGGTGCCCCGAGTCGGAGAGCCACGACGGCAGCGGGATGGTGATGTAGAGCTTGTAGAGCGGCGTGATGATCGCCTGCTGCGGGAGCAGGTTGCCCGCCGTGAAGATCATCAGCATGAGCAGGTTGAACTTGAAGCTGTGCCGCGCCACGACGAACGCCACCATGCTCGCCAGCCACAGCGTGATCAGCAGCGCCGGGATGGTGATGATCGCCGAGTTCTTGAAGTACAGCGGCAGGTCGGCTTCGTTCCAGGCGTTCGTGTAGTTGCCGAGGTTGTAGTGGCCGCCGACGGAGACGTAGCCGTCCTTGGCGGTGTCCGCGTACGGCCGCAGCGAGGTGTAGAGCGCGTAGAGCACGGGCGCGATCCACACGACGCACGTGGCGATCAGGAAGGCGTGCAGGAACGCGCGGGCCGGGCGCAGCCGCCGCCTCCTCCTGCCGGGCGCGCTCGCGGCGGCGTCGGCCGCGGTGGGGCTTCCGGTGACGGTCGCGGCGGTCATGACCGGGTGTCCTTCCGGAACGTCGTGTACACGTACGGCAGCACGAAGGCGAGCGAGATGGCGAGCAGGATGGTGGCGAGCGCCGAGCCGAAGCCGATCCGGCTCGTCTCGCCGATGATGTTCGCGGTGATCAGCGTGGACAGCAGTTCGAGGCCGTTCGTGCCCTGATTGATGATGTAGACGATGTCGAACGCGCGCAGCGACTCGATGACCGTGACCACCACGACGACGATGTTGATCGGCCGCAGCGCGGGCCAGACCACGTGCCGGAACGACTGCCACTCGTTCGCGCCGTCCAGCGACGCCGCCTCCTGCAGCGAGGGGTCGACGGACTTGAGCCCGGCCAGGAACAGGATCATGACGTAGCCGGTCTGCCGCCAGCAGGCCATGATCAGCACGGCCCAGATGTTGAGGCTCGGATCGCCGAGCCAGTCGATCAGGTTGTGCTGCCCCGCGTGCCCGGTCAGGTTGTTGACGAGCCCCTGCGTCGGCGAGAAGACCAGCTCGGTCATGAAGCCGACCAGCGCGAGCGAGAGGACGACCGGCAGGAACAGGATCGACTGGTAGACCCGCGAGCCGCGCAGCTGCTTGTTGAGCTGGTGGGCGAGGAAGAGCCCGAACGGCGCCGGGATCACGAAGAACACGACGAGCCACAGCAGGTTGTGCTCGATGGCCGGCGGGAACTCGGGATAGATGCTGAAGATGATGCGGTAGTTGTTGACCCCCGCCGGCTTCATGTCGGAGAAGCCGCCGATGCCCGTCCAGTTGAAGAAGGACAGTGCGACGGTGGCGAGCGCGGGCAGCCAGACGAAGGCCAGCGACAGCAGCAGCGGTACGCCGCCCATCAGGGTCAGCGCGGCCCGGTCGCGCTTCGTGTAGCGCTTGAGCCGACGGCGCCGAGGGCGGGCGGCGGGCTGGGAGAGCGTGGTTACAGCCAAAGCGATTCACATTCCTTCCACGCCGGCTATCCCCGCGGGCGCGCGCCCGCGGGGATAGCCGGTCATCGGGACCTGCACTCAGCCGTTGGTCGCCCAGATCGTCTTGGCCTGCGCGTCGATGTTGCTCAGGATCGAGGAGGCCTCGCCCGGGCTGGACAGGAACTTCTGGATCGCCGGGAGCATCACCGGGTCGGCGAAGCTCGGCAGCGTGTCCCGGTCCATGAACTGCGACAGGTGCTTCGCGCTGTTGATCAGCGAGATCGCGGCCGTCTGCGGCTTGGTGTACTTGCTCGTGTCCACGCCGGACGCGGTGGCGATGTCGGCCGGGTTGGAGCCGAGCCAGAGCTGCTGCGCGGCGGCCGTGCCGAGGTACTCGAGCAGCTTCGTCGCGCCCGCCGCGTTCTTCGGCGACTTCGCGACCATGAACCCGTCGATCGGCGCCTCCACCGAGTCCTGCCCGTTCGCGGGGTCGATCTCTGGGAAGGCGAAGAAGCCGAGGTCGTCCGCGTTCGAGCCGGTGAAGATCGTGCCGATCTGGTCCAGGCCGAGGACCATCATGCCGGCCTGCTTGTTCAGGATCTGGTTCGCGCCCTCCTGCCAGGTCAGGCCGAGGAAGCCGGGGGAGTAGTACGGGATGAGCTGCCTCCACTGGTCGAAGACCGCCGAGACCTTCGAGGTGTTCCATCCCTGGCCGGTGCGCATCAGGTTGATGTGGAACTCGTACCCGTTCATGCGCATGTTGAGGTAGTCGAAGGTGCCCATCGCGGGCCAGCCGTCCTTGTCGGTGAAGGCGATCGGGATCAGCCCGTCCGCCTTCATCTTCTTGGCCAGCGCGATGTACTCGTCCCAGGTGGTCGGCGCCGTGTAGCCCTTCGAGGCCCACAGGCTCTTGCTGTAGAACACGGCCCAGGGGTAGTAGTCGAAGGGGACGAAGTAGTAGTTGCCGTCGGAGCCCTTGGACTGCGCCTTCATGGCGTCGGTGTAGGAGCCGCCGATCTTGTCCCAGACGTCGTTGACGTTGCTCACCAGGCCCTGCCCGGCGAAGTACTGCATGCGCTCGCCGGCGAACCAGTTGAAAACGTCCTGCGGATTGCCCTGCAGGTACGTGGTGATGTTCTGCTGGAAGGTGTTGTGGTCGACCCAGTTGACGTTGATGTCGAGGCCGGTCGCCTTCTTCGCCGCGGCGAACAGCGTCTGGTACGCGCCCTTCGGTTCCGGAACCGCGGCGTTCGAGCCGAACGAGACGGCGTTGCTCGCCTCGCTCCCGCCGCCCGACTTCGAGGACGAACACGCCGACAGCGCGGGCAGGGCGGCCACTCCGGCGACGGCCAGCGCTCCGCGCAGCAGCGAGCGTCGACCGAACAGGGGACTCGCCGGATCGGCACGGTGTGTGGGGTTTTCGCCGTGGCCGGGGTTGGTGGGTGAAGAGGAGTTGTGCGAAGTCACGAGCTGCCTCCAAGGTGCGTCTTTGCGGATGGAGTCGCGACGGCGCGCCGTGGTGGTGGTGTGGTGGGTGCGCGCCGCCCGAGCGGCCGGACCTGCCCGTTCCCCGAGGGGTCGCCCTACCCCGCAGGTCCCCGACAAGTCCGAACTATTGCAGTGATTTTCGAACGCGAACAAACAGCGATAGCTCGCAGCCAACCGTGAGATGACATCCTTGTCAAGGACTCTTATTCAAACTGCAACCTGAATCAGTGCTGTACCTTGAAGGGTCGAGGTCAGGGCACTGATTGCGTTGTCCGCGACGGGATCCAACATAATCTGACGCTCCGGCGGACGGTCTTGTGTTGGGTCCTGAGTGGATCGCGGGGTTCCCCAAAGCTCCGGTGCACGTCACCCAGACCCGCCGGCGAAAACCCGTTGCGCGCGGTGGCCGCCGCCCGGAACACTCGTGTCCGGCGACCCGCCGCGAGGAGAGGAGGCGACATCATGGCCCGCGAGCACGTGCGACCGCGCGACCTTCGATGCCTGTGCCTGCTCACGCTCCCGGAGGCCGCCCCGCGCTGACCCGACCCACGCGTCGGACCACGAGCCGCCCCCCGGGAGATCCCGGCCCGGGCGGTTTTTCGCGTTCAGCCGCACGCACCCAGCCCTCGTAGCCCAACGGCAGAGGCCCGGCGTTCAGGACGCCGCCAGTGTGAGTTCGAATCTCACCGAGGGCACGCACCGCCGCATCCCCGTACCGCCGCGATGCGAACCGCATGGCACGCGCTCGTGCCGCAACTGGAAGACGGACCGGCTTGAGGAGCCGGGTGTTGAGGGTTCGAGTCCCTCCGAGCGCACGCATCACCCGCGACATCCCCGCCCGGCCGTGCGCCGCGCGGCCCGGAGCCTTATCCCGACGGGTCGGGAGGACGTCTGCAAAACGTCTGGCCAGCGGTTCGACTCCGCTCCGGGCCTCAAGCCCCCGGACACCCTGCCGACCCCGTGCGTTTCCCCAGGGGAAACGAAAGGTTCCGATCGACGTTGACCGGAACCGTGGTACAGAGTTCACCCGGACGCAACAGGGCGTCAAGGGGTGTATCGGGATTCGGGGCCGATGTTTCCGGATCGTGTCCAACGGGCTTCGGGCGTCCGTTCTGCCCAGTCAGGGTGTAACGCCGGCGGCCGTCCACGGCGTGGAATGCAGCTGACCGCCGCGGCGGGCGGCGGCTAGACTCGGCCGCATGCACCGAACCGGACGACGCCAACTGCCGCCTCCGACCGCCTGACCGGGCGCGAGGAGCACACCCCCGTTCTGGTCGGGGTGAGCGGCCGCCGCGGCACGTCGGAGACGTGATCCGCGTGCGATGCGTCGCGCCCGGAAGTCAGCGTCAATTTCTTGATGGTTACTGACCTTCTGAGGTGCGTACTTCCATGACTCTCGAAGTCGAGCTGTCCCGTCCCGCCCTGCACGCCCATCGGACCGAACTGATGCGCGGCATCCTCCCCATCCTCGTCTGCTCGGTGCTCTGGGGCGCCGTCGGGCTCGTCTCCACGTACATCCCCACCGAGGCCTCGCCCGAGGCAGTCGGCGCGTGCGGCATGTTCGTCACCGGCACGGCGATGCTGGTCGCACGGCCCGGCGCCAGGGCGCTGGTCCGCAACGCGCGCGGCCGCGACCGTGGGCTGCAGGTCATCGGCTCGTTCGGGCTCCTCGCCTACCCGCTCGCGTTCTTCCCCGCGGTGCACCGCCTCGGCGTGGCGCTCGCGACCGCGATCACGCTCGGCAGTGCGCCCCTGTTCACGGGGCTGATCTCCCGGTTCGTCGAGCGGCGGCGGCTGACGCGGCGCTGGCTGCAGTGCGCGCCGATCGCCGTCGCCGGGACGGTGCTGATGGTGGCCGGCGACGCGAGCGCGCACACCGTCAGCGTCGTCGGCGTGATCCTCGCGCTGATCCCCGGCCTGTCGTACGCGACCGCGTCCTCGGTCGCGGCACGCCTGATCGGCAAGGGCAACGCGTCGGGCGACGTGTACGGCAGCATGTTCGGCACGTGCGCGCTCTGGTGCGTCCCGGTGATCGTCATGAGCGGTGGCCTGCACGGACTGATCGACGTTCGCGGCGTCGCCGTGATCCTCTTCTACGGCTGCGTCACGAACTACCTGTGCTACACGCTCTTCGGCGGGGCCCTGCGCTACACGACCGCGGCGACGGCTACCACCGTCACGCTCGCGGAAGGCGCGGTCGGCACCCTGCTCGGCGTCTTCGCCCACGGCGAACGGTTCGCACTCGCCGCGTGGGCAGGTCTCGGCCTGCTCGCGGTCGCATTGGTGCTGCTGAGCGTGCCGGGGCGGCGGGTCGCTCGCGCTCCGTACACGGATCGGTAACGATGCGAGAAAGTGCCCTGTGACCAGGGACGGCTAGCCGTACGTTGCACCCAGGTGGGGTGGGTCCACCTGGGTGCGCGTCCCTCGGGAGGGTCATCGGTGTCAGAGAGCGAAGATTCAGAGGTCGTATTTCTGGGGGACGTGGGCCCGGAGCCGCCGGCGACCCAGCCGGTCCCGTACGCGGCGGCCCCGGAGCCGGACGTCGCGGGTCCGGTCCCGGCGGGACCTGAGCCGTACGCGGCGGCCCCTGTGCCGTACGCGGCGGGCCCTGTGCCGGACGCCGGGTCAGGCGCCGTCCCCGATCCGGGCACCATTCCCATTCCCGGTCCCGGTTTCAGTCCCAGTCGCAGTCCCGGTCCCGGTCCGCTGCCGTGGCCAGGGCAGGCGGCCTACGCGGGGGTGCCGGACGCCCCGGCGCGGCCTGTGGTGCTGACCGGCGTCGACGTGGTGCAGGCGGTGCGCGACGGGCTGGTCGGGCTGGTCGCAGCGTACGTCGCGGCGCTGATCGCGATGGTGCTCGTCGTCACCGTCGGTTTCCACGGCGAGCAGGTCAACGCGGGTGTCGGCGACTATCTCGCCTCGGCGGCGTGGCTCACCGCGAGCAGCCTCGGCACGCCGATCAGCGGCACCATGACCGGCGCGGACAGTGGCATCAGCATGTCGATAGGCATCAGCCTGCGCGTCACGGTCTGGCTGCTGACGATCATCGTGCTCTACATCGTCTACCGCGCGGTGCGCGGCCGCGAGCGCACGGCGCCGAGCGTCACCCTCGGCCAGCTCGTGGCCCGCTCGGCCCTTACCGCGGCGGTCGTGTCGATCGCGCTGCTGATCCTCTCCTTCGCCACGCATCGAGCCGATCCGTTCGGCGGCACCGGATATCTGACGGCGACGTCGGCTAATGACGGTGTGCAGGGCGTCGGCGGCTCGATGAGCATCGATGCGCCGCTCGTCTTCGTCGGCCCGCTGCTGCTCGTTTTCGTGACGGCGCTGGTCGCGCGGCTTGGCGTGTGGATCCACCTGATGTCGGCCGATCCGCGGGCTGCGCGCGTGCGCACGCAGTTGGGCTTGTGGGCGCCGTCCTTCCGCGTCGCCTGGCTCCAGACGCGGGTGATCGGCGCGCTCGTCGGCGTCGGGCTGTGGATTTATGCCGTATTCGAGGTCGTATCGAACCACGAGTTGTCCCACGGCGGTCTCGCTGCCCTGATCGGCGGCCTGTTCCTGCTGCCGAACTTCGCGATCTACGGCACGTTCGTCGGCTTCGGCGTCACGCTCTACGCAAGCGCCGCCGGCCTCAGCAGTCTCGGCGGCCTCTCGTCGTCCGGCAGCGACGGCGGCACCGGCGCCACGGACGGACCCGGCGGCAGCGGATACGACTTCGGCCTGTTCGCCGGGCACCGGCCGTGGGGCGTGTGGCTGCTCCTGCTCGCCGTCATCATCGGTACGTCGGCGCCCGCGTTGCTCGCGCGACGGGGCACGGCACGGTTCGCCGTCGACCGCGCCGACTACACGCCCAACGGCGCGTGGCGCTCGGTGCTACTCGGAGGCGTCGCGGCCCTGGCGATCACGCTGCTCGGCACGCTGGCGCTGACCATGAACGCGGGACTGGAAGGCGTCGGCGTACTCAGCGTTACGGAGTCCTTCGGTCCGAGCCTGCTCGCGGCGGTGGGCCTGACGGCACTGTGGTTCCTGCTGTCGTACCTGGTGCTGTCTTTCTCGCTGGGGCACCGGATCCAGGCCGCGACGGGGGCGGCGACGGGGCCGGCGGTGTCGCAGGGATACGCCGCGGCGACGTTCGCGTCGTCGCCCACCACCCCGACCGTGCCGCAGCAGTCGATGCCGCAGCAGTCGATGCCGGAGCCCACGCTGCAGTTCGCCGAGCCGAGTACGACCGCGCCCGTCTACCAGCCGTCCTACGGCTATCCCTCCGCCACCCAGCCGCTGCCCGCGCCGGCCTCCGGCCGGGGCTTGCGCCCCAAGGTGGCCATCCCGCTCGTCCTCGTCCTGATCCTCGGGGTCGGCGGCTACCTGGCCTACCAGCACTTCGTCGGCGACCAGCCGTCCGGCGCCCAGGGAGCGGTCAATTCGTACTTCCAGGACATCGAGGCGGGCAACGCCTCGGCCGCCTCGGCCCTGGCCACCGGGCCGTACCAGGAGACACCGCTCGTCGGCGCCTCCACGATCGCGAACGCCGCGAACCGGCCGAGCGGGTTCACCATCGTCTCGTCCGCCGCCGTGCCGAGCACCGCGCAGTCGCAGTACCGGCAGGAGGGTGTGACCGGCAACAACCTCACGTATGTGGCCGTGAAGTACAACGTGCACGGTACCGAGCTCAGCGACACGTACCTCGCCGAGCAGGTCGCGACGACCGGCCAGTGGGTGCTTGTCGATCCGTACCGGGTGCTGTCCGTGTCCGGCGGCTGGTCGAGCACCGTGATCGTCGACGGTATGTCCGTGACCGAGCAGAGTTCGGTGGAAGTCTTCCCCGGCGCGCACGTCGTGGCCGACCCGAGCACGCCCGACTTCTCGGCGGTCAGCGACACGGCGTACCCGACAGAGGGCTCGACTTACGCGCAGTACACGTGGACGGAGCTGTCCGCCGTCACGCTGCCGGCCGCCTCGCTCACCGCTCAGGGGCAGAGCGCGGTCCAGGCTGCATACTCCGCTGCACTCAGCCAGTGCGCGACCGATGCGGAGACGGGCTACGGCGCATGCGGCATCAACAACACGTACAACTACTACACCTGCAACAACGTGACCTGGACGATCACCACCGTCGGCACCGTATCCGTCGATCTAAGCACGCAGAATTCCGACGGCAGCTACGACTTCACGGCCACGGGCAGCGTAGCGAGCGAGACCGGCGACTACACCGACTTCGACGGCGCCGACCAGACGTTCAGTAATCAGACCACTGATCTCGAGGACAGCACGGGCTCGATCTCGTTCAACAGCGACGGCTCGGCGACCGCCACGCTCACGAGCTGACCCGGCTGTCCCACGGCCCCGCTAAATTGGTGCCGTGGCAGCCAAGAACAGCGTCGAGGCCGGGGACGACACCTTCGTCCCGGGCCTCGGGCTCGCCGTGCTCGAAGCCGTCCTCGAGCGGATCACCTACTCGAACGAGGACAACGGCTACACCGTCGCGCGCGTGGACACCGGCCGCGGCGCGGAACTGCTGACGGTCGTCGGCGCGCTGTTCGGCGCGCAGCCCGGCGAATCGCTGCGGATGCGCGGCCGCTGGGGCTCGCACCCGCAGTACGGCCGCCAGTTCCACGTCGAGAACTACACGACCGTCCTGCCGGCCACCGTGCAGGGCATTCAGCGCTACCTCGGCTCCGGCCTGATCAAGGGCATCGGGCCGAGGACCGCGGAGAAGATCGTCGGGCACTTCGGCGTCGAGACCCTGGAGGTGATCGAGACCGACCCGGACCGGCTGATCGAGGTGCCCTCGCTCGGCCCGAAGCGCACCAAGCTGATCGCCGCCGCGTGGGTCGAGCAGAAGGCCATCAAGGAGGTGATGGTCTTCCTGCAGTCCGTCGGCGTCACCACGTCGATCGCCGTGCGCATCTACAAGGAGTACGGGGACAACGCGATCGAGATAGTGAAGACCGAGCCCTACAGGCTCGCCGGCGACGTCTGGGGCATCGGCTTCAAGACCGCCGACGCGATCGCGGTGGCCGTCGGCATCCCGCACGACTCGCCGGAGCGGGTCAAGGCGGGCCTGCAGTACGCGCTCTCGCAGGCCACCGACGCGGGCAACTGCTTCCTGCCGAAGGAGAAGCTGCTCACCGAGGCCGTCAAGATCCTCCAGGTCGCCGAGGAGCTGTGCGCGAAGTGCCTGGTGGAGCTGGTCGACGCCGAGGGGGCCGTGCGCGAGATGCTGCCCGGCGAGTTCGCGCAGACCGAGGCGCTCTACCTCGTCCCCTTCCACCGCGCCGAGACCGCGCTGAGCCAGCAGCTGCTGCGGCTGCTCAACGCGAGCGAGGACAAGCTCGCCGCCTTCCGGAACGTCGACTGGGCCAAGGCGCTCGAATGGCTGCGCGTCCGCACGGGCAACGAGCTGGCGCCCGAGCAGGAGCAGGCGGTGAAGCTCGCGCTGACCCAGAAGGTGGCCGTGCTCACCGGCGGCCCCGGCTGCGGCAAGTCGTTCACCGTGCGCTCGGTCGTCGAACTCGCGCGGGCGAAGGGCGCGAAGGTCGTGCTCGCCGCCCCCACCGGCCGCGCCGCCAAGCGCCTCGCCGAGCTGACCGGCGCCGAGGCCGCGACCGTGCACCGGCTGCTCGAACTCAAGCCCGGCGGCGACGCGGCCTACGACCGGGACCGCCCGCTGCCCGCCGACCTCGTGGTCGTCGACGAGGCCTCGATGCTCGACGTGCTGCTCGCGAACAAGCTCGCCAAGGCCGTCGGCCAGGGCACCCACCTGCTGCTGGTCGGCGACGTCGACCAGCTCCCCAGCGTCGGCGCCGGGGAGGTGCTGCGCGACCTGCTCGCCGCCGAGCCCGTGCCGCGCGTCCGGCTCACGCAGGTCTTCCGCCAGGCCCAGGAGTCCGGCGTCGTCGTCAACGCCCACCGCATCAACGCCGGCCGCCCGCCCCGGCTGCGCGAGTTCGACGACTTCCACCTCTTCCTGGAGGAGGAGTCGGAGCCGGCCGCCCGCCTCGTCGTCGACCTCGCCGTGCACCGCATCCCGAAGAAGTTCGGCTTCGACGCCCGCCGCGACATCCAGGTCCTCACCCCCATGCACCGCGGCCCAGCCGGCGCCGGCAACCTCAACCTGCTGCTCCAGCAGGAGCTCACCCCGCACCGCGACGGCCTCGCCGAGCGCCGCTTCGGCGGTCGCACCTACCGCGTCGGCGACAAGGTGACCCAGATCCGCAACAACTACGACAAGGGCCGCAACGGCGTCTTCAACGGCACCGGCGGCATCGTCACCGCGATCGACTCCGAGGAGCAGAAGCTCACCGTCCGCACCGACGAGGACGAGCTGATCCCCTACGACTTCAGCGAGCTCGACGAGCTCCAGCACGCCTACGCCGTCACCGTGCACCGGTCGCAGGGCTCTGAGTACCCGGTCGTCGTCATCCCGGTGACCACCAGCGCCTGGATGATGCTGCAGCGCAACCTGATCTACACCGGCATCACCCGCGCCAAAAAGCTCGTCGTCCTCGTCGGCTCCGAGAAGGCCCTGGCCCAGGCCGTGCGCACCCCCGGCTCCGGCAAGCGCCACACGGCCCTGGACCTGCGGCTGTCGGGAGTGGTTTAGCCGCCGTTTTCCGGGGCGCCGCCACCGCTTGATACCATGGATCTTCGTCTAGTAAGCGGCCCTGACCTGCGGAGTGATCAATGGCGATCAGCGTGTTCGACCTGTTCTCGATCGGGATCGGGCCGTCGAGCAGCCATACGGTCGGGCCGATGCGCGCGGCGCGCATGTTCGCGGGCCGGCTGAAGTCGGAGGGGCTGCTGGCGCAGACCTCGCGGGTGCGCGGGGAGTTGTTCGGGTCGCTGGGCGCCACCGGGCACGGGCACGGGACGCCGAAGGCGGTCGTGCTCGGGCTGCTGGGCGAGGCGCCGGCCACGGTGGACGTGGACCGGGCCGACGCGGCGGTGGCCGAGGTGCGGGAGACGGGGCGGCTGCGGCTGCTCGGGCGGGACCTGGAGGACGCGCACACGATCGACTTCCACGAGCCGGACGACCTGATCCTGCACCGTCGCAGGGCCCTGCCGTACCACGCGAACGGCATGACGCTGTGCGCGTACGACGCCGAGAACCGGCCGCTGCTGGAGAAGACGTACTACTCGGTCGGCGGCGGCTTCGTGGTGGACGAGGACGCGATCGGCGCCGACCGGATCGTGCCGGACGACACTGAGCTGCGCTACCCGTTCCGGACCGGCGAGGACCTGCTGCGGCTCACCCGGGAGACCGGGCTCTCGATCAGCGCCCTGATGCTGGAGAACGAGAAGGCCTGGCGCACCGAGGACGAGGTGCGCGCGGGGCTGCTGGAGATCTGGCGGGTGATGCGCGCGTGCGTCGAGCGCGGGCTGTCCCGCGAGGGCATCCTGCCGGGCGGCCTGAAGGTGCGGCGGCGCGCGGCGATGGCGGCGCGGGCGCTGCGCGCCGAGGGCGTGAACCCGGCGAACGCGATGGAGTGGGTGACGCTCTACGCGATGGCGGTGAACGAGGAGAACGCGGCGGGCGGCCGCGTCGTGACCGCGCCGACGAACGGCGCCGCGGGCATCATCCCGGCCGTCGCGCACTACTACACGACCTTCATCCCCGGCGCCGACGAGGAGGGCGTGGTCCGCTTCCTGCTCGCCGCGGGCGCGATCGGCATGCTCTACAAGGAGAACGCCAGCATCTCCGGCGCCGAGGTCGGCTGCCAGGGCGAGGTCGGCTCGGCCTGCTCGATGGCCGCCGGCGCGCTCGCCGAAGTGCTCGGCGCGAGTCCGGAGCAGGTGGAGAACGCCGCGGAGATCGGCATGGAGCACAACCTCGGGCTCACCTGCGACCCCGTCGGCGGCCTGGTGCAGATCCCGTGCATCGAGCGCAACGGCATGGCCGCGGTCAAGGCCGTCACCGCCGCCCGCATGGCGCTGCGCGGCGACGGCCGGCACCACGTCTCCCTCGACAAGGTCATCAAGACCATGAAGGAGACCGGCGCCGACATGGGCGTCAAGTACAAGGAGACGGCGCGCGGAGGGCTCGCGGTCAACGTCATCGAGTGCTAGCCGCTAGCCCGGGGTCCCGGCGGCGCCGGTGCTCGGAGGCCGTACGCCGTGCGGACCACCGCAGTGGACCGCTAGATGGCGACCGCTAGACGGCCAGGTCCGCCGCGACGCCTCGCCAGCGCAGGACCTCCAGCGCGGCGCCGACCGCTACGACGTCTTGCGTGAGTGGGCGGGGCAGCAGGCGGTCGGCTTGGGCCAGGCGGCGGAGCAGGGTGTTGCGGTGGATGTAGAGGCTCTTTGCCGCACTTGTGACGTTGCACTGCTCCGCGATGTACCGGCGTACCGACTCGGTCAGCTCCGGCGGCGCGCCGGCGAGGTCGCCGAGGACGCGGTGCACGAACTGGTCGGCTCGCTCCAGGTCGGAGGTGAGCAGGGCGACGAGTTCCACCTCGTCGTGGGTGGCGACCTGCTGCGGGGAGGCGAGGCGGGCCAGCATGCGTTGCACGGTGAGGGCGTCGAGGTGGCCGCGGCGGAAGCCGTCCAAGCCTTCGCCGGTGCTGCCGACGGCGATGCGGATCTGCGGGCGCGCGGCGGCGGCCTCGCGCAGCCGGATCGGGTCGGGGCGGCCGTGCACCCAGACCCAGCGGGTCGCCGCGCTGGCCAGGACGCTGAGCGGTCGCGGTTCGCCGGCGCAGGTGCCGATCAGCTCGGCGGCGCGGTCGAGGGCGGCGAGGTCGGCGCGCGGCCCGTCGCACCAGACGACGGCCGCGGTGTGCCGGCCGGCGAGCCGGTAGCCGAGCCGCTGTTCGGCGCGGGAGCGGGGGATCGGCGCGCCCTCCATCAGCAGGCTGACGGTCTCCCGGCGCTCCGCGTGCGTGCCCTGGGTCAATTCCTCGCGCTCGCGGGTGATCACCTCGGTCAGGGCGGCCAGGGTGTCGTCGACGAAGTCGGAGATGGAGCGGCACGAGATGTCGAGCAGCTCGCTCAGCTCGGCCGGATCGGCGGTCAGGGTCAGGCAGATCTGGATCCAGCGGCGCAGCGCCTCGCTCTGCCCGGCCCGGTAGGAGTCGAGCGCGGATTCGTTCAGGCCCCGGCGCACCAGGTCCCGGGCGACGGCGACCGGCACCTCGCCGACGTTCGCCGCGACCCGCTCGCCGGGCCGGCGCACGTTGGCCGACGCCCAGGCCAGCAGGTTGCTCCGGTTCGCGCGCCGGGTGGCCGCGGCGAGCACCGGGTCCTCGGCGATCAGCGAGCGCTGCGGGCCCGAGAGCGTGGCCGCGTCGAGTTCGTCGAGCCACGCGGGCGGCGGGTTCAGCACCAGGCGCGCGCCCTCGCGGATCAGCTCGCGCACCCGCTCGGACGGGGGTTCCCAGCTCATGGGCTCCAGCGTACGTCCGTCCCTGTGGTGCAGTCCGCTGCGGCCGGGCATGGAAACGGTGCAGGGTGCCCCTGGAGTGCTGGGCGGCGGCTTGCGACGATGACGGAATGACGGCCTCTACCGGATCGACCGCCTCCCCGGAACCATCCG
This sequence comes from Actinospica acidithermotolerans, assembly GCF_018139625.1. Classification (GTDB taxonomy): domain Bacteria; phylum Actinomycetota; class Actinomycetes; order Streptomycetales; family Catenulisporaceae; genus Actinospica; species Actinospica acidithermotolerans. The sequence continues at coordinate 9,198 of NZ_JAGSOH010000097.1, read as the reverse complement.
CCGCGTCCTCGGGATCTCCCGCCGCAGCCACGGACACGCTCGACGTCCTCATCGTCGGCGCGGGGATCTCCGGCATCGGCGCCGCGTACTACCTCGGCCGCGAGCATCCGCGGCGCAGCTACGCGATCCTCGAGGCGCGCGGTGCCCTCGGCGGCACCTGGGACCTGTTCCGCTACCCGGGCATCCGCTCGGACTCCGACCTGCAGACCTTCGGCTACGAGTTCAAGCCGTGGCGGGACGAGGACGCGATCGCGGGCGGCGCGAAGATCCTCGCCTACCTGCGCGAGACGGCGGCCGAGAACGGCATCGACGGCCACATCCGGTTCCATACGAAGGTGATCGCGGCCGCGTGGTCCTCGGTCGACGCGCGCTGGAGTGTCGAGGTCGAGCGGACCGACACCGGCGAGCGTTCGACGCTCACCTGCTCCTGGCTGTTCTGCGCGGCGGGCTACTACCGGTACGACCAGGGCTTCACGCCGCACTTCGAGGGCCGCGAGCGCTTCGGCGGGCAGATCGTGCACCCGCAACTGTGGCCCGAGGACCTCGACTACGCGGGCAAGCGCGTCGTCGTCATCGGCAGCGGCGCGACCGCAGTCACGCTGATCCCGGCGCTCGCGGAGACCGCCGGGCACGTCGTGATGCTCCAGCGCACGCCCACGTACATCATGCCGGTGCCCGCGAAGGACAAGATCGCCAACGCGCTCGGCTCCGTGTTCGGCGCCGAGCGCGGCTACGCCCTCGCCCGCCGCAAGAACATCTTCCGGCAGCAGGCCGTCTGGAAGCTCTGCCAGAGGTACCCGAACGCCGCGCGGAAGATCATCCGGCGGATCAACGCCCGGCTGCTGCCGGAGGGCTATCCGGTCGACGAGCACTTCAACCCGCCCTACGGCCCCTGGGACCAGCGCCTGTGCGCGGTGCCCGACGCCGACCTGTTCCGGGCGATCAGCGCCGGGACGGCCTCGGTCGTGACCGATCGGATCGAGACCTTCACCGAGACCGGCATCCGGCTCGCCTCCGGCCGGGAGCTCGAGGCCGACATCATCGTGACGGCGACCGGCTTGAACGTGCAGGCGATGGGCGGCACCACGCTCAGCGTCGACGGACGGGTGGTGAACCTCGCCGACACCGTCGCGTACAAGGGCATGATGCTCTCCGGCGTGCCCAACTTCGCCTACTCCATCGGCTACACGAACTCCTCGTGGACGCTGAAGGTCGGCCTGCTCTGCGAGCACTTCTGCCGGCTGCTCACGCACATGGACGCGCACGGGTACCAGGTGGCGCGCCCGGTCGTCGCGGACGAGGAGATGCCGCTGCGGCCCTTCCTCGACTTCGGGGCCGGCTACATCCGGCGCGTGCTCGACCAGTTGCCGCGCCAGGGCGACCAGGCGCCGTGGCTGACGTCGATGGACTACGCCGGCGACGTCAGGCTGCTGCGCCGCCTCCCGGTCGAGGACGCGCAGCTCCACCTGTCTTCCGCCGACGCCGCCGTTCCCGCCAAGATGGGGTCGTGACAGTGAGCGCACTCGACTGGCGCCCCGACATCCTCGAGGGCTACCGGCAGCACGTGTTCGAACTAGGGCCCGACCCGGACGGCGAGGGCGAGGCGGCGGCCGTGCTGGTGCGCCGCGAGCCGACGACCGACGATCCGGTCCGCGGCGCTGTGCTCTACGTGCACGGCTTCGCCGACTACTTCTTCCAGACCGAGCTCGCGGACTTCTTCGCCGAGCGCGGCCACGCCTTCTACGCCCTCGACCTGCGCAAGTGCGGACGCGCGCGGCGCTCCGGGCAGACCGCGCACTACGTGTCCGACTTCGTGCTCTACGACGAAGAGCTCGACCTCGCGCTCGCCGCCGTCGCCGAGGCGCACCCCGGACTGCCGGTGCTGCTCGTCGCCCACTCGACCGGCGGGCTCGTCCTGCCGCTGTGGCTGGAGCGCCGGGCCCGGCGGGCCGCGACGGCCCCCGTCGCGGGCCTGGTGCTCAACAGCCCGTGGTTCGACCTCCAGGGTTCGCCCGCGCGCCGCGGCGTGATGACGCAGGCGCTGCGGGTGCTGGCCAAGGCGAGCCCGCACACGGCGATCAAGGCGCCGCCCGGCCCGTACGGCGGCACGCTGCACGTCAGCGGCACCGGCGAGTGGGAGTTCGACCTCGAGCTCAAGCCGCTGGCCGGCTTCCCGGTCACCGTCGGCTGGCTCAACGCCGTGCGCCGCTCCCACGCCGCGCTGCACCGCGGCCTCGATCTGCGCGTGCCCTCGCTCATCCTGCGCTCCGACGCCACCTACTTCTCGACCGCGTACTCGGAGCGGTGCGAGCGCGCCGACCTGGTGCTCGACGTCGCGCAGATCGCCCGCTGGGCCGGCTGCCTCGGCGGCGAGACCACGATCGTCCCCGTCGAAGGTGCCCGGCACGACGTCTTCCTGTCGCTGCCCGAGGTGCGCAAGCGCGCCTACGAGGTGCTCGACGACTGGCTGGCGCGCCACACCGCGGACAGCTGACCCGCGCGTCAGTCCACGCCGGGGCCGCTGGGAAAGGCTTGATACGCTCGGCCAATGGCGAGTACCGAGCAGCCGGCGAACGCCGATGAGCACGCGGATCTGTGGCTCGACCCCGGCGACCTGACGGCGTGGATGTCGCTCTCCCGCCTGATGATCCGGCTGCCCGCGGCCCTCGACGGCCAGCTCCAGCGCGACGCCGGGCTCAGCATGATCGAGTACATGACCATGGCGATGCTCTGCGACGCGCCGGATCTGACGCTGCGGATGAGCGTGCTCGCCGAGGAGACCAGCGTGTCGCTCTCCCGCCTGTCGCACCTGGTGAAGCGGCTCGAGACGCGCGGGTACGTGCGCCGCGAGCCGGACCCGGCGGACGGCCGCTTCACCAACGCCGTCCTGCTGCCCGCCGGACTGCGGAAGATGCAGGAGACGGCGCCGGGCCACGTCGCGTACGTGCGCCGTCTGGTCGTCGACAACCTGCCCGTCGAGCGCCTGCACCGGCTCGGCGAGGACGCGGACCGGATCGTGGACCGGATCGTGGGCCGCTGACCGGCTCGCCGAACTGCGCCTGACCGGTTACAGCACCCGACCGGTTACAGCACCCGGCCGGTTACAGCCACTGACCGGCTACAGCCACTGCGGCAGCATCGCCAGGGCCTGCGAGCGCTGGGCGACCAGTTCGTCGTAGGTGCCGTCCCGCTCGGCCCAGCGGTGCATCAGCACGCCCTTCACCAGGATCTCGCGCGGGGTCGGCTCGGTCTGCAGAAGCTCCATCACCTCGGTCGCGTACGCGTCCAGCAGCAGCGCTCGGGGGTTCTGCGCCGCGTGCTCGGGCGTGGTGGCGACGGCCGGGGGAACGAGCTCGGCGACCTCGACGCCGGTGCCCGCGAGCTGCTCGCGCAGCGCCTCGGAGTACGCGTGCACGGCCGCCTTGGAGGCCGCGTACGTGGGCATCGGCGCGAACGGGAGGAACGCGATGCCCGAGGTGACCGTGATGATCGTGCCGCCGCCGCGCCCGATCAGGTGCGGGGTGAACGCGTCGATCAGCCGGATGGTGCCGACGAGGTTGGTCTCGATCGTCTTCCGCGAGGTCGCGAAGTGCCCGGGGTCGCGAAGGTCCTCGGGGATCATGACTCCCGACATCGTGACGACGGTGTCGAGGCCCGGGTGGTCCTTCAGGATCGTGTCGCGTGCGCCCTCGACGCTGTCCTGGTCGGTCACGTCGACGGGCACGGCGGCGAAGCCCTCGGCGCGGATCTCGTCGAGCAGGTCGGCGCGCCGTCCGCCGACGATGACGGTGCTGCCGGCGCCGGCGAAGCGGCGAGCGAGTTCGAGGCCGATGCCCGAGGTGGCGCCTGCGATGAAGACTGTGCGGTTGCTGATGTCCATGGCTCCAGCATCGGCGTGGTCGCCGGCCGGAGGCAGTGCCCCCGTTTTCCGACGGACCGGCAGACCCACCTTGAGACGACGGCGCGGCGACGGGATCGGCTCCCGTCGCCGCGCCGTGGCCGGTCAAGCGGTGGTTCGGTGGTTCGGGCGGCCGGTCAGGCCGCCTTGACGGCGGAGATGTCGAGGATGAGCTTGACCTTCTCGCCGATCAGCACGCCGCCGGTCTCCAGCGCCGCGTTGTAGGTCAGGCCCCAGTCGGTGCGGTCGACGGTCGTGCCGCCTTCGAAGCCGGCCCGGTTGGCGCCGTACAGGTCGGTCGCCGCGCCGGTGAACTCGAGGTCGAGGGTGACCGGGCGGGTCACGTCCTTGATCGTCAGGTCGCCGTGCAGCCGGTAGACGTCCTCGCCGACCTGCTCGGCGGAGGTGGAGCGGAAGGTGATCTCGGGGTAGGTCTCCGCGGCGAAGAAGTCGCCGGTGCGCAGGTGCTCGTCGCGCTGGGCCTGGTTGGTGTTGATGCTCGCCACCTTGATGACCAGCTCGGCGCTCGACTTGGACGGGTCGGCGCCGTCGAGGTGCAGCTTGCCCTCGTACTCGTTGAACTCGCCGCGCACGTTGGTGACCATGGCGTGCCGCACGGTGAATCCGATCCGGCTGTGCGCAGGGTCGATGGTGTAGTCGCCGGTCAGGTGGGACAGGTCGGCGCCCGCGGGGGCGTCGGCGACGGCTGTGTCGGACTCGGTCTTACGGCTGAAAATGCTCATGGTCGGCTCCTCGGCGCTGATCGTTTAATCTTCAACTACACGGCACAGCCTAGCAAGGCGAAGTTGAATGTTCAACTACCAATCTCGGCGTTCATCCGGATGGGCGAACGAGGGGTCGGCGGCCCGCAGGCCGCCGACCCCGTGGACCGCCGACGCCGGCCCTGTGGACCGGCGTCGGACACCGTCCGCTAGCTGCCGTAAACCTGCAGCTCCGAGAGCTGTCCGGCCGGCCAGCCGCTGTTCGCGGTGAAGGTCAGCTTCACGTAGCGCACGCTGGCGCTGGTGAACGTGACGGTGACCGTGTTCCCGGTGGACGGATCGAAGGTGTAGCTCGCCGAGCCGACCAGCGTGGTGTAGTTCGTGCCGTCGGTGCTGCCCTGGATCTGGATGGTCTGGGAGCGGGTGGCCCACGCGGTGGACGGCGGCAGGTCCATCACGATCCTGCCGACGCCGACCGACGAGCCCAGATCCACCTGGAACCACTGCGGGAAGGCGTTGTCGGTGCTCTCCCAGTAGGTGCTGGTGTTGCCATCGACGGCGTTCGCGGGAACGTACGTCTGCGTGTAGCCGCTCGCGCTGACCGGCTGGTTGAGCGCCAGGTTGGTGTTCGTGCTCACGCCGGTGCCCGAGAGCGCCACGGACAGCGGGCTGCCCGGCGCGCTGCTCGCCACCGACAGCGTTCCGGAGGCCGAGCCCGCGGCCGTCGGCTTGAACGTCACGCTGACCGTGCACGATCCGCCGGCGGCGATCGAGGACCCGCACGTGTTCGTCTCCGCGAACGGCGCGGCTGCGCTGATCGAGGACACCGTGGCCGCGGTCGAACCCGGGTTGCTGACCGTCACGGTCTGCGCCGCGCTGGTCGATCCGACGTTCTCGTTGCCGAACGACACGCTGGCCGGCGAGGCCGTCAGCGCGCTGCCGGTGCCGGTCGACGAACCGCCGGGGAAGACCTCGAACTCGGACAGTTGCGCCGCCGACCAGCCGGTGTTCGCCGTGAAGCTCAGCTGCACGTAGCGGGCGCTGGTCCCGGACGGCAGGCTGATCGTCACCGTGTTGCCGGTGGACGGGTTGAAGGTGTAGCCCGCCGAGCCGACGATCGTCGAGTACGAACTCCCGTTCGTGCTGCCGAGCACCGAAAGCGTCTCAGTGCGCGTACTCCAGGCGGTGGCAGGCGGCAGGTCCAGCGTGACCGAGCCGATCGACTGCGTCGAGCCGAGGTCCACGGTCAGTGTCTGCGGATACGCGGCACCGTCGGTGCTCTCCCAGTACGTGCTGGAGTCGCCGTCGACCGCGTTGGACGCCACGTACGTCTCGTACGAACTGCTCGCGGTGATCGGCTGGTTCTGCGCGAGGTTCGTCGTCGAGGTGACGCCGGTGCCGGAGAGCGAGACCGTCAGCGGGCTGCCGGGCGCGCTCGTCGCCACCGAGAGCGTGCCGGTCTGCGATCCGCCGCTGGTCGGCGAGAACTTCACGCTGACCGTGCACGAACCGCCCGCGGCGATCGACGACCCGCACGTGTTGGTCTCCGAGTACTCGCCGGTGACGCCGATCGAGGAGACCGAGGCCGCGCTCGAACCAGGGTTGTTGATCGTCACCGTCTGCGCCGCGCTGATGCTGCCCGAATTCACGTCGCCGAACGACAGGCTCGTCGTCGACGCCGTCAGCGAGCCCGCCTGGACCGGGTTGGGATACGCCGTCAGCACCGGCGTGGTGCTCCAACCGGAGTTGCCGCTGCCGAGGTTGAACGTCATCGCGCCCGAGACGAGACCCGGGTAGCTGTAGTTGTACGCGCCCGCGACGCCGATCCCGCTCGCGGTCAGCCCGCTGACGCTCACCGTTCCGCCGGTCTCCGCCTGCATCACGGTCGTGCCGGTGTTCTGCACGTTCACGTTGCTGATGTTCACGCCGTTGATCACATGGCCGGTACCGTCGCCCCCGACGAACTCGAAAGCCTCATAGGGGCTGTCGAGGATCGCGCCGCCGCTGTAGTTGACGGTCACGCCGGTGAAATCCGAGTTGTACGCGTCGAACTGGACCGCGCCCATCGGGTGGCCCCAGTTCGGGTTGTACTCACCCGAACGGATCACGTAGTTGCCGGAAACGGTGATCGTGCCGGACAGCGGCGTGAACGGCTGCAGGAACGCCTCGTTGGAGATGTCGATGCCGCTGCCGAGCGGTTCGGTGTCGGCGACGACGTTGTTCGAGATGGTGTTGTTCGAGCCGCCGTAGTCGGCGATCCCGTTGGCCAGCGTGGGCTGGACGATCGTGTTGTTGGCGAAGGTGATGCCGGAGTCCGCGGTCGGGTACGACCAGATCGCGAGGCTGTCGTCTCCGGTGTTGCGCAGGAAGTTGTTCTTCACCGTGCAGTTCGACGCGTTGCCGTTGAAGTTCACGCCGTCGGCGTCGGTGGACTCGATGACGCTGTTCTCGACGGTGCAGTTGCTGTTGCCGTACTGAAGCCAGAACCCGACGTTCGTGTCCTGGATCCACAGGCCGTTGACCGTCCACCCGTTGCCGAGCGAGCCGTCGATCGCGTTGGATGTGCTGTCGTCGTGGCGGCCGACGGTCGAGCCGAGGATCGCGAAGCCGCTGAGGTTGACCGCGCCCGACACCGCGGACGTGTTGTCGATCAGCTCATTGCTCTTGATCTGCGAATACCAGTCGCCGGCGCCCTCGATCGTGCCGTTCGTGATGTTGAGGTGGCCGCTGACGAGGTACGTCCCGCTGGGGATCCACACCGCCTCGCCGGCCGCGTTCGCCGCCGTGATCGCGCTGTTGAACGCGTTCGTCGAGTCGCTCGCGCCGGTCGCGTCGGCGCCCTCGCTGACGACCGAGACCGTGTTCGCGGGCTGCGTCGCGGCGCCGGCCACGTTGTAGAAGTCCGCGACGTCGATCGTGTACGGCGTGGCCGTGTCGCTGGAGTCGACCTGGAACTTGACCGTGGTACCGGCCGCATAGGTCTGCCCGAACATCATGCGCGCGTCGTCGTAAAGCTTGTGGGTCTGGCTGCCGGTGATCCCGCTCGTCGAGATGTAGCTGTACGCCGAGGTGAGCGAGAGCTCCGAGCCGAGCTTCGTCCCGTTCACGTACACCGACAGCGTGCCCGAACTGCCCTGCGGCACCGCGTAGTGCAGGTCGACCGCGTTCGCCGCGCTGGTCAGCGTGAACTGCACGTACTGGCCCTGCGACGAGAGTTGCACGGCCTCCCGGCCGGACGCCTCCGTCGCCAGGGCGCCCTGGGTGTAGGACGGCCCGATGATCGAGCCGTTGGTCGAGGCGGATTCGGCCTCGTACTCGGTGAACGGGACGCTGGCCCCCACCCCGCTCGGAACGCTGAACGGCGACTGCGCCCAGTACGGCGGAGTGCCGGCCGCGGCTGAAGCCGGGCTCGCGAGGAGTACGCCGGGGAGGGTGAAGAGCGCGGTCGCCGCGGCCACCGCGAGCGCGGTCAGCCGCCGTCGCTGCCCGCCGCGCCGTGGCGGACGCGCGAGGGGTCGGAATCTGCTGGACATCGGTAGTCCTGGACCTTTCGTCGACGGTGCACACGGGGGCGAGGGTGGGTGAGTGTGCTGCCGCGGAGCGTAGAACTCCCGATACATGACCGCAATATCAGCAAGGAAGTTTCACAATTATCGCAAGCAGAGCTGCAATATCTTGCAGCAGCTGATCATGCGTGAGCGCGCGCCGCGAGCTCCTCCACCGCCGCCGCGACGACGTCCGGGTCGCTGATCAGCGTCAGGTGCCGCGCGTCCGGAATCATCGTCGGCGCCGGAGCCCCGATCCGCGCGGCCGTCTCGGCCGCCGAGCCGGGCGCGTACTCGGGATCGTCGGCGCCGTACACCACCGACTTCGGCATCGGCAGGCTTGCCAGCCGACGCAGCCTCGCGACCGGCAGGGAGGGGATCCCGGCGCCCAGCACGTCGAACGCCGCCGCCTCGGCGCCGGGGACCTGGAAGGGCCGCCGCCACTGGTCGACCCCCGCCTCGGTCAGCGCCGGGCAGCGCGGACCGCAGGCGGCGGCGTAGATCGCCCGGATGATGTCGTCGGACCGCAGCACGAGGCGTAGCAGCGTCGTGCGATACGGCTGCGGAACAGCGGAAGCGCCGGCGTGCCCGCCGCTCGTATCGCGCCCGCCGTCCGCCGTCCCGCTGAGCGGAAGCCCGTCGCCGTCCAGGAACATCACGCCCCCGACCTCGTCCGGCGCCGCGAGCGCCACCGCCGCCGCGACCGCGGCCCCGCTCGAATGCCCCACCACGATCGGCCGCTGGAGATGCATCACCCGGATGAAGTCGACGACCTGCTGCGTGAGATGGACGGTCGTGTACGGCGCGACCCGGGACGAGTACCCGTACCCGTCAAGGTCGATCGCGTACACCCGATGATCCCGCGCCAGCACCGCCGCCGTGGCCCCCCACGTGTCCGCCGACTCGATGAACCCGTGCAGCAGCAGCACGGGCGTCCCCGAAGCCCCCCACTCCCGGTACCGCGTCGAGATGTCCCCCGTCCGCACGTACGTAAGCCCCGCCGGATACGCCGCAGGAGTCTCCGTCACCAGGT
>NZ_JAGSOH010000096.1 GCF_018139625.1 Actinospica acidithermotolerans | reverse complement strand
CCCCCGCATCAACCCGTTTCGTCAAGATGCTCGAACCGACCCCGCCCCGGCCGGTCATGCCAGCCCCGACCACCCCGTCCGCCGCGACCGGCCCGACCGGCACGGCGGACGGGGGCCATGGTCTACGCCTCGCCCGGCTCGAGCCCGAGCAGCGCGCGCAGCGGCGCGGCCGGGATCCGCAGCTTCCGCCCGATCCGGACCACCGGAACCGGCAGCTCACCCGCCGCCGCCAACCGGTACGCCAGCGTCCGGCCGATCCCCAACATGTGCGCCGCCTCCTCCACACTGACCGTCGACCCCGACGCTCCGACCTGGACCTTCTCGAAACCGCTCATCACACCAACCACCTCTCTGGTCAGGCACTTCTCGAACGTGACGTCGCTCGCCCCAGACGGCTTCTGGAGCGAGGTTCGCCCTATATACAGATCGGCGACCCCGGTTTGTCCCACTTCCGAGCGCAAAACCGCATGTGCGGCTTCTCACAGCGAAACCGGCGAGCGCGGACAGCCGCGGCCTCGACGGCACGACACCCCGAAAGGGGGTAGCGCTCGCTGCCAACCGCCAGCCGTGACGCCAGCGCCCGACCGCCGTCCCGGCCCGGGCCGTCCAGACGCACACCCGTCTCCGGCCTTCCTCGCCGCCCGGGCCGACGAGGAAGGCCACGAGAACCGGACCCGCGCGGACCCTCCGCGTGATTCGATCCACCCCTAATACAGATCGGGAACCCCGGTTTGTAACGTTTCCACCGGAAAAGTCAGATGCATCACAGTCGAGTCGAGCCCAAGCCAGGACACCGGACTGTGTGGGAGCGGCGCCCGGACGCACAGTCACTCGACGGCCCACAGGGCGATACGATCAGGACGGGAATCTCCGGACGCGACGGCACCGCCGGACATCCGACACCACCACGCGGCACCCGAACCTCGAACCAGCTGACTCTTAATCAGCGGGTTCGAGGTTTTCGTCCGTAGCGGCACACGCAGTGTCAGGTGATGTCATCTGATGCCGTCGGCTCCGCTGGCTCTGGAAAACCTCGTTCGATCTGTCCGGTCAGCCGTTCTGTAGCTCTGGATGAACCGTACCGGACTCTGTCCACGGGTTTCGGTTTGCCTGCAGGTCAGGTCGATCGTGTTGACCTGCGCCAACCGAGGATTCGTGGACGGAACCCGGTACGGTTCACACCGTCGCGTACGTCGCGAACCTGCTGCGTAAGCGCCTGAAGGAGATCGGGTCGCGGTGGCGTACGCTCCCGCCCGGGCGCATCGCGGTGATCGTGCTCGCGCTGCTACGCCACGACCAGCGCGCGGCCGACCTCGCCGGCGGCAACCAGATCGCGGAATCCACGGTCCGGCGCTGGCGCGATGAGGTCCTGGGGCTGTTGGCCGCGAAGGCCCCGCGCCTGGACCGGGCGCTGAACAAGCTCGCAGCGCGCGGCGGGCAGGTCGTGCTGATCGACGGGACCCTCGTCCCGACCCGGCGGCGCACCGGGGCGGACAACCGGCCGAACTATTCCGGCAAGCACCGCCGCCACGGACTGCACTTTCTCGCGCTGACCGACGAGAGGGGCCGACTGATCTGGATCTCGGCCGCCCGGCGCGGGTCCACCCACGACATCACCGCCGCCCGGCACGAGCGCATCCTCGCCCACCTGCGCGAAGCCGGACTCGGCGCGCTCGCGGACCTCGGCTTCCTCGGCCTCGACAACGACCCGGAAAACCCAGTGGTCATCACCGGCTACAAGGCCACCAGGAAGCACACCCGGGGCCAGAAGAACGCGAACACGGTGCTCTCAGCCGCTCGAGCGCTCGTTGAGCACGGTTTCGCACACCTGAAGAACTGGTGCATCCTGGCCAAACTGCGCACTGATCCCGCACGGGCCACCACCCTCCTACGCGCCCTGCTCGTACTCACCAACCTCGAGGTCAGCCGTTTACGAACGATCAAGAGCGCTGACAAGCGCCCGCGACGTGTACGAGTACGACCACACCCCGCCACGCCAGCCCTCGTGACCAGCACCGTCAAGATGGCGAACCCTCGATACATCAGGGATCAGAAGTGGTCCCGGTCTGCTGGACGATGTATTCAAGGATCCTGGCGCACGTGGCGGGGTCGGCTAGGGTGCTGAGTTTCGCGGTGAACTCCGTGTCGCCGTGGTAGTCGCGGAGGGCCTGTAGGGCAAAGGCGTCCATGATGGCGTCAGCCTCCTCGGCCCCGCTCCTTGGCGCCTTGCTCAGATTCACGACAAGCAGGCTCATCATCTTGTCAAGCTCTCCCCGCCTGCCGACGCGCAGAGCCAGGTCATGCCGTGTGCGTCTGGGGCCGACGCGCGTGTTCTCGCGGTTTTCGTCGGGCCACAGGTTCAGGGCGTACTCGAGCCAGGTTTCGACGTTCGCTTGATCACCGTCCCTCGACTGGCTGGCCATGGCCTGGTACGCGGCGGCTGCGAGGTTTGCGTCGGCGGTCCGGCGGGCCACTTCCTCCAGCGCGGTCCACCACGGTCGCTCAGGGGACGCCTGGGCCCGGCGGCGCGAGATTCCCGCAATTTCTACCATTGTCATGTACCGGGAGTAGAGATCCTGCGTGTCGCGCAACAGCGACTCGACATACCAATACTCGGCCGCATCCCAGTGTTCTGCGTCCTCAGCGATCCCGCCCAGGCAATACGCCGCGAAGCCGGCCGCCCGGCGGTGGGCTTCATCCGCGTCGTCGTCTCGTCCGGCTTCGAAGGCGGCTCGGAGCAGTTGCTCCGCCTGTGCGTCGTCACCGCGGGCGAAGGCGAGCATCCCCTCCAGCACCTTGCCGGACGGTTCCTGAGACGTCCCCTTGGTGCTCTCCCGCCACCAGGTCAGATGGGCCTCGGCTTCGTCGAATCGCTCCTGCCCGAGAGCCACGAAGAAGCGGGAGGTCAGGCCCTGCATCAGCCCGTCGTCATCCCCGACCCGTCGGCTGGTGCCGACCAGTTCGCGAGCGAGAACTGAGGTGGCTGACATATCCGGGCGCCGGGTCGCGACCGTGTGCAGCAACTCTGTGGCCAGAGAGAGTTGGACGGGCGCGTCGATTTCCTGCGCGAGGTCGAAAGCCTCCCGCGAGACCTCCTCGGCCTCGGCGAGATCTTCTTCGCTCCTCGGATCACCGTCTATGATGCCGGCCCCGATGAGCAGCAGGGATTGTGCGAGGATGAGCTTGTTGCCGCTCGCCCGCGCCGCGGTCATCATCTCGTCGACCAGGTCTTCCGTCTCGTCGTCGTAGTCCTCGGTCTCGACGCACAGTGCGAGGAGCCGGGTGGTGCTCAATGCGATGAGGGCCGGGCTGCCGTCTGCCCTGGCTTCATCGAGCGCGTCGACCATTCGGCTCTTCGCCGTGGCGAAATCGCCGTCCCGCTGTGCCAGGCCGCCGTCCAGGAGGTACTTGATCATCTGGGCGGCATGGGGGAGCGGTACAGCAGTGGTCTGTGTCTGCTCCCATTCCACATAGCTGCGCGCCATCTGCAGGTCCTCGCTGACCAAGCCGGCGAATGCACGTTGAATGCGGCAGATGCCTTCCAGGAGAGTGTGCTTGCTCTTCTGGGCCGCCTCCGCGCCGAGCCTGTAGTGTTCCGCGGCGATGGCTGCCAATCCGTCTTGCAAAGCCGCGTCGCCCAGCGTGGAGTGTATTCGTGCCTTCACGAAGGCATTGCCGGTGAATTCCGCATAACTCAGGGCCGTGTGTAGGGCCTCTTCGGCTTCGGCCCGGTCTCCTCGGAGGGCGGCAACCGTCCCGACGAGCATCCTGGTGTAAGCCACGTAGTCGATGAAGATGGAGTTGTCCGCCGCTGTGAGCGCGGCTTGGGCCTGCGCGTCCGCTTCCTCGATATCTGATCGGGCGATCGCCTCATCGCACAGGTTCGAGTGCCCGATCACTTCGATCCAGGTGATGTTCTCGCTGTATTGCAACTCGGTCTGTACACGAAGAGTCGCCGACTGCTCCTCGTCCAGCTGACCGAGCGCGCGGGCCAGGAGCGTGAGCCTGCCCCACCAGGCGATCTGTAAGTCACGGTCGGAGCTCAAGCCGGCGATCAGGTGAAGGGCCGCGCGGGCATTCTCGCCCTTTGACGGAGATGCGGCCGGGTCGTCGGTCAACTCGCCTTGGATGAGAAGCAATTCCGCGGACAGTATCTGGTCACCTACGACGCCCACGGCCGCGACAGCATCGATGAGTTCCGGCGAGTCACGTGCGAGGAGGTGTAAGGGCAACATGGCTCGCACTCGGAGCAGGGCGCTCTCCGCCAACAGTCGCGCATCGCCGAGGCGTTGTGCGCTCTCGTACGCCGTCTGCCCGTCGGCCATGGCATGCTCGGAGTCTCCGGCCATGAGATGCAGGGCCGTGCTGAGGTGGCGCAGGTTGACCGTTTCCTTCGTATCCGGATCGATCCGGTTCAGTAAGAATTCGCATCGGCTCAGTGTGCTCGGCGCCGGACTTCCGCCGTTGAGCGCGGCCATCGCCAACGCTTCCGGGATCACCTGCTTCAGCGTCGAGATGTCCCCGACCTCGGCCAGGTGCCAGATCGCCTCATCCAGACAGCTGGTGATTACTGAAGCTTCCTGATTTGTGTCGGCACGCCACCTCCAATATGTGGCAGCGCCCTTATGGGCCGAGGAGATGTCGTCGGACTGTACACGTCTGCGCACCAGCGCCGCCACCACGGGATGCACGTGATAGAACGCGGCCTCGTCCTCTGCGGCGAACGGGCCGTAGAGCAGACCGGACTGGAGCGCCCGCAGGATAGCGCCGGGGAAGGACGGATCACGGGCCGGCCGCAGCGCCTCGGCGACATCTGCGTGCACCTGGTCCGGAAGTTCGTAGGGCGAGATGCCGTCCCAGCCGGGCACCGCCGCCAACTCCTGTTCGGCGGCCGTCCTCAGCGCATCGTATGCGTGCTCCAGCCGCCGGGTGCGCTCGGCATCCGGTTCGGGTTCGGCCGGCCAGGCGTACTGGATTTCCAAGCCCTCGAACAAGACCGGGCTCCGGTATGCACCGGCTCCGACAAGGAGCTTGCACAAGGGCTCGTCGGCTACCGCGTCCTGCACTTGAGCGACGATTCCGGCGCGCTCGAATTCGGCTTCGAGCGCTGATTCGAGCAGTTCGGCGACCGGCCTGTCGGGCTTGGCTAGCACCGCCTCGACACCGCGGAGCACCATGCCGGGATGACCGCCGAGCCACCAGGCTTCTGCGAACACCGCGTCGCGGGTGACCCTGTCCGTGTTCTCAAGGCGGTGCAGCAGCAAGCGCTCGGTCTCGGTCGCGGTCAACGGACCGAGAGCGCGGTAGTGCGGGGCGGTGGTCGCGTCGTGGGCGAACTCAATCGGATACCTGCTGGTCGCGATCAGTGCGGCATCAGGTCCGAGACTCATCCATGCCTCGAGGAACGCGGTCAGCTCTGCATCCGCACATTGATACTCGCCGGTCGCCGGGTCCAGGACGCCATCGACACCGTCGACGGCCAGCACCATTGGCCGCTGCGGGAGCAGACTCTCGCGCAGGAGATCCAGTCGCGGCCGCCAGGCCACCGTCTCGTCGGTGAGGCGCGCGTCCAGGTCGGACGGGGCATCGGCGGCCTGCGCGACGGCGGCCAGGATCTGGTCCGGGGAGCACTGATCTCTGACCGTAACCGGAAGCCGGCCCTCCTGCTCGGCCAGGCTCTGCTCGACCAGGGCGCTCTTGCCGATGCCGCCCATGCCGTGCACCACCGTCCACGGCCTCGGCGTCTCCAGAATGCGAATGAGCTCCCTAAGCTCCGTGCGGCGTCCGGCGAACCCGCCGACGTGCTCCGGCGCCGACCACGTTTCGGACTCCGGCGCTGATCCGCGGCGGGGCAGCAGTCGGTGGGACAGTTCGGCTGCATGGTCGAGGAAGAGCGCCGGGGCGTACCACTGGCCGTGCACATCGGAACCGGTACGGCGCGCTTGCGAGACGGCGGTCAGCGGATCGACCAGCGGGTCCGCTGCGATCTGCTCGTATAGCTCCGCAGCGAAATCGATCGAGTAGGTGTCGTACACGTCCGTGGTCATCGCCACCACGGCCTGCACACCATTGTCGATCAGGGATTGGGCGAGCCCGCGCAGGGGTCGATTGGCGTCCGTCACGCCCCGCCTCCCGGCGTCACGTCCGGATGTGCGCGCACTGGAGCAGCCGGCCAGCACCACCATGGGTACCGCCTGGCCGTCGGGGAAGGCCCGGCTGACGAAGGTCTGCGCGTCCACGATGTCGGGCGAGCCGGAGACCGTCTCCAGCGCGAGCACGCCGGGACCGGCATGGCACGAGATGTGCAGGATGTCAGCAGGCTGCTGCTTCAACGCGGCATGGATGGCTTCGAGCGTGCCCCAGTTCAGAATGCGGATGGTCACTGCGCCGGTGCCGAGGGCCGGGCGCACCGCTTTGAGGATGTCGCGCAGTTCGCGCTGGTAGTCGATCGGTTTCAAGCGGTGCTCCCGTGGGGCCGCGATCGCGAAGACGATGTGCAGCGCCCTCGGACTGGATGGCGGGTCCGGCTCCCAGTCTGTGGCGTCGAACTGCTCGTCTGAACCACCGCCGGAGATCCGGTAGACCAGCACAGCCGGTTCGAGCGCGAGCGCATCGTGCTCACGGGTGCGGTCGCAGCGAGCCGGCAGCACCAGCGCCTCCCAGGGCAAGTCGGCCAGCGCAGGGTCGCGCACGTCGATACCCAGCCGCAGCGGCGCGCCCGACTCCCGGGCCAGCGTCAGCTCGCGCGCGAGCGCGAATCCGGCCGGCCCGTCCAGGAACGAGTCGCCGAGACCCCGCCCCACGTGCTTCCATTGGGCGCCGTCGTCGAGACCGGCGCCCTCGCGCTCGGTCAGTTCGCGAAGGGCCTCCCGGGTCACCTGGGTCAGCCCGTCGTTCCCCTGAGTGAACGCACCCGAGGCACAGATGAGGGCGACTTGCTCCGGATCGACGCGCAACAACGCCGAACGCCCCTCGACCACCGACTCCGACATCTGAGTTCCCCCATCGTCTTCCGAGTGTGTAAACGAAGTCAGGCCCGCCTCGTCAGCCGACTATCACGGTCCACACCGTCGCGACCGCGACCAGGGCGACCGCGACGGACTGGAGCGCGATCGCCGCGGCCAGCCCCCAGGCCTTGTGCCGGTTGACCCGGCGTTCGTCCTCCACCTGGCGCAGCCTGGTCTGCAGGATCCGCGTCGTCGCGATCCGCGCGGGCTGCCGGGCCAGGTCCCGCACCGCCTTCTGCACGTCCTGGACGTTGGCGACCAAGATCACCTGCGGCAGCGCCGGCAGGACGGCCGACAGGGAGGACAGGACTAGCGCGATGACCGCCGCCGCGACCACGTAGCGGGCGCCGTGCGGCAGCACCGGCGTGGAGCTGGACGCGTGCGCCGCCAGGCCCGCCAGTCCGAGCAAGATGGTCACCAGAGCCGCGGATCCAGAGCCCACGGCGCGCGAACGCGACTCAAGCGATTCGCGCTGCTCACGCTCGTCCGCAAGTAGCGACGCGGCATAGTCAGCGAAGACGTCCAATGTTTCGGCAGGCTCCACCTCAGCCGCTGTAGCCGGCTCCTCCACGGTCATCGGCCTGGACCGTGCTTGCGTTCGTCGTCGGTACGCCGGACCTGGTCCATGACGAACGGGCCGAGCTGCTCGCTCAACCCCGCCAGTTCCTCCGCGGTCGCCGCCTCCTGAGCCTGTTCCTCTCCGGGCGCGGCCGGCGGCTGGGCGGTCGCCTCCTCGACTTCGGCCTGCGTGCCGGACTGCCCGCTTTCGCTCGTGCCAGGACTCGACGTATGCATGTCCGACCCCACTTTTCCCTACCAAACCCGCACCGAGACGGCGCGCGTGCCCGGAGCCATTCCCGAATCCCGGCGGTCAAACCCTCGGCGCAATAACGACGTCGCGTCAGTCGTAAGACGTCACGCTCGTTGGCGACTGTGATTCGAAAATACCACCCCGTGATCACATTCTCACCGCCTGCAACTACTGCAGCTGAGTCACCTGCTCGGGTTTCAGGGCGTGATCGATCGCCGGCTCCGGTGTTCCGGATCGGCTGGTCAGGTCTGCCGGTCAGATTCTTGGGGTTGGAGCGCTACGCGGTCTTGCTGAGCTCGACGTGGAAGCCGAGCCGTCGCAGTTGGGCGACGGCGTGGCGGCGGGTTCCTTCCGGGTCCTTGCGGTCGTAGTAGTCTCCGCCCGGATCACGGTACGGCTGATCATTTTTCAGCATGTGCCACACGGCGATCAGGATGTCGTGCTGGAGCGCGACGTTCGCGCGCTGTCCGCCGATCTGCGGCGCGAGCCTGCGGTACCTTGCCCCGAGATACGTATACTTCGACCGCCCGGCCGAGAGCGCGGCCAGCCCGAGGGCCGCGGCGAGCCATCGGCTGCCCGGGCCGGTCCGGCTCGAGTTCACTTTGCCGGCCGACTGGTAGTGCCCGGGTGTGACTCCCGCCCAAGAGGCCAGATGGCCAGGGGTCGGGAACCGCTCCGTGAGCGCGCCGGTCTCCGCGACGATCGTCTCGGCCGTACAGCGCCCAACTCCAGGAATCGTCTGCAGCAGTCCGACCTGCCGCTCCCACGGGCGCATCGCATCCGTGATCCGCTCGGCCAGCTCATCGAGCAACTCGGTGATCTCGTCGATCAGCCGCATGTGCTGGCGGCACAAGAACGCATGATGCTCGGTGAAGCGGCCCTCGAGCGCGTCGATCAACTCAGGTATCCGGGCGCGCAAGCGGCCCTTGGCCCGGCCCGCGAGCACAACCGGGTCGCGCTCCCCCGCGATCAACGCTTCCAGCATCGCCCGCCCCGAGGCGCCGAGCAGGTCGGTCAGCACACTCGAGATCTTGACCTGGGCGTCCTCCAACGTCTTCTCCAGACGCTGAACCTGCCGAGTCCGCTCACCCAGCAGGCTCGCGCGATGCCGCGTGAGATCACGCAACTGCCGAACCGGCTCCGGCGGCACGAACGACGCTCTCACCAGGCCGCACTCGGCCAGGCGGCACAGCCACACCGCGTCCAGCACATCCGTCTTTCGCCCCGGCAGACCCTTGACATGCGCCGGATTGACCAGGATCACGTCCACGGCCTCCTCGAGCACGTAGAACGCCCCGCGCCAATACTGACCCGTCGCCTCCAGGACGACCGTCGTGACCTCCTGCCCGGTCAGCCAGTCCCGCAACGCCAGCAGATCCTTCGTCGCCGTACCGAACGTACGCACCTCCTGCCGCCACTCACCGCCCAGTTCCACCGAAGGAAGCCGGACGCAGACGACCGACTCCCTCTTCCCCACGTCGATCGCCGCGACCCGCGCGTGCACGATGTCCATGCCGCCCCCTCTACCTCCGGCCGGAAGCCGCTCGGCCCGGCGTATCCACCGTGCCCGTCCAACGGGAGCTGCGGGAGAAGGTGAAGTGTGATTCACGCGCTCGCAGGCGACATTCGATGATCCCGCGACAAGCTCCCCGCGCCACTACCGGTAACGAGCTCGAACTCGGCATCATGAGCGATCTCGACGTCGACGGACCGACACGAACGGCCAGTATGCCCAGCAACCAGGAGAAACGGAAGGCGCCCGAACCACCAGCCCGCTACATCTAACCTTACGGGCTACCAGGCACGTGCCCGATTACAACCACCAGGCCACCAAGATCCCAAGCCGACCAGAAGATCGACCATCGACGATCACACCAAGCGAGCATACGGACGCGCGTGGCTATTTTCGAATCACGCTTCCAGCATCAATCGTCCTAAGGCGCCGAGCAGGTCGGTCAGCACGCTCGAGATCTTGATCTGCGCGTCCTCCAACGTCTTCTCCAACCGCTGAACCTGCCGCGTCCGCTCCCCCAGCAGGCTCGCGCGGTGCCGCGTGAGGTCACGCAACTGCCGGACCGGCTCCGGCGGCACGAACGACGCCTTCACCAGGCCGCACTCCGCCAAGCGGCACAGCCACACCGCGTCCAGCACATCGGTTTTACGCCCAGGCAGACCCTTGACATGCGCCGGATTAACCAGCACCACGTCCATGGCCTCCTCCAGCAGGTAAAACGCCCCACGCCAATACTGGCCCGTCGCCTCCATGACGACTGTCGCGACCTCCTGACCAGTCAACCAGTCCCGCAACGCCAGCAGATCCTTCGTCGCGGTACCGAAAGTGCGCACCTCCTGCCGGCGCTCGCCGCCTTCCCTCATCGGAGGAAGTCGGACGCAGACGAGCGACTCCTTCTTCCCCACGTCGATCGCCGCGACCCGCGCGTGCACGATGTCCATGCCGCCCCCTCTACCTCCGGCCGGAAGCCGCTCGGCCCCGGCGTGCGCATCGTGCCCGTCCAACGGGAGCTGCGGGAGAAGGTGAAGTGTGATTCACGCGCTCGCAGGCGGCATTCGATGATCCCGTGGCATGCTCCCCACGCCACTACCGGTAACGAGCTCGGGCTCGGCATCATGAGCGATCTCGACGTCGACGGACGGACACGAACGGCCAGGATGCCGAGCAATCACAAGAACCGGAAGACGGCCTTACCAACTGCCCAAAACAGCCTGTGCTTGCCGGACCGCAAGACCCATACCACCCAGAAGAAACTGACCAAAATCACACATAGTCGGGAGATCGAGACCGCCGCCAGCCAATCACCCAGCACAACCACTCGGATGCGCAAGGCTATTTTCGAATCACCCTCCAACGCCTCGTCGGCACCGGCATCACCTTCGCCCCACCCAAGACCCCCACCTCCAAGCGCACTGTCGCCCTCACGGACTCGGTCCTCACGGTGCTGCGCCAACACCAGCGCCGCCAGAACCGCGAAAGGGCACTCTTCGGCCCGCGCTGGCAGGAAAGCGGCCTGGTGTTCACCGCCCGCAACGGCAAACCCCTCGACCCCTACAGCCTCGCCCCTATCTTTGACCGCTTCCGCACCATCGCAGGCCTACCCCACTTCCGCCTCCACGACCTCAGACACACCACCGCCACTCTCCTCGGCGAGGCCGGCACCGAACTGCACATCACCTCAAGCGTCCTCGGCCACGCCCACCTGAACACCACCGCCGACATCTACAGCGAAATCCGCCCCGCCACCCAACGCGCCGCCCTCACCGCCCTCGAACAAGCCCTCAACGACAAGCCATAGCGCCGCTGACGGCAACCCGCCCCCGCGCCCCGGCCTGATACCGTGAAAATCAGCCCGGGCGTTCGCGCACCCGGGGCCCCGACGACGTCCTGGAGCAGGGGTGTTCGCTCCCCAAGAGCCGACGGCAACGCGCTCCATACATCAATGTCCTGTGACGGCAATTCTGACGGCAACACGCCGATGACCACGCATCCGCAAGGGCGGCGAATCGTACAAAACGGCTCACGGCTGACGAGCAGCAGTCGCCGTCAACCACTCCACATGATGCGACAGGGCCCCGCCGAATAAGGTGGGGCCCTGTTATTTAGAGTTAGCTAATGCGGTAGTTGCCGCAGCAATTCAACTAGCTCTTCAGGGAAGTCCGCAAGATGCGGCGCGGCGCAATATCGCACGGTACACGCAGCTGACACGAGCTCTATAGGCGTATAGTCGCCCGCCTTGAATAATCTCGTCGCCAGCTGCAACGGCACCACAAAGTCCGCTTGAGCCGCATCCGAAAGAGTATCGATAAAGTCCTCGTCGCGCTCAAGAACGATATCGATAACAGCCTCCATGGTAACGGCCAGAGCAGAAGCATCCAGCTGCGCAGCTAGGTCTGCCATATCCGGCTTCTCAACAAAGCCGAACCGGTTGATATGTTGCCTCTCGCCAGTCACTGCCGTCCCTAATAAGTGATTCCCTGATTATTGAGCCTCGGTTGGCAGACCAGTGGACATGGGCCAGCCGGATCCCCATGGACACTGCCCGGTCCCGAGTTTAGGCCTCTCACCTTGACTACCTCGAATGAGCCGCCTTCAATCCCTGCCGCACCTTCAGCATTCTCTGCCAAGATTAGACACATTGTTTCTGCGCACCCCACATGATACCTCCCGTCGGGCGGCGTGAACTCCTGGGCCAAGGAGTCCACGGCTCCCCCTTCCTCAGGCACCAAGTCGTGACCCGAATAGCCAAAGTAGGAGCGCCCAGAAGGCGACGTGTACTTTGCAGCAAATACTGGGCCTTCCGACTTGGTGTAGTTCGGCCTCAGGAAGTCTGCATATGCCTGCAGGTCGCCAGACGTACTGACGTCTGTCTGAACTACGCCGCTGGGAGTCTGTACGTCTACTGACGTGCCGCAGTTGTGCACAAGTACAGGGGTTGACCCCGCCAGGACGTAGTACGTGTGCAGTTCGCCGATGGTGAGGTCGTAGGTGGTGGTGTTCGCGTGGTACAGGTGGATGTTCGCTATTTCGGCTGTGCCGGTCGGGGTTTGGAGTTCGTCCCCGGTCTTGAGGTACTGGGCCTGGACGAATGCGCCCTGGGTAACGTCGTAGAACGGGTGGTGGAAGGTGGTGGTGAGGGTGTCTGTGGCGGCTGTGGCCGTCGTCGGCCTGGTCGCGACCGCTTGCGTCGTGGCGGATCCGGTGGTCGCGGAGTTCGCCCCGAGGGCGAGCAGTGTCGCTGCGGTGACGGTTGCCGCGGTTTTGGCGAGCTTCGTCTTGCGCGAGGCGGCGAGGGGCTTGATAGTCACGTCGACGAAGTCGTGGTCGGTGTGGGTGACGATCACGGCTTTGACCTTGTGGGTCTGCGTGTCGGTCTTGCCGGGGGCCGAGTCGGTGATCTCGTCTCCGACCTTGATGTGGTCGATCGGCTCGATCGTGCCGTCGGCCATGAGCACGCCGGTGGTTCCGATGAAGCTGTGCGCAACACAGCCCGGCACATCGGCGCCGGCGGCTCCGACCGCGCTGGCTGCGGCGCCGAGTGCTCCTCCGGTGAGGGCGCCGCTCATTCCGCCGGACAGGGCCGCGTGGAGCATTCCGCCGGCCGAGCAGTTCGAGCCGCACGACGTCAGGTATCCGCCGGCGCTCGCGAAGGAGCCCCCCGCGAATCCGGAGGCGGTCCCGGCGGCCGTGCCGGCCACGACGGTGGCGGCGGTCCCCTCGCCCAACAAGCCCGTAACTGCTGCACTCACTGTTCCGCCGGTTGCGGCTGCCGCGGCACCTGCGGCTGCCCCTACGGCCATGGAGGCGAAGAGGCCTGTGACGGTGCCTGTCCCGGTGGCGTCGCCGGCTATCGCGTAGTCGAACCCTGCCGTCGCCGCACCCCCGAGGGCAGCGCAGCCGATGGTGCCGATTCCGAGCGAGCCCACCTCGCAGGCCCCTGCGACGGCGAGTCCGATACCCACGGACATGACATCTTTGATGACGGGGTGGTTGTCAACCCAGACTTCGGCGTTGTGGAAGCAGCCGCCGATACTCGTCCACCCGCACTTCTCGTGGCTCGATGCCGCACCGTCGTTCGGTTCGCTCGATGGTGTTTGGGCTTGGATCGCTGCCGTGAGTAGTGACGCCACGTCCGGCCGTGCCGTCAGTGTGCCGTTCGCGCTCACCTTGACTGTCGCGAGCGCCCTCATGCCGGAGCGGAAGCATCCGTAGCGGTCTCCGCAGTGGTCTTCCAGGCTGGCCGCGTAGTAGGAGATGACGCGGCTGGCCGCGACTTCCTGGGCGGAGTGAGTGTAGGCCGCGCTGGTGGGGTCGGCATACTGCGCGGCTGTGTAGTTGCCGGCCTTCGGGACGTCCGCACCGCACTTGTCGACGGGGCAGTGCCCGGAGGGGTCGGTCGCGTCCAGGGGCGAGCCGTCGGCGTAGGCGAAGGGGTTGGCGTTGGCGGTGTTGGGGGTCGCGGAGTTCTCGACGGTGTCGGTGGAGGTGAATTGGCCGGACTTCGGGTTGTACCAGCGTGCTGCCATGTTGACGGCGCCGGTGCTCGAGTCGGTGTACTCGGACTGGTAGCCGACGGTGAGGGTCTTGGCGGTCCCGGTGTCGCTGGTGACGTTGCCGAGCGGATCGTAGGTTTCGGTGCCGTTGAGGGTCGTGCCGGTGGCGGTGAATTCGCCGACGACGTCGGTGTGCAGGTCGGTCCAGAGCAGTCCGCTGGTTCCGGCGGTTGTGTCTGCGGTGCCGATGAGGCTGCCGTTCGGGTCGCGGCTGTAGGTGTTGGTGCCGTCGGCGGCCACGTTGTTGGTCGCGCCGGAGTATTGCAGTGATGTGGTCGTGCTGCCGACGCTCTGGCTGGTCAGGCGGCCGACGGCATCGTAGGTGTAGCCGGCGGTGCCTGCGTTGGTTTGCTGGCCGAAGGCGTCGTCGGCGTAGCTGGTGGTTCCGGTGGCCCCTGTGGCGGTGACGGTTGAGACCTGTGACGTGGTGCCGCGCGGTGTGTAGGTGTAGGAGCTTGAGGCCGTGGTGACCGAGTCGGTGGTGCCGGTCAGCTCGTCGCGCTGGTCGTAGGTGAGCTTCTCGTCACTCGTGGTTGTACCGCTGGAGGTCGTTTTGGTGGCGATCTCGGTGCGGTTGGAGTCGGCGTCGTAGCTGTAGGTGGTCGAGGTGGCGCCGTTCGACCAGGTCGAGAGGCGCCCTGAGGCGTCGTAGGTGTAGGTGTTCGAAGTGCCGGAGCTGTCGGTTTTGGTCAGCAGGTTTCCGTCCGTGTCCCAGCTGTAGCCGAGTGCCTGAACGGTGCTGCCGCTCGAGGTGGCAAGGGTGTCGCTGATCAGCTCGTGGGCGGTGTTGTAGCCGAAGCTCCGGGTGTCGCCGCTGCCGTAGGTGATCTTGCTGGTCTGGCCGAGGCTGTTGTAGCTGTAGCCGAGGCTGGTACCTGTGGCGGCGTCGGTGATCGCGGTGAGCTGGTCGGCGGCGGCGGGGTTGTAGGTGTAGCCGGTGGTGCCGGACGCGTCGGTGCGCGAGGTCATCTGCCCGTCGCCGTTGTACGTGAACGAGGAGGTGCCTGCGGCGCCGGTGGCATTGGTGAGGTTGCCGCGGTCGTCGTAGGTGTACGACTCACTCGTCAGTTGGCCGCCGGAGCTGTTCTGGGTGCCGGCGGAGGTGAGTTGGCCGGTCAGGTCGTAGCCGAAGGTGCGGGTGGTGTTGGTGCCTTCGGCGCCTGCGCTGGTCTGGCTGGTGAGGTCGCCGTACCCGTCGTAGGAGGAGGCGACGGTGATCGGCGTCGAGGTTGCGGTGGCGACCGGTTCGGAGACCAGTGTCGCGCGACCGTCGGCGTCGTAGGTGGTGGTGGTGCTGCGTGAGGCGAGTGTGCTGTTGCTGCTGGTGGCGGGGACGACCTTGGTCTCGGGCAGGTCCCACGGGTTGTAGGTCCAGTAGGTGGTGTGTGTCGTGTCGCTGGTACTCGTGGTGTTGCCGTCGGCGTAGCTGGTTTTGTTGCCTGCAGGGTCGTATCCGTAGGAGACCGTGACGGTGCTCGAGCCGGTCAGCGGCGCGACTTCGCTGGTGAGCAGGCCGGTCGC
The DNA here is from genome assembly GCF_018139625.1 of Actinospica acidithermotolerans. Taxonomy (GTDB): domain Bacteria; phylum Actinomycetota; class Actinomycetes; order Streptomycetales; family Catenulisporaceae; genus Actinospica; species Actinospica acidithermotolerans. The sequence goes on along the minus strand of NZ_JAGSOH010000096.1, from coordinate 12,867 downwards.
GTCGTAGCTGTAGGTCGTGGTCTCGGTGTTCGAGGCGTTGTAGCTGGTCTGGTCCGGCGTCTGGGTTTCGCTCGTCCTCAGCAGGCCGTCGCCGTCGTAGCTCATCGTGGTGCCGGACAGCTGGGTGGTGCCGCCGGGGGCGTAGGTGGCGGTGGAGGTCTTGTTGCCGGCCTCGTCGTAGGCGACCTGAGTGGAGGAGGTGTCTGGCAGGGTGGTGGTGGTCAGCCGGCCGGCGCCGTCGTATCCGTAGGTGGTGGTGTGCTTGAGGTTGTCGGTGACGCTGGTCTTGTCTCCGGCGTTGTCGTACCCGTAGGTCGTGGTGTCGTCGTCGTTGGTCGTGGAGGTGGCCAGCCACCCGCCGGCGCCGTAGACGTCCGTGGTCGTGTACGTCGAGGTGGTGGTGCCGTCGGTGGGATGGGTCTCGATCGTCGAGGAGGAGGTGGGCCGGCTCAGGTAGTCGTAGGCGGCGGCGGTCGTCAGGCTCTGGCTTGCGGAGATCGCCGTGACGGTCTGCGTGGTGTCCCCGTCGGCGTCGTAGGTGTACGACGTGGTGGCCGGTGTGGCGGTGGCGTTGCCGAGGTCGGTGCTGGTCTTGCGCGCCACCTGCCCGAGCATGGTGTAGGTGTAGGTGGTCTGCTCGCCCTTCGTGTTCGAGGAGGCGACCGCGACCGGGTCGGTCTGCGCGATGAGTTCGCCGTCGGCGTCGTACTGGTAGGTGGTGGTCGCGGTGAGCGTCGCGCTCGTCGGCGCCGGGGTCGTGTAGGACGGCAGAGTGACAGATGTCTTATTGCCCTCGGCGTCGTAGGTGGCGGTGGTCGTCTGCCCGTCGGCGTTCTCGGATTCGACCTCGTCGCCGAAAGTGTCGTAGCCGACGGTGGTGACGGCGGGGACGTTCTCGGTCACGGCGGTGCCCACGTTGCCGCTGTTGCACACGGCGTAGGTGGTCGCGGTCTGGCACCACAAGGTGACCGGCACGTTCGGGGACGTGGTTTGCACGAGGTGTCCGGCCGCGTCGTAGACGGTGGTGGTGACGTTCCCGTCCGGGTCCTGGATCTGGGTGGGCAGGCCGCGTTGGTCGAGGGTGTAGATCGTCTCGTAGGAGTGGGTGCCGTCGACGACCGTCTTGGTCATCACGTTGCCGAGACCGTCGTAGGACTCCTTGACATCGGAGACGACCGCAAGCACGTTGTTCGCGTCTGTTTGCCCGACGGTTTCGGTGACGTAGCCGTCCGCGTTGTAGGTGTAGGCGGTGGTCCGATCCACTCCCGTCGGGTCCACGGTGGTGGTGGAGTTCACCTGGCTGTTCGGGTCCAGGGTGCTCGTGGCGAGGGTGCCGTCCGGGTTGTAGACGTCGTCGGTCTCGGTTCGGCCGTTGTTGGTCACCTTGGTCACGACGTTGCCGGCGCCGTCGTAGAACTCCGTGGAGATCACCTGCGTGTTGGTGATGTCGCCCTGGCTGGTCGTCATCGCGGAGGCGGGGCAGGAGCTGTCGGTCTTGATCTGCTGATACAGCAGGTTGTTGTCGTAGTAGTAATAGCAGGTGTAGTAGCCGGGCTTGCCTTGGGTGGTCGGGGCTTGTTCGTCCGTCTCCAGACGCCCGGCCGCGTCATATGTCTTCGTGTCGGCAGTCAGCACCGATCCGGACGAATAGGTGCCGTCCGAAGGGTTGGTGTTGAGCAGTTCGGTCACGCGCAGTAGGTTCGCCGCGTCGTAGAGCGTCTCGGTGGTGCGGGTGGCGGTGCCGGTCAGCTCGTCCGTCTGGGTCTCGACGTTGCCGAACAAGTCGTACGTGTAGGACGCGGTGTGGCCGGAGGGGGCTGTGGTGTCGCTGCAGGACCCGTTCGTCGAGGCATAGCCGTTGGCCGAGGTGTAGGTCTGCTTCTGGTCGTCGTTGTTGTACGTGTAGGTGATCTTGCGCGCGGTGTCGCCGCCGGTCGCGTCGGCCACACTGGTGCAGGTGAGGTTGCCGTCGGCGTCGTAGGTCTGCGTGGTGACCGCGGTGTGCACGACGTTCTGGTTCACCTGGTCGCTGACCGCGGGAGCGGTGGCCTGGATCACACGCCCGTCGCCGTCGTAGGCATAGGTCGTGGTCTGCGCTCCGGTGTAGCCGACCATGTTCGCCAGGATCGTGTCTCCGCCCTCGACGACCTTCTTCACGACGCGGCCGAGGCCGTCGTAGACGAAGTACGTGCGCAGGTGGTCCGCGTTCTGCACCATGCACGTGTCCCCGTCCGGGTAGTACGCGTAGGTGGTCACCGCCCCGCCCGTGGTGGTCGAACTGCTCAGCAAATCCACCGGCGCGTACTGCGTCGAGGATTTCGCGCCGAGCGTGGCACTCGACGGATCGCACGCCGGGTCGGACGTGGCCGTGGTGTAGACGTTGGTCACGCCGGTGCCCGCTGGGAACTGCGTCGTCGCCGGGCCTGTCGTCGTCTTCAGGTTGCCGTACGCGTCGTACGTGTAGGTCGTGCGGTACGTGGCGTCGCCTGCCGATTCGGAGCGTCCATCGCTGGAGGTGAGCACCTGATCGTCGCGCGGGTCGAGCGTGGAGGCGGTGAACGAGGCGGTCGTGTCGTCCGGATAGTACGTCTTATACGAGGTCGAGCACTTGTTTTCCGCCTGGTACTGGCAGGTCGTGGTGGACACGACGTTGCCGCGCACGTCGTGTCCGGTGATCGTCTGGTCGCCGTTCGGGTCGGTCACCACGTCCTGGAAACCGTTGGTGTCGTAGCTGTACGTCGTCACACCACCCAGGCCGTCGATGTGCTTGATCTCGCGCATCGAATGAGCCGGGTCGAACTCGTAGGTCTCGGTGTGCGAGGTCCCGCTGTAGCTGTCGGCCGGGTCGGTGACGGTGAACAGCTCCAGAGGCACCTCCGAGCCGAGACTGTTGTGGTAGCCCTGCCACAACTGGGTCACCTGGACCTGGCTCAACTGGGAGTAGAAGAACGCTGCGTCCGAGATCGAGCCGTTGAAGTACCAGTCGCTCCCCTTCGCGCCCTGGTTCTGCCAGTCGCCCGAGGAGTATCCGGCGCCGATCAGATCCACGCCCTGGCCCGCGTACGTGTAGGTCCCGCTCACGGTGCCCTGCAGCGCGCCGTCCAGGTACAACGACTCGCTCGACCCGCTCGCGGTCAACACCACGTAGTGCCACTGCCCGTCGTCGACCTTGTCCTTCGAGGCGATCGCCGTTTGCGTCCCCATCGAGAACGACCCGTACAACAAGCCGTTGGTGCCCACGTACAGGTCGTTGGTAGCGTGCGAAGGCGTGCCCGTGAGCCCTGTGTCCTGCGTGGTGAACAGCGGCCCGCTCATGCCCGATTTCGCGTTGAACCACAGCCCGATACTCACCGGCGCGCTGGCCGCAAGTCCGCTCGGAAGCGTCATGTAGGACGAGGAACCGTCGAACGTGCCCGCATAGCTGTCCGCGAACGCGCTCTGGGTGGTACCGAGTGTCACCCCGCTGTATTGCGCGGCCAGTCCCGCATTCGCCCAGGCGTCCGCGTTCACCTCGTCCGACGCGTACTTGGAATCGGCGGCGTCGCCGAGCCTGTAGTAGAACGCGGGCCGGTCGCCCATCACCGTCTCGCGGAACACCTGGCCCGATCCCTCGGCGGTCGGATCGCTCAGCGTCCACGTCCCGCCGTTGCCGTCGGTCACCGACTCGACACGGCCGTCCAGCGAGTTGTAGGTAACCGTGGCGGCCGGCTTCTCGGACGTGTTCTGACTCACCGCCCGCGGACGGTCGATCTCCGTCAGCCAGTCGATCGGCGTGTTGCCCACCGAGTTCAGGCTCGCGACCTCGGTCGAGGACAACGCCGACTTGTATACCGCGACATCCGAGATCGAGCCCTTGAAGTGCCAGTTCCCGGCCGCGGCCTGACCAGGCCATTGTCCGGAGGAGTAGCCGCCGCCGACGTACTCGTAGGTCTGCCCGAGGTTGTTGACGGTACCGTTCAGCGATCCGACCGACTTGCCATCGACGTACATCGTCTGCGTCGAACCCGCGCCGGATAGCACGACGTAGTGCCAGGCGCCGTCGTTCACCTTCGCCTTGGTGTCCTCGATCTGTCCGGCCGAGCCGTTCACCCCGGTGTACCAGCCGCCGCGCAGGTAACCGTCGGTGCCCACGTAAAGCGACATGGTCGCGTTCGTCGGGGTTTCGGCGATGTTCATATTCTGCTCGGTGAACAGCGGACCGCTGTAGCTGGTCTTGAACCACATCCCGACCGAGACATACGTCGTGTTGAGCACCATGCCGGTCGGCAAGGTCATGAAGCTCGTCGTCCCGTCGAACAGCGCACCTGTCGCGCTCGACTTCTCGGTCGTGACGAACGGGCCCGTGGGCGCGTTCACGTCGCCCGACATGCCGGTGTAGTAGGCGCGGCCGTCGCCGATGTTCGCCCCGACCAGCGACAGGCTCGAGGAGTACCCCGTGGCGTCGTCCATCGGCCAGTACTGATACGGGGAAGTGCCCAGCACCGCCTGCTGAAAGTCCGAACCCACGGTGTAGCTGTACTTCGTATACGCGCTCGACGAGGTCGGCAGCGCCGACGGCGTCGTCGGATCGGGCGCGTACACCTTCCAGAGGTGATCCCCCTGATACGCGTACGACCAGTACTGGTAGCTCGAGGAGTCGCTGCTGTCGGCGAGCGAGGTGGTGACCACCGACACGTGCGGGTACTCCGCCCCCGACGGAGTGGCCCACGTGAAATACAGCGACCGGCCGCTGGTCTGGCTCGTCTCGGACAGCACGTGCGATCCGGACACGCCGCCGGTCACACCCCACATGAACGTCAACGTGTGCTTGCCGACATCGGCGACCTGCGAAATACCGAACACCCCGGCGGTGGTGTAGGTGCCGGAACTGCTGCCTGCCACCGCGGCCGTCACCACGGCCCCGAACGTATACGTCGTGCCCGACTTGTCCGTCAGCGTGTAGCCCACCAGCGACCCGCTCGATCTGATCTCCAGCAGCGTCGCGAAGCGGCCCTCGGGCGGTGAATACGATCCGTCGCTCGAGTTGTACCCGAACACCACGACCGACCCATCCGGATAGGTCACCGCCACACCGATCAGATTGCCCGCGGAGTCGAGCTCCTGGGTCGCGGTCGCGTCCACCAGCGACGACCACTGGGCGCCGAACGCACCCGACTTGCGCGTGTCCAACGAGTTGTAGTCCCGAACCACGTTCAGCGACGGGCCGATCCCGGCGATGTCGGCATCCGTGGCCGAGGTCGTGTAGTTGCCGGTGGCCACGTCGAACCCGTGCCCGGAGGTCGACTGGGACAGATTCTGTGTCAGCACCGGCCCGGGCGTCGATGTCTGGAACGTGTTAGCGGTCTCGGCACCGCACTTGAACCCGTCCCACACGCACACCGTCCACCAGTAGCTGTTGCCCCACTTCAGCGTGCCCTTGGGAATCGCCCACGACCCGTTCGAGAGCAGCGACGACTTCGCGATCGGCGGTCCGCTGTTCGCGAGCGTCGTTCCATTAGCCGAGTTGAAAACCTGAAACTCGTACTGCACTGAGGAGTTCGGCCACGAGTCCGGATCGGTGCCCGACGCCGTCAGCTCCGGGGTCAGGCTCGTCTGGACGTATCCGCTGGCCGGGGACATCGTCGAGACCGTCGGCACCACGTCCGGCGTGTAGGTCAGCGAGATGTACGGCGAGCACGAGGCATTGCTGGCCGAGCCGAAGACCCTGAAATACGAGCCGTTCGTCTCGCTGTCCGCCTTGATCATCACGCCATACCAGGCGAGCTCATTGAGCGCGAACGTATCCATGTCCGACGCCGACAGCGGCGTGTAGAGCCAGAAGCCGTTGCTCAGCCCAGAGCATGTCGCGGCGCTCGATGTCGAGCCCGCATACGTACCAAGGTCCTGATACCAGGTCATCGATTTCGACTCAACGTTCGCGTTGAGCGTTGAAGGGGTCCACGCCGTACCGACCGAGTACACGTCGAAGGGATAGGAAGAGCTCGTCGATCCGCTCGCCATATAGGCTGCGAACTGCGCGGAGGTGATGTGGTAGCCGGTGTTCTGGAGATCGGAAGTGATCACCGATGACGGAAAGTTGATGTACGCGTGGTTTTCCCCGCTGCCGTCGTAGCCAACGTTCAACACGCCCTTGTTCGCGTTGTCGGCACTCGGGTCCGCGTTGTCGACGTACGTCGACAGGCCAGAGCCAGCAGTGGAAACGGTGATCGTGGGGTCCACGGTCACCGGGAACACGCGGGTCGGATCCTCAAGCCAAGAACTCGAGAGCGTCATGGTCAACTGCTCGACACCGTCGACCGTGGCCAGCGAATAGGTAACGCCCTGGCTCTCACCCGCGGCCGTGTTGCTTGAATCCAGCGCGAACGGGGATGCAAGCGTCGCGGCGACGGCGCCGGAAGCATCCAGGAGCTGCCACGTGCCGTCCGAGGCCTGGTTCAGCGACAGCCCCGTGAGAGTCAGCGGGAACGTCCAGGAGTTCGGCGCCGACGCCGAGGACAGGACCAGCGACTCCTTCACCCCCGACGACTCCGAGGACAGCGAGAGATCGGTGTCGGGAAGGATCGACGGATACGTCACGGTGCTGCCCGCCTCGGACGCGGCCACCGACGCCGCACCCTGCAACGACCACGCGATCGACTCACCCGAGGCGACGGTGAGCGTCGCCAGCGTCCCGGTCGACGAACCGGCGTCCGACGCCGTCGTATCCGCGTTCTCCGCCGACGCATGCGTCAAGGTCGTGCTGGCGAACGGCGTCGAGAACGCTCCAGAGCCCGGATCGAACGCCGAGGTCGCGGCGTTGGACGACGCGACGCCAGCGGCGAGCGCGAGTCCGTATCCGGCGGCGGCAACCTGCCAGCGCCCGTCCGAGCCCTTCGTCAGCGTGGTGTCGATCGGCTGCCAACTGCCGGAGGAGTCCTTGTAGTTCACCACCGTCTGCGAGACCTGCTCGGTCTGCGTCCCGTCGGCGTTCTGCCACCACGTGGCATACGCGCTCGACTTGCCGGGCAGGCGCTTGGAGGTCTTGACGTTGAAACCCTTGGTGATCGTCGAAGACTTGCCACCGACCGTGTGCGCGGTCGTCGAACCGGCCAGCGGCTGCTGGCCCGCGCCCGTCCCCGGCGATCGGCCAGCGCCGACGTCAGCCTTCGTGGAATGCGCCGCAGAGCCCGAGCCGTGCCCCTGGGCCGGCAGCGAGGCGGAGGTCTCATCCACCCATTGCTTCGCGTGGCGCCACAGTGAGGCGAGCGCACCGGCGCCGATCGAGAACGGCGAACGCCCCGGCGTCAGCTGCGCCGCCGTCGCCGACTGCGTCGCGCTCGTCAACACCAGAAGCAGGAACACCAGCGACGACACCGTCCGCAGCATCCGGCGCGTCCACACCCGACGCCTGCCACGCCCACCCCGCATCACGAACACCCACCCCTGAGTTTCAGAAGAACCACTGAGAGTTCCAAGCGAAACAGGTATACACGCAACAAGATCTTGCCGAGAACCCCTTTAACTTGTGACCGATCCCACAGTGGCGCTCACCGACAGCCACGACTAGGGTGCACCCGACTGATCATTGTCGACGGCACGACCAGGGGGGTCACCGATGCGCAAAACCCTGCGGCGACTCAGACGCCACCCCCGCACCCTGATCGGGACAGCTCTCGCGCTCGTCGTGATCGCCGTGATCGCACTCGCCGCACTACCCCACCACCGCACCGCTCCCACGGTCTACACCCCCCAGGTGCGCACCCGCGTCTACTCGCCGTTCACCGCCTGCCTGCTCACCGGCGCGTCAGGGATCACCGACACGCAAACCGCGCCGGTGTGGGCCGGCATGCAAACCGCATCGACCAACACACGCACCCAGGTCAGCTACCTTGCGGTACAAGGCGCGCAGACCGCATCCAATGCGGAGTCATACATCAATGCGCTGGCGCTGCGCGGGTGCGCGGTCATCGTGACCTCCGGCACCGCACCGGGACAGGCCGCCGACCAGCGCGCCCCCGCGCTCGCCCGGATCACATTCATCACCGTCGGCGCCCCCGCAAGCAAGGCGGCGAACGTCACCGCCGTCGCGACAGGCACTGCGGCCGGAGTCAGCCACAAGGTCGCCGCCCTGCTGACCGCCGCCATCGGCACCCACACGACAGCACCCTGATCCCACACCGAAGCCACCGCACGGCACCGGACCGCGCCGAACCCGGCGCGGACGCCTCCGCCGTGCGGCCGTCTCCAGCGCGCCCCAAGGCGCCCGACCCCTTCCGCAAGGAGATCCCCGTGTCCCGACGCCCGCTCGCCGCCCTCGCGGCCGGCGCAACGCTCACGCTCGTTCTCAGCCCGGCCCTCGCCGAGGCTGCCACCGCCGCGCCGCATGTGGTCAAGTACCCGGGCAAGGCCGCTCCGGCACCCAAGGCGACCACCTTCCGCGCCGTCAGCCCCCGCACCACCAACGGACTGACCGCGGCCATCACCGCCACCTCCTCCGGCGCACGCAGCTTCAGCTACTCCGCCACCGCAAGCACCGACACCGCATCGACGATCACCAGCTACACCTTCGACTTCGGCGACGGCAGCAACACCGTCACCAACACCACCGGCACCACCAGCTACGAATACACCAGAGCCGGCACCTACACCGCCACCGTCACCGTCAAGGACGCGGCCGGAACCACCGACACCGCCACCACCTCCGTCACCACCACCGGCTCCGACTACACCCCCTACGGACCGGCCCGCCTGCTCGACACCCGCAACGGCACCGGCGAAGGCGGCACCCCCGCCAAAATCGCCTCCGACACCGCGGTCAAACTCAAGATCGCCGGAAACGGCTCCATCCCCGCCGGCGTCACCGCCGTCACCGTCAACATCACACCCACCAACGAAGCCAGCGGCGGCAACATCATCGCCTACGCCGATGGCGCCACACGCCCGACCACCAGCAACGTCAACTTCGGCACCGGCCAGACCGTCGCCGCCCTGGCCACCGTGCAGGTCGGCGCCGACGGCTACATCGACCTCTACAACGACTCCCCCGGCACCATCGACCTGATCGCCGACGCCTCCGGCTACTACACCCACACCTCCGCCAGCGGCTACACCCCCATCACCACCGCCCGCATCCTCGACACCCGCAACGGCACCGGCGAAGGCGGAACCCCCGCCAAAATCGCCTCCGACGGCACCCTCACCCTCACGATCGAAGGAGCCGACGGCGGCCTTCTGCCCTCCACTGGCGTCACCGCCGTCGCCCTGAACCTCACCGCCACCACCGAAACCAACAACGGCAACATCATCGCCTACCCTGACAACACCACACGCCCGACCACCAGCAACGTCAACTTCTCCGCCAACACCAACATCGCCAACTACGCCATCGTCCCCGTCGGCGCCGACGGCAAGATCGACCTCTACAACGAGTCCTACGGCACCACCAACCTCATCGCCGACGTCTCCGGCTACTTCACCGCCACCGGCACCAGCAGCTTCGTCCCGGTCACCCCCACCCGCAGCCTGGACACCCGCACCATCGTCAAGGGCACCGTGTACGCCGACACCGCCGCCCAGGACCCCTACCTCACCCTGAGCAGCAACAACGCCACCGCCTACGCCATCACCGCCACAGTCACCAACACCACAGGCGGTGGAGACCTCATCATCTACCCCGCTGGAACCTCCCTGCCCTCCACCAGCAACCTCAACTGGAACACCGGCGACACTGTCGCCAACTCCTTCAACGCCATCCCCGGCCCCACCGGCATCTACGCCTACAACCAGTCCAACGGCACCACCGACGTCATCATCGACGAATACGGCTACTACACAGCCAACTAGCCGAGCACCGCAGACCAGGAGCGGCCTCTCCGCGCGGCACGCAAGTGCACGGGCCGAGAGGCCGCTCCTGCCACCGGGACAACCCTCAGGACAATGAGGTATTAAGCAGCCCTGGTCATCGCCCGCCGCTACGACGAGGCCTGCGAGGTCTCCGCAATCCATGGGCGGCCGTCTCACCGCCAGCTTCCGTGGATGTTCTACGATGAGGCCGAAGCCTGTCCTGGTCGATAACTCGGCCGCCGTCCGTGACCTGCGGGCTTACGCGGCCTGTTGATACTCGTTGATGAGGCCTGCAAAGGCCTGCAAGGACAGTTCGACGTTGGATCCGCTCGCTCGGCGTGGGGAAGGCGATCACGTTCTTCTCGTCGTTCGGTGCCCGCAGGTCCATGCCGCGGCCTTGGTGGCTGCGGCCGTTGTTGTGGTGCTCGGTGAACTCCTCCAGGACTGTGCGCAGGTGGCGTTCACCGGCGATGAGCATGCGGTCGGTGCACTCAGCGCGTACAGTTCGCACGAACCTTTCGGCGAACGCGTTCATCCGCGGCGCCTGCGGCGCGGTCTTGACGACATCGATGCCGACCGAGGCGAACACGGCGTCGAACGCGTCGGTGAACTTCGCGTCCCTATCCCGGACCAGGTGCGTGAACCGGTGTCCGGTCTCCTCAAGTCGCCAGGTGAGTTCGCGGGCGAGCTGGGTGGCCCAGGCGGCGGTGGGGTGCTCTGTGACTCCGAGCAGGTGCACGCGGCGGGAGCCGAGTTCGATCACGAACGCCGCGTACAGGCGCTCGAGCGTGACGATGCAGCCGGCGTGGAAGAAGTCGGTGGGCAGCAGCGTCGCGGCGTGGGCGCGCAGGAAGGTGCGCCAGGCCTCGTCGCGGTGATTTGGCGGGGGGATCCGGCTGGAGCGAAGGATCTTGCGGATGGTGGAGGCGGCCACGCGATGGCCGAGCCGGCGCAGCTCACCCTGGATCCGCACCACGCCCCACCGGTGATTTTCCCGGGCCAGGCGCAAGATCAGCTCCGTGAGCTCGTCCGGTATCGGCGGCCTGCCCGGCGGCCCGTGGCTGACGCCATTTGGCCGCCACCAGCTTGCGGTGCCAGCGCAGCAGGGTTCCCGGCGTCACGAGCCGCTGCCCGCGCAGCGGCTTCGACATGATGCGGGCGAGCGCCGCGAGCACGGCACGCTCGGGCCAGGTCGGCTTCGGCTCCGGTTTGACCCGGCGCAGGATCGCGAACTCGTGCCAGAGCGCGAGGATCTCCGCATCCTTCGACGCCGACGACCGCGCCAGCAGTACCAGCCAGGACACCACCGTCACCAGCAGCCGATAGGTCAACGAGACGAACACGAGCGCCGATCATGCCGCTGACGAAACACCAGGTCAAGCCCAGTGGCCGAGTTATCGACCAGTACAGGCTTCCTGCGCGATGAAGCGGCCGTCACCGCCGGGCTTACCCTGCCCTGGAGCTCAGGGCCGGTCGAGAGGGCGCCGTGGCAAGAATCAGTTCTTGAAACGCCAGTGCTTCGGCCGGGCGAAGTTCGACCTCCTCCGCAAGCGGATCCTGCTCACTCCGTAGCAGAGGCACAGCGTCAATGCCGCAAGTCATGGCACGATGGGCTGCATGACGACGGACGAAGCCGAGTGGGTAGCGGTGCTCGAGTACGAGAACCTACCTAGCTGCGCCCATCCCCACGGCGCTGTCTGCGCGTGACTGCTCGATCGCGGAATCGATTGGCTGCCCTTCGCTCCGGAGGACGTGAGGATCGACCTAGCGTGCGGTAGGCGCAAGGACGGTAGTTGGCGTGGCTGGTTCAGCGTTCAAGTCCGATCGGCGGTACTACGACAACTGGGCCTGCACCCAGATCAGCCGACATCGCTCGTCCTGGGCCCGCACCAGCCTGCCTGGTGGCGCGCCGACGCACTACGCCGCCTCGGATGCCGCTGATGCCCAGCCGCATATCGGTCGGCCGACGCGCCTCAGCACTTCGGCCATGTACACCGCTTGGCAAACGGGTCTTCCGCACGATCTCGCAGGGAGATCCACGACAGAGCCCGTAATGGCGAGCGCCGCAGCCAGGTTGGCGAGGCAGACGAGATCGGCCGGGAAGGGTGGCCCTACAGAAACTCGTTGCGCCGCTGGTATCGCCACTGCTGAGATGAGCACATGTTCGGGCAGACGGTGTGGGAGCGGGATCTTCATCAGGCCGGTAGCCCGGCCGGGTTGGCAGCGACCGCCGAGCACATCGTCGTCCACGAGCGACGCACTCGCCTGGTCGGTCTCGATCCCCGCGACGGGACGCCGCGCTGGGATATCCCGTCCGGGGCCCGGCCGCGCGCGACCATCATCGTCGGCAAGCGCTGCCTGGTGATCCCGCAGGACCGTCCGGAGCTGTCCTGCCTAGACGTGCGCACCGGGGAAGTGCTCTGGAGCGCGCAATTGGACGAGTTCACCGGGCATCTCACCGCGACACGGGACACGGTGCTGGTCGGCGGTTGGCGCGGCTACACGCCCCTGACCGCGTTCGATCTGCGGACCGGATCGCTGCTGTGGCGAAGTCCGCAGCGAGTCGAGATCGCGGTCCCGGCGGTCGTGGAGTCCGGCGTTTTGATCGGTGAGCCACACGGCGACGAGGTCAGCCTGATCGAACCGCGTGATCGAAGGATCAAGGCACAGTGGTCGCTCCCCGAGCCGCTGGTTTCGGGCGACACGCAGCCGGTCCTCAAGCCGCTGGATCGCGATCGAGTTCTTGCGCGGTGCGGGCCACGTACCGTGGTTGAAGTCTCCCTCTCCATGGGAACTGTCACCACCTTCTTCAGATCCGAAGACCTCGATCTGGCGCCTCGGGCGGTGAGCAGGACAGGCTCGATCCTCTGGGTACCCGAGACTCGCCGCGGAGTCAGAGCCCTCCATGCGCAGGACGGTGTCAACGGCGGCTGAAAACTGACCCCCTGGCGCCGGTCGAATCTTGACCCCCTCGTGTGAATGTTCGTTACTGCTGGTGGCCGGCTGAGGCGGGGGTGGCCCGGCCGAGGTCGCGGTTTCTGGTGC
>NZ_JAGSOH010000095.1 GCF_018139625.1 Actinospica acidithermotolerans | reverse complement strand
GGGCCAAGCCGAGCGCGAGGGGGGCGCCGGGGCGTTGTGAGCGGGCCCCGTGACCGGGGGCTGAACCGGTTCGCCGAGCGACTCGGGGAGGCGGCGGGTGGCCGCGGTCAGGCCGAGCCCCTCTGCAAGTACCTCGCCGCGCGCGTCCGTGCGCAGCGTCCAGCGCGAACCGGATATCTCGCCGAGCACGATCACCCGCAGGTTCGGGTTGTCCGCGATCAGCGTGCGCAGTCTCGCCGCCTCGGCCGGACCGGGGTCGGCGCAAACCAGGAAGGTCCACAGTGGCAGGCCCGGTGAGCCGTCGAGCCGGTCGCCGAGTAGCTCGAGCAGGTCGGGCAGGTCGAGCGCCGGAGAATCGGGCGCCGGGTGCACGGCGGTGAGCACCCGGTGGTGTGGGATGGCGGTTAGCCGGGCGGCGAAAGTGCGCACCAGGCGTCCGGCGGCCGACCGGTCCCCGGACACGGCGATGACGCCGGGTGCCGCCGCCAGGTCGATCAGCAATGCCGCCCCGTCGTCGGAGCCGAGAGCGACGTAGGTGTGCGTTGGTGAGTCGAGCCGCGGTGGCCGGTGTGCGTCGAGTTCGTCCCGGTCCACCGTCCATCCGTTCTCGGTCGGGCGCCACGGTGCCGGCAGTTGCGGCGGCTCCGCGCCGACGAGGTGTGCGGTGATCGTCCTGGCGGCGATGTGCAGGGCATAGGGCCTGGCTCCGGCGGCGGAGCAGGCGTCCACCGCGGATTCGGCGACCGTCCAGGTAGCCGGGTCGGTGAGCGGCCGGTCCTGCCGTGTCGCACCGAACTGGCGCCGGCGCCGGCTCGGGTTCGGGCCCGCGCCGGCGACCACCGGGATCGGCGTGGTGGTCGCCACGGTCAACGCCGCCGCCAGGGCGCTGCCCGAGGGGCGCCCGCGCAGACCGATCACGATCAGCACCGCTCCGGCCAGCAGCAGCACTCCCGCGCCGCAGAACAGGGCGAGTCTGACCACACCAGAGCCGCCCGAGCCGGCCGCCAGGGCGGGGCTCGCGTGGCTCGCGGCGGCAAGCGCGGCCACGGCGGGGACTGTTCGGTTCATGTCGGTGATCGCTCCCGGGATCGGCCCGTCAGACCTCGCCCGGGCCGGGCAGGTCGGCGGGAAGCAGGTTGGCCAGTTCGGCGGTGGACGGGTCTGCGATGGTGGCGACTCGCTGAGCGTGCCGCTCGGTCATCCGCTGGAAGACCTGCCGGGCGGTGCGACCGTTGCCGAAGCCCTCGCCCCGGCTGAGGTGCTCGAAGAAGGCGAGCAGCGCCTTGCCAGTGGGACCGGGGATCTCGTACTGGTGGTGTCGCGCGATCTGCTCGACGATCGAGACCAGCTCCGGCGAGGAGTAGTCGTCGAAGTACAGCGTGCGGGAAAACCGGGAGGCCAGGCCCGGGTTGGAGTCGAGGAAGCGGCGCATCTCGTCCGGATAGCCGGCCACGATCACCACGATCTCGTCGCGGTGGTCCTCCATGAGCTTGACCAGGGTGGCGATCGCCTCGTGGCCGAAGTCGTTGCCGGTGTGCGCGGGCACCAGCGAGTAGGCCTCGTCGATGAACAACACTCCGCCCAGGGCCCGGCGGAACACGGCGGTGGTTCGCGGCGCGGTGTGGCCGATGTACTCGCCGACCAGGTCGCCCCGGTCGGTTTCGACAAGGTGGCCGCTCTCCAGGATGCCCAGGGCAGCGAGGATCTTGCCATAGAGCCGGGCCACGGTGGTCTTGCCGGTCCCCGGATTGCCGGCGAAGACCAGATGCCGGCTGAGCGGCGGCGGGGCGAGTCCGGCCTCCAGCCGTCGGCGCACCATCCGCATCAGGCCCACCATCGTGCTCACGTCCTGCTTCGCTCGGGCCAGGCCGACCAGGGCCTCGACTTCGGCGAGCAGGTCGGGCAGCGCCTCGGCGGGCGCGGCGGCCGTCTCGTCCCGCGCTGCGGCCGTCTGCGCGCCGGTCGGCACCGGCATACGCGGCCGGGCAGGCAAGGTGGCCGCGATCACGTCGGCCGAGTGGCACTGCTCCATCACCGGCCGGGCTCCGTCGGCGAGCGAGAGGTCTTCGGTAGTGTCGTGCACGAGTAGCCCGCGCAGGGTGGGAGCGGCCTCGGTGCCGACGTGCACGGCCGGGAACGCGGTGCGCGAGATATCACAGGATTCGTAGACGCCACGGCCGTCCGCGTTGATGTAAAGGCCGTTCTTGCCGGCCTCGGCGACCGTCAGGGTACGCACTCGCGGGTCGGCGCCCGTCCACACCACCAGAGCGCTGCCCTCGACCCGCTCGATCCGGCAGTCGGTGAGGTGGGCGGTGCTGCGCTCGTCCATGAAGACGCCGGCCGAGCCGGTCCGGGAGACGGCGCAGCCGCGCAGCGTGGGGCCGGCGTCCACGCCGATCTCGATCCCCGTCCTTCGGATGTCGGCCACCGTACAGTCCTCCACCACCGGGTGGTGTCGGGTGCTGAGCACGATGCCGTTGCCGCAGCCGCTGACCGAGCAGTCGCGCAATGCGGCGTCGCCGGCACCGTCGACCCAGATTCCGTTCCGGCCGCAACTGTCCACCGCACCGCCCACCAGAGTCAGCACCGCATGCCCCTCGACCAGGGCGCCGTGCTCGGGAGTCCGGGCGATCCGCAGGCCCGTCGCACGCGCGGTGGCCCGCCCGGTCAGCCTCAGGGCGGTAGCCGTGGTGTCCGTGCAGACGCAGTCGGTCAACTCCAGCGCGGCGTCTTCGCCGGCGACCAAACCGCCGGCGCCGCTGTGCTGCACGGTCAGCCGTTCGGCACACAGCCGTGCCCGGCCGCGAACCAGAACGCCGAACGCGGTTCCGGTCCTCGGCGCGGAACTCTCGGCGGCCTGTTCCGCGGTTCGGGCGGCGGCGCGACCGGGCTGAGCAGCGCCGTGCTCGGCGGCGAGCGCGGACGCGGCCCCGACCACCTTCGTGTCCTCGACCTCCACCAGGGCTGATCCGCCGACCAGGACCCCCGTGTGGCTGGGCCGGGTGATCTCGGAACGGACGAGACGGACATGCCCGGCCGCCGCCACCACTCCGTCGCCGGCGCAGTCGGAGATCCTGCAGTCGACCAAGGTGACCCCGCTCACCGCGCCCTCCCGCGACCGCCGGCCATCGCCGAACGGCGAACTGCTATCCACCCGCACGCCTTCGGCCGCGGCGCCGCGGATGTGGCACTCGCGCAACAGCACCCCGGCGTGCTCCTCCACGAGCAGGCCGGCCCCACGGGTGTCGGCGACTTCGCAGTGCTCGAGCACCGCGCGCGCCTGACCGCACACGCGGAGCCCGGCCCCGGCCGCCCGAGTGATCGCGCTGCCCAGGATGCGAGGCTCAGCCGAGTCGGTTGCGGTAATCGCGTTGCCCGACACGTCGGCCACCGTGCAGTCCTCCAGCCGCGGCCGGCTCGAGTCGAGCGCGAACATGCCCGTCCGGGCGGCCCGGCCGATCCGGCAGCGGCGCAGCACAGGGGCCGCGTTCCCGCCGCTCTGCACCCAGCCACCCAGGAACTCGCAGTCCTCGAAGAGCGGAGCACCGGCCTCGATCAACACGGCTGCGCCCGCCTCGGCGGCGGTCTCGAAAACGATCCCCCGGGCGCTCACCCCGGCCGTGAGGGTCAGCGCCGCGCCTCGTCCGGCCACGATCCGGACCGTGCCGATCCCATCCCGGGCGGCCAGCACAATCGGGCGCTCGAGCACGAGTTCCTCGCGATAGACCCCTGGCGGCAGTTCGACCGGGGTGTCGGCCGCGGCCGCGTCGACCAGCAGCCGCAGCGAAGCGGCCGCAGTCGGCGGACCAGGACTCTGCTGAACGGTCACGCGTACACCCCGAGTTCGGCGATCTGGCCGCCGCCGGCGATGCTGTTGCCGGTGAACTTCAATTCGATCCACTGCTCCGAGACTGATCCCAGGGTGATGGTCACCGAGTCCTTGTCGGCTGAATCGAAGCGGTAGGTCGTGGAGGGGACCAACTCGGTGACGTACTTCTGGCTGGCGTTGCAGACCCAGACCGACAGCGTCTGTGTGCGGTCGGGCCAGTTCTCGTTGGACGGCAGGCTCAACACGATCTTCGAGAATGTCACGTTGTGGTAGAAATCCAGGTCGAAGCTCTGTGTGTAAGCACCCGAACTCTCCCAGAAAGTGTCGGGATTGCCGTCGACTGCAGCCGCGGCCGGAGTTTCTGGAAGGCTGCTGTCCGCTTCCACCAGAGCTTGCGTGGCGAGATTGACCGGCGCCTGGTCAGACGCAGTCGTCGAGACCGCGGCCGCGCTCCGGGTTGTTGAGCCGCTGCCGGTCGCCGCCGGAGAGGTCCGCGGCATCGGCGAAGTCCATGGAGTCGCAGACGTCTGCTGCACCACTCCGGTGCCGGGGGACGGGGGCGTCGGCGTCTTGGAGGCGTCGGCCGCGCGGGTCGCGGTGGTTACGGCTGCAGCCGCGGCCGCGGCCGCGCGCGGCCGCTCGGTGCCGCCTGTGTCGGTCTGCAGGCCGACAACCAGCGTCGCCGCGCCCAAGACCAGCACCGCCGTGCCCACGCTGATCACGCCCGGCCGGAATCTGGAGATCCCCGCCGAGGTCCGCATGCTCTTGCGGAACGCGGACACAAAGGCATGCCGTCCGGCCATATCGGGTCAGCTCCTATTCCGAGCAGCGGCCGGCGCCGCGCCCGCCGTCGATTCGCCGTGGGTACGGGATCGCGGGCGCGATGGGTTCAACCCCCTTCGGATTCGACCTTCTTCGGCTGGCGAGCCGGGCGAGATACCGGATCACGACTCACGCCGGCGAACCGGAGAGCCTCGAGTGGCCAGGGCAGTCTTCGTCATCGCGCTCGGACTCGAATACGGCCCTCAGGCTGCGCAGGCCGTAGTGCAGCCGCGACTTGACCGTGCCGGGCGGGACACCGAGTGAGCGGGCGGCGCCAGCGACGGTCTGCCCGTGGTAGTAGACGGCGAAGAGCGCGGAGCGGTGCTCCGGAGTCAGCCGTGACAGTGCACTGACCACGTCGATCCGCTCCGCCGATGCGACCTGATGATCCGCCACTGTCAGGTGCTGGGCCCCCGAGTCGATCCCGGCCGGGTAAACCCCTGCCGGAATCGCGGACTTCAGACGCAGTCGATCGATCAGGATACGGCGTGCGACGGTGAACAGCCAGCCGCGAATGGTGCCGGAGGCCTCGTCTAGCGTCGCAATGTGCCCCCACGCTCGGAGCATCGTCTCCTGGACGATGTCCTCGGCGTCATGATGGCTTCCGCTCACACGCCGGATATAAGCCAGCAGTTCCCCGCCGTGCATCGCGTAGAGCTTCGCGAGAAACGCCTCGTCCGCAGGGTCCTCATGCTTCGCTTTCATCGGGCACCACGCTCACCTTCGTCTTCGGTGGTCTCTGCGGACCATCGTTGGCGGCGAACGGCGCGCAGACATCCGAAGAGATACCTATGTCTTGCGCGGAGGTGAGGCACGGGAGATACGACGCTCGGCCTCAGCGTTCCGTCCGCCGGACGAGACTTCGTGCTCCGGACGTGGCGTAGTAGCCTTCGCGGCGAAAGCGTTCCTCGGACCGAACGACCAGACCCGGACAGACCACCGCATCGCCGCGGATCGGAGAGCGCGTCCGCGTGTAAGGACCACGCTGCGGACAGCATCGATCAGGCACCGAGTCCAGCGGCAGGAACGGGAAGATCCTGAACCATGGACATAGTGGCAAACTCGGTGGTTATCCAATGCGTAGTTACAGTGCGCCCACCCGCGCGGCCGGTTCTGCGCGTGCTGATTCGGAGCCACGATGAGGTCAAGTGATCATGGCTGAGCCCGCGGTCCGCCTGGTGGGAAGAGACGAGCAGCTCGACGTGTTCGACGGCGTGCTCAGTCGGTTGCTTGATGGCGGTGGATACTCGGTCCTCATCCGGGGGGAGCCCGGGATCGGCAAGTCCGCGCTCTTGGAGGCCGGGCTCGACCGGCTCGCCGCGGCCACGGCGGGAGGTAACGCGGTCGCGATACGCAGCGGGTCATGTTCGGAGTTATCGCAGCACATCCCCTACGCCGTCTTGTTCGAGGCCATCGACGTCAACATGCGCTCCCCCGAACGAGGACCAGCCGACTCGACGCGGGAGCCCGCTCGATCCGGCGGCCGTGCAGAACTGATCAGCATGGCGGATCCGGTGGCGGCAGGCGCGGAACGGGTGCTCGGGCTGGTCGACGAACTGTGCACCAGGCTTCCGGTGGTGATCGCCGTCGATGACCTGCAGTGGATGGACGAACCGGGTATGCGCGTCTGGCAGCGGCTCTCACAGCTGACCGATCAGTTGCCGCTGGCGTTGATCGGCACCTGCCGTCTGGTTCCGCAGCGCCCGGAGATCGGACGGTTGGGGCGCCTGCTGCAGTCCGGCCCTCCGGATCGGCGAGGCGTCGTCATCGATCTCGACCGGCTGGGATCCGATGCGGCCGCCCGCATCGCCGCGCAGGAATTCGGAAGGGTACCGGGTCCGCGGCTCGCGGCTAAGATCGCGGAGGCGGGCGGAAATCCGCTCTACATCCGCGAACTGCTGGCGATATTGCACCGCTCCTCAGCCGTCCGGATACTCGGGGGCTTCGCCGAACTCCGGGAGGGCACGACCGGTTTTCACGGCCCGGCAGGTCCGAAGGGCTGCTCGACCAACGTCTTCACATATCCCGCCGACGTCAGCGCATCAGTGGTCGCGGGGG
The DNA here is from genome assembly GCF_018139625.1 of Actinospica acidithermotolerans. Lineage (GTDB taxonomy): Bacteria > Actinomycetota > Actinomycetes > Streptomycetales > Catenulisporaceae > Actinospica > Actinospica acidithermotolerans. Next base: position 21,608 of record NZ_JAGSOH010000095.1, on the reverse strand, counting down.
CGCACTCGCTCGCGGACGCGCTGGCCGACCGCATCGGCTCGCTCCCTTCCACGACCCGGCTGCTGCTCGAAAGCGCGGCCATACTCGGAGACGAATTCTCGGTATCCGATCTCGCGCACATCACGGGAAGGCCCGCCGGGGCGCTGCTCGAGCCCTTGGACCAGGCCCGGCTCGGCGGCGTCATCGAGCCTGTGGGAAGCAGATTCCGCTTCCGCCACGACCTGCTGAGGCAGGCCTTGTACAGCAGCCTGCCGACACCCATCCGGGCGGCGTTGCACCAGGACGCGGCGCTGGCCCTCGCGACGAAGGGAGCACCGATAGACCAGGTGACGGCCCAACTCCTGGCAGCGCTCCAGATCGATTCGAGTGCCTCCGGAATCGACACCGGCATTCTGGCGTGGCTGGCCAGGAACAGCGACGCGTTGGCGCGGCGCTCACCTCAGGTCGCCGCAACCCTCCTCGAACAGGCTTTGGCGGCCGCCACCGGGATCGAGATCGCCATCGCCGGCGGCGCCCTGGACTCCACCGTGATCGAATCACTGCAGGCCGGGCTCAGCTCTGCGGCGTTCCTGCTCGCGCGACACGACCAGACCGAACGTTTGGCCCGCGAGGTCCTGGCCCAGACGAAAGACCCCGAACTGGCCGCGCGCACCACCTGGCATCTCGCCTACACCTTGATGCGGACCGGCCGGCCCGACGAGGCGCGCGCGTGTGTACGCAAGGCACTGGCCGTGCCCGGCACCCCGCCGCACTGGACGGCACGTCTCACCGTGTTGAACGCGATGACCATCGTCACGAGCGGGCAGGTGCGCCCGTCACACGCAGTGAGCAGGCACGCGCTTCGCACTGCACGCACAGCCCAGGACCCGATGGCTCTGGCCTACGCATACCATGCCGAAGCCCTCTGCCACGAGGCCAGGCGTGATCTCGACGCCGCCATGAGAGCCCAGCGAGAAGGCCTCGACGCCGCGGGTAACGACCCCGACCTCACCGATATCAAATTACTGCTGATGTCGAACCTTGCATCGAGTATGCACGCCGACGATCATTTGGAGGAAGGTGCCAGGGTGCTGAGCGAGGCGCGGATGCTCGCCGAGACAATCGAGACGCCGCGCCGCGGCGCGCTGGCCATCCAGGCCGCAGAGCTGGCTTTCGAGCTCGGCCGCTGGGACGACGCCCTTGCGGAGATCGAGTCGATCTCCGATGTTCCGGATCTCACCCATGAGGCACGCAGACTCGGTCTCGAAGGCTTGATCGCAGCTCACCGAGACGATCAGGCCACTCTGGACACGCACCTCACGGCTCTCGCCGACGACCGAATACCGTCCGCCATGGCGCGTAACGGTGCGACGTGGCTGCTCCTCCTGCGCAGCCTCGCCGCCGAGCGTGCGGGGAACCCACCCGAAGCGATCGAGGCGCTCACGGACACGATGAACCTGGACAGCCAGGACTTCACGGTCCGCTTCACCTGGATGCCGCGGCTCGTTCGCCTCGGCCTCACGATCGGTCGGAGCGAGATCGCTCATCAGGCCGCCGCCGTCGCCGAGCACGAGGCGCGCATGCATCCGACGCCGCGCAAGCGCGTCTGGGCGAGCTGGTGCCATGGCCTGCTCGAATCGGACCTCGACCGCCTCCGCGAAGCGGCTGACTACATCCGCGCGTCCCAGCGGCCCCTGTACCTGGCCGACTGTCTCGAAGACGCAGCCGCCACAGCAGCGGCGACCGGCGACCTTACAGACGCGCGCTCGACACTCACCGAAGCGATATCCATTTACGCCGGCCTGCAGGCGACATTCGACATCCGGCGAGCCACCGCCCGTCTTCGCCCCTACAACGTCAGACTCGGAGTCCGCGGAAATCGGTCACGGCCGCAGACGGGGTGGGACGCGCTGACGGCCACGGAACTCAAGATCGCGACACTTGTCGCACGAGGCGAATCCAACTCGGAGATCGCGGCCGGGCTCTATCTCTCACGACGCACGGTCGAATGCCACGTCACCCACATCCTGCGCAAACTCGACGCCGACTGCCGCGGCCATGTCGTCCGACACATGCCCGCGGACCTGTGGAGAGAGGAAATAGCGCACGGGCAGGCTCCCTGAGCGAAGTCGCGGAATCCCGCCCAGGACGCGCGCGTGCGCCTGCTGCCGGACAAGGCCGGAGAATTCGATGGTCTCCGGGTCCGGCGCCACGAGGTGTAGGCGATGCGCGTAATGCGCGTAACAGTGACCGGATGGCAACCGGTCGACAGCATTCTGTGCAACCGGGCGGCAATGGTACTGCTCGGACGCATCGCAGGGGGCACGCATGGTGTCGGCACCAGACAGACCGGCCACGCTTCGCCGCACCCTGCGTGCCTCCGCCGATCGCGTCACGGCCCGCCTGCTTCGTGCGCCGATCGAACAGCGCGCCATGGTGGCTCGTGCGGTCGTCGATGCGCGTGCCGAGCCCGACGCGACCGCACTGATCGACTCGATTTGCACGGGGCCCGATGACGAACTGCTCGGCGCATTCGCGGTATTCGATATGCCATATCCGGAAAGCCTGTGGCGGCCCGACGACGCCGCGTCCGGAACCAGCGCCGTCGAAGCGCTACTGGAGCGCCTGCTGACCTCGTCGGAGGAGCGGTTCGAGGGATTGATCGCGCGGCTGTTCGATGCCGGGCTGACTGGCCCTGCGAAGCGGGCAGCCACGCATCTCGCCATGGCGAATCCCGAGCAGGCCATGAAGCTCGCCGCCGAGTTCGCTCGCGAGGGCCGACAACTCGCCTGCCAAGCTCTCCTTGGAGTCATCGCCCGCCGCGCGCAGCCGCGAACCATCGTCGCGCTGCTCAACAAGCTCGAACGCGCGGCGCGGCGCGAAATCGACGCGTACTTCTCCGACGCCCTGATTCGGCGTCCTGATCCAGACGCAGTGTTCGACGCGCTTCGACGCGACTGCGGCGGTGAAGTCGCCGAACGCTTTCTCGCCATGGTGGCGACCGAGGCGTCGGCCGCAACCTTGACCGCGCTTTACGAGGGCCTTTCTCGCGATCGGTGCGTGCAGTGACGCGGATCGGGTCGTCACGACGGCCGGGACACGCGCCGACCGCGGCGAACTGTGTGAGGAATTACACCGATCCGCACGGCATCGGCTTGCCTATCTCATCGCTGAAGTGCGCGCATGAGTTCGTCCACGGCCCTCGACGCCGTGGCACACCCCCCGCTGGCTCGCAAATGACGAAGGGTGGGCCTGCCACAGACCCTCGCTGCGGCGGAGGAACGGCCACAGGCGACCGGTTTGAGGCCGCTCCTCCGCCTCGCGACCACAGGCGTCGTCAGGTTCCGCGACCCGACGCTGCTTTGCAGACGCGCCCTAGACGAGAATGTGGTCGATGTCAGGTGCGTAGGCGCCGGGGTTAGAGAACTCGATGGTGTTGCTTCCGGCGTTCAGCGAAACAGTGACCGTGCGCTCTTGAACAGAATCCCAGTTGCTGTCGCCGGTACCGGCGAACGAAACGGTCGTCGGTGTGCCATTCACACTGATCACGGCGGACCTGCCGGAATCCCCGTCGACGTAGTAGACCGTCAACGTGTAGCTTCCGGCACTGGGTTCGGTGACGCCCGTGAACGTCAGGGTTCCGCCCTCGCCGATGTAGCCGACGTCCTTGCCATCCAGACAGGCCGAGCATGACTGCACGACAGCGCCACCGGCCAGAGAGTTGGCGGAGGAGTCCGCCTCGTACGCGGTGGCCGAACCGCTGCCGGCGCTGAGCGCGACGGTCGTCGCGGTGATCGAGGTAGAGGCGGACGAGGTGTCCCCCGCCGCGTCGAACGCCTTGGCCGTGTACGTGTACGTGGTTCCCGAAGCCAGACCGGTGTCCGTGTAGAGCGTGGGCGTCGGGCTGCCTCCGGTGCCCTGCTCGGTCGCGGTGCTAGTGCCGACCAGGGTGCCGTCGCGATAGATGTCGTAGCCCGCGACCCCGATGCCGGTGTCTGTCGGCGCGATCCAGGACAGGTCGATCGCGCTTCCGGCTTGGCTCGGGGAGGTCAGGCCGGTCGGAACGCCGGGCGGCGATGCGCTTTCCGAGGCCCCGGTCGTGATGCTGACCGGGCTGGACGAGGCCGAGACGTTGCCTGCCGGGTCAAACGCCTTGACGGTATACTGATAAGACGTGTCTCCGGTCAGTTCGATGTCCGTGTATGCGGTGGACGTCGTGCTGCCGATAAACCTGCCGTCGCGGTATATGTCGTAGCCCGCCACGCCGGTGTCGTCAGAGGACTGCGTCCAGGAGAGACTCGCCGAGTCGCCGGTGACATTGGATGCGGTCACGTTGCCCGGGGTGGAGGGCGCAGTGGCCTCAACTCCGCTGGTCGTGGATGCGGACACCGCCGTTGAGGCCGCGGAGGTATCGCCGGAGGCGTCGAACGCCTCTACGGTGTAGCTGTGCGCGGAGTTTGTCGGCAGCCACGGGTCGGTGTACGACGTCGAACTCGTAGTGGCGATCGCGGTGCCGTCGCGCAGGATCTCATAGCCGACCGGCGTGCCGCCGGTCGGCGCCGACCAGGAGAGATCGATGGTACTCGCGGTGCCGGAAGCGGTCACGCCGGTCGGGGCAGAAGGCGCGGTCCCAGCGGCCGCCGCGTCGACGGTGACGGAGCCCAGGCCCAGCCAGCCGTCGGCGTTCTGGGTGGCGTTGGAGAACAGCAGGGGCTTGGCCGCCGAACTATCCGCGGACAGGGGGTTGTCGACCTTCAGCACCCACGTGTAGCCGCCCGCGGGAACGCCGCTCAGATTCACTTCGGTCTGGAAGTACTGCGGATAGCCGTACGGGATGGAGGACGGGTCGCCCGAGACCTTCCAGTCGGGGAAGGGCTGGACCGAGACCGGCATGACGGTGCTTATGTTCCAGGGTGAGCCCCAGGTCCGCACGAGCTGGCCGGAGGAGTTCTCCAGGCCCAGGCTCATCGTCCACGGATAGTAGAACGGTGCCACGCCGTTGTTCGTGATCTGCACACCCACCTCGGCACTGCCGGAGACCGCAGGCTTGAAGTAGGCGTTGTTCGCGGTGAAGTTGTAGCCCATCTTCTCGACTGCGGCATCGGTGCCCGAATCAGACGACGAAGTACTTTGACTGCCCTGGTCGAGCATCCAGGTGGCGTGGGTCAGGTTGATACAGGCCTGCATGTTGTCCACATCATTCGCGGTGGAACCATTGGGGTAGTCGGCGAACGCGGAGGACTGGATCGGCGGGTAGACCTCTCCTCCCATGGCGTCGGTGATCCACTTGTTCTCAACGCCCTGGTTTAGAGCGAGCTGCAATTGGGCGTAGGAGGCGCCGCCGAGGGATTCGGGAAGGGTGACGCCCTGCAGCGGCGAGCCCTCCAGCGCACAGAACGAGTCGTCGTGGTAGCCGACGCTCAGTCCGCTGGCCGCGCCGCCAGCCGTGTACGGGTAGCGCACCTCGAGTTGCGTGCGGTGGAAGTCCTTCGCGAAGTCATCGACGATCTTGGCGAAGTCGGCATTGGTCGGCATGTAGTTCGGGTATCCTCCGCTCGCCGGGTCCCCGTTATAGGGCCACGTGTGGTTCTCGCCCCACAGGCCCACCAGGCCGGCCTGGATGAACCCGATGCGAGGATCGCCGTCGTAGCGGGCGGCGAGCGCCGCGACGAAGTCGCCGATCTCGTTGATCAGGAACGGGCTGTCGTAGTCAGGGCTCGTCGTGTTCCAGTAGCTGTCGGCGCGGGTGGAGACATGCCCCGAGAAGCACGCGGGGATCCCGTCCGCCGGGGAGCCACCGGGGTACTCCAGGTAGAAGCGGATCGCGGCTGTGTTCCCGTAGGAGGCGACCTCGTTGAGCACGGAGTCCACGGCCGACCAGTCGTAGGCCTGGCAGTTGTTCGCGTCGGTCATCACCTGCGAGAGCGCGAAGTAGCTCCACTGCATCGAGTGCGGGTAGACACTCGAGGAGTTTTCGTCGGATCCGGCGGCGAAATACGTCACCAGCCCCTTGTCGGGGTTGTCCAGCGCGCCGGGTGCCGAGGCGAGCGCATGCGCGGTCAGCGCCGGGTCGGGGACGGCCGGCGGCTCAGGGCGCGCCGGAACCCCGGCCGGAACCGGGCTGAACGCCGGGCTCGCCACGGCAGGGCTGCTCGCCACAGCCGGGCCGGCGAGTAGTCCCGCTCCGACGAGGGCGAGGCCGATCAGGGCGAATCCAGCGAGTACGGCGGCGGCCCACCGACGCGGAATGCCCGCCCTTGGGGGTGGACGGAATAAGCGGAACATGCGGCCTCCGAGACCGTGGGTGTAGGGATGGCGGCGACCCGACCTCGCCGACGCCGCGCAGGGCGTCGCTGGCTATCATTTAGACTTTTGAAAATTTGTCAAGCCTTTCGAAGAGTCCACCAATGATAGATTCAGGAAGGGTTCACCTGCCCTGGCGCCCGGTCGACAAGCGATAGGCTCCGCCATCACCGCCCGAGCGGCAATCAATGGAAGACTTTAGAAAGCTTTGGAACCGAGGAGGTTGCCAACGTGTACCTGCTCACCTCTGGCGCCCCGGCGCTACCTCGCTCGAACTGACTCCATCCGCGCCGGACCCGACGTCGCGCTGCTCGGGCAAATGCGCCAACTAGCGCGGCCTGCAGATCGATCGATTTCCGATTCGCCCGGTAGAGGCGGTGAACTGGATGACGAGCTTGTCAAGCGGCGTTGAAAGTGCGGGGTGCCGTCGACTCCGCCGCCCTGGCAACGGTGGACAAGCACTGGGGGCGGGGACCCGGGGTGAAGCGGGCTGCCCCGTGGGCACGATCGTTCACGGAGTCAGGTGCCAGGACATCGGCCGCGCCTAGCGCTCAGTGTTGCAGGGTTGAAGCATCCGCGGGTCTGGTTCAGTCGACGAGTTTGACCGCGCGGTGTATGTCGTCGGCGTAGGCCTCAGGCTGTTCCCAGGCTGCGAAGTGACCGCCGGCAGGGTGTTCGACGTATTCGCGGATGTTCAGGAACGCTTCGGCGTAGGTTCGCGGCTCGGGTTTGGTGTCGCGCGGGAAGATGGAGAGCAGGGTCGGGGTGTCGATGTGGCCGGGAAGCGTGGCCGGTTCGGTGTAGGTGGTGAAGGAGGTGCCGATCGTGCCGGTGACCCAATAGGCGGTGACCCAGGTGAGGAGTTCGTCAGGGGTGAAGGCCGCTCCGTCGGACCAGGACTCGAGTTTCTCGACGATCCACGCGGCGAGGCCGGCGGGTGAGTCTGCGAGGGCGACGGCGAGCGTGTTCGGCCGTGTCGACTGCTCGGCGATATACGCGCCGTCAGTGCGGAACCACTGCGCCGCCCGGCCGAGGTAGGCCGCCGCGTCCGGCGCCAGTTTCGTCGGGTCCGCCGTGAACGCGTGCTGTGGGGCGAGGTTCGTCAGGTGCAGGGCGGCGACCCGGTCCGGGTGGTCGGCCGCGAGGATCTCCGCGATGGTGCCGCCCACGTCTCCGCCGGAGAGCGTGTACCGCGAGTAGCCGAGCTCGTCGAGGGTGTCCGCGACGATCCCGGCGATCCGGTTGACCGACATGCCGGGCGTGGTGAGCGGGGGCGCGAACGGGAAGCCCGGCAGCGCGGGGACCACCACGTGCAGGTCCGTGAGCAGGGGCAGGACACGCTCGAAGCGCAGCACCGAGTCCGGCCAGCCGTGCAGCAGCACGACGACCGGGGCGTCGGGATTCGCGGAGCGTTGGTGGATCACGCGCAGGTCGGTGTCGCCCGTCTTTACCGTCACCCAGGGCAACTCGCCGATACGGCGCTCGTGCACGGCCCAGTCGTACCGGTTCGCCCAGTGTTCGAGCAGTTCGTCCAGGTGGGTGCCGATGATGCCGCGCGTCGAATCGTCACGCCACGGCGTGCTGACACGCCGGGTGCGCCGGAGCCTGTCCCGCATCTCGCTATTCATGTGTATGAGCGTACACATCATGTGTATGCTTGTATACATGAATTCGCGCAACGCGGCCGCCACCAGGGCGCGGATCCTGGAGCACGCGCAACACCAGTTCGCCCAGCACGGGTACGCGGCGGTCACGGTCAAAGCCGTGGCGGAGGCGGCCGGCGTCTCGCCCAACCTCATCACACGCTATTTCGGCGGCAAGGAGGGGCTCTTCCTGGCGGCGACCCGGGTGCGGATCCCGGTGTCGAACTCCTTCGACGGCGAGCGTTCCGCGCTCGGTGCGCGCCTGGCGTCGAGCATCGTCGAGCGCTGGTTCGGCATGCCCGGGCAGGATCCGCTGCTCGTGCTGCAACGCGCCTCGGGCGAACGCCCGGAGGCGGCGGAGGCGCTGGCCGCGTTCCTCGACTCGAGCTCGCTCGAGCCGCTGCACCGCTACCTGCGCGCGTCCGGCCTGGGCGACGCGGACGCCCGCAACCGAGCCGCGGCGATCGACGCCTTCGTGCTCGGCGTCTCCACCCGCCGCCGGGTTCTGCGTTCCGAACTCGGCGATCCTGCCGAACTCCAGGCCTGGCTGGCTGCCACCATTCAACGCCTCGCCGACGGATGAGACGCGCCGGGTAAGTCGAGAAACACCACGCCCAGGCAGCGTCTTTCCGCCGTCGCAGGCCGGCGTCGAACGAGCGATTGCAGAGCACGCGGCGGCGCGAGCCCGGTCTGCGACTCGTGCATGGAACCTGTGCCGCAGATGCCATACGTCCGCCCGGCGTCAGTCGGGCGGACGGAAGAGTGCGCCGGGGGGGCAAGACCGCCGGGGCTTGGATGGACAGTCTGGTCCGCGCTTACCGGCCCGTCACCAGCAGGTTGGAGCATCCGCGAGGGCCGGGCCCGTCCGAGTGCGACGCACCCCACTTCAAAAAGAACCCGGGTTCTGTATAAGCTAGGACCCCTACCAGAACCGCCATTCTTTTTGAGGAGGACGCCGTGCCGCGGCTTACCGACGCACGCAAGGAACTCCGGCGCACTCAGATCACCGAGGCCGCCCTCCGCTGCTTCAGCCGCAAAGGCCTGGAGCGGACCTCGATCGCCGAGATCACCGCCGAGTCCGGGCTGTCCGCCGGCTCGATCTACACCCACTACCGCAACAAGGCCGAACTGGTCCAAGCCTCCGCCCACGCGGCGCTCGCCAAGCACGCCGAACTCCTCGGGACGTACGCCGCGAGCCAGAGCCCGCCCGACCCCGACGAGCTGCTCGCCCGCCTGATCGACGGCATCGACCCTGTCAAATCCCGGGTCGCGGTGCAGGTCTGGGGCGAGGCGACGGTGGACCCGATCATCCGCGGCGTCCTGGTCGACATGATCGACCGGCTGCGCTCAATGATGCAGACCTGTATCGAGGCCTGGCTGGTCAAGCTCGAAGGTCTCGAACCAGCCGAGGCCCGGGAACGCGCCGCCCCGATCGCCCAGCGGGTCCTGGCGCTCTATCTGGCAGAACTGCTGCACACCTCCCTGCAGTCCCCGACCGAGCAGGCAGCCTCATGACCGCCTTGACCGCCGCGTTCGCCGGCCGCACCGTCTTCCGGGTGGGCTATGGCGCACTGCAGCTCGAGCGCCTGCAGCAGCGCCCCGGCGAGGCCGTCGCGCTGCTGCGCCGCGCGATCGAGCTAGGCGTCGAGCACGTCGATACCGCCGAGTTCTATGGGTTCGGCTTCGCGAACCACGTGATCCGTCAGACGCTGCGCCCCGAGGACGGCGTCCTTATCGTCACGAAGGTCGGCGCCGACCCCAACCCTGGCGGGCGCCTGCCACTGCGCCTGGCGCAACGAGCCGGACAGCTTCGCGCGAGCGTCGAGGACAACCTGCGCAGCCTCGGCGTCGAGCGACTCGAGGTCGTCAACCTCCGCCGTCTCGACTCCGGGCCCGGCCTGCGTCCCGAAGGCGACCAAGTCGTCGACCTCGACGACCAGCTCGCTGAGCTGGCCGCGCTGCGCGACGAGGGCAAGATCGGCGCGATCGGCCTGAGCTGCGTCACCATCGACGGCCTGCGCCGCGCCCTGCCCGTGGGAATCGTCTGCGTGCAGAACGCCTACAGCCTCGTCTCCCGCGACGACGAGGACATGCTCGCGCTGTGCGCGGCCGAGGGAATCGCCTGGGTGCCGTTCTTCCCACTCGGCGGAGCCCTACCAGGACTGCCCAAGGTGACCGACGAACCGGCCGTGCACGCCGCGGCCGCATCCTCAGGCGCCACACCCGCACAAGTCGGCCTCGCCTGGCTCCTGCATCACGCCCCGCATCTGCTGCTCATTCCCGGCACGGCCGATCCCGCCCATCTGCAGGCCAACATGGCGGCCGCCGCGACCAGCCTCGACGCCGCGGCCCTGGCCAGCCTCGACGCCGTCGAGTCCCGCTCCAACGCCGTCGCCCTGGGCTGATGAGAAACCGGCAAGACCACAGCCGAGCGCGACCCCTCGAATCCAGCTAACCCGAAGGACGGATCATGAAGGCAATCATCTACCGTGACAACGGCACCCCCGACGTTCTCCAACTCGTCGACCGGGACCTGCCCTCTCCGGGCCCCGGGGAGGTGCGCGTCCGGATCGCCGTGTCCGGAGTCAACCCGACCGACGTGCAAGCCCGCTCCGGCGTCGCCCACGCCAAGCAGTTCCCCGAGATCACGCCGCACCTCGACGGAGCCGGCGTGATCGACGCCGTCGGTGAAGGCGTCGACCAGGCCCGAACCGGCCAGCCGGTCTGGCTGTTCATGGCCGCCGCCGGGCGACCCACCGGCACCGCCGCCGAGTACGCCGTCGTACCCGCCGACCGGGCCGTACCACTGCCCGAGAACACCGACTTCGAGGTCGGCGCCTCGCTCGGCGTCCCAGCACTGACCGCGCACCGCGCGCTCACCGTCGCCGAGGACGGGCCGCGCCGCCTCGCCCCCGGGGCGCTGAACGGCAAGGTCGTGCTCGCCACCGGCGGGGCCGGGGCGGTCGGGCACGCGGTGATCCAGCTCGCCCGCTGGGCCGGCGCCACCGTGATCAGCACCGTGAGCGGCCCTGCGAAGGCCCGGCTGGCCACCGCAGCCGGCGCCCACCACGTGATCAACTACCGCGAAGGCGACCCCGCCGCCGAGATCCGCGAACTCGCCCCGAACGGCGTCGACATCATCACCGAAGTCGCTCTCGGCGCGAACCTCGCACTGGACCTGGCCGTGCTGCGGACGCGTGGCACCATCTCCACCTACGCCAACGACGGCGGAAAACCAGTCCAACTGAACGTGCTACAGAACATGGTGCTCAACGCACGCCTGCAGTTCCTCGTGCTCTACACGGCCGGCCCGGAAGCACGCGCGGCAGCCGTCGAGGACGTCACCGCCGCGCTCCACGACGGCGCACTGCCCGTCGGCGAAGACCACGGCCTGCCCCTGATCCGCTTCCCCCTCCACCGCACCGCCGACGCACACCGGGCAGTAGAAAGCGGCGCCATCGGCAAGGTCCTCGTGGACATCGCACCCTGATGCCCGCCGGACGCGACGCGAATGGCCGCGACGGGCCCGGCTGCGTTCAAGCCTAGACCGCCTCCAGGGCCCGCCCCGTAGTCCACTTGCCGGACCGTCAACCCCCGACCCGAAACGGCCCGACTCGCGACCGATCACACGACGCCCCGAAGCCAGAACAAACTCTCGAATTTGACCCAATAGAATCTCGAACGCTGCCTCAGCCCCACCGTGAAACGTCGCGAAACGTGCCCACCCGGGAACACCCGGAAAGCAATTCGACCACTGCGACGCGCTGACCTGCGGAAACGCGAACGACTTTGCGCAGTGGAACAACGGTGGAAACCCGCGGCGACATTTCGAACACTTGCAGAGCGCAAACCCCCAGGTCAGAGACCTGGAGGAAGCGGCGAGTCGATCTATAAGCCGGGTTCTGTGCGCGCCCCGCTTGGCGGGGCGCGCGGCGACCATCCATCTACGATGCGCGTCGCCGCGCACCTCCAGCGGTCTACCCGCAGACTCGGGCGGGCAGCCCTCAGGCATCTGCGCGGGCCGGACGGTGTCCGGCCCTTCTCGACCTTGCTCCGGGTGGGGTTTACCGAGCCGCCCACGTCACCGTGGGCGCTGGTGCGCTCTTACCGCACCGTTTCACCCTTACCGCCGCGGGCTGTCGGGCCCGGGCGGCGGTTTGTTTTCTGTGGCACTGTCCCGCGGGTCACCCCGGGTTGGCGTTACCAACCACCCTGCCCTGTGGAGCCCGGACTTTCCTCGAACGCGCCGGTCGCCCGGCGTGCTCGCGGTCGCCCGACCGACTCGCCGCGTCGGACAGTTTAGCGCGTCAAAGGACCTTGACGCGTCAGCCGACGTGGCCGAGCGCGAGCTGGGCGAGCAGGGCGGCGCCGTCGGGCAGGACGCTGTCGTCGAAGGCGGCCTGGGGCGAGTGGTTGGAGGGCGCGGTGTCCACGTCGCGGCCATCGATCGCGGCGCCGAGGAAGACCATCGCGCCGGGAACGCGCTGGAGCACGCGGGAGAAGTCCTCGGCGCCGGCGAGCGGGTTGGCGAGGCGCTCGAAGCGCTGGTCGCCGAAGAGCTCGCCGACGGTGCGCTCGACGGTGTCGACGGCGGCCGCGTCGTTGACGGTGACGGGGTAGAGGCCCGCGAAGTCCACCTCGGCCTCGAGGCCGTGGGCGTGCGCGATGCCCTCGATCAGGCCGACCAGGACCGGGCGCACCTTCTCCTGCGTGGCCTGCGAGAAGGTGCGGACCGTGGCGTCGAAGTGGACCGTCTCCGGGATGATGTTCTCCTTCGTGCCGCCGTGGAAGGAGCCGACGGTCACCACGACCGGGTCGAAGATGTCGAACTTGCGGGTGACGGCGGTCTGGATGGCCACGACCATCTCGCACGCCGCGGGGATCGGGTCGTTCGCGCGGAACGGGGACGAGCCGTGGCCGCCCCTGCCGCGCACAGTCACCCGCAGGTCGGCGCAGGAGGCCATCAGCGGTCCGGGCTTCGCACTGAAGACGCCGCGCGGGATCTGGTTGCTGAAGACGTGTATCGCGTACGCCGCGTCCGGGGCGGCTCCGGCCGCGTCGAGGACGCCCTCGGCGAGCATGTGGCCCGCGCCGTCCTCGCCCTCCTCGCCGGGCTGGAACATGAACAGCACGTTCCCGGCCAGGCTCTCCCGCCGCGCCGAGAGCAGCCGCGCGGCGCCGACGAGCATGCTGGTGTGCAGGTCGTGGCCGCACGCGTGCATCACGCCGTCGAAGTCGGAGACGCGCACGTCGTGCACGGCGCTCTCGCGCAGCGGCAGCGCGTCCATGTCGCCGCGCAGCAGCACCGTCGGGCCGGGCCTGCCGCCGCGCAGCACGCCGGTGACGGAGTTCAGGGACTTGCCGAGCGTCAGCTCGAGGCCGAGGCCGTCGAGAGCGCCGAGCACCTTTTCCTGGGTGCGCGGCAGGACGAGCCCGAGCTCCGGCTCGCGGTGGATCGCGCGACGGAGTTCGGCCAGGTCGGAGGCGATTTCCTGTGCGTCTGCGGTGACTGCCGCGGCATCGTTCGACATGCCCCGGAGCATAAGGGGCACCGACGGGCTATGGCCAGTACAAGGCGGCGTGCTTCGCCGCCTCGAGCACCTTGCGCGCGACCAGCCCGGTGACCAGCGCCGTGCCGCCGAAGAAGATCAGCCACAGGCCGAGGATCCAGGCGAGCACGACCAGGCTGGCGCCGGGGAAGGCCATGATCAGCAGGCCGACGACCATCGCGAAGACGCCGCCGGTCATCCCCGGCGAGCGGCCCGGCGTGCTGCGCGCCCGCTGCCGGGCGCCGAACACCGTGAGCGCGCCGCTGGCCAGCCAGAACACGCCGATCACGAGGGCGAGGCTGGAGGCCGCGGTGAACGGCTCGGCGAGGCAGACCACGCCGAAGGCGAAGGAGAGCACCGCGAGCACCAGCGCGACCGCCCGGGCCACGGCGTCGACGTCCTTGAGCTGGAGCGCGGCCACGAAGCGGTAGCCGCCGGTCAGCACCAGGTAGACGCCGAACAGGACCGTCAGGGCCTTGACGGTGTGGCCCGGCCAGATCAGCACCAGCAGGCCGAGCACCACGCCGGCGCCGCCGAAGAGCACCGGCAGCAGCCACATCTTGCGGAAGCGGCCCGCCTCGAGCGGTCCCGGGATGCGCGGATGGCCTCCCGGCCGTCCCCCGCCGCCCGGACCGTCGCCGGAGCCCGGCTGGACGACCTCTCCCTCCAGCGGATCGCTCATGATTCCCGCTCGCCTTCAGCACTATTCCGACGCTTAGTCACACTATGTCACAGTCGGTCACGACCGGAGAGCATCGGCGCTGCTCCGCGCCCCGGCGTTCTCGGTACGATGCTCTCATGTCCGCCACTCCTGATCCGTCGCAGAAGGAGCGAGAGGACGACTCGCCCGACCCCTGGCAGCAGCATCTGACCGCCATCAACCACGCGATCAGCGCCGACTTCCGGCGCGCGCTCGCCGCCGCCATCGTCGCCTGCCTCGGCCTCGCGCTGACCTGGGCGTCCGGCGGGGTGCTGGGCGAAAACGCTCCGATCGCCTACTTCCAGCACCACGGCAAGGTGGCCACGATCTGCGCGGTCGCGGGCGCCGTCGTCTTCTTCGCCGCCGGGGTGACCGCGGTCCGCTCGGCCACCAGCGAGATCCTGCACGCCGTGCCGTCCCGGGTGGGCGACGACCGGAAGGTCGGCCTGCGCTGGATCTGCCTCGTCGCCGGGTACCTGCTGGTGATCTTCGGCACACTCGGCGCGCTGAACGTGCCGATCTCCCGGCTGGCCCTCGGCGCCTCGATCACCGGGGTGATCCTCGGCATCGCGGCGCAGCAGTCGCTCAACAACTTCTTCGCCGGGCTGATCCTGCTGGTCGTGCGGCCGGTCTCGGTCGGCCAGAAGATCTCGATCCGCTCGGGGCCGATCGGCGGTCCGTACACCGGCGAGGTCACCGACATGACGCTCACCTATGTGCGGCTCGATACGGCGCGCGGCGAACTGCTGCTGCCGAACTCGACGATCCTGACGGCCGTCATCGGCCCGCCCGGCGTGTTCGACGACCAGCCCGACATGCCGCAGGCCCCGGCGTCGCAGCCGGCGGCCGATCCGCTGCTAGCCGCCGAACTGCCGGACCGCCGCGCATAGCGCGTCCGTCACGGCCCGCTCCCGGACGGCGATCCGCAACCAGTCGGGGCCGAGACCGGGGAAGGTGTCGGCACGGCGTACCGCGAATCCCCGCTCACGGAGCCGAAGTCGCAGCTTGTCGGCGCCTTCGACATGCAAGAGCACGAACGGCGCACGCGTGTTTCGGCGCGCGGGCAGCGCGAAGCCGGGGATCTCCAGCAGCCGCCGCTCCAGATAGCGCCGGTCGGCTTCCGCGACCACGGCGAGTCTCTCCGCCTCGGCCTGCGCGAACGGCTCGCTGCACGCGATCGCGGCCGCGAGCGCCGGGCTGGAGACCGACCAGAGCGGCTGGGCTTCGCGCAGTTCGGCGAGCACGGCCGGGTCGCCGACCGCGTAGCCGATGCGCAGCCCGGCCAGGCCCCAGGTCTTCGTCAGGCTTCTGAGGACGACGAGGCCCGGCAGCTCCGCGGACGACAGGGATTCCGGCTGGCCGGGAACGGCGTCCATGAACGCCTCGTCGACGACGAGCGTCCGTCCCGGCCTCGCGAGCGCGGCGAGTTCGGCCGCCGGATGCAGCACGCCGGTCGGGTTCGTCGGATTGCCGATGACGACGAGGTCGGAGTCGCCGGGCACGAGCGCGGGGTCGAGGCGGAAGCCGTCCGCCGCGGTGAGCAGCACGCGCGCGACTTCGTGCCCGGCGGCCGCCAGCGCGGCTTCCGGCTCGGTGAACTGCGGATGCACGACGACCGCACGCCGCGGCCGCAACGCCCGCGCGAGCAGGACGAACGCCTCCGCCGCACCCGAGGTGAGCAGCACCTCGTCCACCGGACGACCGTGCAGCCGCGCGACGGCCGCTGTGGCATCCGCCGCATCCGGGTACGCGGCGAGCCCCGGCAGCGTGGCCGCGATGCGGTCGAGCAGCCACCGCGGCGGGACCGGAACCCGGACATTGACCGCCAGATCGACCAATCCGGGGCCGACCTCGCGATCGCCGTGGTGCCTGAGGTCGGGCGCGTCGGTCATGCGGCCATGATGGCTTGCCGGGCCTGGGGCATCCAAACGGCGTGCGGTGTCGCTACGATCCCCGGGTGAGCACGCAGACCAGGTCCACCACCACCGCGTCCGCCACAGCACTCGCGGCCGGTCTCCTCGCCGGCTACGCCGCAGACTCGATACTCGCCGATCCGCAGAAGGGGCACCCTGTCGCGCTTTTCGGCCGTGCCGCGCGCACACTCGAGCGCTCCTGTTACGCGGACTCGCGCATGCGCGGCGTGCTCTTCACGGCGGCATGCGTGGGCGGATCCGCCGCGCTCGGCGCCGCCGTCGACCGGGCGGTCGGGCCACGCCGCGGACTCGCCCTGGCCGCGACCGCGACGGCCGCGTGGACCGTGATCGGCGCGCGCTCGCTGCGGCGGGAGGCGGCCGCCATCGGCGACCTGCTGGAGGAGGGCGACCTTCCAGGCGCCCGCGAACGGCTGCCGCGGCTGTGCGGCCGTGACGCGCGCGGGCTGAGCGAGACGGCGTTGGCACGCGCGGTCATCGAGTCGGTGGCTGAGAACACCTCGGACGCGATCGTCGCGCCGCTGTTCTGGGGTGCGGTCGCAGGCACGCCCGGCCTGCTGGCGTACCGCGCGGCGAACACGCTCGACGCGATGGTCGGCCACCGCAACGAGCGGTACCTGAACTTCGGCTGGGCCTCGGCGCGCCTGGACGACGTGCTGAATCTGGCGCCCGCGCGGCTGACCGGCCTGCTGACGGTCGCCGCCGCGCCGACCGTCGGCGGACTGCGGCAGCAGACCTGGAACGTGCTGCGGCACGACGCGCGCAGCCACCCGAGCCCCAACGCTGGGCACTGCGAGGCCTCGGCGGCCGGCGCGCTCGGCGTGCGGCTCGGCGGCACGAACGTGTACGGCTCGCGGGTGGAGGAGCGCCCCCAGCTGGGCAACGGCCGGGCGCCGCGCGGCTTCGACATCGCGCGCGCCAACAAGCTCTCCAAGGCCGTCGGCACGAGCGCCGCGATCCTGCTGGCGGCGGGCGCCGTCCTCGGACGTCGGGGGCTGCGACGTGGCTGAGCCCTCGGCGCCGCGGGGCAGCCTGCTGGTGGCCGGCACGACCTCGGACGCCGGGAAGTCCGTGCTGACGGCCGGAATCTGCCGCTGGCTCGCGCGGCAGGGTGTGTCCGTTGCGCCGTTCAAGTCACAGAACATGTCCAACAACTCGGCCGTCTGCGTGAACCCGGCGACCGGAGACGGCGCCGAGATCGGCCGCGCGCAGGCGATGCAGGCGGCCGCCGCGGGCATCACCCCGGACCCGCGGATGAACCCCGTGCTCCTGAAGCCGGGCTCGGATCGCAGCAGCCAGGTCGTGCTGCTCGGCCGTCCCTACGCGAACGCCGACGCGCTCTCCTACCAGGACCTCAAGCGTGAGCTGCGCGAGCACGTCCTCGACGCCTACGACTCGCTGCGCGCCGAATACGACGTCGTGATCTGCGAAGGCGCGGGCTCGCCGACCGAGATCAACCTGCGCGAGAACGACCTCGCCAACCTCGGCCTGGCCCGGTCCCGCAACCTGGCGACCGTGGTCGTCGGCGACATCGACCGCGGCGGCGTGTTCGCGGCCTTCCACGGCACGGTCGCGCTGCTCGAACCCGAGGACCAGGCGCTGATCTCAGCGTTCATCGTCAACCGCTTCCGCGGCGACGCGGCGCTGCTCGATCCGGCGCTGAAGATGATCCACAAGTTCAGCGGACGGCCCACGCTCGGCGTGCTGCCGTACCTGCGCGATCTCTGGATCGACGCCGAGGACTCGCTCACCCTCGAAGCCGCGGGACCGATCGCCGCGAAGCCGGCGCCGGCCGGGGTCGCGCCGCTGACCGTCACCGTCGTGCACCTGCCGCGCGTGTCGAACTTCACCGACGTGGACGCCCTGCGCCTCGAACCCGGCGTCGAGGTCTCGTTCACGACGTCCCCGCGCGGTATCGCAGAGGCCGACCTCGTGCTGATCCCGGGCACCAAGGCCACGGTGAGCGACCTGGATTGGATGCGAAGCCGCGGTATCGCGGACGCGATCCTCGCCCGGCACGCCAAGGGCGGCGCGATCCTCGGCGTCTGCGGCGGCTACCAGATGCTCGGCCACACGATCGAGGACGAGGTGGAGAGCCGCGTCGGCCGGGTCGAGGGCCTCGGGCTGCTCCCGGTCCGCACGGCGTTCGCCGAAAGCAAGACCCTGGCACGTCCGACCGGCCACGCGCTCGGCGCGCCGATCACCACCGCGTACGAGATCCACCACGGCGTCGTCGAGGTGTTCGGCGGCGATCCGCTGATGACCGCCGCCGCGGACCCGGCCTCGAATGCGCTGGACGGCTGCGCGTCCGGCCGCGTCCTCGGCACGCTCTGGCACGGCGCCCTGGAATCCGACGCGTTCCGCGCCGCGCTGCTGGAGTGGGTCGCCGGACCGCGGCCGCGGTCCGGAGCCGAGTTCGCCGCCGCCCGAGTGGCCCAGTACGACCGGCTCGCCGACGCCGTCGAGGAGCACCTCGACACGGACGCGTTGCTGCGGCTCATCGCGTTGGGACCGACCCCCTCGCTCGCCCTGCTGCCCCCCGGATCAGCGCGTCGATCCGCCTGGTGATCGGGTGAATCTGATATCGAATCTCATGAGGTGCATGAAGATTCGCGGGGGCCGCAACCCGGATCGCGGTTTCGGCGTTGTACTGACCGAGTGACGAGAACGCGGGGCGTGTGGCGAAGAGAGTCGAGGGGTACGTGGGTGAGTTCGGCAGTCGGAGGAGTCTGATCGCAGGGCTCGCACTGGCCATACTCGGCATGCTCGGCGCGGCCTGCTGGTCGCTGGCCGTGGGCGGCCCCGGGTACGTGCCCGGCCTGACTGTCACCGCCGCCGATCCGCACGACACGGACGGGGCGCAGACGCGCCTCGTGCAGACGACGGCGAACCGGTACGTCTATCCGGGCTCGGTCAGCCTCACGTGGCCGTCCTCCGGCAGCGCCGCGATCGAGGTCGAGGGGATGGGGCTGCTCGGCCACGACGGCAGCATGACCTCGCAGCACGCGATCGCGAGCATCACGAAGACGCTGACCGCGTACGTCGTCCTGCGCGACCACCCGCTGACCGCGACCTCCTCCGGTCCGACGATCACACTGACCAGCGCGATGGCCGCCACGTACTCCAAGGCGATCGACGAGGACGAGTCCGCCGTGGAGACCGAGACCGGCGAGCGGATCACCGAACGGCAGGCACTGGAGGCGCTGATGCTGGCGTCGGCCGGGAACATGGCCGACATCCTCGCGATATGGGACAAGGGCTCGATCGACCCGTTCCTGGCCGCGATGAACCGGCAGGCGAGCGCGCTCGGCATGACCCGCTCGCACTTCACCGACCCGGCCGGGCTCGCCGCCAGCACCGTCTCCACGATGGGCGACCTGCTCAGGCTCGCCGAGGCGGTGCAGAAGATGCCCGCGCTGACCTCGATCGTCTCCGAGGACAGCGCGAGCGTGCCGGAGGCCGGCACCGTCTACAACGTCAACCGGGACCTCGGCTCGTACGGCATCGACGGCATCAAGACCGGTACCACGGCCGCCGCCGGATCCTGCCTGCTGTTCTCGGCGCACATCACCGTCGGCGGCCGCCGGCTGACCATCATCGGCGTCGTACTGGGCATGCCCGGCTCGTCCGGCATCCCGTACACCGCGCTGAACGCCGCCAAGGCGCTGGTCGCCAGCGCGGAGAGACAGATAGGCCAAGCCACGGTCGCATCGACGGGGCGGTCGGTCGCCGCGCTCAGGCAGGGCGGGCGCACAGTCGCGAACCTAGGCGTGGCGGACGGGCTCGACGTGGTCGGCTGGCCGGGCCTCGAGTACCGGGTCGAAGTCGCCGGAGACATCTCCGCCTCCTCGCTCACCGTCACCCAGACGGGCGGATCGGCGGCGAGCGTGACCATACCGCTCATCCGACTCGCCGAAGGCACCGCGATTTCGGAAAAAGCCGCGGCAAAGCGCTGATGGGAGCCTGAACGGGGGGTTGACGCAGGGGGCCGCGACGGCGCCGTGGCCGGTGCGGGCGCCCGGGTGGTGCCGGTAAGGAGCGCAACGCCGGGGTCGGCTACCATCAACGGTGTTTCACGATCAGAACACGCCCTGTGCCGGGGCGGACCGAAGGGGGTGGAAGCGGGTGACCTTCGTGGCTGCCCAGCGCCGACCGACCCACCGTCAGATCGTGCTCGCCGCGCTGGTCGCGATCGTCTTCCTGGTGAGTCTGCTCACGTACCAGAACGGCCGGCTGAATTTCGGGGTCTACCGGCTCGACCTGGACGTATACCGCGTCGGTGCGCAGGCTTGGATGCACGGGAAGGCGCTCTACGGCCCGTTGCCGCCGATCGCGAACGGGATGCTCGAGCCGTTCACGTATCCGCCGATCTCGGCGGTGCTGATGGCGCCGCTCGCGCTGATGTCGAACACGGCGGCCGGCGTCGTGATGACGGCGGTGAGCCTGAGCCTGTTCCTCAGCGTGCTGGCGCTGTTCCTGCGCGCCGCGCGGCTGGCCGTCGGCGCCCGCTCCTGGAAGCTCGCCGCGGCGATGCTCCCGCTGGCCGTGCTCATCGAGCCGGTCCGCACGACGCTCGCCTACGGCCAGATCAACATCGTGCTGATGGCGCTCGTCTCCTTCGACTGCCTGCTGCCGAGCACCTGGTTCACCGTGCGCGGCCGCAAGGTCGGCTGGCCGCGCGGCGCGCTCACCGGCGTCGCGGCGGCGCTCAAGCTCACGCCGATGGTCTTCCTGCTGTACTACATCGCGCGCCGCGACTGGCGCGGCTGCCGGAACATGCTGGGCGGCTTCGCCGCCACGACGGCGCTCGGCTTCGCCTTCTGCGGCCGGGACTCCTGGCAGTACTGGACCTCCACGGTCTTCGACACCAGCCGTATAGGCCTGCACGACTTCTCCAGCAACCAGTCGATCTCGGGCATCCTGTTCCGCGCCCACCTGAACGGCGGCACCGAGAACGCCGTGTGGCTCGCCTGCTGCGCGATCGTCGGCCTCGCGGCCATAGCGGCCCTGTTCAAGCTCGCCCAGCAGAACAAGCCCGTCACCATGCTCGCGCTGACGGCGTGCACGGAACTGCTGGTCTCGCCGGTCTCCTGGTCGCACCACTGGGTGTGGGCCTCTCCCGTGCTCGTCTGCGCGCTCGTCAAGGGCTGGCGGCTGCGCCCGACCCAGGGCTGGCGCTACTTCGCCGGCGCGGCGGCCGTCACGGCCGTCTTCCTCGCCGAGCCGCAGGTGTGGTTCCCGCACCAGAACAACCTGGAGCTCGGCTGGGGCTGGTGGGAGCAGATCATCGGCAGCGCCTACGTGTGGGTGGCCGTCGTGACGCTGTTCGTCTTCGCGCTGCGCCCCGCCCCGCCGGTCCCGCCGGGCGCCCAGCCGGGCGGCAACGCCGTGGAGCCGCGCCCCCGGGCCGACCAGCCCGCGGCCGACGCGGGGGACCAGGCGGCCATGGAGCGCCTCACCAAGGAGGCCGCGGCGGCCGCGGGGATCCTGCGGCGGTGCTGAG
>NZ_JAGSOH010000094.1 GCF_018139625.1 Actinospica acidithermotolerans | reverse complement strand
CCCCCGACCCCGCAGGCCTCGCCCCCTCCGGGCGGGGGCGGCGGCCGTCGCGGCTACGGCGGCGGTGCCGGCAGCGGCTCCGCCGGCCCGGGCGGCGGCACCCGCGGCCGCGCGCCCTCCGACGCGGCGCCGCGCTATCCCTCGTCCTCGCCGTCCGGCTTGGGCGCGGCTCCCGGGTACGGCTCGTCCGACCCGGCGCAGACGCGCGTCCAGGAGCCGGCCGACGCGACGGGGGCCGTTCCCGGCGCCCGGCGCAGCCGGGTCGAGGAGCGGCGCGCCGCCCGCGGCGGCGACGCGGCCAGCCAGTCGCGCTCGGACCAGTACCCGGAGAGCGCGCTCAACGGCCGTTCGACGCGCAACGGCGCGGCCGCGCGGTCCCGCTCGCGGGCCGCCGGCCGGCCGACCGGCCCGGTGAAGCGGACCGGCTACCACCGCTACTTCGACTACCCGCGCACCGGCAAGTACGGCTGGCGGCACTGGGTCCCGTCGATCAAGCAGGTCTCCGGCGGCTTCCTGGCCTGCATCTTCCTGGTGCTCGGCTTCATCGCCTTCGAGTACGAGACGGTGCAGATCCCCGACCCGCACTCGTCGGCGTTCGCACAGTCCTCGTTCTACACGTTCGACGACGGCTCGACGAAGTTCGCCTCGGACGGCAGCACCGACCGCACCGTGGTCGACTACAGCGCGATCCCGATGGCGATCCAGAACGCCGTCGTGGCCCAGGAGAACAAGACCTTCTGGACCGACCCCGGCGTCTCCTACACGGGTACGGCGCGAGCCCTGCTGGTCGACCTGATGGGCGGCAGCACCCAGGGTGGTTCGACGATCACCCAGCAGTACGTCAAGAACGCGTTCCTGACCCAGGCGCAGACGACGTCCCGCAAGATCGACGAGATCTTCATCGCCCTGAAACTGGCGAAGAAGTACAACAAACAGACGATCATGGCGGACTATCTGAACACCTCGTCGTTCGGCCGGAACTCCAACGGCATCGTGGCGGGCGTGCAGAAGTGGTTCAACATCTCGTTGGCGCAGATGGAGAAGGAACCGGCGTACGAGCAGGACTCGCAAGCCGCGTTCCTGTCCATGATGCTGAACTCACCCTCGTACTACTCAGAGGGCTGGGACCCGTCGACCGAGACGACGTCGCAGGGCGAGCAGGCGAAGAACACGGCGCTCGCGCGCTGGAAAGACACGCTGTCGAACATGTACCAGTACGGGTACATCAAGTCTGCGGCCGAGTACCAGAAGGCCCTCGCCACCACGCCGAACCCGGTGGCGGAGACCACCACGTCCGGCGAGTCGATGACCGACGTGCAGATGAAGCAGGCCGCGTCCTCGTGGCTCGAGTCGTACAACTCGGCGCATCCGTCGACGGCGGGGCCGACCGCGGCGCAGATCGACGCCGGCGGCTACACGGTCATCACCACGTTCAACCAGAAGTACATGGCGCTGGCTCAGCAGGCGGTTCAGCAGGAGCTGCTGAGCCAGGAGACCGCGCTCGACCAGAAGACGCTCCAACCAGGACTCGCCGCGGTCGATCCATCGACCGGTGATCTCGTCGCCTTCTACGGAGGCTCGACGTACGAGAACACGGCGACGATGCTGACAGCGCAGGGCGGATCGACGTTCAAGGCGTTCACCCTCGCGACGGCACTGACCAACAACTGGTCGCCGAACAGTTACATCAGCGGCGACCCATGGCCGGATAAGACGAATCCGACCGAGATGCAGGAAGACGCCGGTGACTCCAGCGGCGGTATCACCAACGACGGCAGCAAGGCCAAGACCGGCCTGATCACGCTCGGGCACGCCACGGACGCGTCGGTCAACACGGCGTTCGTCCGGGTCGAGGAGCAGCAGCCCGGCCAGTACGGCGAGGTCGAGAAAATGGCCGAGTCGTTCGGCCTCTCCTCGAGCACGCCCGGCTGGAGCGACACCTCGGGCGGTTGCGACAACGTCCGGTTCACGCTCGGTGTCTGCGCGGTCGACCCGGCCCGCATGGCCGACGCGTACTCGGTGCTGGCCGCCAACGGCACGCTGCACCAGCTGGTCGAGATCAAGGAGATCAAGAACGCCTCGACCGGCTATGACTGGAAGCCGACGATGACCACCACGCAGGTGATCTCCTCGAACGTCGCGGCGACCGAGACCAGCCTGTTCAAGGGCGTCATCCACAACAGCGACGGCACGGCGAACTCGGCCTACAACAGCAGCGGCCTGAACCTGAACAACATCGCGGGCAAGACCGGTACGTCCACCATGGACATCACGCCGAACACCACGACCGCGATGAACGCGGTCGGCTACGGCGGCGGCAACGACGGCAACGGCAAGTACACGACTGCGGGTATCTGGTTCGATGGATACAGCAGCAAGCTGTCGATCTCGGTGGGCATCAGCAGATGGACCACGGCGACGATCGACGGCAAGTCGGAGACGGTCCAGCTGCCGGTCGACAACATCGCCAACAAGGGCAACGACTACGGCGCCATGTACCCGTTCGCCATCTGGTCGAAGTTCCTCTCGCTGATGCAGGGCACCTCGTTCGGCGGTGACGCCTCGTTCACCCAGCCGACGGCCAACCCGAGCGCCACGGTCATGAACAGCCCGACGCCGAGCGCGACGGCCACCACGCCGAGCGCGACGGCGACGACGCCGACCGCCACCGCGACGACCCCGAGCCAGCAGGCGACCACGCCGACGGCGCAGAACACGACGCCGACTTCGACGTCCACCTGCCAGCAGACGAACCTGTTCGGCGGCTGCATCGGCAATACGGCCACGGCCACGGCCACGGCGAGCGCCACGGCGACCAATACAGGTAAGAACGGGAACGGGAACGGCGGTTAGCGCAGCCTAGGCTGAGTCGGAGGGGCGCGACGGTTTCGACCGTCGCGCCCCTCCGGCCTTCCCAGGGGGCTCATGAAATTTCCACAGCGGGAATCGCCAGATCGGCCGCCCGATCCACGCACTCACTCAGGAACCACCGCTAGGGTTTGCGGCATGACGGTCAGCACCCCCTCGTTCGAAGACACCGAAGGGCCACTCGAGCCTGGCCGGCCGGACGGCGCCGGCGACATCGCGCCGACCCTGGACGACCCGCTGGCGAATGTCGGCGCCGAGGGCTTCGGCGGCGTGCTCGGCCGCCGGGCGCGCACCAAGCTCGGCCCGGTCGGCCGCGCCTCGGTCGCGTTCATCCTGCTCGTGCTGACCGTGCTGACCACGGCCGTGGGCATCGGGATGCGCGAGCCCTGCTTCGCGACCGCGTGGACCGGCGGCGGGAACCAGCAGTACACACACATGTGCTACAGCGACATCCCGTACATGTACCAGGGCCGCGGCTTCTCGTCCGGAGACGTGCCGTACTACTCGACGAACACCAACTACTACCTCGAGTACCCGGTCGTGACCGGCGCCGCGATGGAGACCGCCGCGCTGATCGCCAAGCACTTCCCGGGCAACGCGAACAACCAGGGCCGCTGGTTCTACGTGATCACCACGTGGTTCCTGCTGATCTTCGCGTGCATCACGGTGATCGCCCTCGTCGGCCTCAGCGGCTCCAGACCCTGGGACGCGGCGATGTTCGCGTTGGCGCCGGGGTTGCTGCTGAACGCGACCATAAACTGGGACCTCATCGCGGTCGGCCTGGCCGCGGCCGGCCTGCTGGCCTGGGCGCGCAAGCGGCCGGTCGTGGCGGGCGTGCTGATCGGACTCGGCACGGCGGCGAAGCTCTACCCGGCGCTGATCCTGGTCGCGCTGGTGCTGCTGTGCTGGCGGGCGGGCAAGATGCGCGCCTGGGGCCTGTGCCTGCTCGGCGCGGCCGCCTCCTGGCTGGTGGTGAACCTGCCGTTCATGGCGGCCAACTTCCACGGCTGGGCGTACTTCTACTCGTTCAACGAGAACCGCGGCGCGGACTGGGGCTCGTTCTGGCTGTTCCTGGAGTACAGCCCGTTCGCCCACACGCTGCACGTGACGAACCTCAGCGCCTCGGCGGTGTCCGCGGGCTTCGCCGTGCTGCTCGCGCTCTCCTGCGTCGGCATCGGGCTGCTCACCTGGCTGGCCAGGACCCGGCCCCGGGTCGGGCAGATCGTCTTCCTGGTGGCCTGCGCGTTCATCCTGTTCAACAAGGTCTACTCGCCGCAGTACGTGCTCTGGCTCATCCCGCTCGCGGTGCTGGCCAGGCCGCGGTGGCGCGACTTCCTGATCTGGCAGGTGTGCGAGGTCGTCTACTACGGAGCGATCTGGCTGTACCTGGTCTCGCTGAACACTCCGCTGCGCGGGCTGCCGCAGCCGGCCTACGACCTGGCCATCGCGCTGCACCTGGCGGGCACGATCTTCTTCGCGGTCCAGGTGATCCGCGACGTGATCGATCCACGCCGCGATCCGGTCCGGATGAGCGGCATGGACGACCCGGCGGGCGGCGTGCTGGAAGGCGCCGAGGACGTGTACGGCTTCGGCCTGATCGACGAGGAAGGCTACGAGGACGACGAGGATCAGGCGCACGCCGGCCTGACGCCGGTGGTGCCCTGACCTGACACGCCACGGGCGTCGACCAGGGCGACGCGGTCGAAGTGGGTCGCCGTGTGCCGCAGTTCGGCCACCAGCTCCGAGCCGGGCCGCGGCGGGATCTCGGAGTCCGGCATGTAGATCATCGAGACCGACATGTGGGGCGGCTCTGCGAACCAGCAGCGCCGCCCCTTCCACGTGAAGGGCGAGAGCGTCCGGTTCATCGCGCGCAGCCCGGACCGCCCGATCTCCTTGACCCGCGGCAGCATCCCGCGCAGCACCTTCGGAGCCTCCAGGCCGACGCCGTGCAACGCGCCGCCGCTGACCACGACGATCCAGCCGCTTTGCCGCGCCCGCCACTGCCGGTAGCCGACGGGCTCGCCCTTGCGCACGGGCATCACGTCGAGCACCGTCGCCCGGGCCTCGACCGCCGAGGGATCGCCGAGCCACAGCTCCGTGCCGATGCGCGGCCGGAAGCGGATGCGCGGGAAGAGCAGCCGCAGTGCGCCGATCTCGGACCGGCGGACATGGCTGACGTACATGACGGGGATCATCAGCCCGGCATCGCGCAGCGCGAAGATCCACTCGGAGACCTCGCGGACCGGATCGGCGTGCGCGGGCCGCTCGATCGGCAAGTGCACCGAGTAGCCCTCGGGGCCGTCGCTGCACAGCGCGCGGCGCAGGGCGCGTAGCTCGCCGCGGGACACGCCGTGCGCACGCAGGGAGCTGCGACAATCGATCATCATGCGGCGCCCGGCCAGCATCCGCACCGCCTCGATCGACGCGGCGTTGCGCACTACGCGCTCGGGCAGTTCGAGCCATTCGCCGCCGGGCAGGTACGGCTCGAGAAGCGCCATGTCGTAGGGGAAATGGTCGAGGATCGAGACCGCCTCCTGCGCGGTGCCGACCGCGATCCCGTCGACGCCCGCGCCGGGCCCGAGATCTCGGGCCGCCTCGGCGAGCACCGGCAGCGTGAAGCCGTATCCGTTGCCCTTGACCACCGGAACCGGCTTCGGATGATCGGCCGCGATCCGCCGGTGATGCGCCTGCCAGGCCTGCCGATCCACGTAGAACGTCAGTGACATAGTGCCGCCCTCTTCTGCCCGAAGTGTGTTCCCTGCGCTTCAGCGGAGCAGGAGGTATATCCGCAGCGCGGCGGCGAGCGGCCGGTTGAGCGCGAGGTCGTACTCGCCGGGGTACTCGACGAGGTCGCCGCCGGTACCGATCTTGAAGCGCAGCAATCCGAACATCGGGTGGTCCGGGTCCGCGGTCTCGCCGACGCCGCGCAGGTCGTAGTAGTCCAGGCCGTCCTCCAGGCAGTCCTGGATCATCTGCCACTGCAGGGCGTTGCCGGCCCGCAGCTCGCGGCGCCGGCTCGATCCGGCGCCGTAGCCGTACCAGGCGCTGCCGCCGAAGCGGATCATCGCGGCGCCCGCCGAGGGGATTCCGTCGGCGCCGGCCAGGTAGAGCCGGACGCGGTCGGGATCCGCAGCGCGCAACTCGTCGAACATCCGCTTGAAGTAGGAGTACGGACGCGGCAGGAACCGGTCCCGCGCGGCGGTCTCCAGATACAGGTCGTGGAACGCGGGAAGTTCGTCGAGCCCGGCCTGCCAGACCTTCACCCCGGCGCGCTCGGCGAGGCGCACGTTGCGGCGCCACTGGGCGTTGAAGCTCGCGAACACGTCGGCGGAGGTCCTGCCGCGCAACGGGATCTCGACGAAGTGCCGGGCCTGCACGCCGGCGATCCCGTGGTCGTTCGCGCCGTGCCGGCGCCAGCCGAGCGCTTCCAGTTCCCCGATGAGCCGCAGGCCCTCGGGATCCTCTTCATCGGCGGGCAGTTCCGCCAGGGTGGCGTAGCCGGCGTCGGCCATACCCGCCTTGACCGTCTCTGCGCGCAATCTGCGCGCGACGACCTTCGGTCCGAGCTTCACACTGAACGCGCCGCGGCCGTGCAGGTAGGCGATTATCGGTTCGAGCCACGCCGCCGCGTTCCGCCCGGCGGCGAACCAGTCGACCGTCGGGCCCTCCGGAATGTACGCGAGGGATCGGCCCGCCATGAAGGGGATCGGCAGATCGCGGTGCAGTACGAGCGCCGTGCCGACCAGTTCGGAGCCTTCGCCGAACCAGCCGATCGACTCGGCCCGCCAACCGCTCTTGACCCGTCCCCAGTCGGGGGACTGCAGAAAGCTGACACGCCTGCGCCGCCCGGCGGCCTCCTTCTCCAGAAACCGCCGATGCCGCTCCGCGTCGATCGCATACACCTGAAGGCTCATCGGCGCACCAGTATGAACAGTCGGCGCACGATCGACTACGCGGCGCGCCCGGGCGCGCACGATTTGTAATCTAAGCCGGGTTTTCCTACGCCTGGGGCGCGCCGATCCGCTCCCGCAGCCACGCCACGTCGCCGGCCTGGTCGGCCGCCTCGCCCGGCGTCTCGCAGATGAAGTCGGCGCCCGCGCCTGCCGCCGCGACCGCGACCGCGGCCAGCTGCTCCGGCTCGATCTTGCCCTGGCCGAAGTTCGCGTGACGGTCCCGGCCGGAACCGAAGCCGCCCTGCGAGTCGTTGGCGTGCACCAGGTCGATCCGGCCGGTGATGGCGAGCACCTTCTCGACGACGGTCTCCAGCTCCAGGCCCGCCGCGAAGGCGTGGCAGGTGTCCAGGCAGAAGCCCACCTTGTCGGCGTTCGGCGTCTGCCCGATCGCCGCCCACAGCTTCTCGATCGCCTCGAGGTAGCGCGCCATCGCGTGGTTGCCGCCCGCAGTGTTCTCGATCAGCAGCGGAACGGGCAGCTCGAGCCCCTCGACGGCCTTGCGCCAGTTCTCGAAGCCGACCGCGGGGTCGTCGTCCTTGGTCACGTGGCCGCCGTGCACCACGACGCCGGCCGCGCCGATCTCCGCCGCCGCGGTCACGCTCTGCTGCAGCAGCTTGCGGCTGGGGATGCGGATCCGGTTGTTCGCCGAGGCCACGTTGATCACGTACGCCGAGTGGACGTAGATCCGCAGGCCCTGCTCGGCGGCGCCCTTGGCCAGCGCCTCGGCGCCGCCCGGGAACGTCACGCCGGGCTTGGTCCAGGTCTGCGGATCGCCCAGCAGGATCTGCGCCGCGTCCCCGCCGCGTTCCGCCGAGGCGGCGAGCGGGTCGGCCTGGTCCACGGTCGCACCGATTCGAGTCACGGCACGACTCTATCCGGGTCCGCCGACAACGGCGGCGCGAAACTGTCGGTGGCGGTCAGTACAGTCCACCGTGAGCAAGGCCGAACAGGAGTCCGACCCCGGAGACGATCATGGCGCTGACGTTGATGAACCGCTCGGCGGTGGTGGCCGAGATCATCTGCGCCCAGAGGCCGGAGAGCAGCCCGAACAGGCCGGTCCAGGCGCCGACCAGGTGGGTCGAGGGGTACCAGGCGCTCACCGCGGCGACCACGGCCAGGCAGCTCGCCAGCAGGGTGAGCGTGTTGGCCATGGGGTGGCGGCGGCCGTCCGTGTTGAGGGTGAGGTGGTGGTGCCGGGTGGAAACGGTCTGGCTCATCGGGGAGACCTCCGTACCTGTCACGCGCTACACGACACTGTGTGGTTTTCCGCGTACTCAGTCGTCACTATCAGCCTGGATCGTCCCGATTTCAAGAGGCCAATCGGGTACCGGTACACTTGACCGATCCAGGTCTGCGCCGGGCGTCCGCCGGGCCTGCCCTGGATCGATGCATGACCCTCCTGTCGCGGAGAGCCCGCGGCCGTACGAGTCCATAGGAGGTGGGTACGCACATGCGTCACTACGAAGTGATGGTCATCCTCGACCCGGACCTCGAAGAGCGCCAGATCGCTCCGTCCGTCGAGAACTTCCTCGGTGTCGTCCGCAGCAACGGCGGCGCGGTGGAGAAGACCGACATCTGGGGCCGTCGTCGCCTCGCCTACGAGATCAAGAAGGGCGGCAAGAAGGTGTCCGAGGGCATCTACGCCGTCATCAACCTCAACGCCACCCCCGCGGTGGTGCAGGAGTTCGACCGCCAGCTCAACCTCAACGAGGGCGTGCTGCGGACCAAGGTCATCCGTCCCGACCAGCGGTAATGCCGCGTCGGGCACTGCTACGTAAAGCGGAAGGCGAGTAGGACCCCATGGCAGGCGAAACCGTAATCACCGTCGTCGGCAACCTGACCAACGACCCCGAGCTGCGCTTCACGCCCAGCGGGGCCGCCGTGGCCGGGTTCACCGTCGCGTCCACGCCGCGGACCCTGGACCGCGAGTCCGGCCAGTGGAAGGACGGCGACCCGCTGTTCCTGCGCTGCTCGGTCTGGCGCCAGTACGCGGAGAACGTGGCCGAGTCCCTCACCAAGGGCATGCAGGTGATCGTGCAGGGTCGGCTCAAGCAGCGGTCCTACGAGACCCGCGAGGGCGAGAAGCGCACGGTGGTCGAGCTCGACGTCGACGAGATCGGCCCGTGCCTGAAGTTCGCCACCGCCAAGGTCACCAAGGCCGGCCGCGGCTCCTCCGGGGGCGGCGGATACGGCGGAGGCGGCGGCGGGGACTGGGGCGGTAGCAACCAGTCCGGCGGCGGGTCCGTGCAGCGTAGCGGTGGCCAGCAGTCCGGCGGCCAGCAGTCCCAGCAGGAAGACCCCTGGGCCACCTCCGGTGGTTCGGGCGGCGGCTGGGGCGGCGGCTACTCGGACGAGCCCCCGTTCTAGATTGATCTTTCAGTAGGAGAGTAAGACACCATGGCGAAGCCCCCGGTGCGCAAGCCGAAGAAGAAGGTCTGCGCATTCTGCAAGGACAAGACCGAGTACATCGACTACAAGGACACGAACCTGCTGCGGAAGTTCATCTCCGACCGCGGCAAGATCCGTGCCCGTCGAGTGACCGGCAACTGCACCCAGCACCAGCGCGACATCGCCACGGCTGTGAAGAACAGCCGTGAGATGGCGCTGCTGCCGTACACCAGCACCGTTCGCTAAGGGAAGGGTAGGGATTAGAAAATGAAGCTCATCCTCACCCACGAGGTCACCGGCCTCGGCGCCCCCGGCGACGTGATCACGGTCAAGGACGGCTACGGCCGCAACTACCTGCTGCCCCGCGGCTACGCGATCACGTGGTCTAAGGGCGCTGAGAAGCAGGTGGAGACCATCCGCAAGGCCCGCAAGAGCCGCGAGGTCCGCGACCTGGGCCACGCCCAGGAGCTCAAGGCCGAGCTGGAGAAGCTCAACGTGCGCCTGGCCACCCGCGCCGGCGAGTCCGGCCGCCTGTTCGGCTCGGTCACCGTCGCGGACATCGCCGACGCGGTGACCCGCTCCGGCGGCCCGGCCGTGGACAAGCGCAAGATCGAGATCCCCACGCCGATCAAGACCGTCGGCTCGCACCGGGTCTCGGTCCGGCTGCACCCCGAGGTCTCCGCGACCGTGGGCGTCAACATCGTCGCCGCCTGAGGCGACAGTCGCATGACTGACTGACCGTCATCCGACGCGAGGTCGGTTTCCGGGCGCCGCTTTCATCCATTCGGAAGAAGGCGGCGCCCGGAAATTTTTGTGCACAGCCTGTGCGTCCCGGCCCCGGGGCGACGGCCCAGGCCAGGCCCCTGCGATCACCGGGACCGCGCGGAGCCCGCCGCGTCGTCCACCGCGGTACCCACAGGAGTGACCCGGTTTTCAACAGGCGCCGCCGTGTTATCCCCAGGTTATCCACAGGACGTGTGGATGACTGACTCGCTCTTGTGGGTCCCGAGCCCTACCGTGGTTCTTCCGACCCGCGCCGAGCCGATCCGAAGGAGGTCCCGTCATGCCCGCGTTCGACGGGACCGAGGGTCTGCCGCCGCTACCCGAGCCGCCCCCCGAGGACGGCTACGAGCCCGCCGGCGGCTACTTCCGGGACTCCGGCGGCTTCGGCGGCTTCGGGGGATCGGGCGGCGGCCGGGAGGGCCGCAACGGCTCCGCAGGGGGCGGTGGCGGCTACGGAGGCGGTGGCGGCGGTGGCGGCTATGAGCGCACCCCGCCGCAGGACCTCGCGGCCGAACAGGGCGTGCTCGGCGGCATGCTGCTGTCCAAGGACGCCATCCCCGACGTGATCGAGGTGCTCAAGGGCCGGGACTTCTACCAGCCCAAGCACGAGCAGGTCTTCGACGCGATCCTCGACCTCTACGGCCGCGGCGAGCCGGCCGACGCCGTCACCGTCGCCAACGAGCTGACCAAGCGCGGCGAGCTCTCCCGCGTCGGCGGCCCGGCGTATCTGCACACCCTGATGGACTCGGTGCCGAACGCGGCCAGCGCCGGCTACTACGCCGAGATCGTGCACGAGCGCGCGATCCTGCGCCGCCTGGTGGAGGCGGGCACCCGGATCACGCAGATGGGCTACGCCACCGAGGGCGACGACATCGACGAGATCGTCAACCGGGCGCAGTCGGAGATCTACAGCGTCACCGAGCAGCGCGCGGGCGAGGACTACGCCCCGCTGTCCGACATCATGGAGGGGGCGATCGACGAGATCGAGTCGATCGCCAACCGCTCCGGCGAGATGACCGGCGTCCCCACCGGCTTCGCCGACCTCGACTCCCTCACCCAGGGCCTGCACCCCGGCCAGATGATCATCGTCGCGGCCCGCCCCGCGATGGGCAAGAGCACCATCGGCCTGGACTTCGCGCGGTCCTGCTCGATCCGCAACGGCCTGACGTCCGTCATCTTCTCCCTGGAGATGGGCCGCAACGAGATCACCATGCGCCTGCTGTCCGCCGAGGCCCGGATCGCCCTGCACCACATGCGATCCGGCAACATGACGGACGACGACTGGGGCAAGATCGCCCGCAAGATGGGCGACCTCAGCTCGGCCCCGCTGTTCATCGACGACTCGCCGAACATGTCGATGATGGAGATCCGCGCCAAGTGCCGCCGCCTCAAACAGCGCCACGACCTGCGTCTTGTCATCGTCGACTACCTCCAGCTGATGAGCGGCGGCGGCGCCCGCCGCGCCGAGAGCCGCCAGCAGGAGGTCTCCGAGATGTCCCGTAACCTCAAGCTGCTCGCCAAGGAGCTCGAGGTCCCGATCGTCGCCATCGCGCAGCTGAACCGCGGTCCCGAACAGCGCACCGACAAGAAGCCGATGATGTCCGACCTGCGCGAATCCGGCTCCCTCGAGCAGGACGCCGACGTCGTCATCCTCCTGCACCGCGAAGCAGCCTACGAGGCCGAGTCCCCCCGCGCCGGCGAGGCCGACCTCATCGTCGCCAAGCACCGTAACGGCCCCACGGCCACCATCACCGTGGCCTTCCAGGGCCACTACAGCCGCTTCGTCGACATGCAGCAGAGCTGAGCGACCTCAGATGTAGGGTCCGCATTTCGATGTCAGAATCCGCGCGTCTGTGTCAGCTAAATGGCAGTTCTGACACTCGCTGCGGACGATCTGATCAGCGGCCTCACTCGTTCGGGTGATGTTCCGGCGGAACCCGGTGATGTCGCTGTCATCGTGCGAGATTGTGGGCATCGATGTCGAACTGGCTCGTTCTGTGAGGCGGAATGCCTGGTCGGATAGCGATATCGAGCGCCCGCATCCGTGCGAAGGATCTGCTGGGCGCAGAGACGATCGCGTGTGAGTTCACTGCCGCGCCGCTAACAGGGCTGCTGGCCGCCGGGCCGTGGCGGACATTCAGATGGTACTTCGGCCAGCGGCATTATTCGGGTTCGTACTGGGCGGCCACCGAGAAGGATCTTGTAATCTTCGAGTCTCGCCTGGAGTTGGCTAGTCTGCTCGCTGCGGACTTCGATCCGGGTGTCTCCCGGATCGTCGCGCAGCCGTTCTTGATGACGGCTCAGGTCGATGGCATCGAGCGGCGGCATGTTCCCGACTTCCTTCTGCTGACGGGGTCCGGGCCGTTGGTAGTGGATGTGAAGCCGGCGGCGATGCTGTCAAAGGACGAGGTGGCGTTCGCCCTCGGATGGGCACGAGCCGTAGTCGAGGACCGGGGTTGGCGATACGAGATCTGGAGCGAGCCATCGGCGGCGAGGTTGGAAAACCTGCGATTCCTAGCCGGATATCGCAGATCATGGCTCTTCGACCCGGTGCTGCTGACTCGCGTGCAGGCGGGGTTCGAGGACGGCATGACGCTTGGGGAGGCGTTTGGGGCTGGGCATCAAGCCGATGCGCGGCTCGTGCGGCCTGCTGTGCTTCACCTGCTTTGGTCAGGGTCGATTGTCACGGACATCGATCGGCCTCTGTCACCTACGAGCATCGTCCGGAGGGCGTTATGAGCAGGAGCGCGGTGCGACTTGGGGTGGGTTTGCGCCTGGTCTATGACGGTGAACTTGTCGAGGTGGTCGAGCTTGCCGCACAGCAGGCCGGAACCGATGTGGTCTTGCGGAGTGTGCGCGGGCATATGCTCCGAGTCTCTGTCAAGGAACTGCTGTTTTCCGACCGTGCACGGGTGGTAGCCGACGGCCCCGGGCCGTCCGGAGACGACGAGGACGAGTTGGCCTCCGTGATCGTCTCGAGGTTGACCGGCACCGAGCTTGCCCGGCTCGTGGAGCGTGCGGAGCATGCTCGGGAGGTATTGACGGGCTACCGGTCGGGGTCAGAGGAGCTGGCTCGGGACGGCGAGCCTCGGCCGGAGTACGACCCATCGTTGCCGCAGATGGCTCGGTATGAGGCGAAGGCCGCGGAACTCGGTGTGCACTGGCGCACGGTGCGCCGCTGGGTCGCGGACGTGGAACGTACAGGAGAGGCGGGTCTGGCCAGACCGATCCGAGAGGTCAGCGTGCTCGACCGCTGCGATGCCCGGTGGGTGGAGGCCGTGGTCGAGGTGTTGGTGGAGCATGTCGACCAGTCCAAGCCGTTGCGCAAGACGGTGCTGGAGCAGGCTGAGGCCCGGGTGATCGCGAGGTTCGGGGACGGTGCGGTGAAGTTGCCGGGCCGGTCGAAGGCTCATGAGGCGCTTGCGGCGTTGGAACGGCAGCATCCGACCTTCCGGCTGAGCACCAAGCGGAACCGGGATATCGCCGGGCGGCCGAGGGAGGTTTTCGGTCGGTTGCGCCCAACACGGCCGGGCGAGTACGTGCTGATGGACACCACGCGGCTGGACGTATTCGCTCTGGATCCGGTGACGCTGCGCTGGGTCAACTGCGAGCTCACCGTGGCCATGGACTGGTACACCCGGTGCGTCGTCGGGATACGCCTGACTCCGGTGTCCACGAAGGCGGTGGACGCGGCTGCGGTGCTCTTCCAGGCGTATCGGCCCCTGCCTACGCTGGCGCACTGGCCGAACGAGGCAGTCTGGCCAGAGCATGGCCTGCCCCGCTCGGTGCTGCTGGACCCCGCCGCAATCGACGGGCCGATGGCAAGGGCCGCGGGTCCGGCACTGGTGCCGGAAGCCATCGTGATCGATCACGGGAAGGTCTATATCTCGGAGCATCTGCGCAGCGTGTGTGCCCGGATGGGCATATCCATACAGCCGGTGCGGCTGCGAACGGGCCGGGACAAGGGGCCGATCGAGAGGTTCTTCAAGACCTTGAGGGAGGATCTACTGCACCGACTTCCTGGGTATAAGGGCCAGGACATTTTCTCGCGCGGGGAGCACCCGGAGCGCGAGGCGTTCTACTACATAGATGAGCTGCTCGACCGCATCCGCCAGTGGATCGCGGCCACGTATCACCACACGCCGCATTCAAGCCTGGTTGACCCCGGGGTTGCAGGGCTGCACCTGTCGCCGGCGCAGATGTTCGAGCACGGCGTAAGCCGCGCAGGTTACATCGAGGTTCCTCGCGATCGATATCTGGCGCTGGAGTTCTTAGAGACGAAGTGGCGCACCATCCAACCCTACGGGGTAGAGATCGACGGGCGGCGCTACAACGGCAAGGGTCTGTATCGGGACGGACGCCCGAGCCCCTACCCGGGTCGGAAGTGGCCGATCCAAGTCAACCCCGACGATATCGATCACGCATATTTCCGGGACCTGGACCGGGTGTGGCACCGGCTGGATTGGGAGCACGCGGCGGCGCGCGAGTTCCCGTTGAGCGCGGATGCGCTCGAGTTCGCGAGGACGCTGGCGGCCAAGAAGTACCTCCACCCGAGCGATCCGCTCGCAGTCAAAGACCTGCTCGAACGTTGGAGCCTGGGGCAGGGGGTGACGCTGGCCGAGCGGCGCATGGCACTGCGGGCGGCGCGAGACCAGGCCGCGTTCGCCCTTCCGGTCGAACAGCCCGCCGCCCCCGGGCAGACGGGCCCGGTCGATGAGGACTTGTACGGCGACGACGACGGGGCGGACTTCGCCGCACTTGAGACGGGCGCCGGGATCGTCCTCGACCGGACCGGTGAACAAGACTTCTACGCCGATGCGCTGGAGGACCTGTGAGTCTGGCTGCTGCGGAGGATCCGGCATGGAGGAAGTTGGCTCTTGACGACCTGACATTGACCAGGAAGGAGGGTTTCGCAGCGTTCGCCGAGGCTCCAGAACACCCCCGGCCGCCGGATCTGACCATAACCGAGGTCAAGGGGATGAAGGATGAGGCGGCCGACAAGCACAACCGGTGGCGCCGTAGTTATCTGTCCAACCTACGACCAATCAGGACAGATCAGGCCAAGGCATTGGTCGAAGACCTGGCTGACGTGTTCGAAGCTGGGTTGGACCAGCCGAACTGGGAGGCCAAGGGTATGGCCGCGGTCGACGCGTTTCCGGGCCTAGGCAAGACCACCGTCGGACTCTCGTTCGCCAAGAAGGTGCACAACGACCTGATCCGAGAGAACGGCCGATTCACCACAGCAGGGCAAGAGCGATGGCCCGTGATCCGGGTCGGAATGCGCGGCGATACTCGAGTGAAGGACTTCAACTGGGCACTGCTGGAGTTTTTCGCACACGCCGGGCAGCGCAGCGGCACGGCTAACTCGTTCCTCGCGCGGGCTCTGGATTGCGCGATCTCCTGCGAGTCGCGGCTCTTGCTCGTCGACGATGTGCACTTCCTGAAGTTCCGCTCGGCTCGCGGGACGGAGCTGGCTAACGAGTTCAAGACGATCGCGAACGAATTTCCGCTAATGATCCTTTTCATTGGCTATGACCTAGAGAAGAAGGGTCTGTACGACGATCCGCAGCTTGGGCGCAGGATCACGCCGCTGGGGCTGGCCCCGTTCACGATCGATCACGAGGCTGGGCGGATGCAGTGGCGCAACTTCCTACTGTCCCTAGAACAGCGGCTCGTGCTGGCGGGCAAGTGGGAGGGGATGCTGGCCGACGACCTATCTGACTACCTCTACGCCCGCTGTACCGGGCACATCGGTTCCCTGATGCAGCTGATCCGGCGCGGTTGCCTGCGGGCAATTCGAAACGGGGACGAGTGCATCACTGAGGCGTTGATGGCCGATGTGACTCTTGACCGAGAGGCGGCGGAACAGCGGGCGCAGTGGGAGGCATTGCTGGCCTCTGGCAAGAAGACCAGCAAGCCAAGGAGACGAGCGCGGCGGGAAACGTGAGCACGGTACGCACGATGCCGATCCGGCTGGCGCCGGTAGCCGGTGAGTCTTTGGACTCATGGCTTGAAGCGCTCTCGCATCGGCTACAGACCCGCCATGGGGATGTACTTGCCGCCCTGGGGCTTCCAGCCAGGGCCAGGAGCGGCAACCGGGACCTGGATCTGCCGTTCGACTGGACGATCGTACTGCGCGACCACGAGGCGGGCGCTCTAGCTCACGCCACCGGGGTCAACCCTCAGCAGTTGCATGCGATGACTCTCGCGGCTTTCGACGGCCGCGCTGTGTTGATCAACCGCGAAAGGCGACAGGTCAACAGGCGCCGGCTGTGGGGACGGGCAACTGGCTCCCGGTACTGCCCAGACTGCTTGGCAGAGAGCAGCGGGCGCTGGCAGTTGGACTGGCGATTGGGATGGTCCTTCGCGTGTGTCCGTCACCATCGGCTTCTCGCAGACTCATGCCCTCACTGCGCGCGCACCCCACGGCTTTGGCCCTTCTCCCGATACGGCATACCAACGCCTGGCTACTGCGGCTATCGGTCATCACGATCTGCTGACTCCGTCGATGTATCTCGATGCACCGGAGATCTGACCCTAGCTAAGACACTGTGCCTGCCCGAGGATCATCTCGCTCTCACCGCGCAGCGGCTCCTCTCTGACACCATCGAGAACGACCGGGCCGACTTTGGCTTGTACGCGAGACTTCCTCAACCCGCAGCCGTGGCGCTGTCCGATCTACGAGCAATCGCCGGCCGGATCCTGGCCAATGTCAACCCCGCCGACCTCTCGGCATGGGCTCCTAAGGACGTCCTCGAAGCCCACTTCACGACGTCGCCGGCAGGAATTCACCACCGGGCACAAGCCCGTCCTGGATTCATGGCACCGCCGACGGCTGCGATAACTGCAATCGCAGTGATCGCCACATTGCGGATTCTCGGCGAGACCCGACTGGCTCCGGCAGCCAAGGCCTTGCGCCCGCTGATCACGACGGTTCGTGACGGAACCGAGAAAACCACTGCTTCCAACATCGATACCTGGGGTCGGGGCACTGGCCTGGTTCTGCGAACAGTGCAGTTGGCCGCGCTCGGCCCGTCGCTGCGCCCCAGCGACCAGTTGCGCTTCCGCACTCTCGCCACGCCCTCGGCGCCCACCAACACCAGCGCAGAGATCAGCCGCCGTGCCTGTGCGCTTCCCAGCGAACTCTGGCCATCGTGGGTCGTCCGGCTCAGCCCTGCAGACGGTGCCTATCCGCGAATTCTGGCCCCGGCGCTTGCCGCATCGGTACTCCTGGTGGGCAGCAGACTCGAGCTCAACGCGGCCTCAGCGAGGCTCGGCGAGGCCTGTGACGGCTTAACCGTCTCTCGCGTGCTCCAACTACTACAGGAGAAGCAGTGTTGGGAGCCGGTGGCAACTGCCCTGATCCGTCTCGCGAACTACTTGGACAACCACGGCAGTCCCATCGACTACAGAAGACGGCGACGTCTGGACTACGCCGATTTGCTGCCTCCTGGGCAGTGGAAAGCGATCTGCCGCGAAGCGGGCTACCCTCCAGGCGGCGAACTGCGCATCCGTATCGCACGATGTGTCCTGTTCCGCCGCCTCAGCGGTATGCCACTCGAATCCGCACCCGAGTTCCCCATGGCTGGCGTAGCCGCCTTCCGGGCAGAAGCAGAACGTTTCGCCGCGTTGCGGACGCCACTACTTTCCCAAGGCCTTGACTACGCCTCAGAAACGTTCCTCGCCCAAAACGGAGTCCATGGCGAGGCGGTGAACTGGCACCCACCAACTGACCTTCTCGATGGCCTCGACCTTCCCGGAGCCGACCCTGCCGCCATCGACGTCGAGCGGCTGCATCGACTGGTCTGCGGACGCCGTAACGCGGTCGCAGCCGCTGCCAAGGTGTTCGGCACGAGCATCGAGGCGGTCCGTCTCACTCTTGAGGAATATCCGGCTCCACCTGCCCCACCCTCGGCGCGGGCCTGCGCCATATTGCTTGTGCGCGATGCAGTCAGCCAGAAACTCGCTCCGGACGAGTTCCGCCGCCGCTACATCGACGAGCACCAATCACTACGTGCCATCGCACTCGACGTTGGAGTTTCGAGGAACACCGTGGCCAGACTCGCGATAAAGCATGGCATCGAGCTGCGCGAAGGTCCCCAGGACTACAAGCGCCGTGGTGTCGTCGAACGAGATTGGCTATTCGAGCAGTACGTAACCCGCCGACGCACCCTCCCGGAGATCGCGCGCGAGAAAGGAATGAGCACCGCAAACATGGCCCGTTGGGCCCGCACCCACGGGATCCCACTGCGCCCTCGCGGCGGCGCCAGCCACCACAACGCCATGCACGGCGTCGACGCCGCTCCCGAAATCCTCTGGCCGCTCTTACATGGGGAATACGCGCTCGAACGTCTGCGCAGATTCGCCGCCGTAAGCGCCTACGACACGCTTACCGCCGCCGCTGCGACGCTGGGTACCACCCAGTCAGCACTCACGAGTCAGATCACGAGGCTGGAGCGCGATCTCGGCGAACCTCTTCTTGTCCGAGCCGAACGCGGCTCTGCCATGCAGCTTACCGAAACCGGACACGCAGTCCTGGCTGCTCTGCACCAGCTCGATGATCGCTAATGCTCCGTGCCACAGAATTGAAGGTTCAAGTTATCAGCGCCGAACTACCCGTTCCGCAGCACCAGTACGAGGGTCGGCGGAACTCGGCGCTCGGGTCCCCGAGTGCCATGCGTGGGAGATCCCGTAGACGAAGGCGAGTTCACGAGGAGGCCAGACCGAGCCCGCGGCACGGTGCGCTCCCAGCATCCGTCTTTCCCGGCTCCACCGAACCCACTTGACATGGGTTTAGCGATCCGCCCAGGGACCCAGCGCTTCTCGGCGAACAGAAACTGCCACCGGGTCTACGCGCGATCCTGTTCTGCAGTGTTGTCGATGGTGCGCACCATCGCGGGTCCGGGGTGTTCGATGGTGGAAATCGTCGGCGAGTCGTAGGTGAAGTCGATCTCTGCGTAGTCGCCGCGGTATTCGCGGGGCAGTTCGTTGTCGGCGATGATGACCTGCAACTGTCCGTTACTCACGCCGGCCAGGGCCCTGAGCCTGCGGTAAAGTGCGGCCGACAGTTCCTCGGAAGTATTCAGCGCCAGTCGAGGGCTGTCGAGCAGGAGGAACCCGGGGTATGGAACATTCTCGGTGAGCGCCACCGCGATCACAGAGGTCCAGTAGGCGACCTGGGTGGCGGTGATGATTCCGCCTCCGCGGCTGACGTTCTTGAACGGCTTGTCGTTGATCAGCGGTAGGTAGTTCGTTGGGTGGATACTCGCAGTTTCGGCGCCTGGGATACCCATGGCGGCTACAGTAGCCTGGAACTCCTCGTCGAGCGCTTCGAGAACTTCCTGGTGCCGGACGGCCAGGGCGCGCTCGGAATCGTCGATCGTAGCCTTGATGCCTTCACGTTCACGCCGCAGGTTCTGCACCACACGGGAGAGATCGTCGACTCGATCCCACTGGCGCATGACTTCCTCGAGTTGCTGTTGCTTAGCTCGGGCGGTCGCGAGGCGCTCTGAGCTATCGCTGAACGCCTGCAGGCGCGGGGTGATGCGTTCCGCTGTTCTGACCTCGAGTTGCTTGGTCAGGTCGTGCACGAGGCGCTCGCGATCGACCACCAATTCGGTGGTCTCCTCCAGCTGCGCCGCGATGAGGGCGAGTTGGTGGGCGATCTCTTCGAGCTGTTCTGCCAGTTGTCGTGCCTCGTACTGGTCGACGTCCTCGGTCGGTTCGATGGGGTCGTGCTGCAGGCATACGCGGCAGGCACCGTCGGGAACGGGGCGTTGGGTGAGCGACTGCATGCAACGAGGGCACACGGCGAACTCAATGTTCGCCAGGCGCGCACCTGCATCGCGCATCCGGTGGAGCCGGTCGAGGTCGGAGCGGACTCGGCGCTGTTCGCCTCCGTACTCGGCTTGCTTCCGCACAAGGTCGATCACCGTCGCACGCGCGGCGGCCAGGGCACGTTCGGATTCATTGAGCAGATCACGAAGCGTCTGGGTCTCCCGGTCGGAGACTGGGTCGATCTGTTCGCGCAGGGCTTGCAGCTCGAGCTCCGCCACTTGCTCAGCCTCGCGGGCCTGCTCGAGGGCAGCTTGAGCATCGGACTGCGTCGTGGTGTTACTTTCGCGCAGGAAGTCCAGCACCGTCTGCCGGGTGCTCTCAGCTGCCGAAACGTCGCCGGACATCGTGTTGTACTTCGAGCGCAGCCCCAAGATGGACGGGTCGGTCAGGCCGAACAGCAGCTCGAACACTGCCTTCCGCTTGGGCTCCCGGTAGGTCTCCTGGCTGTTGGCGATGTCGCGGTTGATGTCGGCCTGGGGCACGTACAGGAACGAGAAGATATCGGCGAACGAGATCCTCGTGCCGGCGCTGCTCGAAGCCCCGCGGGGCGCAGCTTTCAGATCGTCGGCGAAGCCTAGCGCCCCAAGCAGCAGTGTGTTGAGACTGGGTTGGCCGGAGTCGATGTGGTGATCGGGCAACCGCTCCCGGGTAATCAGGTCGATCACTCGCGCGACCTTGCTCTTGCGCGGGTCCACACTGCGTGAGATTTGCAGGCGCACCTGACCGATCGTGATGTTGAGCGTGACGTCCCTGACACTCTCCACGACGACCGGTGCGAGCATCCCGTCCCCGCCGAAGCCATATTTGACGGCTTCGAGCAGGGTGGTCTTGCCGACCCCGGTGCGTCCGGCCAGGACGGTCAGGTCCGAGGGGAATTCATAGTGGACCTGACCCTCGACAGTGTCGAGGGTGACCGCGTCGAGCCGAAATCTGGTGCTCATCGAATTACCTGCCTATGCGGTCGGTCCATCAGTGCGGCGAGGCGCTCGTAGATGAGCGCCTTCAGCGCGTTTCCCGTCAACCCGGATGACGCGTCGGCGACCGCCCAGCACCGGTCGCTTACCTGTTGCCACTCCGCCGATTCCGACATTGCCCGGGCCAGCCGACGGCCCTCGGCTGTCGGCGCGAGCGCGACGCTGCCCTTTCTGGCGGGCACGTATCTCAGCAGGCCCCGGCCGACGAGCGCGCCGATGACTGCGTAGTACCTGTCGTCCCACGGGCCGTACTTGTAGCGGGTCATTGGCGCCTCGACCTCCGCGGGGGCCTCGGTATCGGCTTCGGTCAGGTGCAACCGGCTATCCGCACCGTCGAGGCCGGCGAGGACGACCGGCGCGAAGGCGGGGTACCTGACGAGGAAGTCCAGCTTCGCGAGCTTCGTGAGGCCGTCAAGCTTTCTGGCGTGGCCTGGCGCGGCGGCTACCGCGTCTACGAGTAGGAGGACGCGGGCTTGATGATAGGCGAGATCTTCGCGGAGCAGCGCGAGCTCGAGTGCATCCAGTGTGGTCATGCGTCGCTCCCCGTGTCTGCGCGGAGCGACGCCAGCGCCGCATCGACGTCGAACCGCTCGCTGAACCATACCCGGCAGTGGTTCGAGAGCTCGCAGACCCCGCCAAGAAGTAGTTCGGCATCCA
This sequence comes from Actinospica acidithermotolerans, assembly GCF_018139625.1. Classification (GTDB taxonomy): domain Bacteria; phylum Actinomycetota; class Actinomycetes; order Streptomycetales; family Catenulisporaceae; genus Actinospica; species Actinospica acidithermotolerans. The sequence continues at coordinate 6,948 of NZ_JAGSOH010000094.1, read as the reverse complement.
TGTCGTCTGGAAAATCCGTGCGAGGTAGCTCCTCCAGGCGCCGCTGGAGCTCAGCCCACAGCACCGGCCCGCTGGCGGCCGCGATACCTCCGACCGCCTGGGTAGCCTCGTCGCTCACCTTCAGCAGTGTGCGCCGAAGGCGAGCCTGTTCAACGCGCGCACCAGCGTCGATTGCCATGCGCTCCGACCAATATTCCTGGTAGTCGGCTCGCAACTGCTCGGCGCGCTCGATGCTATTGTCGGTGCACGTTCCGGCAGCCATCTTCACCGCCACCCGGCTCGCGCGCTGCAGCCGCGGAAGCGGGCGAAACCCTCCTGGATTGCGCACCGCGACACGGATGGCAACGTCGATGTCCTGCATGGTGATGATCCGATCGACGAGAGACCGTTCGATTTCCTCGACGTTCGGCGCGCTGGCTCCGATCCGGTATGCAAGTACCTTCGGCAGTGCCGCGAGCGGCACCGGGCCGCCGGCGCGCATGCGGGCGCGAAAGAGCCTCAGGACCGCTTCCCAGATCTCCGCGGCCGGAGTATGAAGGCCGAGTCGATCGACAACGGGCTGGGCGAACATTGCGGGCGCGGCGAAGTCGGTGTGCTGGCGCCGTGCCTGGCCGTGGTCGATGCTCAAAACCGACATGAAGCGCGCCATCTGGTCCCGGTGCCCTGTGCCGGGGAAGTCACCCGAGAAACCACCCTCCCGCCAGTCATCCGGAAGCTTCGAGCGGTCCAGCGTGCCGCACGCGTCGTCCACGACACTGCGATGTTCGTCGGATACGGCGACCGCGGCACCACCCAGCCTAAGGTCGCGCAAGTACTCACAGGCCTTCTCTAGGTTCTGGGCCGGGCCAGCCGAGAGGCCCGGGGTGGTGACGAGTCTGCACGTCGGTTTGGCGCCCAAGGCCAACCACCTCCGGAATAGGTGGGCCAGACCGCCATCGTCGAACAGCTTCCTCAGCGTCGTGTAAGCCCCGTAGGCAGGGTCCTTGTGTTTCGCGGAGACCAGTTCCGCGTCCTGGCCCTGCAGGACAACCCAGTCTTCGTGGCGCTCGCAGATGATCCGACACGTGTCGTCGGTGATGCGCCCGTTAGCGTCGAGGGCCTTCACGTACAGGGCCATGCCGTCGGCGGCGGCCATGACCGCCTGCCACTCGTACCAGTCAGCTGTCTCCGCCCCCGCGTCATCCTCCGGATCCACGGTCATCACGAGCTGAACTGCACTCGCACCGGTTCCGCCTAAGTCCCCTGACACTCATCCAACATAGACCATCCGATAGGCGCCCAGCGAGAGGCGCGTGCAAGCGCATCCGCGATCCGAGCGAGCGCATCCTTGCAGATAAACGCACTCGAATGATCAAGCATCATCAGGCACAGGAGATCCTCTTAGTCTCATTCTCCACGCGTATCGCCGAGAGCTGCTCACGGCCCAGGGAGCGCGAGCGTGTTACGTACCGCGGAATTCCCTGCGGTTCCCTCGCGACGTGCCTCGTACGGGTAGCGAAAAATCAGAGCTCAGATTCCTCTGCACTCTCGCGGTCGGCACGCGAGCGCCACGCGGCGTTGGGGTCGCCTAGGGTGTCGAGCGCGAATCTGCACCAGGTGATCGAGGCGTTCAGGGCTAGACGGGCGTGGCGTGGCGCGAGCCCCGTCGGCAGTTCGACGCGGCCATGACCGGATCCTGCGGTGTTGCGCAGGGCGGCGAGGTCATTGGGGATGCCGGTGAGCTTTCCTAAAAGTCCGCGGACATGCGGGGAGGCATCCATCCCATCGCCGCTTTGTGGGTGGATCGCGAGCGCCGATTCGACCAGGTAGACAAGTCGCGGTACATCCGCGTCCGCAGGCGCGGTCACGGCGAGTTGCGCGAGGATGATCCGCGCGGTGGACTCGATCAACTCCTTAGCGATGCCGAGAGCGAGCATCGGATCATCGGGCAGCGCGTGTTCGATGCGCGCGAGTAGGACCTGCAGCGCACGCGGGTCACGAACTGCCTCGAGGCTGCCGCTGGCCAGCGTTGCGGCGGGCAGGCGGATACGCCCGGACTCCTCAATTCGGTAGCCGGTGCGCTCCAACTGCCTCTGCAGTCGCTCGGCCTTCACGCTGGCCCCGAACCGGGTGCGATGTAGCCACGTCAGTTCCTCAACAAGGCTCAGGAGCTTGAGCAGCGCGGCGGGATTCCCACCGTCGACCGCATCGATGCCGCGCTCCGCCTGGCTCCTCGGGTTCATATCGCCTGCCGCCCCGAGACCTGCGATCAATTTAATTCCGAGACCGGCGTTCTTCGGCAGTGGAGGATTCGGCATGAATGAGACTTGGAAGCCTGCGTCCTGGAAGAGCCGCCACACCTCATGGATCGTCAGATCGGCGGCGAGGTCGAGCACCGCAGAGCGCACGCCTGTCGGCAGCGCGGGACTCGGCATCGGGGCCACACGCTGCCGCGGAGAGTGATCAGATGGTGACACGGTCGCAGTCTCCCACGTGCTGGCACCCAGCACTGGAATCAATTTACGTCCCGCGCCGGGAATGAACGATCTGCGGGGCGTTGGCTCCGAGCGGGGCATGAAGACTCCACCGCCCTCGAATCGACAGATGTCCAACGTCCCGACTCCACTAAATCCAAGGCACACCACCCGGGGTGGATCAAGTTTGGCTGGTCCAAGACTTACTCAGGATCCGACTTGGGTGACTCGATCGGCTCGCGGCGCGCGGCGTCAAAAACCTCCAGAAGGCGCGAAGGCTCAATATCGAGGCCTCGGGCAAGGTTGAGCAGCGTGGTCAAGCTTGGATTGCGCTTGCCATGCTCGATGTAGACCACGCCTCGGAAGCTCAGCCCGCTCCGCCGTGCAAGCTCCTCAAGAGTGATTCCCGCGGCTTCCCGTATGCGTCGCACATGCATTCCGAGCGTATGCAACGTGGGATCCGGTGGGGTGGGTGGCACGACACTGACTGGACCATTCGCCCGTATTTGACCACCATGAACAGCTGTGCATAATTTCTACGGAATAGGCTGACGGCTGCTCGGCCGTGCAGTGCGGCCGGGGCCGGGCAACTGGGAGGTGGCGGCTCGTGCCCGCAGTACGGAAGTACCCGCCGGACCTGATGGACAGCGCGGTGCGGATGGTTCTGGACATCAGGCGCCAGGATCCGCAGCGCGCTGGGATCGTCGGCACGGTTGGCGATCTGATGGGGATTCATCCCGAGGTGCTGCGGCACTGGGTTAAGAAAGCCGAACCCGAGCCTGAGGCCGGCCCGGCGTCTCCAGCACCGGAGCGGCCGGTCAGTAAGCCCAGCGCGGAGCGCATCGAGAGCTTAGAGCGCGAGAACGCGGATCTGCGTCGCGCGAACCAGGTACTCAAGGCGGCCGCAGTGCTGTTCGCATCGGAACTCCAGCACACCGCGGCCGGGTGACTCAAGGTTGACACGCACTGTCAACGTTGGCGCGGGTTGGCGGGCTACAGGCGTCACCGGCCAACGTTGGCAACCGTGTCATCTAGCGCCGAGGAACACTCGCATCGCTCGTTCACGGCGCTCGTCGTCCAGCGGCTGCAGGAGTCTGCTGACGATGGCTCCGGACTGCTCGGCGCCCGCGGCCTGGCGTACGATGTCGGCGAGCACCTCGACGAACCGCGCGAGCACGTCCGAGTCGGGCATTGCCACGCGACCGACCACTTCGCCGACGTCGAGCAGCAGCGGGATCAATTTCGAGTCGTTCCTGGTCACCGCCGTCCACACGAGCAGCCTGCCGACCGCGCCCGCCCGCTCGAGCGGCGGGCTCGCCCAGGCCAACCCAGTAGCCGCGGACAGCGCCCACGCCGCGACCGTCTCCCGCTCCGTCTGGGGCTCGAGCGCGCGCATCAGCTTCATGTACCGCTCCCAGCCCTGCCGCGGCGGGGCCCAAGTCGCCGGCCGTGAGAGCATCAGCGCTCCGTAGCCGTCGGCGCGCCACTGTTCCTTGGCGCAGATGGCTTCCAGGCGCTCGATGATTGGTAGGTCCACGGCGCGCGCATCGACGAGATCGTCGAGTGCACGCGAGTAGTCCTCGCGGCTGATCACCGCCCGCTGGGCTTGCAGGCCGAGCAGGTCCAAGGTGCCGAACGACGCCACGCCCTCGGCGCGCGCGACCTGGCGCAGCGCGAAGTCGTCCGCCCACAGCGCTAACCCGCGCTCCTTCGCGGTGCGAACCGCCTCGGACCAGTTACGCTCCACTTCGGCCGCAGTCTCGGATGCCTGGACGGGCTCGACGAGTTCAAGCCGCCCGGCCAGGCTCCGCGCCTGCTCGGCCCACTTCTCGACGGTCTCCTGCGGGATTTCGCTGAAGAACGGGCGGTTGGCGTGTGGGTCCCAGCCGAGCGTGCCGGTCGCGCGTACCGCGAGCGCAGCGCGCGTGTTGAGGACGTCGTCACGCTGGGTCGCGGGCATCAGCACGCGCGCGAACCACGCTGTGATTTTGTCCGCTGACAGGGCGAGGTGTTCGAGCAGGTAAAGGGCGCTGGTGTCGATCACTACGCCGGTGTTCTCGAGCGCGTCGGCCGCGGCTTGGCGCTCGATCGCCACGAGCGCAGGATCGGGGGTGGCGATCACGTAGCATCCGAGGCTGTTCTTGATCAGTGACTCGGCGTATGAGCGGCGTCCGGTCGCGGTCATGAGCTCGTGCGGGTAAATGCCAAGCCAGACCATCGGGAAGATCTGGGCGAGGGCCTGCGATCCAGGCGCCATGTGCTCACGCATGAATTCGACGAGGCCGTCAAGGTTCTCCCCGGTATCGACCTGCTGCCACCGGGGGGAGTCGAAGCGGGTGAAGAACGACTGCGAAAGCTTCTGAAGGCGCTGCACCACCTCGTCGGGCATGACAGTATCGGCCGAGGCGAGGCTCGCCACGCTCAACACGGCGCCTAGGATCTCCTCGTCCTCCGGCCAGTCCTGGGCAACGGCCAGGGCGCGTTCGACCAGGGCCGGCGGGGGCAGTTGCGGTTCGGGGAGGTTTCCCTCGGTGTGGAGCAGGGTTAGCAGGAGCATGGCTTGGCCGCGCGTGGCGGCGGGGAGCGGCTCGGGCTGCTGCAGGACGGCGAGCGCGCGGGCCGTGTCACGTAGGTTGAACAACGCAAGTGAGCGCAGCCAGCGGTACCCGGTCACGTGCTGATCGCGCAGCGCGTCGCTCCGGTCGAAGTCGCGCTCGTCGATCAACTGCTGGGCAAGCGCCTCGGCGGTGCTCCACCGCCCCGAGACGTTAGCTACTTCCATCCGGATCTCCAGCGCGCGCCGACGGATCTCGTCGTTGGGGTCACCCACCAACTCGGCGGCGATGTCCTCGGCGGCCTGGAGCTTGTCTGTGCGCAGCGCCAGCGCCATCGCCTGCACACGCAGGAACCGGTCCGCCAGACGCCTTCCCGCCTTGTCGAGCAAGTCGATCGCGTCGTCGGTACGCCCCGCGGCCTCGGCGGCCTCAACCGCCAGATAGATAGCAGGGTAGGAATTGCGGTATTGCCTAGCCCGGGCTAGGGCGGCCAGCGGCCGTCCTGAGTGCAACTCCAGTGTCGCCTCGACCATGTCCGCAGACTCAGGGCTCGCCTCGCGCACCAAGCGCAGCCCCTCCTCGAACGCCAGCTCGGTGCCCGGGTCCTTCCACGGCTTGAGCGGCGCCAAGACGAGCACAGCCCGCAGGATCTGGTCGACACGCTGCCCGGCCTCGCGAAGCGCAGCCATGAGACAGTGTTCAGCCTCGGCCTCGTTCCCGGGATCCAGCAAGAGGGCGAAGGCGCGCAGCAGTGCACGCTCTATGGGGTCGCTTACCCTGGCCGCCAGCCGGGCGGCAAGTGCGCCGTCCCTGGCAGTGACCGCGGCTCGGCTCGCGATCACCAGCACGTCGGAATCGGCCGCCTCGGCGTCGGTGGCCTGCCCATCCGGGATGGGCAGCACGAGGCGAAGCGCGCCGTGAGCGTCGCCAGCGAGAAGGCGCGCCTGCCCGGCGATCGCGAGCGCCTCCCCTGCCGGACCGAACCAGGACCGGCGCATGTCGCGGGCGCGTAGCGCGAGGGACTCGACCTCCGCCCACGCCCCCACCGCGTCGCGCCGAGCCCCAGAGGCGGCTGGGTCGCTCTGGCGCTGCAGCATCACGCGTGCCTTGAGGATCAGTGGGCTCGACATGCCCGGACTGTGTGCGCAGGCGGCCTCGGCTGCGCGCAGCGCGCCGTTGGTATCACCGCGCGCCTCCAGCACCGCGCCAAACACGACCAGCAGTTCGGCGCGCAGGGCGGCCAGGATCTGCGGGTCGGTCTCGCCGAGTTCCTCAAAGCCCGCGCGGCTCGCCGCCAGTGCGGTCTCGGGCCCGACCGGCGCTGACTCGGTACCGGGAGCGGGATCGAAATCTGTCGCGAGCGCATAGAGCGCCGCCGGGGCTGCGTCGTGGACGCGCTCAAGGGCGGCGGCGTCCGCCCGCGCCACCCCGAAGTCGATCACAGCGGCCAGGAACGCCGCGACCGGCGCGGCCACCGTCCCGGCCTGCTCCTCAAGCCTCTGGATCGCCCCGCTGCGCCGCGACGGCTCATCGAGCGCGACCCCCCGGTCGTCGGTTCCGCAATTCGCGAAGCACCAGGCGCCGTACAGCCCGTAGATCGCGGCGCCGATGTCGTCACCTGCCGCGGCGCGCTCGCGCGCGGCGCGCTCGTAGGCGGGGATCGCTTGAGCCGAACCGTGGCTGTCGGCGAAACGGGCGAACACCGCCCAGGCTTCGCCGGTCTCGTCATCGCGCAGCCACTGCGGCGGGCGGTGCCGGCTGCGCCCGAGCCAGCCCGCTGGTGCCTCGGCGCGGGCGGCGAGGTCGCCCAGGGCGCTCGCCGCCCGCGCCGGATCCACGCGCCGCAGGCGGGCGAGGTAGGGGTGCACCGACGGGGCGAGCCTGGCCAGAGCGGCGGCGCTCGTCGCCGGATCCGGAACCTCGGCGGGGGTGTCGGGGGC
>NZ_JAGSOH010000093.1 GCF_018139625.1 Actinospica acidithermotolerans | reverse complement strand
CGCCGGCATGGGCTCGGGGGTGAGGGATTCGGGTTCGGTCAGGACGGTTTCGCTCACAGGCGGCCCCCTCAGGCGTTGCAGACATGACGTAGATCACACGGCATACAGGTTACATCATTAGCAGCGCTAAACGGAAACCGGCTATTCCCGATTCGGGGTCTTACATCTGATGCGCGAGGGGCGGGTGATCAGCCCGGATGATCCACGTGGCGCGGCTCAGCGGACGTTGAGCCAGTGCTCGATCGGGCTGAGCGCGAAGTAGGCGACGAACAGCAGCGCGACCACGATCATCAGCGGGTGGACCTCGCGCAGCCGGCCGAGCACGATCCGGATGGCCACGAAGGCGATCACCGCGGCGCCGATGCCGTTGGTGATCGAGTACGTGAACGGCATCAGCGCGATCGCCAGGTAGCCGGGGATCGCGATGGACCAGTCGTCCCACGGGATGTACTGGATCTGGGTGGTCATCAGGAAGCCGACGACGACCAGCGCGGGCGCGGCGGCCTGCTGCGGCACGATGCCGGTCAGCGGCGTCATGAAGGCCGTGAGCAGCAGCAGCGCGCCGGTCACCAGGCTGGCGAAGCCGGTCCGCGCGCCCTCGCCGACGCCCGCGGCCGACTCGACGAAGGTGGTGTTCGACGAGCAGGATCCGGCGCCGCCCGCCGCCGCGGCCAGGCCGTCGATGAACAGCACGCGGTTGATCCCCGGCACCTCGCCCTCCGGCGTCAGCAGCCCGGCCTCCGCCGTCACGCCGACGATCGTGCCCATGGCGTCGAAGAAGTCCGACAGGATCAGCGTGAAGATGAACACGACCGCCGTGACCGCGCCCGCCTGCGCGAAGCCGCCGAACAGCGAGAACTTGCCGAGCAGCCCGAAGTCGGGGGAGGCGAACAGGTGGTGCGGGATCTTCGGCTGGATCAGACCCCAGTCCGCCGCCGTCAGGTGCGCGACGTTGTTCACGATCACCGCGATCACCGTGCAGCCGACGATCGAGATCAGGATCGCGCCGGGGACCTTGCGCACCAGCAGCAGGAAGGTGGCCAGCACGCCGAGGCAGAAGATCAGCACCGGCCAGCCGGTCAGTTCGCCGTTGGTGCCGAGCTGCACCGGGACGGTGGACTGCGCGGAGTCGGGCACGCGGGTGACGAAGCCCGCGTCGACCAGGCCGATCAGCGCGATGAACAGGCCGATGCCGACGCCGATGGCCCGCTTGAGCGGCATCGGGATCGCATCCATGATCATCTTGCGCAGGCCGGTGACCACGAGCAGGCAGATGCCGATGCCCTCGAGCACGACCAGGCCCATCGCGTCCGGCCAGGACATCGTGGGCGCGATCGTGTAGGCGACGACGCCGTTGAGGCCGAGCCCGGCGGCGATGGCCAGCGGCAGGTTCCCGCCGAGGCCCATCACGATCGTCATCACGCCCGCGACGACCGCCGTGGAGACGGTCAGCTGCGCGGTGTTGAGGGTGTGGCCGTACAGGTCCTTGCCGGAGCCGAGGATCAGCGGGTTCAGCACCACGATGTATGCGAGCGCGAAGAACGTCGCGAGGCCGCCGCGCACCTCGCGCAGCACCGTGGTCCCCCGCTCGCGCATCCAGAAGAGCCGCTCGTAGGGGCTGGCCTCGGGATCGAGGGCCGGCGGCGCGGCCATGGCGGCTCCTGGTGGGTGCGGACGGCGTCCGGCGGGCTAGGCTTGGCGACGTGCCCATTCCCGCTGGATCCGATAAGCCGACCGAGCAGCCGCCGAACGGGGGTACCCGCGAGCTCGAGCCGATGGAGGTCGACCTCGGCCGCATCGTGCTGATCGGCACGGTGCTGTTCGCGATCGCGGCCGTGATCCTGCTGCCGATGCAGAGCACGCTGACGAATGCCGGGCACGGCCGGTGGCCGTGGATCGCGGTCAGCGGCGCCGGGCTCGGGCTGCTCGGCCTGCTCTACGTCAAGCGGCGGGACCGGGCGATCGCCCAGGACGCCGCGAGCCGGGCTGACGCCCCGTCGGCCGACTGAGCGGCGCGGGGGCGGCACGGGGCCCTGGCTCCCGCCACCAGAGCTGATACGGCCTCAGAAGGCCCGCAGCCGCCCGCCTGGCCGCTCAGGAGTGGCCGAGCTCGGCGGACTCCATCGCGAACTCGTCCAGCACCGGCTCCGGCAGCTCGCGCGGCTCCGGCACCGCGACGGCCTCGGAGTGCCCGCCGCAGCCGAAGCCCAGCGCGACGACCTGGCCGTCGGCCGGGGAGAACTCGTTCGCGCACACGCCCAGCGCCTGCCGGAACGCGCCGGCCAGCGGGGCCAGGAATCCGCAGGTGGAGCACGTCGCGGGGGCCGCCTGGGCCATGTCCGACTCGGGACCGCGCAGCTGCGACCAGCGCTCCGCCGCGATCTCGCGGCCCTCGCGGGAGAGCACCCGCGGGCGGCCGAGGCCGAGCTCGAAGCTGATCAGCGGCAGCGAGTCGCGCAGCTCCCAGCGCTCGTCCTGCTGCGGCTCGGCCATCTCCGGATCGTCGGCGCCGGTGTAGCCGGGCTCGAGGCGGACGTCGTCCGCGGCGGTGGGCAGCAGGTCCCCGACGCCGATGTCGCCGGGCTGCAGCCGCTCGCTCCAGGGCAGCCAGCGCGGCGGCATGATCGCGCCCTCGCCGGGTACCAGCACCGTCTCGTCCACCGTGACCAGCTTCGAGCGGGAGGCCCGGGTCACGGAGACGGCCCAGCGCCAGCCCACGTAGCCGCGCTCGTTGGCGACGAAGAAGTGGGTGGCGACGCGCTCGCCCTCCGGCTGCACGCCGAGGTGCTCGCCGACGTTCCCGATGCCCGCCACGTCCTCGGCCGCCGCCAGGGCGAGATCGACCGCCTCGGCGCAGGCCGAGTCGAGCAGTGGAGTACGGCTGGAGCGGGGCTTGGTGGCGGTGGTCACGCTGACGATGGTAGTCGTTCCGCGCCTCGCCAGCGCCAACCGTCCACGGTTTGCAGCCTGCCTTCAGGCAGCGGACGTCCGGGTTCGGTAACAGCCCTGGTGACAATCGACCTTCGCGGGGTGGAGACTTGAGCGGTATCGCTGTGGAGGGGGAAGGTAGAGGCATGGGCGGTCCGGACGACGCCACGCGAGCCGTGGATTCCCAAGGGGCTGGCCCTGGCGGGCCGCCGCTGGAGGAGACGCTGCTCGGCGACCCAGCCGACCTGCATCAGACCGAGGTGGTCGGGGCGGCCAAGGCCGCCGCGAAGCCCGGGCGCGGGCCCGCGTGGATGCAGCAGACGGCCGGGGCGGTGAAGCACGGCGCCGACGTGGGCGCCGACGTCGGCGGCGCCGTGTACGGCCGGATCCAACGGATCACCCAGGCCGACGGCGCCGGCGAGTCCGGCCTCTCGCACGTGATCGAGCTCAACGCCGTCGTGGCGACCGGCGACCTGCTGGTCACCGTCGCGCTGGCGTCCTCGCTGTTCTTCAGCCTGCAGCCGAACGAGGCCAGGCCGAAGGTCGCGCTCTACCTGCTCGTCACGATGGTCCCGTTCGTCATCCTGGCCCCGGTGATCGGCCCGCTGCTGGACCGGCTGCGCGGCGGCCGGCGCTTCGCGATGGCGCTCACCTCGCTGATCCGCGCGCTGCTCGCGCTGGTGCTGGCCAAGACGATCGCCGGCGGCAGCCTGGCCGTGTACCCGGCGGCCTTCGGCGTCCTCGCCGCGTCCCGGGCGTACGGGGTGAGCCGCTCGGCCGTCATCCCGCGCGTGCTGCCGCCGGGCACGAGCCTGGTCCGCGCGAACTCGCGCATCAACCTCTTCACCCTGTTCGCGACGCTGGCCGCGACGCCGATCGGCTACGGTCTCGGCAAGCTGGACAAGGCGTACCCGCTGCTGCTGGCCGCGGTGGTCTTCTTCGCGGGCACGGCGCTGGCCCTGCGGCTGCCCAAGCACGTCGACTCGGACGAGGGCGAGATCAGGGCCCGGCTCAGCCGCAAGGACCGCGGCCTCGACCCGCACGAGACGAAGATCGCCCGGACGCTGCCGGACAAGCGGCTGCGCGCCGTCGGCCTCAGCGTGATCATGGCGCTGCGGGCGACGGGCGCTCTGCGCGCGTTCGCCGGCTACATGGCGCTCTACTTCGCCTTCATGCTGCGCACGAACTCGATCGGCGGCCTGAAGAACCTCACCGCGATCGGCCTGGTCGCCGGCGCGATCGCGATCGGCGGCGGCCTCGGCTCGCTCGTCGGCGGCTGGCTCAAGGCGCGGGCGCCGGAAGGCATCGTCGCGGCGTGCGTCGCGCTGAGCGCCGTCGTCTCGGTGATGACCGCGTTCTACTACAACCTGCCGATGGTGCTGCTGTGCTGCGGCCTGGCCGGCCTGCTGCCCTCGCTGGCGAAGCTCTCGCTGGACGCGATGATCCAGCGCGACACGGTCGAGGCCGTGCGCACGTCCGCGTTCGCCAAGTCCGAGACGCTGATGCAGCTGTGCTGGGTGCTCGGCGCGGCCCTCGGGCTGATCATGCCGAGCAGCCACCCGGTGCTGGCGCTGAGCACGTGCGCGGTGTGGCTCTCGGTGGTCACGCTGCTGACCGGCAAGTCGCTGACGGACTATCGGTCCATGCAGAACGCGACCCCGGCGCAGGCGGCGCGCTGATCGGTCGGGGCCCCTCCCGCAATGGCCCGCGAGGCCCGCGAGGTCCGCGATGATCATCAGACCGGCCCGGGCGCGGGCCGGCCGGCCGGTGCGGTGTAGCGTCGAGGCGTGAACCGGATCCTGATCGTGACGGCGGTGGAGGCCGAGGCCGAGGCCGTGCGACGCGGACTGCCCGCCGACGCCCCGCACGGCGTGACCGTGCTCGCGGGCGGCGTCGGCTCGGCGCAGTCCGCCGCGGCGACCGCGCGGGCGCTCGCCCTCGACCCCGGCTACGACGCCGTGCTGAGCGTCGGTATCGGCGGCGCGTTCCCGGGGAAGGCGGAGCTCGGCGGGCTGCTGCTGGCCCGCCGCGTGGTCGCCGCCGACCTCGGCGCGGACAGCCCGGACGGGTTCCTGAGCGTCGACGAGCTCGGGTTAGGCAGCTCGACCCTGGACGGCGGACGCGTGCCCGGCCTCGACGCCGTCGTCGGCACCATCCTGACCGTGAACACCGCCACCGGCACCGACGAGCGCGCGGCCGAGCTGACGGCACGTCACCCGCAGGCCGTCGGCGAGGCGATGGAGGGCTACGGCGTGGCGGCGTCGGCCGCGCTGTTCGACCTGCCGTTCGCCGAGGTGCGGGCCGTCTCGAACTTCGTCGGCAAGCGGGACCGGGACGCCTGGGAACTGGGCCTGGCCTTCGCCGCACTCACCGCCGCCGCCACCCCGATCGCGGAAGGACTCGAAGCGTGCTGACGCTCGCCCACTCCCCCTGCCCGAACGACACCTTCCTCTTCCACGCCTGGACGCACGGCCTGGTCCCGGATGCCCCGCAGGTCGACGTCACGTACGCGGACATCGATCTGACGAACGGTTGGCTGGCCTCGCCCGAGGGCCTGGACGTCATGAAGATCTCGGCGGCGGCACTGCCCGAAGCCCGGGCGAACGGGTACGAACTGCTGCCCTGCGGCGGCGCGATGGGCCGCGGCTGCGGGCCCCTCGTGCTCGCGGCGCCGGGCTTCGAGGGCTCGCTGACCGGCCGGACCGTGGCCGTGCCGAGCCTGAAGTCGACCGCGTTCCTGCTCTTCCGGCAGTGGATCGCGGAACGCGGCGAGGACCCGGAGATCGTCGTACTGCCGTTCCGCGACATCATGCCCGCGGTGCGCGACGGCAAGCTCGACGCCGGCCTGGTCATCCACGAGGCCCGCTTCACCTTCCAGAAGTTCGGGCTCGAATGCCTCACCGACCTCGGCGACTGGTGGGAGCAGACCACCGGCGCGCCGATCCCGCTCGGCGTCATCGTGGCCCGCGCCGCGCTCGGACCCGAGAGGATCGCGCAGGTCACGGCCGCTCTGCGCGCCTCGGTCGAGCACGCCTTCGCCCACCCCGGCGACTCGCGCGAGTACGTGCTCTCACTCGCCGAGGAGATGGATCCGGCGGTCGCGCAGAGCCACATCGACCTCTACTGCAACGAGTTCTCCCAGGACCTCGGCGAGGACGGCCGCAAGGCCCTGGAACGGCTCTTCGCGTAGGGCGGCCGGCCGGCGTGCGCCGCCTCGCACGCGGCCGGTCGGAGCCTCGCTTGAGGCGGTCGGGTCGGCGCGGAATTCGCCAGGCCGATCGCCATGGCCGGCGCCGCCCTTTCCGCCACCGCGCACGCCACGGTTTTCGCCACAGTGTTCGAGGGCGGGCCGGCTACGCCGGAGTCCGGGCTCAGACGTCGAGCTGGTCCGCCACCGCGCGCAGCAGCCGGGCGACCTTGCGCCCCTGCTCGCGGTCCGGGTGCTTGCCCCGGCGCAGGGTGGTGGACACGTGGTCGAGCACCTTCATCACGTCCTCGACGATCACCACGAGCTCCTCGGCCGGCTTGCGCTGGGCGACCGCTACCGAGGGCTTGGCGTCGAGCAGCTGCACGTTGAGGGCGCTCTCGCCCCTGCGGCCGTCCGCGATGCCGAACTCCACCCGTTGACCGGGCTTGAGCGCGGTCACCCCGGGCGGCAGGGCGGAGGAGTGGACGTGAACGTCGCCTCCGTCCTCCCGGGCGATGAAACCGAAGCCCTTCTCGGCGTTGTACCACTTCACCTTGCCGGTCGGCACGGGGGCTACCTCATCCGTATCGTGGTTTGCTCGCGGGGCACACGCCGCTGGCGCGTTCACCCTGACGAGTTAAGGCTAGCTGTCCGGACGCTCGTGGTCACGCCGCTTTGTCACACCCGGCACGAGCCCGCGGACTCCCGGTGACGCAACCCGCGGGCGGCGGGCGGCGGGCCCGCAGGATGCCGGGACGGCGCCGCGGGGGTACTGCGGGGACTGCGAGGGTGCCGGCGGGGGTCAGGAGCGCCGGATGACGCCGCGGCCGAGGCGCCAGGCCAGGAACACCGCGCCGAGCAGCGCGATCATCCGGGGCAGCGGGCCGAAGAAGGAGTCCACGCCGTCCAGCAGGTCGGCGGGCCTGTTCGTGGTGCCGCCGGGCTTGCCGTGGCTGTTGAGCCAGTACCCGAGGGTGAAGAGCAGGAAGCTGACCACCGGGATGCCGACGAGCAGCAGCCACTTCTCCGCCGGGCTGTAGAAGCGCGAGGCGAACGCGACGAGCACGGCCGCGAGCAGCACCAGCCAGTTGCCCATGATCGCGCCGACCAGCAGCAGCACGATGGCCAGCGACTCGACCGGGTGCAGCTTCGGGCCGCCGTCCCAGAAGGTGCGGATCCGGTCGGCCACCGCCAACTCCCCGGGCGCCGACGCCGTGGCCGCGGCCGCCGGGGCGCCCTCGGGCGCCGCCTGGCCGCCGCCGAGCGCGCCGACGGTCTCCGGCCGGTACTCGAAGGCCATCCCGAACGGATCGGGGTCGAGGCAGATCTCCGGCCCGGAGCCCGGCAGGCCGACCGGGTGGACGGGTCCGTGCCCGTGCCCGTCCGGCGCGAGCTGCTTGACCACGTCGGCGTCCATGCTGGCGGGCGTCGGACTGTTCGAGCTGGCCCGGGTCAGCCGGGCCTCGAGCGCCTTCTGCGACTCCGGGTCGCGCTGCACCTCGGCGTCCACCAGCGTCACCGGGTCGCCGAGCCCGGCCAGGATCCGGTCCAGCGCCCGGATGTCCGTCCCCTGCTCTGCGCGCTCCTGCTCGATCGTCGCCCGCAGCGTGTCCAGCAGCCGATGCCGGGCAGCCGGGGACAACTGCGGCGCCGCGGTGTCCGCGACCTTGCTCAGAAAGCCCGCGAGCACGTGCTCCGGGTCGCGGTCCGGCCGCGCCGTGAGCCTTCCGTACTCTCCGAACTCGTATCCGCTGCGCACCGTCGCCGCCCCTCATCTGATCGCCGAGTCCTGTTATATATGCCCGCGGCGGCCTGCGGTGACCCCACGACCCGCCCGCCGGGGGTAGCGCGCCCGGCGCACGGGTCGCACGGCGCGCGCACATGCACGCCCGCCCCGCCCGCGTTGCGGAGGGGTTACGGTCTGTGGGTGCGCGGGGGTATGGCAGGGTAGTGGCATGCCGAACGGATTGCTGGAAGTCATCGCCGTGGACGCGCGGGACGCGCGGGCGGCGGTGGAGGGCGGGGCCGACCGGATCGAGCTGGTCAGCGGGATGGAGTTCGCCGGGTTCTGCCCGGCGCTGGAGACGGTCGAGCAGGTGCGCGCGGCGGTGGACGTGCCGGTGCGGGTGATGCTGCGGCTGCGGGAGGACTTCTCGATCGGCGGGGCGCAGGGAGCGGCGGAGATCGCGGCCGCGGGGCGGCGGCTGCGGGAGGTGGGGGCGGATCAGTTCGTGCTCGGCTGGCTGGACGGCGCCGGGGCGGTGGACCTGGCCGCGATCGAGAAGGTGCGCGACGCGTGGCACGGCCTGCCGTTCACCTTCCACAAGGCGATGGACCACGTCGCGGACCGGGCCGCCGCCTACGAGGCGATCCGGCCGCTTCCCGGGCTGGACACGGTGCTCACCTCGGGCGGTCCCTTCCCTGCGGGGCAGGGCGTCGCGGTCCTGCGGGCCGAGGCCGCCCGGGAGGCGGCGCTCGGCGAGCAGGGCTTGGCGATCCTGGTCGGCGGCGGGTTGAAGCTGGCCGACGTGCCGGTGCTGCGCGCCGCCGGGCTGCGCGACTTCCACGTCGGGTCGGCGGTGCGGGACGGGGCCGACTGGTCGGGGAACGTGGACGCGGAGCTGGTGGCCCGGTGGCGCGAGGCTATCGACGACTGAGAGCTCTCACACCGCCAGCTCCGCGGGCAGCGGCCTGGCGTGCAGCACGGTGAGCCGGGTGACGGCGCGGGTCAGCACGACGTAGAGGCGCCGCAGTCCCAGCAGCGCGTCGTGCTCGGCTTCCGCGATGGCGCCCGGCTCGACGACGATGACCTGGTCGTACTCGAGGCCCTTGGCGAGGGTCGCGGGAACGAGGACGAGCCGGCCGGACTCCGGTCCCGCGGCCGCTGCGTCGGCGGCCGCTGCGTTGGCGACCACTGCATGGGCGACCTCTGCTTCGGCGGCGGAGCCCGTCGCCTCGGCGGATGAGGCCGCCGGCTCCTCGGCGTCCAGCCGGCCGGCCGGGATGCCCGCCTTCGCCAGCGACCTGCCGATCCGATCCAGATCGGCGTCGGCGGCGATGAGGCCGATGGAGCCTTCGTCGCCGAGAGCGCCGCGGACGATCTCCACCAGGCGCCGGGTGAGGTCCGCGTCGTCCTTCGCGCCGACCACTTCGAGGCCGCCGCCCTGCTGGCGCACCGAGGTCGGCGGCGCGAGCTCGGGGGCGATCGACGGCAGCAGGCGAGCCGCGTACTCGATGATCTGCCTGGGCACGCGGAAGCCCTGGGTCAGCTCCTCGATGTGCGCCTCGGCCTTGCCCAGGTGCTCCAGCGCGATCGACCACGAGCCGGTGGCCCACGGCGTGGTCGCCTGCGCGATGTCGCCGAGCACTGTCACGGAGCCGGTCGTGCAGCGGCGGGAGACGGCGCGCAGCTGCATCGCCGAGAGGTCCTGCGCCTCGTCCACGACGACGTGGGCCAGCGAGGCGGTGCGCTCCAGCAGGTCGGCCAGCTCGTCGAGCAGGACGACGTCGGCCGCGGTCCAGCGTGCGGCGCCGGCGGAGCGCGGGGGCTTCGTCCAGAGCAGCGACCGCTGTTCCTCCTCGGTCAGTACGTCGCCGGCTGCCGCGGCCAGGCGCTCCGGGCTGCTGAAGAGGGCGTGCAGCAGCTTGGCCGGATCGACGGCGGGCCACGCCTGGTCCACCGCCTTGCGCACCGGCTGGCTGCGGGCGACGGCGTTCTGCACCCGGTCGTCCGGGGACTCGCCGGCCTCCTCCATGCGTGTCAGCACGCTGTGGGCGATGCGCTGGGCGAGCATCGTGCGTCCGGCGCTGTAGCGCACGTCGCGACCGCGCAGCGCCTCGATGTGCTCGGCCACCTCGTACGCCGGCACCCGCCAGCGCCGCGAGCCGCGGACAACGAGCAGCGAGTCCGCCGGTTCGGCGATGTGCGCCCACACCGCTCTGGCCAGGACCTCGGCCATCCGCACGTCGCCCTTGAGCCGGGCGACGGCGCCGTCCTCGGTCGCGCGCACGGGCGCGCGGTCGACCAGCTCGTCGACCGTGGCCTGCGCGACGTCGATCTCGCCGAGGGCGGGCAGCACCTGCTCGATGTACTTCAGGAACTGCCGGTTCGGCCCGACGACGAGGGCGCCGCCGCGCTTGATCCGCTCGCGGTGGGCGTAGAGCAGGAAGGCGACGCGGTGCAGGCCGACGGCGGTCTTCCCGGTGCCCGGCGCCCCCTGCACGCAGATGCTGGTGCCCAGGTCGGCGCGGACGATCTCGTCCTGCTCCGGCTGGATGGTCGCGACGATGTCGCGCATCGGCCCGGTGCGCGGCCGCTCGATCTCCTGGCGCAGGATCTGCGAGCCGCCGGCCGCCTCGTGCGCTGCCCCGTCCCGCGCCGCGTCGCCGAAGGGCTCGTCCTCGATCGCGGTCAGCACGCCGCCGGAGAAGCCGAAGCGCCGCCGCAGCGCGAGGCCCATGCTCTGCTTGGCGCTGGCCCGGTAGAAGGCGAGCGAGACCGGCGCGCGCCAGTCCACCACCATCGGGTCGCCGTGCGCGTCGTGCACGTGGCGGCGGCCGACGTAGAAGTGCTCGCCGGTGAATTCGGACTCTTCTTCGGCGCTGTAGTCGAGCCGGCCGAAGAACAGCGGCACGTCGGGCCGGTCCACCAGTGCCGCGGCGCGGGCCTGGAGGGCGAGGTTGAGCACCTCCGTGGACCAGCCGGTGCCGCCCTGCGCCTTGAGCGCGAGGGTGTCCTCGCGCATCGCGCGCAGCGCGGCGCGGGATGCCTCGAGGTGCTCTCGTTCGGCCGTGACCTGCGGGTCTTGTGCGATCGCCCCGTTTTCGGGCATGGCGAAGCCTCCAAAAAACACACGTGAACGCTGATCTGGTTGTGTATTCCGGAGGCAGAGGTCCGAGCCGGTCTCCCGACGGCCGTACGTGCGCGATGCGGCGGGGTGTTGCCGCGTGAAATGGAGACAAGCACCTTACCAGGGTTCTTGACAGAATGTCGATTCGCGGCCACGCTGCTCACCACGCGCCCGGTGTCTCCGCCGGACGCGCGCGGTTGTACAGGCGGGGGTCAAGACTTCCGGGGCGGCGGTGCGGCGCCGCGTGAGGATGTCGTGGCCCGGTCGCGCGCGTCCGGCGGTACCGAGTAGTTCCGAGAGAGAAAGGGCATCGGGTGCCCGCCTGTCCGTCGCCGACGGACGGGCTGATCCCGCCTGCCACGATGAGGTCTCGATGACGCGATCCCGATCATCGCTCACCCTTGCTCTGACCTGCGCACTCACCATCTCCACCGCCTTTGCCGCCGGCGCCTCCGCCGCGCACGCCGCGACCACGCCGGGCGGTCCCGGCGCGGCGTCCTACTACGACCTGGCCCGCAAGGACTGCCTCGGCACCGCCCAGGACTCGACCTCGAAGGTCTGGTACACGGTCGCGGACGGCGTGCTCTCCGACGTCTACGAGCCCACCGTGGACAACACCAACGTCAGCACCCTGCAATACGTGGTGACCGACGGCTCCAGCTTCACGGACCTGCAGACCCGCGACATGACCTACACGGTCGCGGCCGATTCGACCGGCATGACCTGCACGGTCACCTCGACGGACAAGGCGCACGGCTACGCGCTGACCACGACCTACGTCACCGACCCGCTGCGTGACACGGTCCTGATGCACACGACGATGTCCGCGCTGCCGGGCAAGCACACGAACCTGTCAGCGCTGCACGTCTACGCCCGCCTCGACGCCCACGCGAACGGCGACGGCGGTGGCGGCTCGCAGAACGCGGGAGGCAACACCGGTGTGATCGACGCGTCCGGGGTGCCCGTCGTCTTCAGCACGCTGACCTCGACCGAAGCCGTGAACCGCGACTACGCGGTGCCCACCTACATGGCGCTGACCTCGACGTCCGCGGGAACCGGCAGCGTCGGCTACGCGGGCACGTCGAGCGACGGCCTGAACCAGCTGGACTCGTCGCACGCGCTGACTCAGTACTCTGAAGCCGACGACGGCCACATCGTCGCCACCGAGGCCGTCACCCACGGCACCGACTTCACCCTCGCGCTCGGTTTCGGCCGCACTCAGTCACAGGCTGTGGATACCGCGCAGACCTCGCTCCGCATTCCCTTCGTCGCCACGCAGGGGATGTACGCGGCGACCTGGCACGTGTACGACGGCAAGCTGAAGCCGCCGCCCGCGCAGTACGCCCGCACCTACTACCTCGACGCCAACGTGCTCAAGGCGAGCGAGGACAAGACGTACTCGGGCGCCATCGTCGCGTCGCTGGCCTCGCCCTGGGGACAGTCGGTGAACGCCGGGGCGTACGTCGGCGGCAAGGCCGTCTACTTTGGCTCGTACCGCGAGGTCTTCGCCCGCGACCTGTACGAGGCGTTCACCGGCCTGATGGCGGACGGGGACGTTACGACGGCCCGCGACGCCGCGCGGTTCCTGCTGGAGAAGCAGCAGTTGTCCACCGGCGAGATCCCGCGGAACTCGCTCGTCAACGGCAAGTCCGCGCCGGACACCGGCGGCGACCAGCTCGATGAGACCGCGTACCCGATCCTGATGGCGTACGAGACCGGTCTCGGCAGCGATTCGACGCTGTGGACCGACCACATCAAGCCGGCGGCCGACTGGCTGGTATCGCACGGCCCGTCGTTCGGCGTCGAGCGCTGGGAGGAGCAGTCCGGGTACTCGCCCTCCACCATCGCGGCGGAGATCGCCGGGCTGACCGCCGCCTCGGCCATCGCGCGGGCGCACGGCGAGGGCGCCGACGCCGCGCTCTACCAGGCGACGGCCGACGACTTCCAGCGCAACATCAAGAAGTGGACCGTCACCACGACCGGTTCGCAGAGCTCTGCCGCGTACTTCATCAGGCTGTCCAAGGGCGGCGACCCGAACGCCGCGACCACCTACTCGCTCTCGAACGGCGCGCCGAGCGTGGACCAGCGCAGCGTGATCGACGGGGGCTTCCAGGAGCTCGTCCGGCTCGGCGAGCTCCCCGCGAGCGACCCGACGTTCCAGAACTCGCTCTCCGTGCTGGACAAGACGATCTCGGTCGGCACGCCGTCCGGCACCGGCTACTACCGTTACGGCGACGGCGCGAGCCTCGGCAGCGCGGACGGCTACGGCGACTGCTCGACGGTGAACAGCCAGACCTCCTGCACGGTCGACGGCCAGCCCTGGCCGACCACGGACACCGGCACCGGCCACCTGTGGCCCGTGCTCTCCGGCGAGCGCGCGGAATCGGCGATCGCCGAGAACGACACCTCGACGGCGCGGGCCGAGCTGAACTTCATGATGACGTCGGCCAGCGGCATCGGGCTCGTTCCCGAGCAGGTGTGGGAGGACCCGAACCTCGCCGCCTCGCCGTACGGCTCGGACCCGACCTCCGCGAGCATCGGCTTCGTGGACGGCCAGGCCGCCGGTTCCGCGTCGCCGCTCACCTGGGCGCAGGCGCAGGAGCTCCGGCTGATCGTCGATCTCGGCGCCGGCAAGACCGTGGACACGCCGCAGATCACCGCGGCGCGCTACGTCACGCACGGCGCTCCCGGCACGGCGTCCGTCACGCTCACGTCACCGTCGTCCGGCAGCACGATCGAGGGCGGCTCGACGACCGTCAGCGGCACGACCGCGCCCGGCGCTTCCGTCGCGATCGAGACTCAGGACACGGACACAGCCTCAGCAGCGACGACCGTGAGCACCACCGCCGACTCGACCGGAGCGTTCTCCGCGACGGTCTCGGTCGGCTTCGGCACCAACGTGATCAGCGTCGCTGCGACCTCCGGCAATTCCACCGGCTTCGCACAGACGCAGGTGGTCGGTGACGTGTCCGGCGGCACGACGGTGCTCGACGTGACGCACACCGGGACGCACGACGGTCCGGGGACGTATCAGTACCCGACCGCTTCGGCGTTCGTCGCGGGATCGTTCGACATCAACCGTTTCCAGGTCATCACCGCGAACGGCGAGGTCTACCTGCGGCTCACGCTCGCCGACCTGACGCCGACCTTCGGCGCCACGATGGGCGCGCAGCTGCTGGACTACTACATCCACGATCCGTCGGCCACGACGACGTCGACCGCGGCCGCGTACGCCAGCCGCAACTACACGATCGCCTCGTCGGACGCGTGGAGCCAGCTGATCGAGGTGCAGGGCTTCGCCTCGCCGGTCTGGAAGGACGCGAGCGGCAACGCGATCGGCACCCCGACCGCCGTCGTCGCCTCCACGCTGACGAACACGATCACCGTCGCGCTGCCCGAATCAGAGTTCGGCACCCCGACGTCCGGCTGGACGTTCACGATCGCGCTGACCGGCCAGGACGGCTACAGCCCGGACCAGGCGCGAGCCTTCACCAGCACGGCCGGCGCGTACTCGTTCGGCGTCTGCGCCTCGGGGGACACCTCGGCGATCTGCTCGGTGGATCCCACCACGGTCCCCAAGGTCATGGACACCGTCACCCCCTCCGGCGTCTCCCAGGAAACCGAGCTCAACCCAACCCTGGGCCCGGTCGTCTTGGAGGGTGTCACCGTGTCCTGAAAGACCCGTGATCCAGAGTTTGAACGTGTTCGAAATCTCCGCTAGAGTCACGCGCGGCGCGGGATTTCGAACGCGTTCAACTCTTTTCGCGGGAGAGGCGGGAAGAGGTCAGGCCGCGGGCGCGCGGAACTGTCGGTGGACCTCGCTACGGTTCTGCTCGGTGCCGCCCACGGCCCAGGCACAAGGCTGCGGCCCGGCCGCGGATCGACGACGAGGAGGGGAGTCGGTCCGCGCCGGGTTCACTGCCGGGGATATACGGTGGAGCGGATGCGGGAAGCGTTCCGGGCCGGGACCCCCAAGAGCGAGCACACCAGGGCTCTGATCCTGGAGACCGCGCTTGGGCTGTTCCGCGAGCACGGCTACGACGGGACCACGATGCGGGCGATCGCCCAGCGCGCCGGGGTCTCCGTCGGCAATGCCTACTACTACTTCGCCAGCAAGGAGCACCTCGTCCAGGGCTTCTACGACCGGCTGGCCGAGGAGCACCGGGCCGTGGCCGCCGAAGCGCTGCGCGGGGTGCCGGACCTCGGCGAGCGGGTCAGGATCGTGCTGACCACGTGGCTCGACGTGGCCGAGCCGTACCACGGCTTCGCGGCCAAGTTCTTCAAGAACGCCGCCGACCCCTCCAGCCCGCTCAGCCCCTTCTCCGCCGAATCCAAGCAGGCGCGGGAATCGGTGATCGAACTGCACCGGCTGGTGCTCACCGGCTCCAAGCTGCGCTACGACGCGGAGATCGAGCGGCTGCTGCCGGAGATGCTGTGGCTGCACCATCTCGGCATCGCGCTCTACTGGGCGCACGACAAGTCGCCGCGGACCGAGCGGACCAGGCGGCTGGCCGAGCGCACGGCCGGAACCGTGGCACGGGTCGCCCGCATCTCCAAGTACAAGGTGGTCCGGCCGCTGGTACGCGAGGCCGATGCGCTGCTGCGCGAATTCCTGATCAGCGAACCGGATCCGGATCGGGATCCGGCCTCCGATCCGGATCAGGCTGCGCCGCCGCCTGCTCCGGAATCTGCGGACCCGGCTCCTCGTCCGGCTCTCGGCCCGGCGTCATCAGGTTGAAGCGCTTGATCGCGAAGGTGAACAGCGCGTAGTAGAGCGCCGCGAAGCCGAGCCCGATCGGGATGATCAGCAGCGGCCGGGTCGCGATGTCGAAGTTGAAGACGTAGTCGATCAGCCCGGCCGAGAACGAGAATCCGTCGTGGATGCCGAGCGCGTTGCACAGCGCCATCGAGACGCCGGTGAGTACCGCGTGGATGCCGAACAGGGCCGGGGCGACGAACAGGAACGCGAACTCGATCGGCTCGGTCACCCCGGTCAGGAACGAGCACAGCGCGGCGGAGAGCATGATGCCGCCGATCGCCTTGCGCTTCTCCGGCCGGGCGCAGCGGGTGATCGCGAGCGCGGCGGCGGGCAGCGCGAACATCATGATCGGGAAGAAGCCGGTCATGAACATCCCGGACTTCCCGTCCCCGTGGAAGAAGCAGGCCTGGTCCCCCATGTACGTGACGCCGTCCTCGCTGCACGTCCCGCCGACCGCCGAGGTCCACACCAGGTTGTTCGGGATGTGGTGCAGGCCGAAGGGCAGCAGCAGCCGGTCTATCAGCCCGTAGGCGCCGGCCCCGAGGCTCGCGTGCGCCGCCGCCAGCTTGCCCAGCGAGGTGATCGCGGCGCCCGGCCACTGCCAGATCAGGCCCATGACCACGCCGAGCAGCGTCGCGGCGAACGCGGTGACGATCGGCACGAAGCGCCGTCCGCCGAAGAACGCCAGGTACGTCGGCAGCTTGATCCGGTGGAAGCGCTGGTAGAGCAGCGCGGCGAGGATGCCGACCAGGATGCCGCCGAGGACGTAGGTCGGGTTCTTGTTGATCGCGTCGGTGGTGTTCAGCGTGGTCCGGCCGTCCACGGTCGTGGTGCCGTACCAGGTGGTGGCCCACTGCTGGCTCGCGGTGATCGGCATCGCGAAGACCGCCGCCGTCACCTCGTTGTAGACCAGGTAGCCGACGGCCGCGGCCAGCGCCACCGTGCCGTCCGCCTTCTTCGCGAAGCCCACCGCGACGCCGATCGCGAACAGCAGCGGCAGGAAGTTGTAGATCCCGTTGCCCGCGGCCGCGCACACGTGCTGGACGTAGACCAGCCAGTGCCAGCCGGTCAGGCTCGCCAGGTAGAGGCCGTGCTCCCCGACCGCGCTCGCGCCGGCGCCCCGCTCGCCCAGGATGTCGTCCGAGCCGAGCCGCAGCAGCACGCCGGCCGCGGGCATCACCGCGATCGGCAGCATCACGGAGCGGCCGATCCGCTGCAGAACGGCCAGGATCCGGCTCGCCACGGGCGCGGCGGGCGGAAGGCCGTCCGCGGCGGGAGCTGTCATCTAGGTGCCTCGATGGGGTTGGCGGCGGCGGCGCGCGGGTTGACGATCGGCTGGGCCGGGCGCTCGAGCGGCACCCACAGCTGGTACCGGTCGGCTCGGTACGCGGAGTAGGCATACTCTACGAGCACGTCGTCGCTGTAGCTACGCCGCGTCATCTGCAGCACCACGCCGGTGGCCGGAACCTCGAGCAGCGCGGCCTCGTCCGGGTCCGGGTTGCCCGCCTCGATCACCTGCTCGCCCCAGGTCAGCGGGAGGCCGTAGTGCTCGGCGAGCAGCTGGTAGAGCGATTTGGGCGAGCCGAGGGCGAGGATGCCGGGCACCCGGTGCTCCGGGATGTGGCAGCGCTCGACGGCCATCGGGATGGAGTCCGCGTAGCGCAGCCGGACCAGCCGGATCACCCCGTCGCCCGGCTGCAGCTCCAGCTGCCTGGCCAGCGCCGGGCTGGCCTCGATCCGCTCGAAGGCCAGGGTGCGCGAGGCCGGGACCATGCCGCGGCGGTTCATGTCCTCGGTGAAGGAGGCGAGCCGGATCTGCAGGTCCATCTTGGGCTGCGCGACGAAGGTGCCGCGGCCGCGCACCCGGTACAGCTTGCCGTCCGCGACCAGCTGGTTCACCGCCTGCCTGACCGTCATCCTGGACAGGCCGTAGCGTTCGCCGAGCTCCCGCTCTGACTGGATCGGGGAGTCCGGCTCCAGTTCGGTGGCGATCAGCTCCAATAGGATTTCCCGCAGCTGCTGGTGCTTGGGCACCGGGCTACGCGGATTGATCTCCATCGATCCCTCGCTTGCTGTGAACTGGGTCACGTCCTACTGTTATGGACCGGACTAGACCACCTGTGGTCGACTGTTGTCAAGACGGTCTGCTGCGGTTAAATCCAAGCGCAACTGCACAGGCCGGGACAAGCCGCTCGCGCACGCGAGGGGCTCTGCCGGCCAACAGACCGCAACGGAAAGGCAGCCATGAACAAGGCGCAGGCGATCCTCGCCGCCCTCGGCGGGGCGGACAACATCATGGAGATCGAGCCCTGCATCACCCGGCTGCGCACCGTGGTGCACGACCCGTCCCGGATCGACGAGGCCGCGCTCAAGGGCGCCGGGGTCCACGGCGTCATGCGCGCGGGCACCGTCGTGCAGGTGGTGGTCGGGCCCGACGCGGACACGGTCTGCATGGATATCGAGGATCTGCTCTGAACACCCTGAACGCCCGCGAGCGTGCCCGACCGCTGCGCGCCGAGCCGCTGGCGGTGGTCGCGCCGGTCGGCGGCCGCGCCATCGCGCTGGCCGAGGTGCCGGACGCGGTCTTCGCGCAGCACATGGTCGGCCCGGGCGCCGCGATAGACCCGGTGCGCGGTCCCGGTGTGGTGGTCAGCCCGGTGTCCGGCATCCTGGTGAAACTCAAGCCGCACGCCTTCGTGGTGACCGCCGAGGACGGCCGCGGTGTGCTGGTGCACCTGGGGATCGATACGGTGAACCTCGACGGAGGCGGCTTCGTACTGCTGGCCGAGGAGGGCCGGGTGGTCCCGGCGGGCGCGCCGGTCATCCGGTGGAACCCGGCCGCGGTCGAGGCCGCCGGGCTCAGCCCGGTCTGCCCGGTGATCGCGCTGGACGCCGACCGCGCGGCGGCCGAGGCGCTGGCCGGTTCGGTCGCACTCGGCCCGGTGCGTGCCGGTGACCGGCTGTTCACCTGGGCCTGATACTGGTGGGGCCGCGAGAAGAGCGCTTGGACCGAGGGAGTGGACTTACCATGCAGCGCACTGTGACCGTAGCCTCCAGAGTGGGGCTGCACGCCCGACCCGCCGCGGTGTTCGTGAAGGCAGCGAGCGCCGCGTCGCTGCCGGTGACCATCGCCAAGGAGGGGAAGGATCCGGTCAGCGCCCGCTCGATCCTGGCCGTGCTCGGCCTGGACGTGCGCGGCGGCGAGGACGTGGTGCTCGAGGCCGAGGGCGACGGTGCCGACGAGATCCTCGAGCGGCTGGCCGACCTGCTGACGGAGGACCTGGAAGGGTGAGCTGAGGCTTGAAGGATTCGCCGGGGAACGGGGCTTCGCGTCGGCTGCACGGGGTGGGGATCGGGGGCGCCAGCGTGGCCGGCCCCGTCGCGCTGATGGGCGTGCCCGAGCCGCCGCCGGGGCCGCTGACGCCGCCCGCCGGGCCGCCGGCCGAGGAGGCCGAGCGGGCCCTCGCGGCGCTGCGCCTGGTGGCCGCCGAGCTGGGCCGCCGCGCCGAGCTGGCCGGGGGCGAGGCCGCCGAGGTCCTCGAGGCCCAGGTGCTGATGGCGCAGGATCCGATGCTGGCCGAGGCGGTGACCGCCCGCACCGCGGTGGGCGTGGCCGCCGGCCGCGCCGTGTTCGAGGCCTTCGGGGTGTTCCGCGCGCAGCTGGCCGGAGCCGGGGAGTACCTGGCCGCCCGCGTCGCGGATCTGGACGATCTGGCCGCGCGCGCCGTCGCCGCGGCCGCCGGGCGCCCGATGCCCGGCGTTCCGGTGCGCGACGAGCCCTTCGTGCTGGTCGCCCACGACCTGGCCCCCGCCGACACCGCGCTGCTCGACCTGCAGAAGGTCCTCGCCCTGGTCACCGAGCAGGGCGGCCCGACGAGCCACACCGCGATCCTGGCCCGGGCGCGCGGCATCCCCGCGGTCGTCGGCGTGGCCGGGGCGCTGGAGCTGACCGAGGACGAGCTGCTGCTGGTGGACGCGTCCGAGGGCGCGGTCTACGTCGCGCCGACCGACGAGTTCGTCGCGAGCGCGCGGGAGCGCGAGGCGGCCCGCCGCGAGGCAGCGGCGCTCGCGACGGCCGGCACCGAACCGATCCGGACCCCGGACGGCCGCGAGGTGAAACTCCTGGCGAACATCGGCGGCGCCGTCGACGTGGCCGACGCGCTCGCCGCCGGAGCCGAGGGCGTCGGCCTGTTCCGCACCGAAGTGCTCTACCTCGGCGCGCACGAGCCGCCCTCGTACGAGGACCAGCTGACGGCGTATCGGGCCGTGTTCGAGGGCTTCGCGGGCATGACCGTCATCGCGCGCACGCTCGACGCGGGCGCCGACAAGCCGCTGCCCTTCCTGCCGCTCGGCGAGGAGCCGAACCCGTCGCTGGGCGTGCGCGGCATCCGGGCCTTCCGCGACGCCGGGCACGAGCACCTGCTCGAGACCCAGCTGGCCGCGATGGCCGCGGCGGCCGAGGGGACCGGCGTCGACCTGTGGGTGATGGCCCCGATGATCGCCGACGCGGAGGAAGCGCGCTGGTTCGCCGCGAAGGCCCGCGAGGCCGGCATCGCCAAGGTCGGCGTGATGATCGAGGTGCCGGCCGCCGCGCTGTGCGCCCGCGAGATCCTGGCGGAGGTCGACTTCGCCTCCATCGGCACGAACGACCTGACGCAGTACACGATGGCCGCCGACCGCCTCGTCGGCGCGCTCGGCGGGCTGCAGGACGCCGGGCATCCGGCGGTGCTCAAGCTCATCGCGATGACCGCGTACGCCGGCGCCGAGCTCGGCAAGCCGGTCGGCGTCTGCGGCGAGGCGGCGGGGGATCCGCGCCTGGCGGCCGAGCTGATCCGGCTCGGCGTCACCTCGCTCTCCATGGCCCCGGCGGCGCTCGCCGAGGTCCGCGCCGCGCTGCGCTAGAACGACGACGGCCCCGCTCCGCCGAAGCGGAACGGGGCCGAGGCCTGGTCTTGTCCGTACGTACTGCGCGGACCTCTTAGAAGTCCATGTCCCCGCCGGGCATGCCGCCCGCCGGCGCGGCCGGGTTCTTCTCCGGCTTGTCGGCGATGACCGCCTCGGTGGTCAGGAACAGCGCGGCGATGGACGCGGCGTTCTGCAGCGCGGACCGGGTCACCTTGGCCGGGTCGATGATGCCCGCCTTCAGCATGTCCACGTACTCGCCGCTGGCGGCGTTGAGGCCGAAGCCCGCCTCCAGGTTGCGCACCTTCTCGACCACGACGCCGCCCTCGAGGCCGGCGTTGACGGCGATCTGCTTGAGCGGGGCCTCGACGGCCAGCTTCACGATCGCGGCGCCGGTCGCCTCGTCGCCCGCGAGCTCGAGCTTCTCGAAGGCCTTGTCCGCGGCCTGCAGCAGCGCCACGCCGCCGCCGGCGACGATGCCCTCCTCGACGGCCGCCTTCGCGTTGCGCACGGCGTCCTCGATGCGGTGCTTGCGCTCCTTGAGCTCGACCTCGGTCGCGGCGCCGGCCTTGATGACGGCCACGCCGCCGGCCAGCTTCGCGAGGCGCTCCTGCAGCTTCTCGCGGTCGTAGTCCGAGTCCGACTTCTCGATCTCGGCGCGGATCTGGCCCTTGCGGCCCTCGATCGCGTCCGCGTCGCCGGCGCCGTCCACGATGGTGGTCTCGTCCTTGGTGACCACGACCTTGCGAGCGCGGCCGAGCAGGTCCAGGCCGACGGTGTCGAGCTTGAGGCCGACCTCCTCGGTGATGACCTGGCCGCCGGTGAGGATCGCGATGTCGCCCAGCATGGCCTTGCGGCGGTCGCCGAAGCCCGGGGCCTTGACGGCGACGGACTTGAAGGTGCCGCGGATCTTGTTGACCACGAGGGTCGCCAGGGCCTCGCCCTCGACGTCCTCGGCGATGATCAGCAGCGGCTTGTTCAGCTGCATGACCTTCTCGAGGATCGGGAGCAGGTCCTTGATGTTGCCGATCTTCTGGTTGGCGATCAGGATGTACGGGTCCTCGAGGACCGCCTCCTGCCGCTCCATGTCGGTGGCGAAGTAGAAGTTGATGTAGCCCTTGTCGAAGCGCATGCCCTCGGTGAGCTCGAGCTCGAGGCCGAAGGTGTTGGACTCCTCGACGGTGATGACGCCTTCCTTGCCGGCCTTGTCCATGGCCTCGGCGATCAGCTCGCCGATCGCCGGGTCGGCGGCCGAGATGGAGGCGGTGGAGGCGATCTGCTCGCGGGTCTCGACGTCCTTGGCCATCGCCAGCAGCTCGGCGGCGACGGACTCGACGGCGGCCTCGATGCCGCGCTTGAGGGCCATCGGGTTGGCGCCGGCGGCGACGTTGCGCAGGCCCTCGCGGACCAGCGCCTGGGCCAGCACGGTGGCGGTGGTGGTGCCGTCGCCCGCGACGTCGTCGGTCTTCTTGGCGACTTCCTTGACGAGCTCCGCGCCGATCTTCTCGTACGGGTCCTCGAGCTCGATCTCCTTGGCGATGGAGACGCCGTCGTTGGTGATGGTGGGGGCGCCCCACTTCTTCTCCAGCACGACGTTGCGCCCGCGCGGCCCGAGCGTCACCTTCACGGCGTCAGCGAGCGTGTTCATGCCCCGCTCAAGGCCGCGGCGAGCCTCTTCGTCGAAGGCGATGATCTTAGCCATATCGGTACAGTCCTCCCACAAGTGTGGACAAGCCAGGCCGTGTGGACGCCCGCGACGGCCGGGGCGGAGCCCCTCACCACGTACGGCTCTTCGGGTAGCACTCTCGATGCGGGAGTGCCAGGTCCCATGATTAGCACTCTGCCCCCCTGAGTGCAAGCCGAACGGGCGGACCGCGGCGGGATTCGCCACGCGCGCGACGCCCCCGGACGCGATTGAGGGACGGCACCCCCACCGGGGCCGTCCCTCAATACGTCTCGTGGTGCGTGTTGCCGCCTACTACTGGATCGCGCGGACCATGTCCGCCTGCGGGCCCTTCTGGCCCTGCGAGATCTCGAACTCGACCCGCTGCCCCTCTTCGAGGCTGCGGTAGCCGTCCATCTGGATCGCGCTGTAGTGGACGAAGACGTCCGCGCCACCGTCGACCGCGATGAAGCCGTAGCCCTTCTCCGCGTTGAACCACTTGACGGTGCCCTGAGCCATGCTTACTCCCTGTTGCCGCCCTGCTCGGCCCCGCACCACGCGGGACCGGGGTCGTACGTCCCCCGCCCCATGTCATACGAACAGGGTCGGTGTTCCTAAGTTCCGCTCGATGGAGCCTCGCTGAACTGTGCGACCGGCGCCGAGAGTATCCTTTGCGGCCGGGTGGGCAACAGGCTCTGAAGCAAATCCGTCTGTGGTACGGACCTGCGAAAAACCGGGCCTAAACGGGGCATATCAGGGTGTTTTTTACGGGCCGCCGCTAAACTGTAATCGGACGGTTACTGATCATCTCGTTCCATGGACGGATGTTGAACCTCCGACAGGTCGCCTACTCGGCAACCGCCTGCGACGGCCGGGGTGGTGTCGCGCTCAGCAGCCACCTGCGACGGCCGGGTCGGTAGTCACAGTGATACTCAGCTTCGCGCTCAGCAGCCACCTGCGACGGCCGGAATGATACTCAGCTTCGCGCCCTCGCCCGTCGCGGTGGCCAGGCCGTCCGCGAAACGGACGTCGTCGTCGTCCACGTACACGTTCACGAAGCGGCGCAGCTTTCCCGCGTCGTCGAGCAGCCGGGCGCGCAGGCCCGGGTGGTTCGACTCGAGGTCCTCGATGACCTCGGCCAGGGTCGCGCCCTGGGCCGAGACCTCGGCGGAGCCGCCGGTGTAGGTGCGCAGGATGGTCGGGATGCGGACGGTCACTGCCATGGAAGGGCCTTTCTGGATGCGCGTCGCGACGCGCGGTCTCATCGGTTGGGGCGCTCGGGCGGTCGGTGCCTGGACCGTGTCTTCGAACTAGCCGCGCGCCGCGTGGAACGCCGCGAGGCTCGGCTTGATCGTCGCGGTGACACCCGCGTCGGCCACCGCGTCCAGGGTCTTGAGTCCGTCCCCGGAGTTGATGACGACGGTCTCCGCGTCGGGGTCAAGCTTGCCCGTTTCCACGAGCTTGCGCAGCACTCCCACGGTGACTCCGCCCGCGGTTTCCGCGAACACGCCCTCGGTGCGGGCCAGCAGCCGGATCGCGTCGACCACCTCGGCGTCGGTCACGTCCTCCACCGCGCCGCCGGTGCGCCGGGCGATGTCCAGCACGTACGGGCCGTCCGCCGGGTTGCCGATGGCCAGCGACTTGGCGATGGTATCGGGGCGGACCGGCTGGACCACGTCGTGCCCGGCCTTGAACGCGGCCGAGACCGGGGAGCAGCCGTTCGCCTGCGCGCCGAAGACCTTGTACGGCCGGTCCTCGACCAGGCCGAGCGCGATCAGCTCCTTGAAGCCCTTGTCGATCTTGGTCAGCTGCGAGCCGGAGGCGATCGGGATGACGATCTGCTCGGGCAGCTTCCAGCCGAGCTGCTCCGCGATCTCGTAGGCCAGCGTCTTGGAGCCCTCGGCGTAGTAAGGCCGCAGGTTCACGTTCACGAAGCCCCAGCCCTCGCCGGCCTCGTCGCCGATCAGCTCAGAGCAGAACCGGTTGACCTCGTCGTAGGTGCCGTCGATCGCGATCAGCTCGCCGCCGTAGACGGCGGCCATCACGATCTTGGCCTGCTCGAGGCCGGCCGGGATGAACACGCAGGCCCGGAGCCCGGCCCGGGCCGCGGCGGCGCACACCGCGCCGGCCAGGTTGCCGGTGGACGAGCAGGACAGGGTGGTGAAGCCGAAGGTGCGCGCCGCCTCGAGCGCGATCGCCACGACCCGGTCCTTGAAGGAGTGCGTCGGGTTGCCGGTGTCGTCCTTGATGTGCAGCTTCCGCAGGCCGAGCTCCCTGCCCAGGTTGCGCGCGTGCACCAGGCGGGTCCAGCCGGGGTTGAGGTTGGGCTTGGCCGCCACGTCGGCCGGGACCGGCAGCAGCGGGGCGTAGCGCCAGATGGAGGCGGGGCCCGACTCGATCAGCTCGCGGGTGACGGCCGGGCGTCCGGGCTGGTGGAAGTCGTAGGCGATCTCGAGCGGGCCGAAGCACTCCACGCAGACGTAGTGGGGCCCGAGCGGGATACGCGCCCCGCATTCGCGGCAGGAGAGGGCGACCGCCGGGCCGAAGGAGACGGCGGAGTCGGCGAGCTGGGCAGTGGTCATCGGGCGAGGCCTTTCCCTCATCTTCCCCGTCGACTGTCGACGGGCCGGATTTGGCACCTGCTCCCAGGCCGGGCCTCGCGAGTGCGGGGAGAATCCTGGGTGGTTGCCGGAGCTTCATCGGGCCGTACCCTCTGCTCCTCTGGATGAGCTGATCCTTATGCAGTTGTGTAGGGCACGTACGCCCTGCCAGCCACTGTACCCGACCACGGTCGAGAGCGTTTGCACCCGTCCGCATAGGGAGATAGCAAGTAATCGTGTCCGACTCGGGTGAATCGCAACGCAACCAGTCCGTCCGCTCCGCGCGGGTGCTGCTCGCATCCAACCGCGGCCCGGTCTCCTTCCGGCTCGCGGCCGGCGGCGGGGAGCTGACCGCCAGCCGCGGCGGCGGCGGCCTGGTCTCCGGCCTGTCCTCGATCGAGGCCGACCCGGGAGAAGCGGTCTGGGTCTGCGCCGCGCTGTCCGCGGGGGACCGCGAGGCGGCCCGCAGGTCGCCGGGCGGCCGGCTGGACCGCTCCGGGCTGCTCGACCAGGACGGCGGCGCCGCGGTGCGGATGCTGGACATCGACCCGGAGACCTTCCACGCCGCGTACAACGGCGTCGCCAACTCGACGCTCTGGTTCGTCCAGCACATGCTCTACGCGACCCCGACCAGCCCGGCCTTCGGCCCCGAGTTCGCGGCGCAGTGGCGGGCCTTCGAGGCGTACAACCGGGCCTTCGCCGAGGCGCTGGCCGAGGAGGCCGCCGAAGGAGCCAGAGTCCTTATTCAGGATTACCACCTCTGCCTGGCCCCGAAGTTTCTCAGGCAGCTGCGTCCCGATCTGCGGATCGGGCATTTCTCGCACACCCCGTGGGCCCCGCCGGACTATTTCCGGATCCTCCCGGACGCTGTCGCCGCGGAGATCCTCGAGGGCATGCTCGGCGCGGACCGCACGTGCTTCCTGACCCGCCGCTGGGCCGACGCGTTCGCCGACTGCTGCCAGGCCGTACTCGGCCGCCGCCCCGCCCCCGGGCAGCTCGGCGTGCACTCGCTCGGCGTGGACGCCCCCGCGCTGATCGAGCGCTCCGCGCAGCCCGACGTTGCCCGCCGCGAGCAGGAGCTGCGCGCCGCGGTGGGCGAGGGCAGGCAGGTGCTGGTCCGCGTCGACCGCACCGAACTGTCGAAGAACATCGTCCGCGGCCTCGAGGCCTACGCCCAGCTGCTGCGCACCCACCCCGAGTGGCGCGGCAAGATCGTGCACATCGCCTTCGCCTACCCGAGCCGCACCGACCTGGCCGAATACCGCGAGTACACCGCGTCCGTGCAGCGGCTGGCCAAGGAGATCGAGGTCGAGTTCGCCTCCCCGGAGCATCCCGGCTGGCTCCCGCTGATGGTGCACGTCGAGGACGACTTCGCGAGATCGCTCGCCGCCTACCGGATGGCCGACGTGGCCGTGGTGAACCCGATCCGGGACGGGATGAACCTGGTGGCCAAGGAGATCCCGATCATCGCGCAGGCCGCCGGCCGCTCCACCGCGCTGGTCCTCTCACGCGAGGCGGGCGCCTACGCCGAGCTGGCCGCCGACGCCTTCACCGTCAACCCGTACGACGTCACCGCCACCGCCGAGGCGATGCACGCCGCCCTCTCCCAGAACGCCGCGGACCGCGCCGCACGCTGTGCCCGCCTGGCCGAGGCCGGCGGCGCCCTGCCCCCGCAGAAGTGGTTCTCCCAGCAGCTGGAAGCCCTGGAGGAGCTGTGAGGGAGAACCGCCGGCTCCCTCGCTAGACTCTCCGGGTTGCCCGCCGTCGCCCGCGCCCAGGAGAGCCCCGCCGCCATGTCCGAGCTCGTCTTCTTCACCGGGACCATGGACTGCGGGAAGTCCACCCTCGCCCTGCAGATGGACCACAACCGCTCGGCGCGGGGCAGGCGCGGCGTGGTCTTCACGCGGGACGACCGGGCGGGCGAGGGCGTGCTCTCCAGCCGGCTCGGCCTGTCCACGGCCGCGGTCGAGGTGCGGCCCGGGATAGACGTCCACGCCTACGTGAAGGCGGCCGTGAAGCAGGACCCGGAGATCGACTACGTGATCTGCGACGAAGCGCAGTTCCTGGACCCCGAGCAGGTCGAGCAGCTCGCCCTCGTCGTGGATGAGCTGAAGCTCGACGTGTTCGCCTTCGGGATCACCACCGACTTCCGCACCCGGCTCTTCCCCGGCTCGCAGCGGCTGATCGAGCTCGCCGACCGCCTCGAGATACTGCAGGTCGAGACGGTCTGCTGGTGCGGCGCCCGGGCCACCCACAACGCCCGCACGGTGGACGGCGAGATGGTCGTCGAGGGCGAGCAGAAGGTGGTCGGCGACGTCGGCCGCGACCAGGCCATCGGCTACGAGGTCCTGTGCCGCACGCATCACCGCGAGCGCCGCGCGCAGGTCGGGCTCTGACCGCTGTAGAGGGCGAGGTGGGGGCACAGATGAGGATGGGGCTCGGGTGGCGGCGCGTGGCGAAGATGGAGGAGATCACGAGGATCATCCGCCGTGCGCTGGGTTATCCCATGGAGGATTACCGGCGCTGGGTGGTGCTCGCGGAGCTCAGGGGCCTCGATACCGCGCTGGTCTACGAGGCCGGGGAGACGCTCATGCGTTCGGGCGACCCGTCGTCGATGGCGCTGGCCGGCCAGATATTGGACGGCGTCTTCATCCTCGGCAGCCCGGGCCCCGGGATTCGGGAGGCCGGTCGGGTCCTGCTCGACGAGATCTGCGAATGGGACCAGGATCCGGCCGTGCTGTCGGCGGCGCTCCATCCCTATGCGCAACTCGGCGGAACGAACGCGGCGATGCTGCTCGCGCTGCTGCAGCACACTGATGCGCGGGTGCGCGCCAGCGCAGCCCAGCTGATCGCCACCGTGGAGAACGCGGTCGGTGACGCGGGTATCGAGCAGGCTCTCGTCCAGGCGCTGGAGGAGGATGAGGACTCCGATGTCCGGATCAGGGCGGCGGCCGGGCTCTACCTGCTCGCACAGGACGATCCCGAGTGTCTCGAGCGCGCGGCCGAGTTGTTCGCCGACTACCTGGCCGATCCCGAGCCCGAGATACGATGCGCGGCTCTCGTCATCACGACGATCGACGACCTCCCGCGCCGTCTCGATCTGGTAGCTCAGGAGCTGGACGCGGCGGAGCCGGCGTGGCCGTTCGTCGACCTGTGCAGCGGGGTGGAGGTCGAGGCCGCGACTCCGGCGGCGCGGGAGCGGATTCGACTGCGGCTGCGGGAGCTGTGGGAAGTGCGGTGGGCCGAGCGTGTCCGGCCTGATCTTTACCCCGATCCGGCCGAGCGCGCCGAGATGCTCGACGCGGCCATCGCCGCCTGCGGATCGGCCTGAACCTTCTCCGGCTACCGCCGCGCCTGCTGCCTGAGCTCGCGCAGGCGGCGGAGGCGGGCGACGAGGGTGGGGTTGTGGGCCAGCGCGGCGGGGTCGTCGAGGAGGGCGTTGACTATCTGGTAGTACCGGGTCGGCGAGAGGTCGAACTCGTCGCGGATCGCCTGCTCCTTGCGGCCCGCGTTCTTGAAGCGGCGGGTCTCGAACTCGAGGACGGCGCGTTCACGGGGGCCGAGCCGCGGCGGAGCGGCCGAGGTGCCAGGGGTCTCGTCGTCCGCGGCTCGGCC
>NZ_JAGSOH010000092.1 GCF_018139625.1 Actinospica acidithermotolerans | reverse complement strand
CGCCCGAACCGCTCCCCATGCCCCCATGAACCCGCAGCCGACTACGAGC
This sequence comes from Actinospica acidithermotolerans, assembly GCF_018139625.1. Taxonomy (GTDB): domain Bacteria; phylum Actinomycetota; class Actinomycetes; order Streptomycetales; family Catenulisporaceae; genus Actinospica; species Actinospica acidithermotolerans. Next base: position 29,092 of record NZ_JAGSOH010000092.1, on the reverse strand, counting down.
TGATCCAGCGCGCGTGCGGCGTCTGCCCTCGGCTACGTCGGCGTCACGGTTGTCGTCCATCCGACCGGCCCCTGGAACACGCTTGACACCCTCGCGGGCCCGTCCCTATCGTCAAGCCGAGGTCAGCCCGTGTCCGGGCCCACCGGTCGCCGCGCGAGAGGGGTGTGAGCACCGTGTCGCCGCGTCTCGTCACCCGCCGCCACGTGGATCTCGCGCGCGTCAACAGCGCTCTGTGTAGCTGAGAATCCGTTCCCCGACGAAGGCCGCCCGCGCCGCCGGGCCGTTCGGTCCTGCCAGGAATCGACTCAGAACTCTCGCACACAGACGCATATAGGGAAGACGATGACTCTCATCGACGCGGTCGGCCCGCCAGTGGTCACCCGTGCCGCTGTGCCTGACCTGGAAACCGTGCCCATCGCTCAGGCCGGCCGCCGGGCGGCCAATGCGGGCGCCGTTTTGCGCGCGGCCCTGCACCATGGCCCTATCGCCCGCAGCACTATCGCGCGCATCACTGGCCTCTCGCCCGCCGCGGTGACCAGCCACTGCGTCGACCTCATGCGCGGCGGGGTGCTGTGCGAGCTGCCGGGGGAGGTCCGTTCCAACGGGGCCGGACGTCCGCACATCCCGGTCGCCGTCGACGTCACCCGCTGCCGGGTGGCCGCGATCCACGTCGCTGTGCAGGCATCGACCGTCGCCCTGCTCGACCTGGCCGGTCGGGTCCTGGCCACGGAACTGGTGCCGCACACGTCCACTGATCCCGGCGTCGTGGTGCGGCGCGCGGCCGGTGCCCTCGCGCGGTTGCGTGCCGCGCACGGCGGCGCGCCGCCGCTTGGAGTCGGGGTGGCGATCGGCGGGTGGGTGGACGCGGAGTCCGGCACTGTCATGGACCATCCGCGGCTCGGCTGGTCGCTCGTCCCGCTGCGCGAGCTGCTGGCCGAACAGACCGGGCTCGCCGTGTACGTCGACAACCACTCGCGGGCCCTGCTGCACGGCGAGATCCTGCTCGGCCAGGCGCGCGCAGCCGCCAGCGTTCTGCACCTGTTCGTCGGCAACGTCGTCGACGCCGCCTTCGCCACCCGCGGCGAAGCGCACTACGGCGCCGGATCCCAGGCCGGCGCGATCGGACACCTGCCCATCGAGGGCAGCGACGCACGGTGCTCATGCGGGCGCATCGGCTGCCTCGAGGCGACCGTGTCCGAGTCCTCCCTGATCCGGCGGGCCGCCGATCGCGGGTTGATCGCGCGACCGGACTATCGGCTGTTGCTGCACGCCGCCCGCGTCGGCGACGGCGCGGCCGTGGCGATGCTCGTGGAGCGCGCCCGGCTCGTCGGCCGTGCCGTCGCGCTGCTCACGGACGTCTTCAGCCCCGAACTGGTCGTGGTAATGGACCCGGCCGCCGCGTACCTGCCGGACGTGCTGGCCGCGCTGCGCGGATCCGCCCGCGAACACCTGTGCACGGTACGGGACGAGGTGGACCGGTTCCTGCTGCCCACCGCCTTCCGCGGTGCGGTGCTGGAGACGGCGGGCGGTGCGGTGATCCTCGACGCGCTCTACCGCGATCCGCTCGGAATCCTCGAACGCGCCGCGGCCTCGCGCGGAAACTCGATTAATTCAGAAGATTGCAATATTGACCGCCCCGGGGTTTCGCGGTGACCATGGAAGACATGGACCGACACCTCGTCAACCTGGTCAAGCGCCGGGTCATCGACCTGATGCGAGTGGGCCGTTCCTCCTGTCGCCGGTAATCGCCCGGAGCGTAGGAAGGGCTCGTATACCGAGCCTGCGTCCTAGCTCCCTGGAGTTACCTGTGCCCCGCGCGGCCTGAATCTGCCGACCGCGCCCACGAGCACTCCCTTTTCCAGCCGTACTTCACCGTGCGCGCGGCCGGTCGTCCGCCGCGCGCCGGTGGCGTACGTCCGGCGACGCAATCCTGAGGAGAACCACCGTGTCCACCATTTCCGCCCGGCGATCCGGCATCGATCGAAGACTTCTGCTGCGCTCCGTGCTGGCCACCGGCGCCGCGCTGGGCCTGAGCTCCTGCGCCGCGGCGAAGGCGAGCGGGCCCGTGCTCGCCGCCGACGCGGCGCTGCCGAACGTCGTGCCCAGCGGCACCAGCCTGGCGATCGCCTCCGGCCTCGGCACCACCCAGCTTGAACTCCAGCTCTCCGGCCTGATCGACACTCTGCCGTTCCACGTCTCGTCCTGGCCCAACCTGGCCGCCGGGCCCGATGTGCTCGCCGCCTTCCGGGCCGGCTCGGTGGATCTGGCCGTCAACGCCGGCATCCCGCCGATCGAAGCGCACAATCAGGGCTACGAGACCCGGATCGTGGCGATCAACCAGACCCGCACGCCCACCTACGTGTTCGCCACCAAGCCGCACAGCACGATCCAGTCGGTCGACGACTTCCGCGGCAAGAGCCTCGCCTTCTCCCAGGGACAGGCACAGGGCGTGGTGCTGCTGCGGGCCCTGCAGAAGGCTGGCATCTCGTATAAGGACGTGAACCTCGTCAACCTCACCAGCGACCAGTTCCTGGTCGCGCTCGAATCCGGCCAGGTCGACATCGCGCCGCTTCCGGTGAGCCAGTTGCCGAACTACCTCAACAGCTACGGGAAGGACGGCGCGCACTCTATCGACACCGGCGTCGTCGACTTCCTCACCCTGCTGTGGGCGCCGGCATCGGTGCTCGCCGACCCCGGTAAGGCCGCCGCGATCGCCGCGTTCGTACCGCTGTGGGCCAAGGCCGTGGTCTGGGTGTACGAGCACCCCGCCGCCTGGGAGCAGGACTTCTATGTCAAGTCCCAGAACATCAGCGCGGCCCAGGCCGCCCGGGTCGTGCAACTGACGCCGAAACCCTGGTTCCCGGCCAGCTGGGACGCGGCCATCGCCTGGGAGAAGCAGACCGCCGGCCTGCTCGCGCAGGGCGGGTTCATCACGTCCTTCGACGCTGTTCGACCGCCGTTTCGAGCACCTCGCCGCCGCCGCGGTCCCGGCGACCTACCGGAGCTGATCGCCGTGGCCGATATCCTCGTTCGTCCCCCGGCCGCGCCCGCCGCGGCTCCGGTGGCCCGCCGCAGGACACGACGGCTCGGCCCCGGCCGGCGCCTGCCGTTCGCCCGCGCGCTCGGCCCGGTGCTGCTGATCGCGGGCTGGTCGCTGGCCAGCGCGACCGGCCGGCTCGACCCGCGCATCCTCCCGGCTCCCTGGTCCGTGGTGAGCACCGGCATCCGGCTGTGGAACTCCGGCACGCTCGGCCCCGACCTGGCGATCTCGCTGCAGCGCGCCGGCGAGGGCTTCGCGATCGGCCTGGTCGCGGGCGTCGCGCTGGCCCTGATCGCCGGGCTCAGCCGGGTCGGCGCGGCCCTGATCGACGGCAACGTGCAGATCAACCGGGCCCTGCCGATCCTCGGCATGATCCCGCTGTTCATCCTCTGGCTCGGCATCGGCGAGACCTTCAAGATCACCATCATCGCGATGGCGGTGTACATCCCGATCTACATCAATCTCTCCGCCGCGCTTTCCGCGATCGACCAGCGCTACGTGGAACTGGCCGAGACCCTGGGCCTGAGCCGCGGCCAGTTCGTCCGGCAGGTGGTCGTCCCCGGCGCGCTGCCCGGCTTCTTCACCGGCCTGCGGCTCGGGGTGACCGGCTCCTGGCTCGCCCTCGTCGTGGTCGAGGAGGTCAACGCCACCAGCGGCCTGGGCTACCTGATGTTCCAGCAGGCCACATACGGACTGATCGACAGCGTCGTGGTGGGCCTCGCCATCTACGGGATCTGGGGCTTCGCCTCCGACCTGATCGTCCGGCTGATCGAAAGGAGAGTGCTGTCATGGCGGCGTACCCTGGCGGGCTGAGCGCCCAGACCGCGGTCGTGCTCGGCGGCCTCGCTCGCCGCTTCGGCACCCGCACCGTGCTCGACGGCATCGACCTGCGCATCCCGCGCGGCCAGTTCGTGGCCCTGGTCGGCCGCAGCGGCTCGGGCAAGAGCACGCTGCTGCGGGCCATCGCCGGGATCGACCACGAGGTAGACGGCGACGGCGAGATCCTCTCGCCGGAGCGGGTCTCCGTCATCTTCCAGGACTCGCGGCTGCTGCCGTGGCGGCGCGTGCTGGACAACGTCCTGCTCGGCCTGCCGCGCCGCGGCCCGCACGCCGCGGCGGCCGAGGCCCGGGCGCGAGCGGCGCTCGCGGAGGTGGGGCTGGCCGGCCGGGAGGACGCGTGGCCGAGCGAGCTGTCCGGCGGCGAGGCCCAGCGCGCCGCGCTGGCGCGGTCGCTGGCCAGGGAGCCCGAACTGCTCCTGGCCGACGAGCCGTTCGGCGCCCTCGACGCGCTGACCCGGATCCGGATGCACGCTCTGCTGAGCGAGGTGTGGCAGCACCACGGCCCGACCGTGCTGCTGGTCACGCACGACGTCGAGGAGGCGGTGCTGCTGGCCGACCGGGCGCTGGTGCTGGAGGAGGGCCGGTTCTGCCTGGACCTCGCCATCGACCTGCCGCGGCCGCGCTCGGTCAAGGACCCGCGCTTCGCCGAGTACCGCGAGCGGCTGCTGGCCGCGCTCGGGGTCCGCGAGCACGAGTCCGGCTCGCGGACCCAAGCGGCGGCGGCCGGGCCGGGCCCCGACCCCGAGGCCGACTCGCCAGCCGCCTCCGCCGAGGTCGCAGCCCTCGAGGAGGTGGGCTCGTGAGCAGAACCCTGCATCTCAACGCCTTCCTCATGAGCACCGGCCACCATGAGGCGTCCTGGCGGCTGCCCGAGAGCGACCCCTTGGCGGCCACGGACATCGAGCATTTCAAGGCCCTGGCCCGCACGGCCGAACGCGGCACCTTCGACTCGCTCTTCCTCGCCGACGGGCCGGTGCTGTGGGGCGACGTGGCACAGCGCCCGGCCGGGGTGATCGAGCCGCTGACACTGCTGACCGTGCTCGCCGCCGCGACCGAGCACATCGGGCTGATCGCCACTGCCTCGACCACCTACAACTCGCCGTACAACCTGGCCCGGCGCTTCTCCTCGCTCGACCACGTCAGCGCCGGCCGGGCCGGGTGGAACATCGTCACCACAGCCGGCCCCGCCGCCGCCCGCAACTTCGGCCTCGACGACGCACCCGCGCACGCGCAACGCTACGAGCGCGCTGCCGAGTTCACCGAAGTCGTGAAGAAGCTGTGGGACAGCTGGGAGGACGACGTCTACGTCGGTGACAAGAAGCTGGGCGTCTGGGGCGACCAGCGCAAGATCCACCCGCCGCGGCACCAGGGCACATACTTCTCGGTCGAGGGCGCGCTCAACGTGCCGCGCTCGCCGCAGGGCTATCCGCTGCTGGTCCAGGCCGGCTCCTCCGAGGACGGCAAGGACTTCGCCGCGCGCTACGCCGAGGCCGTGTTCACGGCGCAGCAGACGCTGGCCGAGGCGCGCTCCTTCTACGCCGACCTCAAGGCCCGCACGCTTGCGGCGGGCCGTGACCCGGAGGGCGTCAAGATCCTGCCCGGCCTCGTCCCGGTGATCGGCTCGACCGAGGCCGAGGCGCGGCTGCGCGACGCGCAGCTGGAGGAACTCATCACCTACGAGCACGGCCGGCGCACGCTCTCCGAGCTGCTGCAGATCCCGCTCGACCAGCTGGACCTCGACTCGCGCCTGCCCGAGAACCTGCCGCCCCCGGAGCTGATCAACGGCGCGCAGAGCCGCTACGAGCTCGTGGTCGAGCTCGCCCGCCGAGACAAGCTGACCGTCCGGGAACTGATCGGCCGGCTCGGCGGCGGGCGCGGCCATCGCACCTTCGCCGGCACGCCGGAGCAGGTAGCCGACGAGATCGAGCTCTGGTTCACCGGCGGCGCGGCGGACGGCTTCAACATCATGCCGCCGGTGCTGCCCTCCGGGCTCGAGGTGTTCGTCGACGAGGTCGTCCCGATCCTGCGCCGCCGCGGCCTGTTCCGCACGGCGTATGTCCCCGGCGAGACGCTGCGCGCGCGGTACGGACTGCCACGTCCGGACGCCACCCGATCCGCAAGCAAGAGAACCGACATCGACACACGGACAGGGAGCAAGTCATGACCGTCACCGCACACGAAGTCACCACGGCCGATGCGAGCGCCGAACTGGACATCCGGAAGGTCACCGGCCGGATCGGCGCCCGAGTGGCAGGCCTCGATATCACCGGCGAGCTCGATTCGGGCACCGTCGCCGCGGTTCGCGCGGCCCTGAACACGCACAAGGCGCTGGTCTTCGACGCCACCGGCCTCGACGACGAGGGCCAGCAGCGCTTCGCCGCACACTTCGGCGAGCTGACCACGGCCCACCCGACCGTCCCGTCACTCGACGGCTCCCCGAACATCCTGCGCGTCGACAGCGAGCAGGGCGGCCGAGCCAACCACTGGCACACCGACGTCACGTTCGTGCTCAGCCCGCCGCAGGCATCCACCCTGCGCAGCATCGTCATTCCGCCCTACGGCGGCGAGACGCTCATCGCGAACTCGGCCGCGGCCTACCGCGACCTGCCGGAGCCGCTGCGCGCGTTCGCCGACACGCTCTGGGCCGTGCACACCAACGTCTACGACTACGCGGTGCAGGGCCGCGCGCTGGGCGAGCGGCACGAGGAACACCGCGAGGTCTTCACCTCGATCAAGTACGAGACGGCCCACCCGGTCGTCCGCGTGCACCCGCTGACCGGCGAGCGCGGCCTGTTCATCGGCGGATTCGCCCAGCGCATCGTGGGCCTGTCCTCGAGCGAGTCCCGGAAGATCCTCGATCTGCTGCAGAGCTACGTCACCCGCCCGGAGAACGTGCTGCGCTGGCGCTGGTCGCCGAACGAGCTGGTGCTGTTCGACAACCGCATCACCCAGCACTACGCCATCGACAACTACGACGACCTGCCCCGCCGCCTGCACCGCGTGACCGTCGCCGGCGACATCCCCGTCAGCATCGAGGGGCAGCGCAGCTACTCCATCGAGGGCGACGCATCGCACTACACCACCGTCGCCGAAGTCGCAGCCACCACGGCCGCCTGACGGGGGCGTCGGTTCGGTGCCCGGCCGGGGAGTCGCCCCGGCCGGGCACCGTCAGTCAGAGGGCCACGGCGTGACCAGCAGGCAGCGTCGCACGGGCTGACCTGCGGCGTCAGCGTGCGACGCTGATGCCGATCAGGTCTACCGGAACGCCACCCAAGCGCAGCTTGTAGTCCTGGGCGCCCTTGAGGAAGTCGAACCGCAGACCGGCCTCCAGGCTGCGTTCGATGAGCATGGACACGAGCACCACTCCGGGTGCCAGCCCTGCATGGCCGTCAGCGGTGAGCGCCATGTCGTAGGCCATGTTGTAGATGTAGGCGGTGCTCCTGTGCCGGAGCACCACGACCGCCGCGACCGGCCTGCCGCCGGCGTGCAGTTCGACGACGCGACCCGCGTCCACGGCCGCCAGGTCCGACGCGAGCCTGCGCATGAATCCGCCGTACTCGGCCACGAATTCGCTGGTCGCCGGGCTCGCGCCGGCTTTCCAGGCGAGCAGCCGTTCCAGCGATCCGCATACGGTTGCGGGAGTCGAATCGACGAGCTCGAGGCCGCCGACCACCTCGGCGAGACGGTTGCGCTTGCGCAAGACGTCCGCGCGGCGCTTCGCGTTGAGCAGCGAAAGATACCCCTGCGGAGCCTCATCGATCCGCGGGGCACTGTCGTAGGGCTCGATGATCGCACCTGGTGCCAGCCGCTTGACGGCGTCGGTGATCGCACGGGTCATCGCAGCATCGCCCGCCAGCCCGGAGAAGTGCGCCCGGGACCACTCCAGCTCGTCGAACGCCCATCGGGTCAACGCATCGGCGACCTCCGCCTCGCGTCCCGCGAGCGCGATCGGTCCCATGTAGTCCACCACGTCCTGGCCGCCGGCGAATGACAGCACGTGCCCGGCGAGCTCGAATGCGCACTGGCCGAGGACGCGGCCGTCTCCGACGACTTTCGCCGTCACCAGCCGGGCTTCGGGATTCCCGGCCGACCGGTGATGCCACCAGGAGCGCAGGAAGCGGCCGGTGTGGAACACCGTCCCCTCCGCCGCCGCGAATGCGCCCCAGGTGCCGGTGTCGAGTATGGCGGTTCCGGACTCAGCGATGACCTCGACGTCTGCCATGCACGCGACCACCCGTCAAGTTGACTGGATTACAGGCTGGGTTGCGGGTCGACGGCGGACTCGGCGATGCCATTGCCGCTGATAGACCACGTGGAAGGAATCTTCCCGTACGTGCTGTCCGCAATCAGCTCATTGACTGCCTGGCTGAGCAGCCCCGCAAGCGGAGTTCCCTTGGCGGCGACGAAGCCGACCGCGGTGGAGGTGACCTGGCCGGAGCGCCGCCTGCGTCCCGCGCGCACAGGCCGGCCCCCGGCTTGAAGATAGGGAGGCGCTCGACGGGGTGTCAAGGGCGTTCCAGAGTCCGGCGTCCGGACGTTGATTGACAGCTCTCCGGTGCTGTGTCTACTTTCGAAGGGATCGGTAAGAGACCCAGAGCCCCGGCGGTATGGAGGTGAGCGCGCTGATGGACCGCGTCGTTCGTCCCGTCGCGTCGCTCTCCCGGCACCTGGTCGCCCGCCGCCACGTCGACTTCGCGCGCGTCAGCAGCGCGCTGTGTCGCTGATCAGCTGAGTCCTCCGGCCCCCCGGGGCCCGTTCGCGACCGGCCGCCACTCTCTTCCACCCCGCCTTTCCGCCGCGCCTGCGCGCCCGGCCCGCGCCGCCGTGCGCCCGATCCGCCGTCTCCCCTCCCTCGCGCCGCGGCGCGGAGAGGAACCTCCATGACAGAGAATCACGTGAATCAGACATCTGCATCACCTCTGCCTGCCGGCCTGCGGGCCGGAATCGTGGTGGGCAATCCGAAGCCCGCCTCCCGCACCTTCCTGGCCGCCGCCCACCTGGCCGAACAGCTCACCGGCCGTGCGCCGGACCTCGCGATCGACCTCGCCGCCTTCGGCGCGGCGCTGCTGGACTGGTCGAATGCCGAGGTGGAGGAGGCGGTGAGCGCAGTGCGCGGACTCGACCTCGTCGTGTTCGCCAGCCCCACCTATAAGGCCTCGTATACAGGCCTGCTGAAGGTATTCCTTGACCGGTTCGGTGCGAACGCGCTGGACGGGGTGGTGGCCGTGCCGCTGATGCTCGGCGCCGGTCCCGGGCACGCGCTGGCTCCTGAGGTCTTCCTCAAGCCGGTGCTCGCCGAACTCGGCGCCGTGCTGCCGACGAAGGCCTTGTACGTGCTCGACTCCGCCTACGAGGAGGCCGCCGCCTACGTGGGTTGGCTGGAGACGGCGCGGCCGCGCATCGCCGCGGCGTCGAACGCGCTGCGCATCGCGGATCCGGCGGGTGCGGCATGAGCCTCGGTGTCGCCATCGACGTGGCGGTCGAGCCGACCGCGCTGCGGCGGGTGCTCGCGGCCTTCCCCACCGGCGTCACGGCACTGGCCGCTCTGGTGGACGGCGAGCCGGTGGGCCTTGCGGCGAACTCGTTCACCTCGGTCTCGCTCGATCCGCCGCTGGTGTCGGTGTGCGTGGCCACCACCTCGCAGACCTGGCCGCGGCTGCGCGGCGCGGACCGGATCGGCGTGAGCGTGCTCGGCCACCGGCAGGAATCGGCCAGCCGCCGACTCGCCTCGCGGGGGATCGAGCGCTTCGCCGGTCTCGCATGGCATCCGACCGCGGACGGCGCGGTGCTTCTGGAGGAGGCGAGCGCCTGGCTCGACTGCTCGATCGAGCGGGAGATCCGGGCCGGGGACCACGACATCGTGCTGCTGTCCGTACACGGTATCGGCGCCGACCCGCACACCCCGCCGCTGGTCTTCCACGGCAGCGGGTACCACCGGCTTGAGGCGGCCTGACATGAGTGACAAAACCCAGATCCACCTTGCCGCAGCGCTGGACGGCGCGGGCTGGCATCCGGCGGCATGGCGTGAGCCGGACGCAGCTCCGGCCGCTCGGCTGATCGGTGCCGCCTACTGGCTTGAGCAGGTGCGGACCGCGCAGGCCGGGCTGCTGGACTTCGTCACGATCGAGGACGGGTTCCTGCTGCAATCCGACGAGTTCGCCTCGCCCGATACGCGCACCGACCGGGTGCGCGGCAGGCTCGACGCCTCGCTGATCGCGGCCCGGCTCGCCCCGCTGACCGCGCACATCGGGCTGGTGCCGACCGTGACCACCACACACACCGAACCTTTCCATGTGTCGAAGACCATCGCGACCCTCGACTACGTGAGCACCGGACGCGCTGGCTGGCGTCCGCAGGTCGGCGCTCTCGCTCCGGAGGCGGCGCTGTTCGGCCGCCGCGACCTGCCCGCGCTGCGCGTCGAGGATCTCGCGGAACCCGAGACTCAGGCGGTGATCCGCGAACTGTTCGACGAGGCGGCCGACCACGTCGAGGTCGTGCGGCGCCTCTGGGACAGCTGGGAGGACGACGCGGAGATCCGCGACCTCGCCACGGGCCGGTTCATCGACCGGGAGAAGCTGCACTACATCGACTTCACCGGCCGGCACTTCAGCGTCCGCGGGCCGTCGATCACCCCGCGCCCGCCGCAGGGGCAACCACCGGTGGTGGCGCTGGCCCACTCGAGCGTTCCGTACGCGTTCGCCGCACGCAGCGCCGACGTCGTGCTGATCACGCCGCCGGACCCGGACGCGATCGCCCCGATCGTCGCGGAGATCCGGCAAGCGCAGGCCGCCGCCGGCAGGGAAGGCGAGCGCCTGCTCGTCTTCGGCGAGTTCGTGGTCTTCCTCGATGAGGCTCCGGTCACGGCGCTTGCCAGGAAGGAGCGGCTCGACGAGGCGGCAGGCGCGCCGTACCGCTCGGACGCGCCGATCTTCGCCGGCTCGCCCGCCGCTCTCGCCGACCAGCTCGCGCAGTGGGCGCGCTCCGGACTGGACGGATTCAGGCTGCGGCCCGCCACGGTCCCGCACGACCTCGACGGGATCGCGTACGGCCTGGTTCCCGAGCTCCAGCGGCGCGGCCTGTTCCGCAGCGGCTACGCCGCCGACACCCTGCGCGGCAATCTCGGCCTGCCGCGTCCGGCCAACCGCTACGCGACCGCGGCCGCCTGAAGGAGGGAAGCGACCATGACCGACAGCGGCAAGCCGCTCAAGCAGATCCACCTCGCCGCCCACTTCCCGGGCGTGAACAACACGACCGTGTGGAGCGATCCGCGTTCCGGCAGCCACATCGAGTTCGAATCCTTCCGCAGGTTCGCGCAGACCGCCGAACGGGCGCTGTTCGACTTCCTGTTCCTGGCCGAGGGCCTGCGGCTGCGCGAGCAGAACGGGCTCATCTACGACCTCGACGTGGTCGGGCGCCCGGACACGTTCACCGTGCTGGCCGCGCTGGCCGCCGTCACCGACCGGCTCGGGCTCGCGGGCACCATCAACTCCACATTCAACGAGCCCTACGAGGTCGCCCGGCAGTTCGCCACGCTCGACCACCTCTCCGCCGGGCGCGCCGCGTGGAACGTCGTCACCTCCTGGGACGCGTTCACCGGCGAGAATTTCCGCCGCGGCGGATACCTGCCGCAGGAACACCGCTACGAGCGCGCCCGCAGCTTCCTGCACGCCGCGCTGACCCTGTTCGACTCCTGGCACGGCGACGAGATCAGCGGTGATGAGAACACCGGCGAGTTCCTCACCGATCCGGAGCCCGGGAGATTCACCGTACGCGACGCGTTCTTCGACATCGAAGGACAGTTCAACGTGCCGCGCTCCCCGCAGGGACGACCGGTGATCTTCCAGGCCGGCGACTCGGACGAGGGACGCGAGTTCGCCGCCGCCGAAGCCGACGCCATCTTCAGCCGGCACGGCACGAAGGACGCCGGCCAGGCGTTTTACAGTGACGTCAAAGGGCGGATGGCGAAGTACGGGCGTGACCCGGATCAGCTCAAGGTGCTGCCGGCCGCCACGTTCGTGCTCGCCGACACCGACGCCGAGGCGCGTGAGCTCGCCGAGGCCGTGCGCTTCCAGCAGGTCAGCGGCCAGACCGCGATCCGCATGCTGGAACAGCTGTGGAACCGCGACCTGAGCGGCTACGACCCTGACGGTCCGCTGCCGGAAAGCGATCCGGAACTCGGCGAGCACACCGTCGCGCGCGGCCGGGCCAGCGTGCGGATGCACCGCGACCCACTGGCCACCGCCCGCGAATGGCGCGAGCTGGCGCAGGCCAAGGGCTACTCCATCCGCGAGCTGATCATCCACGTGACCGGTCGGCAGAACTTCATCGGCTCGCCGCGAACCATCGCCGACGCAATCGACGACCTCGTGCAGTCGGACGCGGCGGACGGATTCATCCTCGTCCCGCACATCACGCCGGACGGCCTCGACCAGTTCGCCGACAACGTCGTGCCGCTGCTCCAGGAGAAGGGCGTGTTCCGCACCGAGTACGCAGGCAGCACGCTGCGCGAGCACCTCGGCCTGCACCCGCTGCCGGTCGGCGACAGCACAGCGCGGACGGCAGCGCCGGAAGGGGCCACGGCATGAGATTTCTCGCCATCAGCCTCATCGTGCACGCCCCGCACCCGATCACCGGTGCGCAGCCCTCGACTCGTGAGCGCTTCGCCCGACTGATCTCCGACGCGCAGCTCGCCGAGGACCTCGGCTTCGACGGGTTCGGCGTGGGGGAGCGGCACGAGCGGCCGTTCATCTCCTCCTCGCCGCCCGTCGTGCTCAGCCACATCGCCGCGCGTACCAGCCGCATCCGGCTGTTCACCGCCGTCACCACGCTCAGCCTGCTCGACCCGGTCCGCGCGTATGAGGACTATGCGACCCTCGACCACCTCTCGGGCGGACGGCTCGACCTGATCATCGGCAAGGGCAACGGCGCGGCGCAGCGCGAACTGTTCCAGGTCACGACCGAGGACCAGTGGGAACGGCACATCGAGGGCTACGAGCTGTTCCGCCGGCTGTGGCGCGAGCCGAAGATCTCCAGTTGGTCGGGCCGCTTCCGGCCCGGCCTCACCGACGCCGAGACCTGGCCGCGCCCGCTGCAGCAGCCGATCCGCGTCTGGCACGGCAGCGCGACCAGCCGGCAGTCCGTGGACCTCGCCGCCCGCTACGGCGAGCCGCTGTTCTCGGCGAACGTCACCAACCCGGTCGAGCCGTACGCGGAACTCGTGAGCCACTACCGGGAACGCTGGGAGCACTACGGCCACGATCCGGCCCGGATCGCCGTCGGTGCAGGCAGCGCGGGTATGTTCACGCGCAGAAAGTCGCAAGACGCGCTCGCCGAGTACCGCCCCGTCTTCGAGGCCAACCTGCGCTTCCAACGCGGGATCGGCCTGCCGATCGTCTTCGAGACCTTCGAGGACTACGTGGAACGCAGTTCGGCGCTCATCGGCAGCCCGCAGCAGATCGTCGACAAGGTCCACAAGTACCACGAACAACTCGGGCACAGCGTCCTGCACCTGCACGCCGACGCCGGAGGGCTCACCCAGCGCCAGCACGAGGAGTCGCTCGCGCTGTTCCAGGCCGACATCGCGCCGGTACTGCGCCGTGAGATCCCCGACCCGCCGTTCGCCTGGGCACCCGTGCTGCCCGATCCGTCCGCAGACCCCGTACACCCTCGGATCATTGAAGGCGCGCCCGCATGAGCAACACGCCCCTGACCATCCTCGACCTCGTTCCGATCAGCAGCGGGTCGACCGCGGCCGAGGCGCTGCGCAACAGCATCGAACTGGCGAAATACGCCGAAGATCTCGGCTACGCGCGGTACTGGTTCGCCGAGCACCACCTGAATCCCGGGGTGGCCGGCACCTCCCCGGCCGTCGTGATCGCGCTGATCGCCGCGTCGACCGACCGCATCCGGCTCGGCGCGGGCGCCGTCCAACTCGGGCACCGCACGGCACTGTCGACGGTCGAGGAGTTCGGCCTGCTCGACGCCCTTCACCCCGGGCGCGTCGACCTCGGCCTCGGCCGTTCCGGCGGACGCGGCAAACCCGGCCCCGGCCCCGGCACCGCCCGCGGCGCCGCCACCGTACCGCCCCCGCCGCGCCGCGAAGCGACCGTCACCCCGAACGGACTGCTGCTCCCGCCGCCCTTCGACTACACCGCTGTGCTCGGATCGCCGCGCTTCGGCCTCATCGGCAGACTGCTTCAGCAACCTGGCGCCCATGCCCAGGACTACGCGGAGCAGATCGCCGACATCCTCGCGCTGCTGCGCGGAACGTTCCAAGCGGCAGAGGGCGTCGAGGCGCACGTCGTACCCGGCGAGCACGCCCGGATCGAGCCGTGGATCCTCGGCAGCAGCGCCGGTGAGAGCGCACAGGTCGCCGGCTCCAACGGCCTGCGTTTCGCCGCCAACTACCACGTGGCCCCGTCGAACGTCGTCGAGGCCGTCGACGCCTACCGTGCCGCATTCGAACCCGCCGCGGACACCTACGGCGTGACCGAACCCCACGTGAGCGTCTCCGCCGACGTGGTCGTCGCGGAAGACGAACATACAGCGCGCGAACTCGCCGCCGGCTACGGCCCGTGGGTGCGCAGCATCCGAACGGCGGAAGGAGCCATCCCGTACCCCACACCCGCCGAGGCGGCGCTCGTCCCCTGGACACAGGCAGACCAGGACCTGGTCGCCGACCGGCTGCAGACGCAGTTCGTCGGCACCGCCAAACAGGTCGCCGACCGCCTCGAGACCCTGCGCGACGCGACCGGAGCCGACGAGCTGATCGTCACCACGATCACCCATGACCACGCCGACCGCGTCCGCTCCTTCGAACTCCTCGCCGAGGAATGGGAGACGCGGTGAACAGCACGCCCAAACCAGAGGCTTGACGAAGGGGCGGATCGCGGGACAGCGGACCGATTCACAGGAACAGGTCGATGATCTCCCCGGCTTTCTCCCACTGCGCGGGGCCGGGATTGTGGCGCTCGGGTTCGAGCACGCGGAACAGGCGGGCGAGGGCGACGCTGAGGCCGCCGGCGATCTGCGGCAGCCTGGCGCGCGTCTGCTCGGAGGCGGCGAGGTCGACGGCCGGTTCCGCCGTGAGCCGGTCGAGCAGGGGCTGGAGCTCGATCTCCTCGTCGATCTCGCGGAAGGCGCGGATGCACTCCTGCAGCCCCTTGCCGATGGGCAGGTCCCAGGGCTCGACGATGTCCCGGCCGTCCGCACGCGCGGCGGCCTGGGCGATCAGGAACAGGTCGTAGATCTTGCGGTTGATGAAGTCGTCGTAGCGCTTGACGTCGTTCTTGTCGATCCGGAGGCCGGCCGCGGTGCGGAAGAGGCGCTCGAACTTCATGGCTCCCATGACGGGCATCGGGTCCATCCCTTCTGTGCTGTTCGGTAATGCTCTGCTCTCCTGTGACCGCTCGTCAGGCGGCGGACGCGGGCGCGCCCACCTCCCTGAGGTATTCGTGCACGAGCCGAATGGACATGGCGCCCTCGCCCACGGCCGAGGCCACCCGCTTGATCGAGCCGCTGCGCGCGTCGCCGACGGCGAACACGCCCGGGTAGCTGGTCTCCAGCACCATCGGCGCCCGGTCGAGGTGCCGCCAGCGCTCGGGGGCGGCGCACGCCGCGGCCTCGGCGTCGCGGCCGGTCAGCACCGCGCCGTGGCCGTCGAGCGCGAGCACCCCGGCCGCCCACTCCGTGCCGGGCCGCGCGCCGATGAACACGAACAGCGCGGCGACGGGGATCGTGCGCGTGCTCCCGGTGCGCCGATCCTCGACCACCGCGGCCTCGAGTTCCCTCTCTCCCGTCACCGCGCGCACCTCGTGGCGCAGCAGCACTTCGATCCGCCGGTCGGCCTCGACCCGGTCGACGAGGTACCTCGACATGTCCTTGCCGAGCTCGTCCCCGCGGACCACCAGGAAGACCCGGCCGGCGGTGCGGGCGAGGAACACCGCCGCCTGCCCCGCGGAGTTGCCGCCGCCCACGACCATCGCCTGGTCGGAGCCGCATTGGCGTGCCTCCCAGGCAGTGGCCGCGTAGTGGATGCCGAGACCCTCGAAGGCGCGCGCTCCCGGCACCTCCAGCCTGCGGTAGCGCGCACCGGTCGCGACCACCACGGCGCGCGCGGTGATCTCGCCGCCGTCGTCGAGCCGGACCGCGTAGTGGCCGTCTTCGCGAGGTTCGAGTGCCAAGGCGGCGGCCGGCACGTTGACGCGTGCGCCGAAGCGGATCGCCTGGATCACCGCGCGCTCGGCCAGTTGCTCGCCGGAGATCCCGGCGGGGAAGCCGAGGTAGTTCTCGATGCGCGAGGAAGTTCCGGCCTGGCCGCCGGTCGCGGTCTGATCGAGCACCGTGGGGCGCAGCCCCTCCGAGGCCCCGTAGACGGCCGCCGCGAGTCCGGCCGGCCCCGCACCGACGATCAGCAGGTCGCCGACCGCCCGCGGGGTCGGGCTGCGCAGTCCGATCGCCTCGGCGAGCTGCGCGTTGCTCGGATTGCGCAGCACGTTGGCGCGGCCCCAGAGCACGACCGGGGTCTGCTCGACGCTCACGCCGACCCCGCGCAGCAGGGCCTCGGCGCGCGGTTCGCGCTCCGGGTCGATCCAGTGGTGCGGCAGCCGGTTGCGCGCGGCGAACGCCAGCAGGCGCCGGGTGTCGGGCGAGTGCTCCGAGCCGATGATGCGGAACCCGGTGCCCTGCCCGAGCAGCAGCGCGCGCCGGTTCAGGTAGGCGCGCAGAATCAGGTCGCCGACCTCCGGCTCCCGCGAGAGCGTCTTGGCCAGCTCGCCGCGCCGGACCTCGAGCATCTCGCCCGCTTCGAGCACCACGGCGGTCAGGAACGTCACCTGCCCTTCGAGCAGCCCGAGCTCGCCGAGGAAGCGGCCGGGCCCGTGCACGCTCACCACGCGCTCGTCGTCCGCGCCGTACCCCTCGACGATTCCGACCAGGCCGCTGAGCACGACGAAGAATCCGTCGGTCGGCTCTCCCTCGCGGAACAGCAGATCCCCGGCAGCCACCCGCCGCCGCTTTCCGCAGGATTCGAATACCGCGATCTGCGCGTCGGTCAGCCGCGGATAGGCGCCCTCGACGTCCGGGGTCTCGGCCGGCGTCGGCTCGTTCGGCTCGTTCGCGTTCATGCGCGCCTCATACGTACGTCTCGTCGACATAGCACCAGCGCCAGTTCTCGCCGGGCTCCAGCGAAGCGACGATCGGGTGCCCGAACTCGGCCGCGTGCGCCCGGGCGTGCTTGAGCGGCGATGAGTCGCAGCAGCCGACGTGCCCGCAGGTCAGGCACAGGCGCAGGTGCACCCACGGCGACCCCAGGCGCAGGCACTCCTCGCAGCCGAGCC
This sequence comes from Actinospica acidithermotolerans, assembly GCF_018139625.1. Classification (GTDB taxonomy): domain Bacteria; phylum Actinomycetota; class Actinomycetes; order Streptomycetales; family Catenulisporaceae; genus Actinospica; species Actinospica acidithermotolerans. The sequence goes on along the minus strand of NZ_JAGSOH010000092.1, from coordinate 11,875 downwards.
CGGTGCGGGGCTTCACGTTCGGCCGGACGAGGGCCAGATGCGGATCGTATGCCGGCGCGGTCATGGGGGGGCCTCCTCAGTGTTCGGGATCGGTTACGAAGCCGCGGTTCGCGGGCGCGAGCCGCGTGTCAGTGCGTCGGTGATCCAGTTGTGCAGGACCGGCGCGTTCGCCGCTCCGGCTTGGCGTGCGAGGATCTCGCCGTGGTCGAGCACCATCAAGGTGGGCACGGCCATCACCTCGAAGCGCTGGGCGAGACGAGGCGAGGCGTCGATGTCGACCTTCACCAGCTTGATGGTGCCGGCCAGGTCCGTGGCCACCTTCTCCAGCGCGGGACTGACCATCCGGCACGGCCCGCACCAGGTCGCCCACAGGTCCACCACGACGGGGATCGTCGCGCGTTCGGCGACTTCGCCGAAGGTCTCGTCGTCGGCGTCCGCGATCCAGGGCAGCGGACTGTGGCAGTTCCCGCAGTCCGGCCGGCCCCTGCCGGTCGGGGGGACGCGGTTCTTCCTGCCGCAGTTCGGGCAGCGTACGACGCGCGCGGCCGTGCTCATCGCGCGCCGCCCGCCGCAGCTGCGCGGGGTGTGTCATCGCCGGCGACGTCGGTCTCGGCGGACGGCGCCTCGAACGCGATGGACAGTTCGCCGCCGTACGCTCCGATGACGATCGTGGTGCCCTCGGGCACGTCCTCGGACAGCAGCGCACGGCCGATCTTGGTCTCCACCTCGTGCGAGATGAACCGGCGCAGCGGCCGCGCGCCGTAGACGGGGTCGAAGCCGTGCTCGGCGATCACCCGGCGTCCCTCTTCGTCGAGCCGCAGCAGGATGCGCCGCTCCGCGAGCCGCCGGCGCAGGTCGTCGAACATCAGGTCCACGATGCGTTCGATCTGCGGCAGGTCGAGGGGGTGGAAGATCACGATGTCGTCGACGCGGTTGAGGAACTCCGGGCGGAAGTGCCCGCGCAGCTCCGCCATGATCAGGTCCCTGACGTCCGGCTTGATCTCGCCGTCGGCGGTGGCGTCCTGCAGCAGGTGGTTCGAGCCGAGGTTGGACGTCATGATGATCACGGTGTTGCGGAAGTCGACGGTGCGGCCCTGCGCGTCGGTGATCCGGCCGTCGTCGAGCACCTGGAGCAGGGTGTTGAACACGTCCGCATGCGCCTTCTCCACCTCGTCGAACAGCACGACCGAGTAGGGCTTGCGGCGCACCGCCTCGGTCAGCTGACCGCCCTCCTCGTAGCCGACGTAGCCGGGAGGCGCGCCGAGCAGCCGGCTGACCGTGTGCCGCTCCTGATATTCGCTCATGTCGAGGCGGACCATGTTCTCCTCGCTGTCGAACAGCGCCTCGGCCAGCGTCTTGGCCAGCTCCGTCTTGCCGACGCCGGTGGGTCCGAGGAAGATGAACGAGCCGATCGGCCGGCGCGGGTCGCGGATGCCGGACCGGGAGCGGATCACCGCGTCGGCCACCAGCTGCACCGCCTCGTCCTGGCCGATCACCCGCTGGCGCAGGATCTCGTCGAGCCGCAGCAGCTTCTCCCGCTCGCCCTCCTGCAGCCGGGAGACCGGAATCCCGGTCCACGCGGCCACGATCTCGGCGATCTCGTCCTCGGTGACCACCTCGCGCAGCAGCCGGGCCTCGCCCTGCTTCGCGGACAGCTGCTGCTCCTCGGCGGCCAGCCTGCGTTCGAGCTCTGCGATCTCGCCGTAGCGCAGCTCGGCGGCCCGGTTCAGGTCGTACTCGCGCTCGGCCCGCTCGGCCTGCGCCCGGGTGCGCTCGAGCGTCTCGCGCAGCTCCTGGACCCGCCGGATGCCCTGGCGCTCGGCGTCCCACTGGGCGCGCTTGGACGAGGCCTGCGCGCGCAGGTCGGCCAGCTCCCGGCGCAGCTCCTCGAGCCGGTCCCGGCTGGCCCGGTCCTTCTCCTTGTCCAGGGCCGCCTCCTCGATCTCCAGCCGGGTGACCCGGCGGGTGAGCTCGTCGAGTTCGGCCGGCATCGAGTCGATCTCGGTGCGCAACCTGGCGCACGCCTCGTCCACCAGGTCGATCGCCTTGTCCGGCAGGAACCGGTCGGTGATGTACCGGTGGCTGAGGGTCGCGGCGGCCACCAGCGCGGTGTCCTGGATCTTGACGCCGTGGAAGACCTCGAGCCGCTCGCGCAGTCCGCGCAGGATCGAGATCGTGTCCTCGAGCGAGGGCTCGTCGACCAGCACGGTCTGGAAGCGGCGTTCCAGCGCCGCGTCGGACTCGATGTGCTTGCGGTACTCGTCGAGGGTGGTCGCGCCGATCATGTGCAGTTCGCCGCGCGCGAGCATCGGCTTGAGCATGTTGCCGGCGTCCATCGCGCCCTCGGCCGCCCCGGCGCCGACCACCGTGTGCAGCTCGTCGATGAACAGCAGGATGCCGCCCGCGGCGGCCTTGACCTCGGCCAGCACCGCCTTGAGCCGCTCCTCGAACTCACCGCGGTACTTGGCCCCGGCCACCAGAGAACCCATGTCGAGCGCGAAGACGGTCTTCTCGCGCAGCCCTTCCGGCACGTCCCCGCGCCAGATGCGCTGGGCCAGGCCCTCGACGATCGCGGTCTTGCCGACGCCGGGATCGCCGATCAGCACGGGATTGTTCTTGGTCTTGCGGCTCAGGATCTGGATCACCCGGCGGATCTCGCCGTCGCGGCCGATGACCGGGTCGAGCTTGTCCGCGCGCGCCTCGGCGACCAGGTCGCGCCCGTACTTCTCCAGCGCCTCGTAGGCGCCCTCCGGGGTGGCCGAGGTGACCCGCTGGTTGCCGCGCACCCGGGTCAGGGCACTGAGGAACCCGTCCCGGGTGGCGTGGCGCTCCTTGAGCCGCCGTCCGGCGGAGGTCGCGCTGCCCTCGTCGATCAGGGCGAGGGCGAGGTGCTCGACCGAGACGTACTCGTCCTTGAGCCGCTTCGCCTCGCGCTCCGCCGCGTCGAGCAGCCGGGCCAGCCGCTGAGTGACCATCACCTGCCCCGGGCCGGCTCCGGGCCCGGTGGTGCGCGGGCGCTTGGCCAGGTCCGCGCTCAGGTCCGCGTGCAGTCCCTCGACGTCGGCGTCGGCTGCCGCGAGCAGCCTGGCCACCAGGCCCTCGGGCTGGTCGAGAAGCGCGACCAGCAGGTGCTCGCCGTCCACCTCGGTGTGCCCGAGCCGGGCCGCCAGCGTCTGCGCCTCCTGCAGTGCCTCCTGTGACTTCTGGGTGAGCTGGTTCATATCCATGGGATGTGCTCCTAGCCGGGGTGCCCGCTGCGGCGCAGCGCGCCTTCCAGGTGGTCGATGCGGTCGAGCAGGTCGAGGACGAGCCCGAGTGCGGCGTAGTTGAGGCCGAGGTCGTCGTGCAGCCGTTGTGCCCGCGCGATCAGCAGCGGGGCGCGGCGGTCGAACCAGAGCCGGCCCTGCGCGTCACGCCGCGCGTCGACCACGCTGAGCGTGACGAGCCTGGAGATCAGCTGCGCGTGCACGCCGCAGCGGGTGGCGACCTCGTCCAGGGACAGCAGATCCCGGGCGGGCCGCGGCGCGGCGACGAGCGGGTAGCGCGCTGAGACCGACACCCTGGTCGCGACCCGTCGCGGGGTCGAAGGCAGATGGTTCATGTCCGCTTCCTCGGATCGAAGGACGAAGCGGCGGCGAGCTGTTCGAACAGCTCCCGCTCCCGGGCGGTGGGCGAGGGCGGTACGAGGATGCGCACCTCGGCGTACAGATCCCCGGGGGTTCCCTTCGGGTTGGGCATCCCCTGACCGCGCAGCCGCAGCCGACGGCCGCTCGAGGAGCCCGCCGGCACGGTGACCTTCACCGTGCCGCCCGGAGCGTCCACCGGGACGCTCGCGCCGAGCGCCGCCTCCCACGGGGTCACCGGCAGATCCACGGTGATGTCCCGGCCGCTGAGCCGATACCGGCGGTCCGGCTTGATCCGCACGACCAGGAAGAGATCGCCCGCGGCGGCGCCGTCCCGGCCCCGACCGCCCTGCCCGGCCAGCCGGATGCGCTGTCCGTCGGTCACCCCGGCCGGGATGGTCACCGTGTAGTCGCGCGAGACGGAACCCTCGCCCAGCGAGATCCTGCGCCGTCCGCCCCGGTAAGCCTCCTCGACGCTGAGCGTCAGCTCGGCCTCCTGGTCGGCGCCGGGCATCGCGCCGCCGTACCGGCCGCCGAACATGCCGCCGAGCAGGTCCTCGATGTTGATCCCGCCTTCCGCGCCGAAGCCGCCGGAGACGTCCTCGACGCGCACGCCGCCGGGGAAGCCGCCGCCGCGCCGGAAAGCGCCGCCGCGGAACCCGCCCGCGCCGCCGCCCGCCGCCGCGCCGACCCGCTCGTCGTAGTCCTCGGGGATCTTCCGGAAGTCCGGGCCGAACCGGTCGTAGCGCTGCCGGGTCTTGGGATCCGAGAGCACCTGGTACGCCTCGTTGATCTCCTTGAACCGCTCCTCCGCGGCCGGATCGCGGTTCACGTCCGGATGGTGGCGCCTGGCCAGCTTCCGGAAGGCCTGCTGGATCTCCTCGGCGCTCGCCTCGCGCCCGACCCCGAGCACCTCGTAGTAGTCACGGGCCACGGCGGATCACTCCTGCTTGCGGCTGACCAGCACGGCCGCCGGACGCAGCTGCCGATCCGGCGGGTCGCCGTAGCCGGGGCGCAGCACGGTGACGACCGTCCCCGGCTCGACGGCCGGGTCGTCGACCACGCCGGCCACGTCGTGCCGCAGCGGGTCGAAGGGGACGCCGGTCTCGTCGTGCCGGGGGAAGCCGAGGGACTGGAGCAGCGCCACCGCCTGATCGCGCACCGCCCGCAGGCCGTGCACCAGCGGGTCGTCCCGGTCGCCGGCGTGTTCGATGGCGAGTTCGAGGTTGTCCACGACGGGCAGCCAGGCCAGGCACACCCGCCGCCGTTCCGCCTCGGCCTGGTGCGCGAGCTCGCGGGCGTGCCGCTTGCGGGCGTTGTCCAGGTCCGCGAGCGCGCGCCGCCACTTGTCCTCGATCTCGGCGATCAGTCTGAGATGTTCGGGCTCTTCCGGCCGGTCCGGTTCCGCCGGCCGGCCCTCGCCGCCCTGGTTCTCGAACGTCATGTCGTGCTCTGACATGGCGCCGCCTCAGCTCGCGTCGAAGTCGGCGTCGATGACGTCGTCGTCGGCTGAGCCGGAGCCTTCCGCGCCGGGAGCCGAGCCGTTCGCCGGACCTGGCCCGGCCTGTGCCGAGGGTCCGGCGGAACCGGCCGAACCGGCCTGGTGCGCCGCCAGCGCCTGGTAGACCTGCTGGAGTTCGGCGGTCAGCTCCCGCACCCGGTCGAGCGGTGCCTCGTCCTTGACGGCCGAGCGCGCGTCCGAGACCAGCAGGTCCGCCCTGGCCCGCTCGTGCTGCGGCGCCGCGTCGCCGAGTTCACCGAGCCTCCGCTCGACCTGGTAGGCGATCGAGTCGAGTTCGTTGCGGGCGTCCACCTCCTGCCGCAGCGAGCGGTCCTGGTCCCGGTTGCGCTCGGCCTCGGCGACCATGCGCTCGACCTCGGAGCGGTCGAGGTTCGACCCCTCGCTGATCGTGATGCCCTGCTGGGCGCCGGTGGCCTGGTCCTTGGCGCTGACGTTGAGGATCCCGTTCGCGTCGATGTCGAAGGTGACCTCGATCTGCGGCTCGCCGCGCGGCGCGGGGCGGATGTTCTCCAGCCGGAAGCGGCCGAGCACCCGGTTGTCCGCGGCCCGCTCGCGCTCGCCCTGCAGCACGACGACGTCCACGGCCGGCTGGTTGTCCTCCGCGGTGGAGAACACCTCGGAGCGGCGCACCGGGATGGTCGTGTTGCGCTCGATGATCTTCGTCATGACTCCGCCCCGCGTCTCGACACCGAGCGAGAGCGGCGTGACGTCGAGCAGCAGCACGTCCTTGACCTCGCCCTTGAGCACGCCGGCCTGCACGGCGGCGCCGAGCGCCACCACCTCGTCCGGGTTGACGCTCATATTCGGCTCTTTGCCTCCGGTCAGCCGCTTGACCAGGGCCTGCACAGCGGGGATGCGGGTGGAACCGCCGACCAGGATGACCTCGTCGATGTCGTCCCCCGTCACCTTCGCGTCCTCCATCGCCTGGCGGACCGGACCGAGGCAGCGCTCCACCAGATCGCCGGTCAGCTGCTCGAAGGTCGAGCGGCGCACGGTCTCGGTCAGGTGCTTCGGGCCGGACGCGTCGGCGGTGATGAACGGCAGGCTGACCTGGGTCTGGGTGACCGAGCTCAGCTCGGTCTTGGCCTTCTCCGCCGCCTCGAACAGCCGCTGCAGGGCCTGCGGATCGGAACGCAGGTCGATGCCGTTCTCCCGCTGGAAGCCGTCGGCCAGGTGGTCCACCAGCCTGCGGTCGAAGTCGTCGCCGCCCAGGTGGGTGTCGCCCGCGGTGGAGCGCACCTCGACCACTCCGTCGCCCACATCCAGCAGGCTCACGTCGAAGGTGCCGCCGCCCAGGTCGAACACCAGGACCGTCTCGTGCCCCTTCTTGTCCAGGCCGTAGGCCAGCGCCGCGGCGGTGGGCTCGTTGATGATCCGCAGGACTTCCAGCCCGGCGATCTTGCCGGCGTCCTTCGTGGCCGTGCGCTGGGCGTCGTTGAAGTAGGCGGGAACGGTGATGACCGCCTCGGTCACGCGTTCGCCGAGCGACTTCGAGGCGTCCTCCGCCAGCTTGCGCAGCACCTGCGCGCTGATCTCCTCGGGCGCGTACTGCTTGCCGCGCACCTCGAAGCGCGCGACCCCGCCAGGCCCTTCCACCACATCGAACCCGACCGCCTTGGCCTCGTCCGACACCTCGTCGAAGCGGCGTCCGATGAACCGCTTGGCGGAGTAGATCGTGCCCTTCGGGTTGAGGATCGCCTGACGCCGCGCCAGCTGCCCGACCAGGCGCTCCCCGGTGTCGGTGAAGGCGACGACGGACGGAGTGGTCCGCGAGCCCTCGGCGTTCGGGACGACCGCCGGCTCACCGCCCTCCCAAGCCGCGATCACGGAATTGGTGGTTCCAAGGTCTATGCCTACTGCCTTCGCCATGAGCTGCTCCCAGTCGAGCGTCGGCGGCATGGGGCTCACACCTGGGTAATCCGCTGACACGCCGCCGTAGCGTGAGAATGCTTGCGAGCAATGGATGTGACGCGTGACCGCATGAATGCTGGTTCCGTACGCGATCACCGGACGAGACGGCTGCTAGATCTGAACGGAGGTGAATCCGTCTCACAACGGGGGTGAATCCCTCTCGCTCAGTCGTATCACACGCGGATCACCCTCAACGCGGCGATCACGCGTGCGAGGCCCGGGTTCCCGCTAAGAGCGGCGATATGCGCCGATTTCGCGGTTATTTCGTACTCCATTCGGGTGAATTATGTGCTCGACCCGGTCGTCCAGACCGGGGAACGAGCTCGGCGGCCAGGGCGACAGCAGCGGTGGAAGCCCCGCTCACGCCCCTCACCACCGAGCCGAGCGGGGCCGAGCGGGGCCGGGCTACCTACCGCCCCTGGACTGGGGCCCGCCGTCCGATGAGCAGCAGACCTACGTGCACGTCCTGATGAGGGCGGTGCACCGGAATGCTTCGGCTCATGCCGTGTTCAGTCCGCGGCCGGTGCGGACGGAACGATGACCTCGCTGAAGTCGGGCGCGGCGGAGGTCGGGTTGCCTACGGTCACGGAGTTGGTTCCGGAGGCCAGGTTCAGCGGCACCTCGATCGTGCCCGGCGTGCCGAAGCCTCCGGTCGGCGGGAACGACACGGTCACCGGCGAACCGCCGTTGACGGAGATGGCGGCGTTGCGCGCGGTCGAGGATCCGTCGCAGTACTCGAACAGCACCTCGTAGGTGCCGGCCGTGGCGGCGCGCACGCCGTTGAAGGTCAGCGCGGAGTGTGTGCCGGCCGAATTGGTGCCGAGGTAGCCGACCCGGGCGCCTCCGGAACAGGCCGAGCAGGTCACGGCGGCTGCCCGGCCGGTGAGCGTGTTGCCGGAGGCGGCGGCGTCCACGCTCGAACTCGTGCCTTGCGCTCCGGCGGCGGAGAACCAGGCGTTGGCGCCGCCGAGGACCCATACCGAGATGTGGGTGACGCCGAGGCTTTCCACGAGGGCGAGTTTGGTGTCCAGCGCGGTGGAGTCGTTGTAGTCGTAGGTGGTGCCGCCGGAGTTCCAGCGGATCTCGCCGGAGCCGGGATCGCGGCGCGCCGCTATGGTGGCGGAGCTGGTGGAGAAGCCGGGCTCGCCCTGCATGTCGGCGTAGGACAGGTTCCCGACGACCTTGTCGGTGTCGCACGGGTCGGGGGCGGTGTACGCCTCCGAGGGCAGGCCCACGACGAACCGGTCGTGCTCCCCGGCCGGGATCTGTGCCAGGGCGCCGATGATCAGTTGCTTGCTCCAAGTGAAGGGCGAGAACGCCAGGCAGGTGCTGCCGGCGGGCTTCTGGTACTCGTCGTCGTAGTCCATCATGACGACCTGGTCTGCTCCGTCGGCGAGCACGGTGCCGTAGTTGAATCCGGTGCCGTCGTCCGGCGGGCCCTCGACCTGGAGCTGGAGGCCGTCCGCGTGCAGCGCGGTGGCGAGGTTCGTGAGGAACCTGTAGTAGTTCGCCTGGTCGGGGCCGACCCATCCCCAGTAGTTCTCGAAGTCGATGTCGATGCCGGTGAACCCGATCTTCTCGGTGAAGTTCACGAGCGTGGCTATCGCGGCGGCGCTCTTGGCGGTACTGCCGGTGAGGTGTTCTTCGGACGCGAGGTCGCTGAGGGAGACGGTCATGTACTGCTGCGCCGAGTGGGCCTTGACGCTCGCGGCGTTGGCCGCGCTGTAGCCGTTGCACGCATCGTCTGGATTGCTCGCGAGGTCCTCGGTCGCGTCGCCGTTCTCGTCGATGTCCCAGTACTCCGCCTTGAGAGAGCCGTTCTGCACTCGGCCGTCGCTGTATTCGGCGGCGGCGGTGCAGGCGTTCGATCCGGCCGTGGAGGGGTAGAGCCATTCCTGGAATTGCACGATGGCGTTGTGGGCGGAGGCGCCGGCGGGATGCGCCGCCGCGAGGTGCGCGTTGGGCGGAGTGGCATCGGCCTGGTTGGCGCCGATCACCGCCGCGCCCGCGCTGAGGCCCAGAGCGGCAGCCGTCGCGAGGATCGCGCGCGCGTGCCGGGGCCGTCGCGGTCGTGACGGATCCGCGGATCCGCGGGTCGAGGGACTCGGCTCATTGCTGGTGGGCATACGGTTCTCACTTACTTTGTCGGGGCGTGGGTATCGGTCGTTCCGACGAGCAGGCGATGCGGGTTGGTCAGTCTTGAGCGAGGTAGCGGTCGGTGGCCGACCACTCGCCGGAAAGCGCGCCGCCGGAGGTGTCGCTCCGGCACAGGCCGCGGTCGGCGAGCCTCAAGCGGGTCAGGATGCGATAGCGGTCGCCGCGGTAGACGGACCGCGTGAACTCCACCACGGTGCCCTCGGCATCCTCGGTGACACGCTCGAACAGCAGGGCGGGGGAGTGCACGGGCACCAGCAGGAGTGCCGACTCCTCCTCGTCGGTGACCGTGGGCTCGATGCTCTGCTCGGCGGTGTCCACTTCGATGCCGTAGCGATCGGCCAGCAGTTCATAGAACGAGTGCTGCTGCAGATCGCCGGGCTGAAGCCCGGGAACGAGCCGTGCGGGCACGCAGAGCGCGTCGACGGCGACCGGGGCTGCGTCGACCAGGCGCAGGCGGGTGATGTGCAGGACCGGGTCGGCCGGCGAGACCCGCAGCCGACGCCCGATTCTGGCGCCGGCGCTGGTCCGGGTGAATTCGAGGGTGCGCGTGGACCAGGCTCCGCCGACGGTCCCGGGTGCCAGCCGGGCGGAGTTGTCCGGTCCTAGTTCCTGGACGATCTTCGGTTCGGCCACGAACATTCCGGCACCGTGGCGGCGCACGAGGAATCCGTCGCGAACCAGCCCGTCCACGGCGGAGCGCACCGTCGGCCGGGAGACCCCGAGCGTCTCGCACAGCTGGCGTTCGGAGGGAATCGTGGCGCCCACATCGAGGGAGTCGATCAGATCGAGCAGGTGCTCACGGATACGCTCCCGCTTCAGCGGCGCGCCCTCCCGGCGCTCACTGGTCATATGACCGCTCTCGCAATGTTCTTACCAGTCGACGAGCTCATGCGGCACAATCTCGCACGCCCGAGCGCGACTGGTCAATAGCCAGACCTGACCAGTTGAGAATTGGTAAGAACGAAGCCCTGACGCCGCCGCTGATCAGCTCTGTGTGAGCGCTGTGAAAAGCACCTTCCCGCCGTCGTTGGTGCCCTCACTGACCGTGCCCTGCTCATAGTCGCCGGCGGAGAAGTGCCCTGAGACCCCGCGCAGCACTTTCGGGATCGCGACGGTGTACGACATGCTCTGGCTGCCCGAGGTGGCCGCCAGCGTCAGCGTGCCGTTGCCGTTGTCGGAGATGCGGTAGGTGAAGGTTGCGCCTACCGCCACGTTCGTGAGCAGCGTGTAGAAGCTCGCCTGAGCGCTCGTGCCGGAGGCGACCATCACGTAGAGCTTGCCGGACTTGTAGTCGACCATGACGAAGGGATTCGAGCCTCCGCTGCCGACCGCGTGCAACTGGGCGACGCATATCTCAGGGTTGCTCTTCGGCAGCTGCAGGATCTGCAAAGTGGCATTGAGCGAATGGCGTTGGGTGCTAACGCTGTACTTGGTCGCGGATTCGAGCTCAGTGCGCGCGTGCAGAGAGTGCGCGGTCGTGGCTGCACCTTCCGGTGCCCAGAACTGCAGTGCTCCGCTGGACGTGCGGGTCAGTGGGGTGACCCCGTGACTGCAGACACCTTGATACTTGGATCTTGCGAGATCCGTGAGGAAGAGGTGCAGTGTCATGGGAAGGCCGTCTCCCTACTCTGAGGAGTTCCGCGCTGACGCGGTGCGACTGGTGCTGGAATCCACCCCGCCCCGTTCGATCAACGAGGTGGCCTCGGAGCTGGGGCTGAACCGGGAGACGCTGCGCTCCTGGGTGCGCCGGAGCGAGAAGGAGGCGGCGAGCCTGGCCGCCGGCGGGCTCACGGCGGCCGAGCGCGAGGAGCTCGCGCGGCTGCGCCGCAGGGTGAAGGTGCTTGAGGAGGAGAAGGAGATCCTGCGCAAGGCCACCCAGTATTTTGCCAGGGAGATGAATCGCTGAGCTGCCGCTACCGTTTCGTCTCCGCCCACTCCTCGTCCGAGCTTCCGGACGATCAGCGGCATGCCGTCACGCGTCTGTGCGGCGCGGTCAACGTCAAGCGCGGCTCGTACTACACCTGGAAGGCCTCCGCGCCCGCCCGCGCCGCCAAGGCGGCCGAGGACCAGGTACTGACCAGCCGGATCCGCGAGATCCACCAGAGTTCGAGGTGCACATACGGGGCCAAGCGCGTCGCCTTGGACCTCGCCGAGGCGGGTGCGGGGCCGGTCAACCACAAGAAGGTCGCGCGATTGATGCGCCAGGCCGGGATCGAAGGCCGCCACCAGCGCCGGCGACGCTGCCTGACGAAGCAGGACAAGACCGCCCCGCCCGCCCCGGACCTGCTCCGACGCGACTTCGAAGCGAGTGCGCCGAACGTGAAGTGGTGCGGGGACATCACGTACATACCGACCGGTGAATCAGGGTTCATGTACCTCGCGACCGTGATCGACCTGTTCTCCGGGCGCCTGATCGGCTGGTCGATCGCCGACCACCACCGCGCCGAGCTCGTGCGCGACGCCCTGGCCGCGGCGGTCGCGGCCCGCGGCGGCGACGTCACCGGAGTGATCTTCCACTCCGACAGGGGCTCGGAAGGCGGATTCAATCGGTCGTCGCAACACCTCGATTCTGGAGGTGTGCGGTGGGTCGTGAGGCGAAGGACGTGCCGGAGGGGCGAGCTGGTGGTCGGCGGCAGTGGGCGGCGGATCGGGCGTTGCGGGC
>NZ_JAGSOH010000091.1 GCF_018139625.1 Actinospica acidithermotolerans | reverse complement strand
ACCCACCCCCACCTCCCGTTCTCGGAACCCGAACGAATCGTGCCTTAAAGTCTCGACCCACCCAACTAAAAAATGATAGCTTGATGTCGAGATAGTTGATGTCGAGAGATCAGAGGGCGGCGAGATGACCGCGGACTTCTCCTTCGAGCAGGTCGATCACGTGCAGCTGGCGATCCCGGCGGGCGGCGAGGTCGCGTGCCGGGTCTTCTGGGGTGGACTGCTGGGACTGGCAGAGGTGCCCAAGCCGCCGGTGCTGGCCCCGCGCGGCGGCTGCTGGTTCGACGGGCCCGGCTTCCAGGTCCACCTCGGCGTCGAGGCCGGCTTCCGGCCCGCGCGCAAGGCCCACCCGGGCTTCCGCATCCGCGGCATCAGGGCCCTGGCAGACCGCCTGGCGTCCGCCGGATACCCGGTGACCTGGAGCGACGAGGTGCCGGGCCAGGACCGTTTCCACACCGCCGACCCCTTCGGCAACCGGCTGGAGTTCCTCGCACCGCACTGACGGGTGCGCGCCGGAAAGCGCACTGACAGAGAACCTGCACTGACCTGACAGACCCCTGCACTGACAGAGAACCTGCACTGACGTAGAACCGCACTGACAGCGACTTGCGTGCCGGCAGAGAGCAGTACTCGCAGAACTGTCGCAGGGTTTCGATACGCTGGCGCGGTGCCGACCGTACGCCTCGCCGAGGGGCTCGCTCTCGCCGTCCTGCTGCCGTTCTGCTTCGTGCGGGTGCGTCGCTCGGACGCGGCGACCGGCCTGTTCACCGCGGTCTACGCCGGCTACGCGATCCTGCCGATGTACGACCGCTGGCAGGCCTGGCTCGCCGCCCTGCTCGCCGCCTGCTGCGCGGTACTCGCCCGGCGCGGCCTGGTGACGCAGCCGGTCAGGACCGCGCCGGACCCCGACATCGCGCCGCCGACGCCGCTCGACCGGCTCATATCCGCGATACGCAACCCGATCCTGCTGCTCGCGCTGCCCGCCGTCTTCGGCGCCGTCGCGCTCGGCGGGGTCGGGCTCTGGCACGCGCTCTGGCACGGACTGCTCGACGACCGGCTCGCGGTCACCGTGAACGGCACCGCGGCCGCCGTCTTCGTCGGCGGACTGGTGACCGGATTGATTCTCCGCCGCTTCTCCAGCGTCACCATCGGGCGCGCCCAAGCGGTTCTCGGCGCCGGAACGCTACTGGGCTGGCTCGAACGTATGCTCTATTTTTCATTCCTTCTCGCCGGTCAGCCGACCGCCGCCGCATTCGCCCTCACCGCGAAATCCGCCGCGCGTTTCCCGGCACTGCAGCGGGAGGAGGAGGGATTGGCCGAGTACTACCTCATCGGCAGCCTCTCCAGCCTGGTCGTGGCAGCGGTGACGGCCCTGCTCACGAGGCTGGCATTGGGAATGGCCGCACTCTGAGCCGGAAATGCCGCATGATGGATGCATGGCGCTTTCCGAACGCAGGCTCTTCCGCCTTCTCGAGAAACTGGCGCTTCCGTCGGGTGACTATGTCGTGACGGGAAGCGGCCCGTTGCTCGCGCACGGATTGAAGGCCTCCATCCACGATCTGGATCTCGTCGCGCGCGGAAAGGCGTGGGAAATGGCGGAGACCCTCGGACCGGTCGTCGGCTCCCAGTCCGGATTCGGCCGCCGGATCGCCCTGGACCACGGCGCGATCGAGGTCTTCGACCACTGGGTCGGCGGGCTCACCGACGTGGACGCGATCATCGACGGCGCCGAGTTGATCGACGGCATCCCGTTCATGTCGCTCAAGGACACGCTGATCTGGAAGCGCGGCCTCGGCCGGGCGAAGGACCTCGCCGACGTGCGGCTGATCGAGGAGTACCTCTCGGTCCCGGCGCGCTAGGCCGTTTCTTCGAGCTATCGCCGGGTCCGCGGCGCCTGCCAGGCACGGGACACTAGCCCGCCGCGTTCCCCGGTTCCGTCGCCAGCTCCAGCGACATGGTGATGTTGGTCGGGACGAAGCCGAGCGATGTATACAGCTCGCGCGCCACGGTGTTGTGTCCGAAGACGTGCAGGCCGACGCTGGCGGCGCCGAGTTCGCGGGCGCGTTCGGCGGCGGCGAGCATCGCGGCACGGCCGTAGCCCTTGCCGCGGTGCTCGGCGTCGACGATGAAGTCGTAGACGAACGCCTCGCGCTTGTCGGCCTTGGGCCGCAGGCAGATCCAGATCGTGCCGACGGCGCCGCCGCTCGCCGCGTCGCGCACCGTGTAGAGCAACTGGCCCCGGGTGGCGAGCCCGTCCGGGAGCAGGATGGCGAACTGGCTCTTGGCCAGCTCCAGCGCCTCCTGCCGGGTCCATCGTCCGGCCGCCACGTTGTCCTCGGCGAGCCCGCGGACGGAGGGCGGCACCCAGGCCTCGAACTCCGCTTCGGTCATCGGATCCAGGGTGACGGTCGGCGCGCTCATGGCACGGAGTCTAGAAGCGGGGAACGCGAGACGGTGCGGCCGCGTCGAAGGGCTATGAGATCGAAGGTTCGCACAGCCCTACTCACCGTCGCCGCGTGTGCCGCTGCCGGCTCCCTGGCAGCCTGCGGAAGCACGAACGCCGTGTCCGTGGTCTCCGCGAAGACGACCGCCGCGACTCCGACCACCGCCTCGTCCTCATCCACCCGCCCGGCCAAGCCCGCGAGCGAGCGGGTACCGGACAGCAAGATCCTCACCGTCACGCTCCAGCTCGTGCCCGGATCGACGGTTTCGAGCTCGAGCACGCACAGTGTCACGATCACCGACTCCGCGAAGATCGCGCAGATCGCCGGCACGATCAACGCGCTTCCGACGCTCCCGAGCTATCCGAAGACGTACTGCCCGATGCAGATCGACGGCCCGTACCTGGTGCTCGTCTTCCGCGACTCGGCCTCGGGGCCGGTGCTCGCGCAGGTGAGACTCGGCACGGAGCCGACCGGCCGGTGCTCCGGCGGCGTGCAGGTCATCGTGAACGGGACCGTGGAGCCGCAGCTCGACGACGCCGCGCAGCCTAAGCTGTACTCGGAGTTGATGCAGAGCGCCGGTCTGAGCGTCCGCTGACGCGCATCAAGCCGTGCTCCGGAGTCCGTCGGCCTGACGTGCGGGTGGATCGGAGGCGAGCGGCGGTCTCGGCCCATCGCGCTGGAACGGGTCGCGGATCTGCGAGAGTAGAGCCGTGGACACCTCGCGCGAGACGCAGCACAGGGACAGCCGGGCTGACACCGTACGTCGGCTCGAGAAGGCCACCGGCAGCCTCGCGGCAGCGGCCATCGCGCGGATGGAGGAGAAGTTCTCCTGGTACCGCAACATGCCGCCGGAGAACCGTTCCTGGGTCGGCCTCGTCGCACAGGCCGGAATCGCCGCGTTCACCGAGTGGTTCCGGCACCCGGACCAGAAGGCCGCCGTCTCGGCCGACGTCTTCGGCACCGCGCCGCGCGAGCTGACCCGCGCCGTCTCCCTGCAGCAGACCGTGCAGATGGTGCGCACGACGATAGAAGTGGTCGAGGACCGCATCGACGACGGGCTCACCGAGACACCCGAGGAGAGCCGCATCCTGCGCGAGGGGATGCTCCGCTACTCCCGCGAGATCGCCTTCGCCACCGCGCAGATCTACGCCCAGACCGCCGAGCTGCGCGGTGCCTGGGACGCCCGGCTCGAGGCGCTGATCGTGGACGCGGTGCTGCGCGGCGAGGAGGACGACGCGCTGCTCTCCCGGGCCTCGACGCTCGGCTGGGCCGCGCGTACCGACATCACCGTCATGGTCGGCCTCGCCCCGAACGACGATCCGGAGGCCGTGGTCGACGGCATGCACCGGGCCGGTCGGCACCGGCCGGTCGCGGGCTACGACGGCCCGGGCCTGTCGGTGCTCGCCGGCGTGCAGGGCGACCGGCTGATCGCGGTCGTCGGCGGCGTGACCGGCGACCCGGTCGTCGTGCTGCGCGCGCTGGCGGGCCAGTTCGCGCCGGGACCGGTGGTGATAGGCCCGGTGGTCGGCGAGCTGACCGCCGCCTCGCGCTCCGCCGAGGCCGCGCTCTCCGGCCTGCGCGCCGCCGTCGCCTGGCCGGACGCGCCGCGCCCGGTGCTCGCCGACGACCTGCTGCCCGAGCGCGCGGTCGCCGGGGACGAGCTGGCCAGGGCGTGCCTGCTGGAGGAGATCTACAGACCCCTCGCGGAGGCCGGCTCGGCTCTGCTGGAGACGCTCTCGGTCTACCTGGAGCAGGCGGCGAGCCTCGAGGCGGCCGCGCGGATCCTGTTCGTGCACCCCAACACGGTCCGCTACCGGCTCAGACGGGTGACCGACATCACAGGCTTGACGCCGTCGCAGGCGCGCAGCGCGTTCACCCTGCAGATCGCCCTGGTCCTGGGCCGCTTGGCGGAGGCCGCGAAGCCTTTGTAGGGATTCCACAGGACCGTCGCTAGATCTTCGTGCCTGCCGTGGCAGCCGTACGGGGCCCGCGCACGGCAAGGTGGAAGGGTGCTCGTTCTCGTCGCTCCCGGCCAGGGTGCCCAGACCCCTGGCTTTCTCACGCCCTGGCTCGACGTCCCCGGCGTCGCCGACCGGATCACCTGGTGGTCCGCGGTCGCCGATCTGGACCTGGTGCACTACGGCACCGAGGCCGACGCCGACACGATCCGCGACACCGCCATCGCCCAGCCGCTGCTGGTCGCCTCCGGCATCGCCGCGGCCCTCGCCCTGTTCCCGCACCCGGCCGAGGCCTTCGGCCAGGTCGGCGCAGTGGCCGGCCACTCCGTCGGCGAGCTGACCGCCGCGGCCGGCGCCGGCGCGATCACCGCCGAGTCCGCGATGACCCTGGTGCGCGAGCGCGGCCGGGCCATGGCCGGGGCCGCCGCCGTCACCCGCACCTCGATGACCGCCGTCCTCGGCGGCGACGCGGACGCGGTCCTCGCCAAGATCGCCGAGCACGGCCTGACCCCGGCCAACAACAACGGCCCCGGCCAGATCGTCGCCGCCGGCACCGTGGACCAGCTCGCCGCCTTCGAGGCCGACCCGCCCGCGGGCGCCCGGCTGCGCGCCCTGTCCGTCGCCGGAGCCTTCCACACCGAGCACATGGCCCCGGCCGTCGACCGGCTGGCCCAGCTCGCCAAGGGCGTCACCACGCACGACCCGCGCGTGCCCTACATCTCGAACCGGGACGGCCAGGTCGTCCACTCGGGCACCGAGATCGTGAACCGGATCGTCAGCCAGATCGCCAGCCCGGTCCGCTGGGACCTGTGCATGGAGACGATGCGCGAGCTCGGCGTCACCGGCATCCTCGAGGTCCCGCCGGCCGGCACGCTCACCGGCATCGCCAAGCGCGCGCTCAAGGGCGTGGAGACCTTCGCCCTGAAGACGCCGGACCAGCTCGACGCCGCGCGCGAGTTCGTCGGCAACCACGCGGAGCCCGCGCACAACCCGCTCAACAGCGCGCCGACCTGGCGGCTGCTGGTCGCGCCGTTCTCCGGCACCGTGCAGCGCGGCAACGTCGCGGTCGGCGCCGAGCTCTCCCCCGGCGAGCACGCGGTGACCGTCGTCTCCCGCAGCGAGGAGCAGAAGCTGATCGCCGAGCACGGCGGCACCGTCATCGAGTGGCTCGTCGAGGACGGCGACCCGGTCTCCCCGGGCCAGCCGCTCGTCCGCATCCACCCGAAGGCAGAGGCATCCGTATGAGCGGGCTGGTCCGCATCCACACTGTGCAGAAGGGCCGAGGCAGCCGTATGAGCAGGCTCGTCCGCATCCACACTGTGCATAAGGGCCGAGGCAGCCGTATGAGCGGGCTCGTCCGCATCCACACCGTGCAGAAGGCCGAGGCCACCCACTGATGCCCAAGCAGATACAGTCCCCGGCCGGGCCCGCGCACGCCCGCATCCTCGGCGTCGGCGGCTACCGGCCCTCCCGGGTCGTCACCAACGAGCAGATCTGCCAGGTGATCGACTCCACCGACGAGTGGATCACCACCCGCACCGGGATCAAGGAGCGGCGCTGGGCCACGGCCGAGGAGACCGTCGGCATGATGTCCGTCAGCGCGGCCGGCAAGGCGCTGGCCGCCGCGGGCATCGAGCCGGAGCAGCTCGGCCTCGTGATCATCTCGACCGTCACGCACCTCGCGCAGACCCCGTCGCTGGCCGCGATCGTCGCCAACGAGCTCGGCGCCGTCAACGCCGCAGCGTTCGACGTCTCGGCCGCGTGCGCGGGCTTCTGCCACGGCCTGGCCCTGGCGCAGGACGCGGTGCGCGGCGGCTCGGCCGAGTACGTGCTCGTCATCGGCGTCGAGCGGCTCTCCGACCTGACCGACATGAACGACCGCTCCACGGCGTTCATCTTCGGCGACGGCGCGGGCGCGGCCGTGGTCGGCCCCTCGGACACCCCGGCCATCGGCCCGGTGGTCTGGGGCGCGGACGGCGCGCAGTACGAGGCGATCGGCCAGACCTTCTCCTGGGACGCGCTGCGCGAGCAGCCCGAGCTCGGCTTCCCGGCGCTGCGGATGAACGGCCAGCAGGTCTTCCGCTGGGCGTCCTACCAGATGGTGCCGGTGGCCAAGAAGGCCCTGGAGAAGGCCGGGATCACCGCGGAGGACCTCGACGCGTTCATCCCGCACCAG
Organism: Actinospica acidithermotolerans; assembly: GCF_018139625.1. Taxonomy (GTDB): domain Bacteria; phylum Actinomycetota; class Actinomycetes; order Streptomycetales; family Catenulisporaceae; genus Actinospica; species Actinospica acidithermotolerans. The sequence continues at coordinate 23,116 of NZ_JAGSOH010000091.1, read as the reverse complement.
GCGAACATGCGCATCACCGACGCGATGATCAAGGCCCTGAAGCTCCCGGACAACGTGCCGGTGGCCAGGGACATCGCGCGCACCGGCAACACCTCGGCCGCCTCGATTCCGCTCGCGATGGAGCGGATGCTCGAGGAGGGCGAGGCCCCGCACGGCGGGCTCGCACTGCTCATCGGCTTCGGCGCCGGGCTGGTCTACGCGGCCCAGGTCGTCCAGCTGCCGTAGCCCTCCGCAGGGCGCGGACCCGCAGATTGTAGGCTTTCCCAGTCCCCAGGCCGAGACCGCACGGTAACGGCCGTCACCGCAGCATCACAGGTTAAGGAGCCGGTCATGGCCACCCAGGAAGAGATCCTCTCGGGGCTCGCCGAGATCGTCAACGAGGTCGCGGGAATCGACGTCGAGGACGTTCAGCTCGACAAGTCCTTCACCGAGGACCTCGACGTCGACTCGCTGACCATGGTCGAGGTCGTCGTCGCGGCCGAGGACAAGTTCGGCGTCAAGATCCCGGACGAGGAGGTCAAGAACCTCTCGACCGTCGGCGACGCCGTCAGCTACATCGCGTCGCACGCGGGCTGACCCCGCGGCACGGCGCAGCGACCGCCGCCCGGTCCGCCGCGGAACTCCGCGGCGGCCGGGACGGCGGCACACCGCCCGGTTTTCGATCCGGGACAACCTCTCGGTCGGCATTCGAGTAGATGGGCTAGATCAGTGGACAAGACCGTGGTCGTCACCGGGCTCGGCGCGACGACTCCGCTCGGCGGGGACGTCGCCTCGACCTGGGAGGCGCTGCTCGCCGGCCAGTCGGGCATCGTCCCGCTGACCGAGGAGTGGGCAGCCGACATGCCGGTGCGCATGGCCGGACGGGTCCAGGTGGAGCCCGCCGAGGTGATGAAGCCGGTCGAGCGCCGCCGGCTGGACCGCTCGGCGCAGTTCGCGCTGATCGCCGCCCGCGAGGCCTGGAAGGACGCCGGCCTGGACGGCGTCGAGGTGGACGTCCACCGGCTCGGCGTCGCCGTCGGCTCCGGCATCGGCGGCGTGACCACCCTGCTCGACAACTACGACCTGCTGCTCGCCAAGGGCCCCCGCGGCGTGAGCCCGCGCGCGGTCCCGATGCTCATGCCGAACAGCCCCGCCGCGTACGTGGGCCTCGAGTTCGGTGCGCTGGCCGGCGTGCACACCCCCGTGTCCGCGTGCGCCACCGGCTGCGAGGCCATCGGCTACGCGCTCAACATGATCCGCTCCGGCCGCGCCGACGTCGTGGTCTGCGGCGGCACCGAGGCGGCGATCCACCCGCTGCCGATCTCCGCGTTCGCCAACATGATGGCGATGTCCAAGAACAACGAGGACCCGAAGCGGGCCTCGCGCCCCTACGACAAGGGCCGTGACGGCTTCGTGCTCGGCGAGGGCTCCGGCATCGTGGTCCTCGAGTCCGAGGAGCACGCCGCCGCCCGCGGCGCCCGCGTCTACGCCGTGCTGGCCGGGGTCGGCTACTCCGCCGACTCGCACGACATCGCCCAGCCCGACCCGACCGGCGAGGGCATCGCCGCCGCGGTCCGCAGCGCGGTGGCCGACGCCGGCATCTCGCCCGAGCAGATCGTGCACCTGAACGCGCACGCCACCTCGACCCCGCTGGGCGACACCGGCGAGCTCAAGGCGCTGCGCATGGCCCTCGGCGAGGACGCCGAGCACATCGCCATCTCCGCCACCAAGTCGATGACCGGGCACCTGCTCGGCGGCGCCGGCGGCATCGAGACGGTGTTCGCGGTCAAGGCCGTGCACGAGCTGCTCGCCCCGCCGACGATCAACATCACCGACCTCGACGAGAACGCCGACCTCGACATCGTCCGGGACGAGCCGCGCGCCCTGCCGGCCGAGACCCCGGCGGGTCCGATCGTCGCGCTGAACAACTCCTTCGGCTTCGGCGGCCACAACGTCGTGCTCGCGATCCGCCGCGCCTGACCCGAGTCCGCTCGCCGACCCTGGTGACCCGCAAGACCTACGGCGGCGCCTACATCGCCATGAACTCCCGCGCCCTCGGCGCGACCCGGGTGTTCGCGTGGCCGGGCGCGCAGGTCGCCGTGATGGGCGCGGTCGCCGCGGTGCGCGTGCTGCACCGCCGCAAGCTCGCCGCGGTGCCCGAGGACCTGCGGCCGCAGGTGGAGCTGGAGCTCGCCGCGGAGCACGAGATCATCGCCGGCGGCCTGGACAGGGCCAGGGATCTCGGCGTGGTCGACGAGGTCGTCGAGCCCGCCGCGACCCGGCGCGCCCTGGCCGCCGCGATCGGCTCCGCCCCGCGGCGTCGCGGGAGCCACGGGAACATTCCGCTGTAATTCTCAGCTTTTTCTTCGCCGGCCGCCGCGGCCCCTCCGGGGACGCCGGCGGCCGGCTCCGCTGATCACGGTGACTGCACGTCAGACGACCCGGGTGGTCACGATTTCGCTTCCGCCGAGCGCGGGCGCGCGATCGTGGCCACTGTTCTTTCCCGCCCCGACCACAAGTTAAATCGGCGAAACAGTGGACGGGGGGTAGCGTCCAGGGGTCACAATCGGGTAAAGACTCTAGGAGGAAGGATCAAGGCCGGAAGCCCAACCGGCCCGGCGGGCACCCACCACGGCCCGCCGCCGTCCGCAGTGAAGGAGGGGATAGAGCATGTGGGTCGGGTACCGCTCGGTGTTCGGAGTGGACTGGAAGGAGGCCGCCCACGGGCCGCAGATCGCGGCCGACCGCATGGGGGCGTGGCTGCGGGCCGAGGGCTTCGAGGAGCCCTTCCAGTCCGAGCCGGGGCGCTACAAGGTCGGGAACGGGGCCGTGCTGACAGCGACGGAAGGGGTGGCGCCCGGCCGGTTCAAGGCGGTGCGATATCGCCTGAAAGAGGCTCCCAGAGCCGGGGTGCACTGGTATACCTCTCTCACGTTCGTGTCGCTCTCCAGACGTCCTGACAAGGAGCTGAAGGAGAGCGGCTACTTCTTGATCGAGGTGAGCGCACGGGCGGAGGACGGCGTCGGGGTCATCGACGAACGGGTGCGTACGCCGGATCTGACCGGCCTGGTGCTGGACGCGGTGACCGCCTTCGACGGACCGGCGCGATTGACAACGTCGCCACAGCTGCTCGGCGTGCGCGACATCGATGAACTCATCACCGTGCTCTGCGACCCCGGGCGACGGCTACCCGCGATCGTCGCCGTGCCGGGGGAGGGCGACGATCTCGAGCCGTGGCGGGTGAGGTTCGCGGAGGCGACGAGGTACCTTCCGGGCATCGCGTCGCTGTACCTGCTCGACGACGAGGCGGGCCGGAAGCTCAACGGAGACTTCGAATACCACTGGACCATGGCCGCCCTGCGCACCTTCCGGCCCGGGGTCGATCCCGCGAGCCGCGAGGACGCCGAACGGCACCGGGTGCTCAAGGGCGAGCGGCTCGAGCACGAGATGGACGCGGTGCAGGCGATCCTGACCCACCGGATCCGTGCCGAGGCCGCCGCCGCGCCGCTGCCGCCCCCGCTGGGCGAGGTGGCGGACGTGCTCTACCAGGCCGGCGAGGAGCAGCGCGCCGAGGCGGCCAGGCAGCGCAGGTACTACGCGGAGATCGACGCCGAACTCGGCATCGGCCGCGAGCCCGGTCTCGACGGCGAGCACCCCTGCCCCGAGGCCGCCGAGGCGGAGCCGAGCCCCTTCGACCTGCTCGCCGACTCCTTCGGCGACTACCCGAACCTGCTGATCACCGCGGACTCGGGCCCGATGGGCGTCCTCGACCGCCACAAGGACGCGGCCACCTTCGCGGTCAAGGCCCGCGAGGCCCTCGCCGCCCTCGACAGCTACGCCGCCCAGCGCAGATCAGGGGCCTGGGAAGGCGGCGGATTCCGCCGCTACTGCGAGGATTCCCGCCACGGCGGCAGGATCTACCCGGCCACCCAGGTCGCCTCGCTGGAGTCCGACACCGTCCGCCAGGACCCCCGCCTGGCCGAGCAGCGCCGCTTCCGCGTCCCCAAGGCGATCGACTCCAGCGGCTACGCCGAGTTCTGGGCCCACGTCAAGATCGGCAACTCCGGCCAGACCGCGCCCCGCCTGCACTACTACGACGACACCTCCGGACCGACGGGGGCGGTGATCGTCGGGTACATCGGGCCGCATCTGAGGAATACGCGGTCCAGCTGAGCGTGGCGCCTCGAAGCCGATGGCGCGGGCCCGCGCAGCGCGGCCTCGGTCCTACGGCAGTAGGTTCCAGCGGGTGAGTACCGGGAACGTCGTGCTCGAAGCCGATGGCGCGGGCCCGTGCAGCGCGGCCGCAGTCCTACGGCAGTTCGTTCCATCGGGCGAGTACCGGGAACGTCGTGCTCGAAGCCGATGGCGCGGGATCGCGCAGCGCGGCCGCGGTCCTACGGTAGTTCGTTCCAGCGGGCGAGTACCGGGACGTTGTGCTCGAAGCCGAGCCTGGACACCGAGGCCGTGTCGAGCTTCAGGCGGCCGCCGTCGCGTGCGGGGAGGCCGATCCAGCGGGCGGCGAGGATGCGGAGCAGGTGGCCGTGGGCCACCAGGGCCACGTCGCCGTCGAGGGCCCGGTCGCCGGTGACCAGGGGCAGCACGCGGGCGATGACGTGGTCGCAGCGCTCGCCGACGTGCTCGACCGCCTCGCCGGGGTAGCCCTCGGGGCCGCCGGGGATGACGCCGTCGTGCCAGAGGTACCAGCCGGGGCGGCTGCGCTGGATCTCGTCGGTGGTGGCGCCCTCGTAGCCGCCGTAGTCCCACTCCCACAGGTCCGCGTCGACGCCGTCCAGGGCCACGCCGGCGAGCTTCGCGGTCTCCTGGGCGCGCTGGGCGGGGCTGGACCACGCGGCGGCGATGCGGGCACCCTGGCGGGCCAGCAGCGCGCCCGCGGCAGCGGCCTGCTCGCGGCCCTTGTCGGTCAGCGGCAGGTCGGTGCGGCCGGTGTGCCTGCCGTCGCGGCTCCACTCGGTCTCGCCGTGACGCAGCAGGATGATCTCTCCCATGCCAGCACCGTATCGGTTCGGCGGTGACTACGCAGTGCGGCGTCTGCTGTGAAAAAGTGTGTCTATGCCCTCCCCGATGCAAATGCAGCAGCAGTCCGAGATCGACCCGATCCTGTGGAAGGCCTTCGCGCAGACGCCGGGCTTCATGCCGTCGGAGGAGGCGCGGGCGCTGTACGGGGCCGCGGTGGCCGGGGCGGCGTTCGGCGATCTGATCGAGATCGGCACGTACCAGGGGAAGTCGGCGATCCTGCTCGCCGGGGCGGCGCGCGCGGGCGGACGCATGCTGCTGACGGTGGACCACCACCGCGGCTCCGAGGAGCACCAGCCCGGCTGGGAGTACCACGATCCGGAGCTCGTCGACCCCGCGGTCGGCCTGATCGACACGCTGCCGCTGGCCCGCCGCGCGCTGGCGCTGGCCGGGGTGGAGGACTCGGTCCTCCTCGTTGTCGGGCGCTCGGGCGACGTGGCGCGGCTGTGGCAGGGGAGCGCCGGATTCGTGTTCATCGACGGCGGTCACACAGACGCCGCAGCGCAGACGGACTACGAGGGGTGGGCGCCGAAGCTGGCGTCCGGCGGCGTACTGGCGATCCACGACGTGTTCCCGGATCCGGCGGACGGCGGGCAGGCGCCGTACCGGATCTATCTGCGGGCCCTGGAATCCGGGGACTTCGACGAGCTTCCGGGGGAGGGGTCGCTGCGGCTGCTGCGCCGGAGGTGACGTCGGCAGTGTACGCGATAGGCAGACGCTTCTCAGTGGACTGCGGACTGCGGACGGACTGCGGCCTGCGGACGGCGGACGGCGGACTGCGGACAGCGGACGGCGGCTGCGGACTGCGGACGGCGGAGGCGGACTGCCTGCGGACGGACGACGGACCGCGGCCTGCGGACGGACTACGGGCCGCGGACGGCGGGCCGCGGACTGCTGAGCCGGGTGCCGCGCTCTGCCTGGGCGGCGCTACACGTCTTTGGCGCTACACGTCCTTCTTGTGCAGGACGCCGCCGAGGGTCGCGGCGCGCTCGGCCATGTCGGGGCCGGGGCCGTCGTCCCAGGTCGGGTTCTCCTCCGGCGGCGCGTCCGCGCGACGCCAGAGCGGCAGTTGGACCATGCCGGGCTCGATGAGCAGGTGCGCGTAGTCGCGCAGGATCTCCGCGACCTGCGCCTCGGTGCGCGGGGTCAGGCCGAGCTTCTCCTGAGCGGAGAGCAGGTGCACGCCCTCGTCGATCTCCGGGACGCCCACCTCCTGCACGTGCTGGAAGGCGACCATGCTGTCCTCGGGCAGCCACTCGAAGAGCGCCGCCAGCGCGTTCCTGGCGTCCTCGGGATCCCTGATGTAGTCGAGCATGCCGAACAGCAGCACGCCGACGGGCCGGTCGAGATCGAGGTGCGCGACGACCTTCGCGTCGGCCAGCACGCGGCGCGGGGCGCGGAAGTCGCCCGCGACGACGGTCACGTCGCTGCCGGGGCGGCCGACGAGCAGGGCGCGGGCGTGGGCGAGGGTGATCGGGTCGTCGGCGACGTAGACGAAGCGGCAGGTCGGGTCGACGTCCTGGGCGATCTGGTCGTGGCTGTTGGCCACCGTGATCGCCGTGCCGAGCTGCAGGAACTGGGTGATCCCCTTGCCGACCAGGTAGCGCACCACGCGGCGGCTGAAGGCCTCCACGGACCGCGCGCTGATCACCGCGTCCGGCCTGGCCTTGAGCAGCACCTCGACGGCGTCGCGGTCGGCCTGGTAGTTGTCCTTGCCGCCGATCAGGTAGTTGTACATGCGGAACGGGTGCGGCACCGTCGGATCGATCTCCGGCGGATCCCAGTCCGCGGCGATCGACAGGGACCAGTCCGCGGCCGGGGGCTGGGTGTTCTCGAACTCGGATTCGGGGGATCCGTCCATCAGCGCCTCCCGGGCAGCGCGGTGCCGTGGCGACCGCCTGCACCGTTGTGTGTCCTGACATGATAATTCGTCAGACGGCGGCACGGAACAGCCTTCGCGAATCTCCTCGCGGCCATTCCGCCCTTCTACGACCCCGGATACGCCCCGCCGCCCCCTGCTTCTCCCCGGGGTCCGGGTCCGGCGCGCCCGCCGGGGCGGAGAAAAGCGGCTTGCCCCGCCCCGGCGGTCCAGGAGCGGGGCAAGCCAGTCTGTGGCGGCTTCGGCAGCCGTCGGTGCTTCTCCTCGGTCAGGACAGGTCGTCGAACTCGCCGTCCTTGGCGCCGGCCAGCAGCGCGGAGATCTCCGCGCGGGTGTAGATCAGGGCCGGGCCCTGCGGATCGCGCGAGTTGCGCACCGCCACGCTTCCGTCGGGCAGCGCGGCGAATTCGACGCAGTTGCCCTGAGAGTTGCTGTAGCTGCTCTTCCGCCAGGAAGCTCCGACGAGCTCGGTCGCCGCGGTCCCGTTCGCGGGTGTGAAGGACATGCTGGGCTCCTCACTGTTCTCTTCGCTGATCTTCGAGTGGTGCTGAAATTCCCTGCTCTTGGACCATAGCGTGGATGCAAGTGCATCGGCAGGTGAATCAGCCAAAGATTCCGCAAATTCGGCTGCAGTTTGCGTTGCGCGGACAGCAGCGTAGGGGAGTGCGTACCGGAGCGTGTGGAAAATGAATGCGCCTGAAATGGCCTACATCAATGTATGAATCGAATGGGCGGCCGAATGCGTGCCCGGGTGTGTTCGCGGGTATCGGGCCGCGGCTCAGTGCTCGGATTCGCGGCGCTCGGCGCGGAGTCGCGATCGGAGATCACGATGCTGATCCGCGACGGCGGCCCGGCCCCGGCGTTCCGGCGGGCGATCAGAGGTCGAAGGCCGCCCAGACGGCCTTGCCGTCCGGCAGGTCCTCCCAGTCCCACTCCGCGGCGAGCGCGTCCACCAGCAGCAGCCCGCGGCCGGACTCGGCGGTCTCCGCGGCTTCCTCGGGCATCGGCGGCAGCGGGCTGGCGTCGACCACCCGGAGGGTCAGCCGGCCGCTGTTGAGATCCAGCTCGAGGCGGATCGCGCCGGGGGAGCCGTCCTCGCTCGCGCCGGTGTGCAGCAGGGCGTTGGTGACCAGCTCGGAGACGACGAGGTCGACGTCCTCGACGAGGTGGCCGAGGTGCCAGTCGTTCAGCATCGTGCGGGCGGAGCGTCGGGCGCGCCCGGCGGACTCGGGAACCGGGTCGAGCCGGAACACGGCGGTGCGGACGAGGTCGGCCGGGAGAACCGATCCGCGGGTGTCCGCGGGTGTCGCGAGCGCCATGGGTGCATCCGTAGTGGTCGAGGGCCAATCCGGCGGACCGCCGTGCGCCCCCGTGGCGGGGGACGTGTCGTCGAGCCCGGTGTTGCAGGCGGTACAGGTGCGCGGGATCCCGGGCAGGGCCCGGACGATCGCCGTCTGTATCAGCATTCGCCTGTTCCCTTCAGATTGCAAGCGTCGATGCAAATGCCGATGGAGCTTGTGCCGATGCACTTGCATCGTAGCGCCGATGCGACGCTGTGTACGGCATCTTCGGCAAAGCCTCTTCAAATAGCCCTGACCAGGTGGCAAACTTGCGGGCACAGGCACTCGAGGGCGGGAGAAGAACCAGGCATGGATGGCGCGGGCGACAGTTCCACCGTGCGCCGGATCCTGCTCGGGACCGTGCTGCGCAAGCTGCGCGAGGCCGGGAGCGTCTCCATGAAGGAGGCCGGCTACCACATCCGCGGCACCGAGTCGAAGATCAGCCGGATGGAGACGGGCAAGGTCTCCTTCAAGGAGCGCGACGTCGCGGATCTGCTGACCCTCTACGGGGTGACCGAGGCCAAGGAGCGCGAGCAGATCCTCAACCTCGTCAACGAGGCGAACACGCTCGGCTGGTGGCACACCTACAGCGAATCGCTGCCCAACTGGTTCGAGGCCTTCGTCGGCCTGGAGACCGCCGCCTCGATCGTGCGCACGTACGAGGTGCAGTACATCCCCGGCCTGCTGCAGTGCCCTGAGTACGTGCGCTCCGTCGTGCGCGCCAACCGCAGCCTGAGCCAGGACGAGGTGGAGCGCCGCGTGGAGGTGCGGGTGCGCCGCCAGGACGTGCTCAACCGCCCCGGCGCGCCGGTGTTCTGGGCCGTGCTGGACGAGGCGGCGCTGCGCCGGCCGATGGGCGGCGTGGAGTCGATGGTGCCGCAGATCGAGTACCTGATCGAGAAGGCCGACCAGCCGAACATCACGATCCAGCTGCTGCCCTTCTCGGTCGGCGCGCACGCGGCCGAGGGCGGGGCCTTCGCGATGCTGCGGTTCGCCGAGCAGGAGCTGCCCGACGTCGTCTACCTCGAGCACCTGACGGGCGCTCAATACCTCGACCGTCCCGAGGACGTCGAGCAGTACGCCAGGGTGATGGACCGTATCTCGGTGGATGCGCTCACACCCGAGGACACGCTTCACGCGCTCAAGCAGTTCAAAATGCTCTCAGCACGCCGATCCCGTTAACGACTGCCCGCGGGCGTCGGTTCGCCGATCCGGGGCGTCGCCTCGCGCCTGCCTGCGGCGATCGGCCCGGCGGGCAGGTCCTCGCCGCCGAACACCGTGCGGGTCGCCGGCTCGCCGCCGAGCACGGCGAGGGCGAGCAGCAGCGAGCCCGCCGTCCACGAGGTCTTCTCCTCCGGCCAGATCGCGTTGTCGGCGTACACGTATCCGGTCCAGTAGAGGCCGTCCGGGTCGCGCAGGTGGCCGGCGTCCGTCAGCAGCCGGCGCGCGTGATCGGGGCGTCCCGCGGCCCAGAGGGCGATGCAGAGTTCGAAGGTCTCACCTCCGGTCACCCAGGGCCTGTCGTCCACGCAGCGGGTCCCGAGGCCCGGCACCACGAACCGCTCCCAGCCGGCGTCGAGGCGCGCCCGCGCCGCCGCGCCGCGCAAGGCCGTGCCGAGGATCGGGTAGTACCAGTCCATCGAGTAGCGGGCCTTCTCGGCGAACACGCCCGAGGAAGGCTGGCCGCCGAAGCCCCCGGCGGACGCGACCGCGCGGCCGAGACGCAGCGCCGCGTCGGTCCACTCCGACGCCGGACGCGGCTCGCACATCCGCTCGGCGATCGCGACCGCGCAGCGCAGTGCCTGGTACATCGAACTGCAGCCGGTCAGCAGCGCCTCGTCCGAGTCGGGGTTCCAGCGGATCGCGCCGTCCGCGCGCTGCAGGCCTAGTACGAACTCGACCGCCTGGGACACGCTCGGCCAGAGCGCGTCCAGGAACGCGTCGTCGCCGGTGATCAGCCAGTGGTGGTAGACGCCGACCGCGATGTACGCGGTGAAGTTGGCGTCCTTCGTCTTGTCCGACGGCTCGGCAGCGCCCTCCGGCGTGTCCGTGTAGTTCGCGTACCAGGACCCGTCCGAGTTCTGACGGTCCGCCAGCCAGCGGTACGCCGCCTCCGCCGCGGCGGGCCGGCCGGCCGCGTCCAGCGCCATCGCCGACTCGACGTGGTCCCAGGGGTCGGTCTTGTCGCCGTGGAACCACGGGATCGAGCCGTCGGGCCGCTGGATCGCCGCGATCCCGGCGGCCGTGCGCTCGATCAGCGGGAGCTCCAGGACCCCGGCGCCCGCCAGGATCGCGCCGCCGGAGAGGCTGCGGGCATCGCTCGCCTGCGTCGGCGGGCGCACCATGCTCGTGGATGAGCTCGCGAGCTCGCTCATCGGCGCTTGTTCGCGTAGACGACCAGGCTCTTGCCGAGTATCGGGTTGAGCACCGTCTCGCCGATGCGCGTCGTCTTCGGGCCCTTCATGATGTCCCAGACCAGCATCTTGTGATACGTCTGCACGAGCTTCGAGGAGTCGTTGTCCACGCCGACCGCGCACTTGAGCCACCAGTACGGCGAGTGCAGCGCGTGCGCGTGGTGGGAGCCGTAGGGGGCCAGCTTCACCTCGCGCAGCCGCTGCATGATCTGCGAGCGCTTGTAGATGCGCACGTGGCCGCCCTCGACCTCGTGGTACGCGTCGGACAGCGCCCAGCAGACCTGCTCGGGGAACCAGCGCGGCACGGTCACCGCGAGCTTGCCGCCGGGCTTCAGGACCCGCTCGAGCTCCGCGAAGGCCCGCGCGTCGTCCGGCAGGTGCTCGAGGACCTCGGCCGCCACCACCTTGTCGAAGCTGGCGTCCGGGAAGGGCAGCCGGTACGCGTCGCCGCGCACCGCGAGCGCGACCGCGTCCCCGGGCACCTCGCCGGCCTCGCGCATCGCCGCGAACATGCCGTTCACCGACTCCATCTCCGACATCGAGTAGTCGAGCGCGACGACGTGCGCCCCCCGGCGCAGCAGCGCGAACGAGTGCCGGCCCGCGCCCGCCCCGAGATCGAGCACCCGCTCGCCGGGGACGATCGGGAAGCGGTCGAAGTCGACGGTCAGCATGCCTTCTCCATCTTCAGCGTGCCATCTCCAGCGTGGCGCGGTAGCGCTCGGCGGTCGCGACGGCCGCGGCCCGCCAGGTGAACCGGGCGACGGCGCGGTCCCGGGCCGCCGCGCCCAGCACCACGCGCAGGTCCGGGTCGCCGAGCAGCTTCGAGAGGGCCACGGCCAGCGCCTCCGCGTCGCCGGGCGGGACCGCGAGCGTGGTCTCCCCGTGGGCTCCGGCGACCTCGGGGATCGCGCCGCCGGTCGTCGAGACCAGCGGCAGCCCGACCGCCATCGCCTCGACCGACGGCAGCGAGAAGCCCTCGTAGAGCGAGGGCACGCAGGCGACCTCGGCCGAGCGCAGCGTGTCGACGAGCTCCTGCTCGCTCAGCCCGGACACGAAGCTGACCCGGCCGGCCAGCCCGTAGCGCTCGATCGCCTGCTCGACCGCGCCGCCCGGCTTGGGCTTGCCGATCACGGTCAGCTCGGCGTGCTCGTGGTCGGCGCACACCTTCGCGAACGCGTCGATCAGCACGCCGAGGCCCTTGAGCGGGGAGTCGGCGCTGGCGGTGGTCACGATCCGGCCCGGCACCTTCGGCACCGCGGGATCCGGGCTGAAGCGCTGCACGTCCGTGCCTATCGGGATCGTGCTGATCCGCGAGGGGAGCACCCCGTAGTGCTCGCTGATCTGCGCCGCCGAGCTGGAGGAGACGGTGATGACCTCGGGCAGCCGCCGCGCGACCCGGCCCTGCATCCGGGTGAAGCCGTACCAGCGGCGGGTGCTGATCCGCTTGAGGCCGGTGGCCGCCGCGAGGTCGAGCGCGCGGTCGACCTGGATCGGGTGGTGGATGGTGGCGATGGTCGGCAGGCCGAGCCGGGGCAGCCGCAGCAGGCCGTAGCCCAGGCACTGGTTGTCGTGCACGAGGTCGAACTCGGTGCGGCGGCGCGCCAGCAGCCGGGCGGCGCGCAGCGAGAAGGTGTTCGGCTCGGGGAAGCCGGCGGTCCACATCGTGCCGACCTCGATCAGGTCGATCAGGTCGCGGTACTCGCCCAGCCTCGGGGTGCGGAAGGGGTCGGGCTCGCGGTAGAGGTCGAGGCTGGGGACCGGCGTGAAGCGCACGCCCTCGTCCAGCACGGGGTAGGGCTGCCCGGCGAAGACCTCGACGGTGTGGCCGAGCGCGACGAGCTCGCGGGAGAGGTTCCTGGTGTAGACGCCCTGGCCGCCCGAGTACGGATTCCCGCGGTAGCAGAGCAGCGCGATCCGCAGCGCGTCCCCGTCGAACGCGGCACCTCGTGTCACGCCCGGCTCCTTGTGATCTGTCGCCCTCCGGCGCGCCACGCGGCGGCCCTCATGCCCGCCGATCCTATCGTTCGCAGATACTACCAGCCGGTAACTAGCCGGGCCGGGAGCCTGCGCGGGCGCCGCGGATCACCCGTCGGTGTGATGCGGCGGCCCCGGAACGCGCGAACCCCCGCTCCCGGGCGGATCGCGCGGGGGAGCGGGGGACGCGTGCTGGCCCAGGTGTGCGGCCTGGACGTCTCGGCGGCCGCCGGAGAAGCCGTCCCGGGACTCTGAACGACCGTCACCTTCCAGTGCCGCCGGACCGGAAAACCGCGATTGGCCCGTTCGGCAGGCGCGGTTGACCCGTTCAGGCGTCGGCCCTCGCTCACTCGGCCCTGCTGCCGCGCATCTTCCTGAGCAGGTCGCGCAGCTGGATCCGCTCCGGCTGCTCGAGGCCGCGCAGCGGCTCCGCGGCGAAGTTCAGGTCGGCCCAGACCCGCGCCGAGAGTTCGCTGCCCGCCTCGGTCGGCGCGATCAGCTTGACCCGGCGGTCCTGCGGATCGATGCGCCGCTCGACCAGGCCGCGCGACTCGAGCCGGTCGACCAGCCCGGTCACGTTCGAGGGCTCGCAGCGCAGCCCGGTGGCCAGCCTGCTCATCGGTCGCGGCTCGGTTACCACCAGGGCGAGCAGCCGGGCCTGCGCGCCGGACAGGCCGTGCGCTCCGGCGGCGGCGTCGTAGTCCCCGAAGAAGCGCGTGGTCAGCTCCCCGAGGGCGGTGATCACCTCGAGGTCGAGCGGGTCGCGGCGGGTCATGGCTCCAGGGTAGCTCAAAGGTTAAGCGGCTGAAATATTTGACGGCCTGCGCATCGCGCGCCTAGGCTTACTTCAGCTACTGAACCTTATTGTTGCTGAAGCAACAGACCTGAACCGAAGGAACGAAGATGACAGCGACCGTGCCCGAGCGCCGCGAGGCGCCGGCCGCAGCGGCCGAGCCCGTGCGGGGAGCCAAGCCCGGCCTCGTCCTGACCGCGCTGGTGCTGGCGATGCTGGCCTTCACCGTCGTGCAGACCTCGGTGGTGCCGATCCTCCCGACGCTCGCCACGGCGTACCAGCTCACGACCGCGACCGTCTCCTGGGTGATGACGGCGAACCTGCTGGCCGCCGCCGTGCTCACCCCGCTGCTCGGCCGGATGGGCGACCTGTACGGGCGCAAGTGGGTGCTCGTGCTCTCGGTCGCCGGCCTGGTGGTCGGCTCGGCGCTCGCCTTCTCCGTGCACAGCTGGACGGTCCTGCTGGTGGCGCGGGTGCTGCAGGGCCTCGGCGGCGGCATCCTGCCGCTGGCCATCGCCGTCATCCGGGACGAGCTGCCGCGCGAGAAGGTCACCGGCGCCGTCTCCCTGGTCTCCGCCTCGCTCGGCGTCGGCTCAGGACTGGCCATGGTCGCGACCGGCTGGCTGATGCAGCACTGGAGCTATCAGAAGGTCTTCCTGATGGGCCTGATCCTCGGCGTCGTCGCGCTGGTCGCCGTGCTCGCCGCGATCAAGCACGATCCGGTGGAGGACCGCAACGGCACGATGGACCCGCTCGGCACCACGCTGCTCGGCGTCTGGCTCAGCGCCCTGCTCCTCGCGCTCTCCGAGGGCGAGACCTGGGGCTGGGGCTCGGCCGCCGTCATCGGCCTGTTCGCCGGCGCCGTGGTCGGCCTGCTGCTGTGGATCTTCGTCGAGCTGCGCACCGAGCACCCGCTGGTCGACGTCAGGGTGCTGGCCAAGCCCGCGGTCGCCGTGCCGAACGTCTCCGGCTTCTGCGTCGGCTTCGTCATGTACGCCTCGTTCACCATGCTCGCCGACTTCACCCAGACCCCGAGCCTGCTCGGCTACGGCTTCGGCGCGAGCATCCTGCACTCCGGCATCCTGCTGCTGCCCTCCGCGGTCGGCTCCTTCCTCGGCGCCCCGATCGGCGCCCGGATGATCCGGGCCACCGGCCCGCGCCTGCCCATGGCGCTCGGCGGCCTGCTCGCCGGCGCGGCGCTGCTCTTCCTCGGCTTCCAGCACGGCAGCCAGGCCGACGTGTACGCGGCCTCCGGAGTGATGGGCCTCGGCATCGGCCTCGCGTACGCCGCGATGCCCGCCTACATCAACGGCGCCGTCCCGCCGGAGCAGGCCGGGATCGCCAACAGCGTCAACGCCGTGCTCCGCACGGTCGGCGGCGCGGTGGGCACGGCGGTGGCCGGGGTGATTCTGAGCTCGAAGACGATCAGCGCCGCGCTGCTCGCCCACACCGAGCTCGCCGGGACCTCCGTGCCGACCGCCGACGCGTACCGAATCGCGTTCCTGGTGTGCGGTGTGCTGGGCCTCGCCGCGGCTGTGATCCCGTTCCTGGTTCGGACGAAGAAGGCCGCTGCGTAACCCATTGACGTCCGCCCCGCCCTGCCCCAACATTGAGGCCTTTGGTTTTCATGAACGGGAGGGAACAGATGTCAGAGATAGATCCCTGGGCGCTGCCCCAGGGCGGGGTGGGCACCGCCGGGGCCGGCATCCCCGGCGCCGCGCCGCAGCCGGCGTTCGCGCCGGTCGCGCCGCTGAACAAGACGCTGCCGATCGTGGTGATGGCGCTCGGCGTGCTCTACGTCCTGGTGAGCCTGATCGAGGTCTTCGTCATCAACAACGAGATCTCCTTCGCGAACTCGCTGGACGTCAACAACATCACCCAGGACCAGGTCAACCAGGCGCAGAGCGATGACAACGCGATCGCCACGGTCTCGGTGCTCGCGCTCATCGTCTTCCTCGGCACGCTGATCGCGATCGGCGTCTGGCAGCGCTCGCTCAACCGGACCCTCGGATCGGTCGGCGCCCGCAAGGCGGTCTTCAACCGGGCCGGCTACGTGTACTTCCGCGCCACCTGGCTGGTCTCGATCCTGCTCTCGGTCTTCCTGCAGGCGACCACGAGCAACAACGACCTGAGCTCGATCCAGGACGCGGTCAACCACGACCACGAGCTGATGCTGTACTACGGCCTGCGCGCCATCGTCGGCGTCGTGCTGATCTTCTTCGCGTTCCGCCTCAAGAAGATCTCCGAAGAGGGCGTCGCGCGCCTCGGGGGCCGGGCCTTCTAAGCAGTACCGCGGTTCCGACACGACGCGGGCGGGTGCGGCTCCCTCGAGCCGCACCCGCCCTTGCCGTTCATCGATCAGGCGGATCTACCGCCGTGACGGCTCAGAGCTCGTTCGAGATGAACTTGCCGCCGTTGTACGAGCCCCAGCCGGACACCTTGTCGTAGCCGGTGCCCGCGCTGTAGCCGCCGTTGCTGCCGCTCGTCACGTCGTGCATGACCGTGCTGTAGAGCGAGCCCTCGCCGATCGGGTAGATGAACGAGTTCACGTACCCGAACTTGGAACCGCCGAGGCTGGTGGCCGCCGTGTCGTAGTCGGCGATGAACGCGGCCCAGTTCGGCGCGGCGGCACTGGTGCCCCACACGTCGTACCAGCCGCCCTCGGTGTAGATGTACCAGGGGCTGGCCTCGGCGCCGGCAGCGGCGACGTCCGGCACGTCGCGGTAGGAGCCCGAGTTCACCGCCGTCTGGTAGGACGGCGTGGCCCACTCGACCGAGATGCCGCCGCCGCTGTCCGACCACGCGGTCTCGCTGGACCAGGCGCCGGAGGAGACGGTCACGTCGGTGCCGCCCACGCCGGAGACGTACGGGTCGGAGGCCGGGTAGTCGACCGACAGGCTCGAGCCGTTGTCGTCGGCGCCCGAGTCGCCGGAGGCCGCGAACATCGACTGGCCCTGGGCCGCCATCTCCTTGAAGTCGGCGTCGTCGGAGGACAGGTTGTTCTCCTCCGTCTCCGGCTCGCCCCAGCTGCTGGAGACCGCGGTGGTGTCCGCGCTGGCCAGCGCCGAGTAGAGGGCGACCTCGCCGGCGTCGGAGTTCGGCGCCTCGTACACCTTGATGGTGGACTTCGGCGCGAGCGCGTAGTCGACCTCGATGTCGAGCTCGTCCTCGTCCTCGCCGGAGGTGTCGGTCGTGCCGCCGTCCACCTTCACCACGCTGGCCGCGGTGACGCCCAGGCTGTAGGTGGTGTTGTACTTGGCGACGTCCGACGCGGCGTACGCGGAGAACTCGGCGAGCGCGATCGTCTTGCCGGAGCCGTTGTAGCTGTCCGTCGTGATGTCGGTGGTGAGGTTGTAGGCCTCACGCGCCGTCGTCGGCGTCATCGTCGTGCCCGCGTGCGAGGTCACCGCGGCGGAGGTGGACTCCTTGTGCGCCAGCGAGACGTGCAGCGCCTCGGTGTTCAGGCCCGCCACACCGCTGACCACCGACGCGATGCTGGCCGGCAGCGAGGGCGCAGCGGAGTTCGCGTAGAAGGACTGGGTGGAGGTCTTGTAGGTGCCGATCGAGACGTTGAACGCCTTCTCGACCTGCGCCGCCGTGCCGGAGGCCGCGATCGTCAGGTGGTTGCCGGTCAGGGCGCCGACCGAGAGGCCCTCGGACTTGAGGTACGAGGTGACCTGGTCGATCTGCGCCTGCGTCGGCGCGTACCGCGCGACGAACTGCTTGACCGTCAGGTAGTGCTTGTACGACGCCGACCTCGGGTCGGAGACGGCCTTGATGAACGCGTCCAGGCCGGCCTGGTTGCGCAGGTTGAGGCTGATCTCCAGGCCGACCTTCTGGGACGAGGAGACGGCGCCGGTGCGGGTGGCGTGGGTGCCGGCGATGTCCGCCGCCGCCGAGTCCGCGATGACCACGCGGCCGGAGGTGACCGACGCGCTGGCCGCGGGGACGGCGAGCGCGAAGATCGGGAGCGGGGCGGCGAGCATGCCGAGTATACGAAGGTTTACTTTCACGATCCATTCCTGTGGGTAGGCGGAACAGAAGGGAGCGACACCGGTGGGCTGCTGGGCCCCGAGTGGGAGTCAGAGCCCGGTGAACGGTGGTTCGCTTGCACGTTAGCGCGGTGCGGCGGGTGCTGAAATAGCCGTCTGCGCACTGAAAAATAAGATTTTCCTCATCCTGGCTTGGTGCGAACCGAAGATTTTCCGGCCCGTTAGACTCCTTCGCCATGCCCGAACTCGCCGAGGTCCTCGCCGTCCTGGACGCCGCCTATCCGCCCGCCCACGCCCAGCCCTGGGACGCCGTCGGCCTCGTCTGCGGGGACCCGCGGGCGCAGGTCGAGCGGGTTCTGTTCGCCGTCGACCCGGTCGACGCGGTGCTCGACGAGGCGCTCGACTGGGGCGCGCAGCTGCTCGTCACCCACCACCCGCTGCTCCTCAAGGCGGTCAACGGGGTGCCCGCCACGAACTTCAAGGGCCGCAACGTGCACCGGCTGATCCGCGGCGGGTGCGCGTTGCTGACCGCTCACACCAACGCGGACGTCGCCCGTCCGGGAGTGTCCGACGCGTTCGCCGAGGCGCTCGGACTGGCCGTCGGCGACCCGATCCTGCCGCTGCCCGGCGACCCGGCCGGGCGGCTCGGGCTCGGCCGCTACGGCGAACTGCCCGAGGCCGAGCCGCTGGCCGCGTTCACCGCGCGCGTCGCCCGCGCCCTGCCTGCCACCGCCTCCGGCGTGCGCGCGGCGGGCGACCCGGACCGGCCGATCCGCCGCGTCGCGGTGTGCGGGGGAGCGGGCGACGACCGCGAACTGCTCGCCGCCGTGCGCGCGGCCGGGGTCGACGCGTACGTCACTGCGGACCTGCGCCACCACCCGGCGTCCGAGGCGATGGAGGACGCGCGGTTCGGCGGCGGCCCCGCCCTCGTGGACGTCGCGCACTTCGCGAGCGAATGGCCCTGGCTCTCCGTGGCCGCCGGTCTGCTGGCAGGCGGTACGGTAGAGACGCGGGTGTCCACGCTCGTCACCGACCCGTGGACCGCGCACACCTGCTGAGCCGCGCCCCTCGGGGCCCGGAGCCGGCGGGACCACATATACATAGAGACGAAAAGCCGAGGAGTACCGCCACGTGAACGCCGAGCCCGCCGACCAACTGCGCCTGCTCGATCTTCAGGCGCTGGACTCCAAGCTGGACCAGCTCGCGCACCGCCGCCGCACGCTCCCGGAGATCGGCGCGCTGCAGGCGCTGGAGACCAAGCTCGGCCAGCTCCGCGACGTGCACGCCGTGTCCGCCGCGGCGGATTCCGACCTCGCCCGCGAGCAGTCGAAGGCCGAGGCCGACGTCGACCAGGTGCGGGCGCGCGCCGAGCGGGACCGGAAGATCCTGGAGTCGGGCAGCGGAAGCGCCAAGGACCTGGAGAACGTGCAGCACGAGCTGGAGTCGCTGGGCAAGCGCCAGGCCGACCTCGAGGACGTCGTGCTCGAGGTGATGGAGAAGGTCGAGGCCTCCGCCGCCCGCACCGCCAAGCTCGCCGCCGACCGCACCGAGGTCGAGGCCGACCGCGAGCGCGCCGCGCACGCGCTGGCCCAGCAGCAGTCGGCCGTGGACAAGGACGTCGAGTTCGCGCGCAGCCAGCGCGAGGTCGTCGCCAAGCAGGTCCCGGCCCCGCTGATCGCGCTCTACGACAAGCTGCGCGAACAGTACGACGGCGTCGCCGTGGCGGCCATAGTGCGCCGGCGCTGCCAGGCGTGCCAGATCGAGCTGGACATCGCCGAGGTCAACGCGGCCAAGTCCGCTGCCCCTGACACGATCCTGCGCCACGACTCGTGCCGCCGGATCCTCGTGCGCACCGCGGACTCCGGGCTGTAGCCCAGGGCCGTGGTTCGGGAGAAGGCCGGGCCGCGGGAGTTGTGACCGGGCTCCCGCGCCCGGCTTCGGATCGTCGAATGGTCGGATCGACTGTGGACTGCTCATGCGCACCCTGATCGTCGAGGCGGACGGCGCCTCCCGCGGCAATCCCGGCGCCGCCTCGTACGGCGCCGTGGTCCGCGACGCCGAGGACGGGCAGGTGCTCGCCGAGGTGGCCGAGGCGCTCGGCACCGCGACGAACAACGTCGCCGAGTACCGCGGCCTGATCGCGGGCCTCGCCGCCGCGGCCGGCCTCGACCCGACCGCGCGCGTCGAGGTGCGGATGGACTCGAAGCTGGTCGTCGAGCAGATGTCCGGGCACTGGCAGATCAAGCACCCGGACCTCAAGCCCCTCGTCGCCCGCGTCCGGACGATCCTGCCGCGCGATCAGGTCACGTACGCCTGGATCCCGCGCAGCCAGAACCAGCACGCCGACAGGCTTGCGAACGAGGCCCTGGACGCCGAGGTCAGGGGAGAGGTCTGGCAGTCCACGACGCCGACCAAGCCCGACACGGGCGCCTCCGCCACGGCGAAGGTCGCCTGGTCACCCGACGTCGGCCGTCCCACGAGGCTGCTCCTGCTCCGCCACGGCGTCACCCCGCTCACCGTCGAGAAGCGCTTCGCCGGCGTCGGCGACCCGGAACTCACCGCGCACGGCATCGAGCAGGCCAACCGCGCCGCGGCCCGGCTCAAGGACGACCCCAGGTTCGGCCCCATCGACGTCGTGCTCGCCTCCCCGCTGCGCCGCACGACGGCGACGGCCGAGGCCGTAGCCAAGCTGACCGGGCTCGAAGTCCTGGAAGAGCACGGCTTCCGCGAACTCGATTTCGGCAAGTTCGAAGGCCTCTCCTTCGGCGAGGCCAACGCCCAGTACCCCGCCGAGCTGGCGGCCTTCCTGGCGTCCCCCGACGTCCCCCCGCCCGGCGGCGAGACCCTCACCGCGGTCGCCCGCCGCGTAGCCGCCGCCCGCGACCGCGCCCTCGCGAGCTACCCGCGCCAGACCATCCTCGTCGCCACCCACGTCACCCCCATCAAGGCCCTCGTCTGCCAGGCGCTCGGCGCGCCGCTGTCCGCGGTGAACCGCATGGAGCTGGGGCCGGCGTCGCTGACCGTCATCGACTACTACGAGGACGACCTGGCGAGTGTGAGGTGCGTGAATGACGTGTCGCACTTGAAGTTCCGGTAGGCGTCCCCGCTCGCCCTAAAGCTCGCTCACCACGATATCCAGCGCGGTCGGCGCGTTCGGCCGCGTGCCTGCCGGGCCCTGCTCGACGGTGTACCCGAAGCCGCGCACGAGCTCCGCGAACTCCTCTGGCTTGCGCGGGCGCTGGCCGGATTCGAGGAGGGAGCGGGCGAGGCGGCCCTTGGTCGCCTTGTTGAAGTGGGAGACGACGGTGCGCTTCACGACGCCGTTGACTTCGCGCTCGTGCAGTACGCGGACCGTCACGGCGTTGGCCCCGGGCGTCCACAGGCCGGCGTAGGCGCCGGAGCGGAGGTCGACGACGAGGTCCGCGCCCACGTGTCCCGCCAGCGGGTCGCGCAGGGCCTTGCGCCACGCCGTGGAGACCGAGCCAGCGCCGGGCAGTTTGACGCCCGCGGAGCAGCGGTAGTGCGGGATGCGGTCGCCGGGGCGGACCACGCCCCACAGGCCCGAGAAGATCAATACGTGGTCCAAGATCACACCACGCTGGCGCAGGGTAGGCAGATCGAGTGCGTCGTAGAGCACGCCCGTGTACACGTCCGCGGCGGGCGCCGCCGGGGCGTTCGCGATCTCGCGGTTGTGCTCGGACTCACCCGACTGGCCCTCGCTCAGGCCGAGCGCCTCGCGGGCCTTCGCGGCGGGCCCGCGGCAGAGCCGGACCAGGGCGTCGCGCAGCGCCTCGCGGGTCGGAGCAAGCTCCGGAAGTGCGAGGGAACCGAGATCGGCCGGGGCGGCGTCACTCGGAAAGGCCTTGGTCTCCGATGGTGGAACGAAGATAAACATCGTGGAACGGTTCCGTCATAGATCGCTGGGCTGGCGGCCCCACCTTAGCCGCAAACCGTATGATGCCGCTGGTCCGCAGTACCTCGCCAGCCGGTGACGGTCCGTCAGCGCGCCGGCCGCCGAACCCCGGGGAGAAGAAGGCCCAGATGAAATTGTCGTTGACCAAGCGGCGCGTGATCACGGCGCTGGCCGTTTGGTTCGTGACCCGGGCCGTGCTCTATCTGGTGGCGACCGAGCACTTCCTGCACAAGTACGGCAAGGAGAGCGTCGGCGACGTCAGCATCTACCTCAAGTGGGCGGCGAACTCGCTGTACTACGGGCAGATCCCGCACGACACGGAGTGGCAGTACCCTCCGCTGCTCGCGCCGATCCTGGTCTTCCCCGAGTGGCTTTCGCACACCCTGGGGATGCACTACCTGACCGGCTTCACGGCGATGACCTTCCTCGCCGACTGCGTGATCACCGCGATGCTCGTGTGGACCGCTGTGCGCCGCGACACCTGGTCCGGCCCCTGGTACTGGATCGTCGGCGTCCCGCTGCTCGGCCCGATAGTCTACGGCCGCTACGACGTCTTCCCGGCGCTCTGCGTGGTCGTCGCGCTGGCGCTGCTCGGCCGGGGCGTCCCGGCCCTCATGGCGGACGGCACCAAGGGGCGGCAGCTCAACAACCGCCGCTGGGTCGCCGGAATCCTGATCGGCTTCGGCACCGCGATCAAGATCTGGCCCGGCTTCGCCGTGTTCGGCATGCCGCGCTCGAAGCGGGGCTGGCAGGCGATCGCGACGATCGCCGCCTCGACCGTCGGCTCGATCGCCGTGATGTCGGTCTTCTTCAAGGGCACACTCAGCTTCATCGGCAACCAGGGCAGCCGCGGCATCGAGATCGAGTCGATCTGGGGCATCCCCTTCGTGCTCGGCAAGCGGCTGCACCTCGAGCACGTGATCACGACGAAGGTCGTGTACGGCTCGTACCAGGTGACCCCGGACGGCCACGGTCTGATCTACTACGTCGTCAACCTGACGTACTACGTGGCGCTGCTGGCCCTGGTCTGCGGCTTCGGGCTGATGGCCTACTGGTGGTGGCGCAAGACCTGGCGGCCGGCCGTGATGGCCGACGCCACATTCGTCACCACGCTGCTGTTCATCGTCGTCAGCCGGGTGATCAGCCCGCAGTACCTGATCTGGCTGCTCGCCGTCGCGGGCTTCTGCCTGCTCTACAAGGACACGACGCAGCGCCGCAGCTCGCTCCTGGTGCTGATCTGCCTGCCGCTCACGCAGTACGAGTTCCCGTTCGCGTTCACGGACCTGCTGCACGCGCACATCGTCGTCACGCTCGACGTGTGCCTGCGCGACCTGCTGCTGGTGCTCGCGACGTACTTCGGCTTCCGCGACCTGTGGGTCTCCACCGTGGACGGCCCGTTCCTGCCGCCGCGCCTGCGCGCGCTGATCTCCCGCGGCGGCTCCGCGGCCGACAAGGCGGCCACCGAGGCCCCGTCGCCGGCCGTGATCCCGCAGGCGCAGTCGGCGGCTGCCGAGGTTGAGGCCGAGGCCGAGGTCGCGGCGGACGCGGTCGAGCCGGACGTCGACGAGGTCGAGGCCGAGCCCGCCCGGACCGCGAAGAACTAGCCGGACGGGCACGGGCCGGACCGGCAGGACCGCCGGTCGGATGGACTGAGCAACGCCGAAGGGGCCCGGGGTCATCGACCCCGGGCCCCTTCGGCGTTGCTCTCGGCGGTGCTCACGCGTCGGCAGCCTTGCCCAGGTACTCGCCGGGGGACAGCCGCTCCGACGCCCCCAGCCGCCCGTCTCAGCCCCGCTAC
>NZ_JAGSOH010000090.1 GCF_018139625.1 Actinospica acidithermotolerans | reverse complement strand
GGGGTGGCGGGAATCCGTATTACGGGGCTGGGCAGCAGGTGCAGCCCGGCGGGCAGTATGGGCAGCCGGGCGGCCAGTATGGGCAGCAACCGCAGTTCGGGCAGCCCCAGCAGCCGCAGTTCGGGCAGCCGCAACCTCAGCAGAATCCGTACGGGCAGCCGCCGCCGCAAGGGGGCTATCCGCCTCAGGGTGGGCAGTACGGGCAGCAGAATCCGTACTCGGGCCACTGATCCAGCGATCGACAGCGCCGGTGCCGCTCACGCTTGGTGCGTGAGCGGCACTTGCGCGTGCGGGGGCGGCACCGGGCGCGTGCGGGGGCGGCACTTGCGCGTGCGTCAGCGGCGCTAGCGACTGCGTGAGCGCACCGGCGCCTGGCTGCAGAGCCGGGCTTACGCCGTGTACTTTTCGGCGGGGCCGTCGCAGCCGTCGTACTCCTGGGGGAGGGGGGCGGCGGCCGGGTTCACCGAGCGGACGATTTCGTCTAGGACGATGCGGACGTACTTCTCGCCGACCCACAGGTGCTTGGCGCCGTCTACGGCGATGAGGTCGCAGCCGCGCGACTTGGCCTCGGGGGTCAGGAGGGGGGCGAAGCGGGTGCGGGCTTCGGCGGGCTTGAGGTAGTCGTCGTGCTCGGGGACGAGGATCTTGACCGGCTTGCCGGAATCGGCCCAGCGGGCGATCTCGGCGTCGCCGGCGCGGTGGAGGGGCGGGGAGAGCAGGATGGCGCCCTGGATGTGGGGCTCGCAGCCGTACTTCAGGGTGAGCTCGGTGCCGAAGCTCCAGCCGACCAACCAGGGGTTGGGCAGGTCGCGGTGGTCGGCGAAGTCGATCGCGGCGGCGACGTCGTGCTGCTCGGCGATGCCGTCGCCGAAGGCGCCTTCGCTGGTTCCTCGGGCCGAGGTGGTGCCTCGGGTGTTGAAGCGGAGGACTGCGAGATCCGCCAGTGCGGGCAGCCGCCAGGCCGCCTTGCGGTAGACGTGGCTGTCCATCATGCCCGCGTGCGTGGGCAGCGGGTGCAGGGTGACGAGCGTGGCCACCGGCGGGCGGCCGTGCGGCGGCAGGGCCAGCTCGCCGACCAGGGTCAGGCCGTCGGCGGTCTTGAGCTCGATGTCCTCGCGGTGGGCGGGGAGGATCGTGTGGGCGGTGATCTCGGTGCTCGTCACTCGTCCAGGTTAGTTCACCGGGTGAGCCGGCCCGGTAACCAGTCCGGTAGCCAGTCCGGTAGCCAGTCCGGCCGCCAGCGCTCGGCGGGAGGCTTGGTCGGAGGTGCGGGTCGTCTCGGGGAGGCGGTATTCGGGGGCTAGGCGCAAGGCGAGGCCTGTGGCGACGTCTAGCGCGATGCGATGACCTGTGGATACGAAGACGGGCTTGATCTTCGGCTGGGTGCGCAGGACGCGGCCGATGACCTCTCCCCCGTCGACCAGGTCGGAACTGTCGCCGCGGGCCTGGCCGGGCTCGTCGAAGGTGCCGATGAAGGCGGTCTTCGCGACGCCGAACGTGGGGACGTCGGTGAGCACGCCGAGGTGGCACGCCAGGCCGAAGCGGCGCGGGTGGGCCAGGCCGTAGCCGTCGCAGACGAGCAGGTCGGGTACGTGGATGAGCTTGCCGAGCGCGTCGAGCAGGGCCGGGATCTCGCGGAACGCCAGCAGGCCGGGGATGTAGGGGAAGTCGACGGAGCGCAGGGCGGTGGCCGTTTCGACGACGGTCAGGGTCTCGGCGTCGAGGACGGTCACGGCACCGGCTACGCAGGACTCATCGACGGCGTAGGCGACGTCGAGGCCTGCGATCCAGCGGAGCGGCTCCGGCGCGGCGCCTTGGGTCTGGACGAGCGGGCGGAGGCGGTCCTGTTCGGCTACCGCGTCAGCTTCTGTGGCGGGGGCAGCGGGGAACGGTTCTAGCTTCACGGTCCCGCAGCCTACGGGAGTGGGCAGGGAGGGGTCCGGCGGCCGCCGGCAGGCACCGTCCCGCAGCCTACGGGAGTGAGCGAGGAGGGATACGGCGGCCGGCGGGCACAGGTACCGCAGCCCGCGGCCGCCGACCCGCGGCCTACGTGAAGGTGTGGGACAGGTCGGGGAGGTCGGCTCCGGAGAAGGCGAGTTTGATCGTGGGGCGGTGCTCGCCTTTGGTGAATTCGACGGTCAGGGTCACGCGGCGGTAGCCGGCGGTGCCGGCCGGGCCGAGGGAGCCGGGGTAGCGGGGGCCGACAGCGAATTCGTGGTCGAAGACGACGCGGCCGGCGCGGGTGATGCGGGTGCGGGAGCGGACCGAGCCCGGACCCTCGTCGTCGCGGCCTAGGACTACATCCTCGCGCCAGGTGAGCTCGGCGTCCTCGGCGAGGTCGAGGCTGGCGAGGACGGCGTGGTTGGCGCCGCGGGCGGCGATGAGGGGTTCGGGGGCCCAGTCGAGTCGTGCGCCGGAGCCCACGCGCACGTCGAAGGCGAGGGT
This sequence comes from Actinospica acidithermotolerans, assembly GCF_018139625.1. GTDB lineage: Bacteria > Actinomycetota > Actinomycetes > Streptomycetales > Catenulisporaceae > Actinospica > Actinospica acidithermotolerans. Next base: position 28,494 of record NZ_JAGSOH010000090.1, on the reverse strand, counting down.
GGACTGGGCGCCGCCGGGGCCGGGCAGCGCGAGGGTGGCCGCCATGCTGCGGACCTGGACCTTCGCGCCCTCGCCGATCTCCACGCGGTACGCGAGGTCGTCGCCGCCGATCGGGCCCGCCGTGCCGCCCATCAGGTGGATCCGGGCGGTGTCCAGGCCGTCCGGGTGCGCGGCGCGTCTGAGCAGGAGCGGGGTCTCGCCGGCGAGCGTGGTCAGGCTGGTGGTGCCGTCCTGCTCGGCGCGGGCCACGATGCGGGCGCGGGCCTTCACGCGGCCGCCGGGCTTCTGTGCTCGACGATCAGTCCCCTGACCCAGTCGGCGACGGCGGGCGCGCCGGGGTGCTCGCTGAGGGAGGTGAACAGCGTGGGCAGCGGCGTCTCGCGGACGATGCCGCCCGGGCCGGCGGCGCGCTGGGCCGCGGCGTCGCGGCGCATCACCTCGAGGTCGGCGGGCACGTGCGGCGCGAGATCGGTCTTGTTGACGACGAGGAGGTCGGCGGACGTGATGCCGAGGCCCCCCTTGCGCGGCAGCCGCTCCCCCGCGGCGACGTCGATCACGAATATCTGCCGGTCGATCAGACCCCTGCTGAAGGTCGCGCTCAGGCTGCCGCCACCGCTTTCGATGAGTACCAGGTCGAGCGGGTCCAGGGCCGCCTCAAGAGATTCGACCGCCTCCAGGTTGGCGGCGATGTCGTCGCGGATCGCCGCGTGCGGGCTGCCGCCGGTCTGCACGGCGGTGATCCGTTCGGCGTCGAGCGAGCCGCGTTCGACGAGGAAGGCCGCGTCTTGCGCGGCGTGCGCGTCGTTGGTGACCACGGCGATCGACAGCTCCTCGCCCAGGGTTCGGCACAGCGCCGCGACCAGGGATGTCTTGCCGGCGCCGACAGGTCCGCCGACGCCGATCCGCAGGGTGCCGCGCCGAGCGGGCGCCTCGGGGATCTCAGGGGTCTCCCCCGCCTCAGGGGTCTCCCTCGCCTCGGGGGTCTTCGCGGCCTTAGCTGGCATAGAGACGCGCCTCCCAGGTGGCATGGTCCTCGGCGGCGAGGTCGAGCAGCGGGGAGCCGAGCGCGGGCAGCATGCTGAAATCGTTCTTGAGCTGGGCCATCCGGGCCAGGGTCAGGGCCTTGGACGCGGTCCGGTCGGCAGGCGGGGCCAGCTTCGCGAGCACGCCGGAGACCTCGCCGGGGTCGAGGCCCAGGAGGCGGATCGCCGCGTCGGCCGGGACCGTGATCGCGCCCTGCACCGCGCACAACGCCGCGTCCTCCGGCGCGATCCCGGCGGCCGCGCAGACCACGCCGAGTACGACGGGGTGGTGCGAGCCCCCGTCCGGCGTTGCGGCGAGCAGGTTGAGACGCGGTACAGGCCAGGTGGTTCGGGCCGTGCGCAGCAGCTGCTTGCCGAGACGGCGCGATGCGGTCCGGAGCGCGGGCGAGAGCAGGCGGATGTCGTACTCGTGGTCGAGTTCGGCCAGCGTCTCGGCGTTCTCGCAGTGGCACGCGGCGGCCGCGAACGATGCGGCGACCAGCGCGGCCGTGTGCAGGCGCCCGGTTAGGAACGCGTGCAGGGTGGCCGTGTCATGCACCCGACCCGCCGCGACGGCGGATTCGAGGCCGCCGGAGTGTGCGTGTGCGCCTGCCGGGAATCTCGAGTCGGCGAGCAGGAGCAGCGCGGATCGCGTCATGTGAAATATGGGCATCGTTGAGTGGGTAGGACGGCGTCGGTGTCCTTCATATCAGCTTTGCTACGGTCGTGCACCGCGCTGTGAGAACGATTTCCGTCACACCCGGGACGTCCTCGGATCTCAGCCGGGCGCGGCGAGGTCCTCGGGCCGGTCGAGGTCGCGCGGATCGGCCACGGCGTCGCAAGGTACGAGGATGAGCTCGTCCTGATGGGCCTGAAGGTACGCGCGTGCTCCGATGTCTCCGGAGAGCGTCGGGCGCAGTGCTTCCCAGTGCGCGCGGCCGATCAGGACGGGGTGGCCGCGCCCGGTTTCGTAGACCGCGGCGGCCAGCACTCCGCCGTCGTCACGGCCGCGGCCCGCGCTGAGCACCGCGGCGACCGCGTTGGCGGTGATGTAGGGCTGGTCGACGAGCAGCACGAGCGCGGCTGACGCTTCGGGCTCGGCGGCCTCGACCGCGTCCAGGCCCGCGCGCAGCGAGCCGCCCATGCCCTCGGCCCACGCCTCGTTCACGACGACGAAGGCCCCGGCGGCCTCGGCGTGCGCGGTGGCCCGCTCGATCTCCGCACCGACGACCGCGCACACCCGATCGCAGCCCCCCGCGAAGGCGGTCCGGACGGCGCGGGTGATCAGCGGAGTACCCCGGAAGTCGAGGTTCGCCTTCGGGCCGCCCATCCGGCTCCCGGCCCCGGCGGCGAGCACGATGCCGACGACGCTCATCCGCGTCACCGGGCCCGCAGCGCGAGGAAGAGGTCCACCTGGTCCTCCAGCCTGGTCGGATCGCGGCCGGTCAGCTCGGCGATCCTGGCGATCCGATATCGCAGCGTGTTGACGTGGATGTGCAGTTGCGCCGCGCAGCGGCTCCAGGATCCTGAGCACTGCAGGAAGACGTCGAGGGTCTCCTCCAGGGCGGCGTGGTGCCGGTCGTCGTGGGCGCGCAGCGGGCCGAGCAGCCGGTTCACGTAGCCCGCGCGCAGCTCGTCGGGGACGTGCGCGAGCAGCGCCTCGTGCGTGGCGAGGTCGGTGTGCCCGGCGACGCGGAGCCGTTCTCGGTCGCGAGCGGCGAGGCCGAGGGCGTATCCGGCCTCGCGCACGGCGGCGGGAAGCGCGGTCGCCGTCGTCACCAGGTCGCTGACCCCGACGCGGACCCGGTCCAGGCCGAGCGCGGGCCCGATGGCCTTCAGCCGCGCGGTCAGCCGCTCGACGGCGTCGCCGTCGTCCTTCGGCTCGCCGACGATGCCGACCGCGCGCCCGTCCGGCAACGCGGCGGCGGGCAACGGCTTCGTACCCTGCGGATCGTCGATCAGGGCCCGCAGTACCCGGATCGCCGGGTTGTTCCCCTCGACGGTGACGGCCACGACGCGCAGCCCGTCGACCGCGGAGAGCCCGACCGGGCGCAGCCGCGCCACGATCTCGGCGACCGGCCCCTCCTGCGCGACGAGCTGGGCGAGGTCCTGCCCGAGCTGGCGCAGCGGTTCGCGTGCTTCGGCGAGCCACTGGCGTTCCGCGCTGAGCAGCCGCGCGGCGCCGCGGGCCACGTCGCGGCGCTGCGGCGGCCAGTTCCGCGAGTCGCCCTCGAAGACGACGTACCAATCGTCGACCGGCGTCGGGGAGTCGCCGCTGACGGTGAAGACGCTGTAGCTCTCGCCGCGGTACTCGACCCGTCGCTCCGGCAGCGCGGCCGTGCGCACCGCCTCGCGGGTGAGGACGTGGACGAGCTGCGGCACGACGGTCATCCCCGGCTCGACGAGCACGTCGCCGGCCGCGCTGATCAGCAGCCCTTCGAGCCCTGACTCTGCGGCGATCAGCTCGAGGATCCCGCTCACTCCGCGCCGCGCGCCCGCGCCGAGCAGGCGGCGATGCCGGGCCAGCAGTTCGCCGGTGTCGTGCGCGCGCAGCTCGGAGGTGCGGCGGGAGAACCACTCGCTCAGCTCGGCGAAGGAGAGCCGTCCGGGCACGTGCAGCAGCGGGACGTTGTGCCGGGTGCAGGCGGCGACCAGGTCAGGCGGAAGCTCCTCGTCGGTGGTGTCACCTGCGGCGATGGCCGCCGCGTGGCCCTCGGCGACGGCCGCGACGAAGCGCTCGGCGGAGGCGGCAGAGGCGGAGGCGGCATCGTCAGCGTCCTCAGACCCGACGTCCGTGGCAGCCGCCCTCACCGGGCCTGAAGACGCGTGCCGACGCAGATCTGAGGACGCACGCCACAGCAAACCCGTGACGACCAGCTCGCCGCCGCGCAGGTAGCGGCTCGGCTCGGGCAGGTCGGTGACCATGACCGAGCGCACCTCACGGTCCAGCCCGGCTTGCCCGGTCACCAGGAGAAGACCGAGCTCGGCGCTGTCGACCAGATCACGCAGCCGCATAGTGCGGCTACGGTACCGCGCATTTGTTGCGGGAGGTCGCAAGTTCCTGGCGCGGCTCGCTGCTAGCGCTTGCGCTGCTTGTACGCCTTGCCGGACCACTCGCGCAGCGCGAGCGCGAACTGCTCGGCCTGGTCGGCCGGGACCGCCTGCTTGGGGATGATGAAGCCCTCGGACTTCTTGCCCGCCGTGATCACCCAGGCGCCGGGCCGGTCGAGCACGCTGCTCACCTTGCCCCAGCTGTACCCCTTGGCCGTGCCCGCGCCGCCGTACCGGATCCCGTCGTCGGCGAACTTCACCCGAGCCGTCCCGGCCAGCCGCGCCGCGTTGGCGCGCATCTTCCGCGGCAGGTGCACATACGCGTACACGAGCATGATCAGCGCGTACAGCCCGAGCAGCGCCGCCGGCATCCACATCTTGGGCCGGTCGCCCTGCAGGTAGAACGCGAGGCAGACGCCCGCGCCCACCACCATGAGGGCCGCGGTGTAGAGGCTGTTCTTCCGCTCGGAGCGCAGTCCGAGCTCGCTGGTCACTTCGTCGGCGCCCAGCTCGAACTCGACGGTTATGGGTTCGGCCACGAGCAGAAATCTTAGGGGGAAGTGTCAAGACCCGGCGCGGACGCGGCCAAGGGAGGCGGGGTGCGCTCGGCCCACGCGGTAACCAGCGGCCCGAGCACACCCACACCGGCGAAGCACAGGCCGAGCAGTAGCCGCCAGCAGGCGCTCAGCCGTGGTGGATCGGCCCGTCGGTCTCGCTCAGGGGGCGGCCGGAGCCGCCGCGGGTGACGGCGATGATCTCGGCGAGGATGGAGACGGCGACCTCCTCGGGGGTGTGGGCGCCGAGGTCGAGGCCGATCGGGGAGCGGAGGCGGGCGAGGTCGGCCGGGGGGACGCCGAGGTCCTGGAGGCGGGCCAGCCGGTGGGCGCAGGTGCGGCGGGAGCCGATGGCGCCGACGAAGGCGACCGGCATGCGGAGGGCTTCGCGCAGGACGGGGACGTCGAAGCGCTCGTCGTGGGTGAGGACGCAGATGGCTGTGCGGGCGTCGGTCGGGGTCTCGACGAGGTACTTGTGCGGCCAGCTGACGACGACCTCGTCGGCCCACGGGTAGCGCTCGCGGGTGGCGAAGATGGGGCGGGCGTCGCAGACGGTGACGTGGAAGTCGAGGAGTCTGCCCATCTTCACGAGGGCGTCGGTGAAAGCCACGGCGCCGAAGATGAGGAGGCGCGGCGGCTCGGAGGGCTCAGGCACCGGGGAGTTCTCCAGCCGGGGGTCGACGCGGCGGGCCTCGATGGTGATCTCGCCGCCGCAGACGAGGGCGGGGGCCAGGTCGTCCTCGTCGGTGTCGGAGTACGTCTCGCGCAGCGGGCCCTCGGACGCGCTGCCGAGGACGCGGAGGCAGAGGTCGTAGACCGCGGCGTCGACGCAGCCGCCGGAGACGCTGCCGACCGCGCGGCCGGTGCCGTCCACGGCGAAGGCCGGTCCTATGTCGCGCGGGGTGCTGCCGCGCGCGTCGACGATGGTGGCCAGAGCGTACGGACTGCCGCTGGTGTGCCAGGCCTCGATGTGGTCGGTGAGGTCAGACATCTTCTTCACCGCCCTCGTCGCCGTACCCTTCAACGAGGGCGATCTGCTCGGGGCGTAACGGGATTCGGCGCAGCGGGCGGCCGCATGCGGCGCGGACCGCGGCGACGATCGCCGGGGTCGACGAGAGCGTCGGCGGCTCGCCGGCGCCGCGCAGTCCGTAGGGCGAGTTGGGGTCGGCGAACTCGAGGATGCGCATGTTGAGCGGCGGCATGTCGAGGATCGTCGGGATTAGGTAGTCGGTGAAGGACGGGTTGCGGACCAGGCCGTCGCGGGTCTGGATCTCCTCCATCAGGGCGAGGCCGAGGCCCTGGGCCGTGCCGCCCTGGATCTGGCCTTCGAGCGAGAGCCGGTTGAGGATCTTGCCTACGTCCTGGACTACATCCATCTGCACTACATGGACGAGGCCCAGTTCCACGTCCACGTCGACGACGGCACGATGGGCGGCCATCGCGAACTGGACGTGCGAATCCCCTTGGCCGGTCTCGGGATCGAGGGGATTCGTGCGGCGGTGATGGTACTCGCGGGTGGCCTCGACGACGTCGGTGCCGAGTACGTCGCTCAGTCGGGCCAGCAGGCGGGCGCCCGTCGCGACGCCGGCGCCGAGGTGCAGCGCGCCGTCGGCGAGGTGGATGTCGGACCACGACTCGTCGTCCGATAGCAGCTCGGGGAACTTCCGCCGGGCCAGTTCGATGACTTCCATGCGGACGGCTTCGCATGCCGTCTTCACCGCGCCGCCGGTCATGTAGGACTGGCGGGACGCGGACGACGAGCCGGCCGAGCCGACCTGCGTATCCGCCGGCAGGACGACCGCGTGGTCCACGCCGAGTTCGGTGCGCGCGATCTGGGCCTGCAGAGTGACGAGGCCCTGGCCGACCTCGGCCGCCGCGGTATGCACGGAGGCGATCGGCTCACCGCCGGAGATCTCCAGGCGCACGCGCGCGGTGGAGAAGTCGTCGAAGCCTTCCGAGTAGCAGATGTTCTTGATGCCCACGCCGTAGCCGACCCCTCGGCGCACGCCCTCGCCTCTGGTCGTGTTCCCGTATCCGCCCGGCGGCAGCTCCCACCGCTCCCCCGGCACCCGCGTCCTGGGCTCCGGCTCCCCCGGCTCCGGCAGGCTCGGCTCCGGCGGCATCGGCATCGTGACCAGTTCGTCGAGGATCTCGCGCAGCGGCGCCGGGCCCTCGATCCGCTGGCCGGTCGGGAGGATCGAACCCTCCTTCACCGCGTTGATCCGGCGGATCTCGACGGGGTCCATACCGAGCGCGGCCGCGACCTCGTCCATCTGCGACTCGTAGGCGAAGCAGGCCTGGACTGCCCCGAAGCCGCGCATCGCTCCGCACGGCGGGTTGTTGGTATAGAGGCCGTAGGCCTCGATGAGCACGTCGTCGCACTCGTACGGCCCGATGCCGAGCGACGCCGCGTTGCCGACGACCGCGTCCGTCGTCGAGGCGTACGCGCCGCCGTCCAGCAGGAGCTGCGCCTTGGCGTAGACCAGGCGGCCGTCCGCGTCGGCGGCGTGCGTGTACTTCATCAGGGCCGGGTGCCGGTGGACGTGGCCGAAGAACGATTCCCTGCGGTCGTAGACCATCTTGACCGGCCGCTTCGTCCGCAGCGCCAGCATCGAGGCGTGGATCTGCATCGACAGGTCCTCGCGGCCGCCGAACGCGCCGCCCACGCCCGCGAGCGTGAGCTGCACCTTTTCCGGCGGCAGCGCGAGGCAGGGGGCCATCTGCTCCTGGTCCACGTGCAGCCACTGGGTCGCGACGTGCAGGTCGACGCCGCCGTCCTCGGTCGGTATGGCGAGGCCCGATTCGGGTCCGAGGAAGGCCTGGTCCTGCATGCCGACCTCGTATTCGCGGGTGACGACCACGGCCACGCGATCCTGGAGATCCGCGGCGTCCGGGTTCCCCCGCCGAACCGGCTGGTAGCGCACGATGTTGTCGGCGCGGTCCGCGTGCACGCGCGGGCTCTCGGCGTCGAACGCGGCGCGGCGCATGTCGGAGACCGGCTCGAGGACCTCGTATTCGACGACGATCGCCTTCGCCGCGCGCCGCGCCGTGTCCAGGTCGTCGGCTGCGACGACGGCGACCGGCTCGCCGTGATAGCGCACTTCGTCGATGGCGAGGACCGGGCAGTCGTCCGCGATCAGGCCGTACGTCTTCTTGCCGGGGATGTCGGCACTGGTCAGCACGGCGTGGACGCCGGCCATCGCCGCCGCGGCCGAGGTGTCGATGCGCACGATCCGGGCGCGCGGGTGCGGGCTGCGGAGGGTCGAGCCGTAGAGCATGCCCTCGGCCCACAGGTCCGAGGAGTACGCGAACTCGCCGGTGACCTTGAGCGTGCCGTCGGGTCGGAGCGGGCTGCCGCCGATGCCCTTGTGCACGGGGGTGGAGGTGGTGACGGTCATCGGTCTGCCTCCATCATCCGCAGGTGGGCGGCCCGGGCGTCGCGCGCGAGTTCGGCGGCGTCCACGGTCCGCAGTTCGCCGTCCTCGACCACGGTCTCGCCGTGCACGGTCAGCAGCTTGAGGGGCGCGGGAGGGCCGAAGACGAGCGCGGCGACCGGATCGGTGATGTCGGCGTGGCCGAGCCCGTCCAGCTTCCACAGCGCGATGTCGGCGCAGTAGCCGGGAGCCAGCGAACCGATCTCGTCCTGGCGGCCGAGCACCTTGGCGCCTCCGGCCGTACCGAGGTAGAGGGCGGTTCGGGCGTCGAGGGAACGGTCGGCGGCTCCGGTCAGCGCCCGGTAGCGCGAGACGTAGACCGACTGCCGCAGCTCCTCGACGAGCATGCCGGATTCCTGGGACGCGGCTCCGTCCACGCCGAGGCCGACCGGCGCGCCCGCGTTCAGCAGGGCCTTGATCGGCGCGAGGCCGGCGCCGAGCCGGCCGTTCGAGCTGGGGCAGTGCGCCAGGCCGGTGCCGGTGGCGGCCATCCGAGCGATCGCGGCGTCGTCGAGGTGCACGCCGTGGGCGAACCAGACGTCCGCGCCCATCCAGCCGAGCGATTCGACGTACTCCGCGGGGGTGACCCCGAACTGCTCGCGGCAGTATGCGTCCTCTTCGACGGTCTCGGCGAGGTGCGTGTGCAGCCGGACGCCGAGCTCCCGCGCGAGCACGGCGGACTGCTTCATCAGCTCGTCGGTGACCGAGAAGGGCGAGCACGGCGCGAGCGCGATCCTGGTCAGCGAGCCGGGCGAGGGGTCGTGGTACCGCTCGACGGCCTCGGCGCTGGCGCTGAGGATCTCGTCGAGGTCCTCGACGACCGAGTCCGGCGGCAGTCCCCCGGCCGAGCGGCCGAGGTCCATCGAGCCGCGGGTCGCGTCAAGCCGGACGCCCACCTCCCGGGCGGCCCGGAGGGTGGCGCCGAGCAGGTCGCCGGAGCCGCGCGGGAAGACGTAGTGGTGGTCGGCCGAGGTGGTGCAGCCGCTGAGCGCCAGCCAGCCGAGCCCGGCCCGGGCCGCCGCCCGCACCGCCGGCTCGTCGATGCGGGCCCAGCGCGGATAGAGCTCGGTGAGCCAGCCGAACAGGGTGGCATCCCTGGCCAAACCCCGGAAGATCCACTGGTAGAGGTGGTGGTGCGAGTTTACGAGCCCGGGGGTGGCAAGGCACCCACTACCGTCCACCACCCGGGCTCCATCGTGCTGGAGGACCGGGGCAGCTCCGGGGCCCACCTGCACGATTCTGCCGTCGGAGACCACCACGTAACCGACGGCATACTCGGAACCGCGCCCGTCCACTGTAGCGACGGCGCAGTTCTCGATGACGAAGGTCCCGCTCATCCGCTTGCCCCCACCGACCGCCGCGGAACGTCCGGATCAGCGAGCGCCGCGCGAACGGCGTCGATCACCTTCTCGTATCCGGTGCAGCGGCACAGGTTCCCGGCCAGCGCTTCACGGACCTCGTCGTCATCGAGGTTTATGATTGTACGACCTCGGGCCCGCAATTGGAGGTCACGGACCACCATCAAAAATCCCGGGGTGCAGAACCCGCACTGCACCGCCCCGGCTGTGACGAAAGCCTGCTGCACCAGACTCAGTCCGTCCTCGTCAGCCAGGCCCTCGACGGTGCCGACCGCCGCGCCCTGCGCCTGGCCCGCGGCGACCAGGCAGGAACAAACCGGCGTCCCGTCGAGAAAGACGGTGCAGGAGCCGCACTCCCCCTGCTCGCAGGCGTTCTTCGCGCCGGGCAGCCCGAAGTGGTCGCGCAGCGCGCCCAGCAGCGACGTATTGGCGGGGACGTCCGTCGCCACCTGCCGTTTTCCGTTGAGCGTCAGCTCCAGGCGGATTCCCTTCCCGGTCACGCGCACCCCCTGATCCAGCCCAGCGCCCGCACGGCCAGCACCTCGAGGGCGTGCTTGCGGTACGACGCGGTGCCGCGCACGTCGTCGATGGGTTGAGCCGCCTGAGCCACCAGCTTTCCGAAGCGCGCCGCCGCGGCCTCGGAGACCTTCAGGGTGTCCCAGTCCAGTTCCCCGACGAGGAAGCGCTCGGCGGCCCGGGCGGCGAGCGGGGTCGGCCCGGCCGAGCCGATGCCGGTGCCGACGGTGCGCGCATCCAGGTCGAGGGCGATGGCGAACGAGCAGACGGCGATCACCATCGCGTTGCGCGTGCCGACCTTGGAGAACTGCTGCGGCCCGGCGGCGGTCGGGATGACCACGGCCCGGATCAGCTCGTCCGGCTCCAGGGCGCAGCGCTTGACGCCGGTGAAGAACCCGTCGACCGGGATCTTCCGCACACCGCGCTGGAAGGACTCGGCCTCGACCACGGCCCCGGTCGCGAGCAGCACCGGGTGCGCGTCGCCGGCCGGGGAGGCGGTGGCCAGGTTCCCGGCGACGGTGCCGCGGTTGCGGATCTGCGGCGAGCCGACCGTGCGCGCGGCCATGGCCAGCGCGGGCAGCCGGTCGGCGAGCTCCTCGATGACGCGGGTGTAGCTGACCCCGGCGCCGAGCTGCACGCTGCCGCCGACCACGTCCCAGTCCTTCAGCTCCCTGATCCGGCTCAGGTCGAGCAGCGCCTCGGGCCGGCGCAGGTCGAAGTTGAGCTCGACCATGACGTCGGTGCCGCCGGCGATCGGGGCCGCCCCGGGCCGTTCGGTCTTGATCCGCAGCGCGTCGGTCCAGCTGTCCGCCGTGATGAACTCCACGCGGCCCACTCCCTTCCACGGTTGCACCCAGTGAACAGCGCGGGCGGCAGCGTATCCATGGGTCGGAGCACCGAAGCCGCTCGGCGCGGCGACGCGCCGTTCTCGGAGGATCCTCCAGGTCCCTCTGAGGTAGCACCGGTCATCCGGGCGGACCATCCCAGGGGCGGACGACGCTCGTTCGGCGCACTGGCTACGGTGGGGGCCGTCCGTTTATGAGAACAAGCTCCGGGGAGTGGGCACACCATGATCGAGGCGGTAGGCCTCAGCAAGCGTTACGGGGACAAGCTGGCCGTGGACCGGCTCTCGTTCTCGGTGAAGCCCGGTCAGGTGACCGGGTTCCTCGGCCCGAACGGGGCCGGGAAGTCCACCACGATGCGGATGATCCTGGGCCTGGACGCCCCGACCTCCGGCACCGTCACCGTCAACGGCAAGCCGTTCCGCCAGGCCGCGCACCCGCTGCGCGAGGTCGGCGCCCTGCTCGACGCCAAGGCCGTGCACGGCGGCCGCAGCGCCTACAACCACCTGCTGTGCCTCGCGCAGACCAACAACCTGCCGAAGAAGCGGGTGGACGAGGTGCTCGGCCTGGTCGGCCTCGGCGGGGTGGCGAAGAAGCGCTCGAAGGGCTTCTCGCTCGGCATGGGCCAGCGGCTCGGCATCGCCGCGGCGCTGCTCGGCGACCCGAAGGTGCTGATGTTCGACGAGCCGGTCAACGGCCTGGACCCGGAGGGCATCCTCTGGATCAGGAACCTGATGAAGGCGCTGGCCGCCGAGGGCCGCACGGTGTTCGTCTCCAGCCACCTGATGAGCGAGATGGAGAACACCGCAGACCACCTGATCGTGATCGGCCGCGGCAAGCTCGTCGCGGACTGCACGGTCCAGGAGTTCATCGACAACAACTCCGAGCTCTCGATCCGGGTGCGCACCCCGCAGCTCGAGCAGCTCGGCGCGGTGCTGGCCGGCAAGGGCGGCACGGTCCGCGCGGACGGCGAGGACGCGCTGGTCGTGACGAAGCTCGGCATGGCCGAGATCGGCGACCTGGCCTTCGACAACCAGATCCGGGTGCACGAGCTCAGCCCGATCCAGGCCTCGCTGGAGCAGGCGTTCATGGAGCTGACCAAGGACAGCGTCGAGTACCACGCGGCCGTTCCGGCCGGCAAGGAGGCCGCAGCATGAGTACCGTGACCGACAAGGTGCCCGTGTTCGCCGGTCTGGCCCCGCTGCCCGAGGCCAAGGGCCGCGCCGGATTCGGCGGCGCGCTGCGCTCGGAGTGGACGAAGATCCGCTCGGTGAAGTCGACGCTCTGGACCCTGGCCGCGGCGATCGTCATCGGCGTGGGCATCAGCGCCCTGGGCAACTGGGGCCAGTCCTCGCACACCACCGAGACCGCGGTCGAGCTCGCGCACAAGGACCTGGTGCAGCGCACCATGTTCGGCATCATCCTCGGCCAGCTGGTCATGGTGGTCTTCGGCGCCCTCGCGGTGACCGCGGAGTACTCCACCGGGATGATCCGGACCAGCCTGTCCGCGCAGCCGCGGCGGCTGAACGTCTTCTTCGCGAAGCTCGTGATCGTCACGCTGGTGGCCTTCGTCGTCGGCGAGATCATCTCGTTCGCCTCGTTCTTCATCGGCGCGCACTTCTGGGCGACGAAGGGCGTCACGCTGACCCTGAGCACGCACGGCGCACTGCAGGCCGTCATCGGCGGCGGCCTCTACCTGGTCGGCGCGGCGCTGCTGGCCTTCGGCATCGGCGCGGCGCTACGGCACACGGCCGGCGCCATCACCCTCGGGGTGGCACTGCTGTTCGTGATCAACATCATCACGAACTTCATGCCGACCTCGTGGCAGAACGACATCGACAAGTGGCTGCCGTACAACGCCGGCAGCCAGGTCTGGGCGACGCAGCACGTGGCCGACGTCGGTACCTCGTTCAGCGCGTGGAGCGGCTTCGGGGTGTACATGGGCTACGCCGTGATCGCGCTGATCCTCGGCCTGTGGGTGTTCGAGCGGCGCGACGCGTAGCCGTCCGGTTTCCAGCAGGCCTCTTATACTGGTAGATTCGCGGATCCGAGGGCCCCTTCGACGGCGTGGGTAGACGCCGAGGGGGTCCTCGCCCTTTTCCCGCGCACGGCCGCGATCCGCGCAGTACCGTGGACGGGAGAGGGGGCACACATGATCGAAGTCAGGGACCTCGTCAAGAGATACGGCGACACGACCGCCGTCGACCACCTCAGCTTCGCGGTCGAGCCCGGCCGCATCACCGGCTTTCTCGGGCCGAACGGGGCCGGGAAATCGACGACGATGCGGCTGATCCTCGGGCTGGACCGGCCGAGCTCGGGCAGCGCGCTCATCGACGGCCTGCCCTACCGGGACCTGCGCGACCCGCTGCGCTACGTCGGCGCGCTGCTGGAGGCGCGGGCCGTGCACGGCGGGCGCAGCGCGTTCAACCACCTGCTCTACCTCGCGCAGACCCAGGGCGTGCCCAAGCGGCGGGTGTCCGAGGTGCTGGAGCTGGTCGGGCTCAGCGGGGTGGCCAAGAAGCGCACCAAGGGGTTCTCGCTGGGCATGGGCCAGCGGCTCGGCATCGCGGCGGCGCTGCTCGGCGACCCGAAGATCCTCATCCTGGACGAGCCGGTCAACGGGCTCGACCCGGAGGGCGTGCTGTGGGTCCGGCAGCTGCTCAAGGCGCTCGCCGGGGAAGGCCGGACGATCTTCGTCTCGAGCCACCTGATGAACGAGATGGCCGTGACCGCGGACCACCTGATCGTCATCGGGCGCGGCAAGCTGCAGGCGGACATGCCGGTCGGCCAGTTCATCGCGCAGTTCTCGGACACCGCCGTGCTGGTGCGCACGCCGGAGGCCGAGGCCCTGCGCGCGGCGGCCGGGGAACGCGGCTGGACGGTCGCGGACACGGACCTGGACGGCGCGCTGATCGTCACCGGGAGCACCGCGCCGGAGATCGGCGAGCTCGCGGCGGCGCGCGGCCTCGTGCTGCACGAGCTCACGCCGCAGCGTGCCTCGCTGGAAGAGGCGTACATGGAGCTCACGCGGGAGACCGGGGAGTTCGCGCACCGGCCCGCACCGGCTTGGGGAGGCGCAGATGGCCGCGCGTGACAGTGTCATGACCCCGATCGCGACGCGGGACGCGGGCACCGGGCACGCCCACTTCGGCCGGCTGCTGCTGGCCGAGTGGACGAAGATCCGCTCGGTGCGCTCGACCTACTGGTCGCTGATCGCGCTGATCATCGCCTTCCTGTTCTTCAGCTGGCTGTTCCCCTACCTGACGGTGGTGAACTGGAAGCAGGCCTCGCCGGAGCAGCAGGCGAACCTCTATCTGGACCCGATCGGCTCGATCACCGGCTCCGGACTGTTCATCGGCCAGCTCGCGGTCGCGGTGCTCGGCGTGATGGTGACGGCGAGCGAGTACTCGACCGGCATGATCCGCTCGACGCTGCTGGCCAGCCCGCACCGGGTGCGGATGCTGGCGGCCAAGTCGATCGTGTTCACGCTGCTGATCCTGGTGATCGGCGAGGTCATCGCGTTCCTCGGGTTCTTCATCGGGCGCCAGACCTTCAAGAGCCTGGTCTCGGTCGACCTGAACAGCGGGAACGTGCGCGAGGTGTTCGGCGTCGGGCTGTATCTCGCGATGCTCGGCCTGTTCGCGCTGGTCGTCGGCGCGCTGCTGCGGCACGTCGCGGGCGCGATCACCGGCATCGTGGCGCTGCTGCTGGTGATCAGCAACCTGATCCAGCTGATCCCCGGCCGGATCGGGAAGTACCTCTACACCTACGAGCCGACCAACGCGGGCTTCGTGATCACCGCGAAGCGGCTGCCGGACAACTTCCTGATCAGCTCGTGGCAGGGCTACGGCGTCTTCGCGCTGTGGACGGCCGTGCTCTGGGCGCTGGCCGCCTACCTGCTGGTACGCCGGGACGCGTGAGCCGGACCGCCGCGGCGTCCCCCTTAAGGCCTGCCCGAATGGTTGATTCCAGACTATTCGGGCAGGCTCTACCTCATGATCCAAGCGACCGAGCTGACCAAGCGCTACGGGACGCGGCTCGCGGTGGACCACGCCGACTTCACCGTCGCGCCGGGCAAGGTGACCGGCTTCCTGGGCCCGAACGGCGCCGGCAAGTCGACCACGATGCGGATGATCCTCGGCCTGGACCGGCCGACCTCCGGATCGGTGACGATCAACGGCGTGCCCTACCACCGGCTCGCCGCGCCGTTGCGCGAGGTGGGCGCGCTGCTGGACGCCAAGGCGGTGCACGGCGGCCGGAGCGCGTACAACCACCTGCTCGTGCTGGCGAAGGCGAACGGACTTCCGCGCAGCCGGGTGGACGCGGTGATCGACCTGGTCGGGCTGCACAGCGTGGCCGGGAAGCGGTCCGGCGGCTTCTCCCTCGGCATGGGCCAGCGGCTCGGCATCGCGGCCGCGCTGCTCGGCGACCCCGGCATCGTCATGTTCGACGAGCCGGTCAACGGCCTGGACCCGGAGGGCATCCTCTGGATCCGCAACCTGATGAAGGCGCTGGCCGCCGAGGGCCGCACGGTGTTCGTCTCCAGCCACCTGATGAGCGAGATGGCGCTGACGGCGGATCACCTGGTCGTGATCGGGCTCGGCCGGATCCTCGCCGACGAGCCGATGGCCGAGTTCATCGCGAAGAACTCGGTCAGCTACGTCAGGGTCCGCTCCCCGCAGCCGGCCGAACTCGCGCCGAAGCTGGCGCTGCGCGGCTGGCGGGTCGAGCGGCAGCCGGACGAGTCCCTGCACGTGTACGACACGCAGCCCGCGCAGATCGGTGACGTCGCCGGGGCCGAGGGCCTCTGGCTGCACGAGCTGACGCTGGTTCAGTCCTCGCTGGAGGAGGCCTTCATGCGGCTGACGGCCGGCTCGGTCGAGTACCACGCCGGGCAGTCGGACGACCAGGGCTCGCCCGACGGCCCCGCCGTGGCGGGCTGGGGAACGCCTCTGGAATCGCAGGCACCGCAGGCACCGCAGGTCGAGGAGCGTATTCAGTGACCGCCACCACGACGCGCAGCTTCCACATGGACGCGCCGATCCGGCGCATCACCTTCCGCGAGGCGCTGGACAGCGAGTTCGCCAAGATCCGCAGCGTGCGCTCGACGTACTGGACGCTGCTGATCTGCGTCGTACTGTCGGTAGGCATCTCGCTGCTGATCGCGGCGGTCACGTCGGCGAACTGGGACACCCTCTCGGCGACGAACCGTGCCACGGTCGACATGTCCTCCGTTGTCGCCGGCGTCTACTTCGGAGTGCTGGTCGTGGGCGTGCTGGGTGTCCTCGTCGTCTCGACCGAGTACGGCACCGGCATGATGCGCACCTCGCTGACCGCGTTCCCGCGCCGCTCGGTGCTGTTCCTCGCCAAGGCCGTCGTGCTCACGCTCGTCGTGCTCGTGACCGGAATCATCATCGCCTTCGCCTCATACGGCGTGGCCAGCCCCTTCTACACGAAGCACGGCGTCGACCTGTCGCTCAGCCACGGCGCAAACGTACGCGCCCTACTCGCCGTCCCGGTCTACCTGGCCCTGGTCGCGCTGATGGGCCTGGCCCTCGGCTTCCTGCTGCGGCACACCGCCGCGGCGATCTCGACGCTCGTCGGCCTGTTCTTCGTGGTGCCGATCATCACGAACTTCCTGCCCGGCACCCTCGGCAAGGACCTCAACAAGATCGTTCCCTCGAACGCGGGCAGCGCGATGATGGTCACCCACGCCGCGACCCCCGGCAGCACGCCGACCCTCTCCCCGATCGGCGGCTTCGTGGCCCTGCTGATCTGGACCGCGCTGCTGATCGTCCCCGCGTTCTGGTTCTTCCGGCACCGGGACGCCTGACGCCTGGCGCCGAGTCAGCCCCCGACGATCAGCGCCGGCGCCGCCGCCCGCGCGAGTTCCAGCACGCCGTGTGCCAGTGCCGGCGCTCGGTGACACCGCCGCCGGAGCCGTATTCGGGGACGCTCGGCCACGCCACGATGTGCGGCGTGCCGGGCGGGATCTCGTGGTCGCAGCCGGGGCAGCGGTAGCTCTTGGCCGCGGCCGCGCCGGTGACCTGCTGGACGATCCACTCCTCGCCGACAGCGTCGGACTCCGTGCGCTGATATCCGAAGGAGCGCGCGAGGTCGTCCGGATCGGGCGACGGTCGCGACCACTTGGAGTTCCTGCGCGGGCGGCTCACGCCTCCATTGTCGCAGCCCGCGCACCGAACCCCGGACCCGCCTACGCCGAGTAGTCCCGGAATCCGCGGCCCGCCTTGCGGCCGAGGTAGCCCGCGGTGACCAGGTGCTCGAGCAGCGGGGCCGGGGCGAAGCCGGGCTCGCGGAACTCCAGGTAGAGCACCCGCTCGATGGCCAGCGAGACGTCCAGTCCGACCACGTCGAGCAGCTCGAACGGGCCCATCGGGTAGCCGCAGCCGAGCTTCATCGCGGTGTCGATGCCGTCGGCGGTCGCGTAGTGCGCCTGCAGCATCTTGACCGCGTCGTTCAGGTACGGGAACAGCAGCGCGTTGACGATGAAGCCGGCCCGGTCGCCGCAGTCCACCGGGTGCTTGCCGAGGCGCTCGCACAGCTCGTGCACGGTGGTGAGCACGTCGGGGGCGGTGGCGACGGTGTGCACGACCTCGACCAGCTGCATCGCGGGCGCCGGGTTGAAGAAGTGCACGCCGACGACGTCGGCCGGGCGGGACGTGGCCATCGCGCAGTCGATGACCGGGAGGCTGGAGGTCGTCGTGGCGAGCACGGCGCCCGGCTTGCAGATCCCGTCGAGCTCGCGGAAGAGGGCCGTCTTGACCTCGAGGTCCTCCACGACCGCCTCGAGCACGAGGTCGCAGTCCGCCGCGTCGGACAGGCTGCCGCTGGAGGTGAGCAGCGCGAGCGCCTCGTCCCTGGCCTGCTCGGTGAGCCTGCCCTTGGTCACGCCGCGGGCGAGCGACTTCTCGATCGCGGCGCGGGAGGCCTCGGCCTTCTCCTTGGAGCGGGCGATCTGCACGGTCTCGATGCCGGCCTTCGCGCAGACCTCGGCGATGCCGTTGGCCATCGTGCCCGAGCCGACCACGGCGATCCGGCCGACGGCGCGGCCCGGCGCGGCGTGCTTGGCGCCCTCGGGGGTCTGGTCATCCGGGACCAGGGTCGGCACGTCCGGCTGCTCGTAGGTGTAGAAGCCGCGGCCGACCTTGCGACCGAGCAGGCCGGCGGTCTTCATCTGCTTGAGGATCGGCGCCGGCGCGTGCAGCCGGTCGCGCGACTGCTTGTACATCGTGTCGAGGATCTCGTACGCGGTGTCCACGCCGATCAGGTCGAGCAGCGCCAGCGGGCCCATCGGCAGGCCGCAGCCGAGCCGCATCGCGGCGTCGATGTCCTCGCGGGTCGCGTAGCGCGCCTCGTACATCGTCGCGGCGTGGTTCAGGTAGCCGAACAGCAGCGCGTTCGCGATGAAGCCCGCCTTGTCGCCGATCAGCACGGGGCTCTTGCCGAGCCGGGCGGCCAGCGCCTCGACGTCGGCGACGACCTCGGGCTCGGTGACGACCGTGCGGACGATCTCGACGAACTTCATGACCGGCGCCGGGTTGAAGAAGTGGATGCCGACCACGCGGCCCGGGCGCGAGGTGGCGACCGAGATCTCGGTCACCGAGAGCGAGGAGGTGTTGGTCGCGAAGACGGTGTCCGCGCCGCAGATCGCGTCGAGCCGCTGGAACAGCCCGCGCTTGAGCTCGAGCCGCTCCGGGATCGCCTCGATGACGAGGTCGGCCGCGGCCAGGTCGCCGAGCTCGGTGGTGAAGGTGATCCGGTCCAGCAGCGCCGCCGCGTCCTCGGCGCTCAGCTTGCCCTTGGCGACCGCCCGCCGGGTGGAGTGCGCCACGTGCGCCCGCCCCCGGTTGAGCGCGGCCGCGTTCTGCTCCACGCCGTAGACCCGGATGCCGTTCCTGGCCAGTACCTCGGCGATGCCCGCACCCATGGTGCCCAGGCCCACCACGCCCACCGTGTTGAAGTCTCGCGACACTGCCGACTCCCTTGTCCGCTCGGTACCGTCCCGTCGAAGGGGTACGGCCACTTGTTACCGGTCAGTATCCACGGTACCGGCAGCCGGGGCCGGTGGGAATGCGGGCGCGGTGGGCTTGTCCGATGAGCGGCGAAACGCGCGAGCGGAAATCCGCGGGGCGCGAGCCGTGAGACCGGTCGGGGCCGCCTTCCCCGCACGCGCCCTCCACTGCGCATGCGTCGGCCTCGACCGGTCTCTCCCCGCCGGGGTTCCCTCGTCGGCGGAGGTCTCCCTCCGCACGTCCCACCCCACCACACGGGTCTGACAGTTTCCGGACGACCACTCCCTTCCGCACACTCGAACGAGTGAACACTCCATGGCCAGGAGCGTTCTCCCCCGGCTCAGCAGTCGCGCAGCTCCGGCGACTGATTGAGCAGCTGGGCCCGGGGCGAGACGAAGCGGCGATAGGCGCCCGACTCCATTCCCGGCTCCCCGTCGGCGGCCGGGAACACGGCGACCCGGTGGCAGTTCTGGAACGCGAGTTTGACCCCGAAGTAGCGCTCCAGGCACCCCCGGATGGCGTCCGAGGCGAGCGCGCGCAGCAGCTGCCCGCGCTCCTGCTCGGTGGCCGGCGGCGTGGTGTTGTCGGCGAACGCCCCGCCCTCGACGTGCAGCCGCGTCGACAAGGTGCTGATCATGCCCCACGCGTAGGGCAGCGAGTCGCGCACGCACGCGGCGAACTCGGAGTCGGCGATCTCGCCGCGCTCCGCGGCGGCCAGCAGGTCCGGAGAGACGTCCAGCGACATGTGGGCTCCCGTTTCATTTCGTGAGGCTTGGCAGCTGTCATCTTGCGCTCACAGAAATGAATGACCGCGCCGGGGGCCCCTCACACCTCGCCGAGGGGGCGCGCGGGATTCACGTGTGACCGGACGTCAGATCTGCGGATCGATACGATCGTCGTACGCATCGTGCGCCGTGGAGCGCGGCTCCGCGCCCGCGCCCCCGGCGGGCTGGACTAGGCTGACCGGATGCGCCTCGTCATCGCCCAGTGCAGCGTCGACTACGCCGGACGCCTCGCCGCCCACCTGCCCAGCGCCAAGCGCCTGCTCATCCACAAGTCCGACGGCTCGGTGCTCGTGCACTCCGACGGCGGCTCCTACAAGCCGCTGAACTGGATGAGCCCGCCGTGCACGGTCAAGGAGGAGCCGGGCCTGTGGACGGTGACCAACAAGGCCGGCGAGAAGCTGATCATCAAGCTGGAGGAGGTCTTCCACGACGAGTCCCACGAGCTCGGCGTGGACCCCGGCCTGCAGAAGGACGGCGTCGAATCGCACCTGCAGGAGCTGCTCGCCGCGCAGATCGAGACCCTCGGCACCGGCTACCGGCTGATCCGCCGCGAGTACATGACCGCGATCGGCCCGGTCGACATCCTGTGCAAGGACGCGTCCGGCACGACGGTGGCCGTGGAGATCAAGCGCCGCGGCGAGATCGACGGCGTCGAGCAGCTGACGCGGTACCTGGAGCTGCTCAACCGCGACCCGCTGCTCGCCCCGGTGCGCGGCATCTTCGCCGCGCAGGAGATCAAGCCGCAGGCCCGGGTTCTGGCGACCGACCGCGGGATCGGCTGCCAGGTGCTGGACTACGACGTGCTGCGCGGCTTCGACGACGCCGAGTCGCGGCTGTTCTAGAGGAATCCTTCCCGGCGAATCCCGGTGCCGCGCCCGCTCGGGCGTTGGGCCCTAGGGCGTGTTTTGAAACTATCGCCGGGTCCGCGACGCCTGCCACGCACGCTCGCCGCGTTGCCGGATCGCCCACGTACGCCCAGTATGCGGACGACCCGGCGCCTTGCGAGCGCACGCGTCAGACGCCGCGGCCTGATCCGACGCTAGTTTCAAAACACGCCCTAGGCCTTGGGCAGCACCACGGCTGGGCAGGCCTGGCCGGCCGAGCCGCACGTCACCGGCGCGCTGCCCTTCCCCTCGCAGTACGCGGTGCCGCCGATGGGGCCCGCCAGACCCTTCGCGCTGACCCTGACGAAGCGCGTGCCGGCGATCCCCTCGAGCGTGCTGGCCACGTGGTCCCGGATGATCGGCGGCATCTTCAGCATCGCCCGGCCCGACGCGTCCGTCGTCGTGGTGCCGAGGGGGACGCCCACCGTCGAGCTCTGGCCGGGCGGGGTGCCCCACGCCCAGAACTGCACCGAGACGCCCGAGAGAGGCTTGCTGTCCGGCGACTTCACCGTCGCGGTGAGATCGAACGCGGACGTCACGCTCCGCAGGGTCACGTTCTGCACCGTCACGCTCTGCGTGGTGCACGCGGCGCCGCCGCTCGAACAGCCGCCGGGCAGCAGCGTGGCCACGGCGGTCGCGCCTATCGTCGTCACCGTCAACATGGTGTGTCTCTTACCGCGCACGTGCGGGTGCCTCGTTCCGTGGGTCGTCATGCAGGACCCTGCGGAACCTAACCTCGGCGGCCCGGAGTCGCCATCACACGAAAGGGTGAAACCCGCAAGTGGCTGCGGGTGAGAATCATCGAAGAACTCTGCGTGAGGTCCGCGGGACCGGCGGGGCGCCCGCGACCGCGCGGTTCGCGTCGCCGATAAGTCCCTGGCCTGAATTGCATTGCCCGGTAACGGACCCTACGCAGTGTCACCTCCGGTGGAGTACAGTTCGCGGGTATTGACTGTCATACCTGAGGGGGAGCGCTCCGTCGCCTCCCGTGGACAACTGAGGATAGCGATGAGCTTTTTGGCGAAGGCATTGGAGGTCTCGGAGAAGACCTTCGAGGAGACCGAGCACACCATCGAGGAGTGGAACATCCACCGCCACGGTGCGAAGCTGCTTCTCAAGCTCGGTATAGCGGTGTACGCCGAGCAGCGCCTGAACGGCACGCACGCGCCGGTGGAGCGGGTGCTCGGCGCGCTGGACGGGCACGCCTCGGAGCACGGCGAGGTCGACCTCGACCACCTGCGCGCCGCGCACCAGGTCCTGGGCGACGAATTCATCCAGGAACACGAGATCGGCGTCACCGCCGACGCCGAGGCGAAGGCCGACGCGAACGCCTGATCGGCGCGGGCACGGTGAACCCGAGTGGAATTCTCGGGTGAATCGGAATTAAGACCGGGTCCTGGAACGCTGCGGGAGAGCAGTGTTCCAGGACCCGGTCCTTTCGTCTTGATTACCCGTCAAGCCGATGCAAGAGACCGAAATCGGGCGAATCAGGCCACGAGGCTCAAAACCTTCCCCAGAATGGCCGTCAGATCGTAGTCGCGCGGCGTGAACACCGCCTTCACCCCTTGACGCAGCAGGACGTCTGCGTCGGCCTCGGGGATGATCCCGCCGACGACGACCGGCAGGTCGGCCGCGCCGGCCTCGGCGAGCAGCCGGAGCACGTCCGGAACGATGCGCAGGTGCGAGCCGGAGAGCACCGAGAGGCCGACGACGTCCACGTCCTCGGCGACCGCCGCAGCGGCGATCTGCGCCGGGGTGAGCCGGATTCCCTGGTACACGACCTCGAATCCGGCGTCCCTGGCCCGCACGGCGATCTGCTCGGCGCCGTTGGAGTGGCCGTCGAGGCCGGGCTTGCCGACGAGCATCCGCGGCCGCCGGCCGCGCTTCTCGCCGACCTCGCGCACCTGCTCGCGCAGCGCGGCGAGCTCCGGCGAGACCTGCGCGCCGACGGCCGCCGCGGCGACGCCGGTCGGTGCGCGGAACTCACCGAACACCTCGCGCAGCGCCGCGGCCCACTCGCCGGTCGTGACGCCGGCCTTCGCACAGTCGAGCGATGCGGGCATCAGGTTCACATCAGGGTTCGCGGCGTCCTCGCGCAGCCGCTTGAGCGCCAGGCCCACGGCCGTCTCGTCACGCTCGGCGCGCCACTTCCTGATCGCCTCCGCGGCGGCCTGCTCGACGGCCGGATCCACGGTCTGGATCGCCGCTTCGAGGTCGGCGGTGAGCGGGTTCGGCTCGGTCTCCTGGAACCTGTTGACCCCGACGACGATCTGCTCGCCGGCCTCGATCCGCGCGCGGCGCTCGGCGTGCGCGCTGACCAGCTGGGCCTTGAGGTAGCCGGATTCGACGGCCGGCACGATGCCGCCCATCTGCTCGATCCGGGACATCTCGGCCTTCGCCGCGTCGACGAGCTCGTCGACCTTGGCCTCGACGACGTGCGAGCCGTCGAACAGGTCACCGTATTCGAGCAGGTCCGACTCGAACGCCAGCACCTGCTGCAGACGCAGCGACCACTGCTGGTCCCACGGCCGCGGCAGGCCCAGCGCCTCATTCCACGCCGGAAGCTGCACGGCGCGGGCGCGGGCGTCCTTCGAGAGCGTGACGGCGAGCATCTCCAGCACGATGCGCGCCACGTTGTTCTCCGGCTGGGCCTCCGTCAGCCCGAGCGAGTTGACCTGCACGCCGTACCGGAAGCGGCGCGCGGCCTCGTCGGTGACCCCGTACCGCTCGCGGGTGATCTCGTCCCAGAGCCGGGTGAAGGCGCGCATCTTGCAGAGTTCCTCGACGAACCGCACGCCGGCGTTGACGAAGAAGGAGATCCGCCCGACGACGCGGTCGAATCGCTCCGGCGGCACCTGGCCCGAGTCGCGCACGGCGTCGAGCACGGTGATCGCGGTGGAGAGCGCGTACGCGATCTCCTGGACCGGCTCGGCGCCGGCCTCCTGCAGGTGGTAGCTGCAGATGTTGATCGGATTCCACTTCGGCATCGCGCCCACGGTGTACGCGATGGTGTCCGTCGTCAGCCGCAGCGAGGGGCCCGGCGGGAAGGCGTACGTGCCGCGCGAGAGGTATTCCTTGATGATGTCGTTCTGCGTCGTCCCGGCCAGCCTCGCCGGGTCCGCG
The DNA here is from genome assembly GCF_018139625.1 of Actinospica acidithermotolerans. Classification (GTDB taxonomy): domain Bacteria; phylum Actinomycetota; class Actinomycetes; order Streptomycetales; family Catenulisporaceae; genus Actinospica; species Actinospica acidithermotolerans. Next base: position 4,892 of record NZ_JAGSOH010000090.1, on the reverse strand, counting down.
CCCTGCTCCTCGGCGACGACCTGGTAGAGCGCGAGCAGCCACATCGCCGTGGCGTTGATCGTCATCGAGGTGTTCATCTCGGCGAGCGGGATGCCCTCGAACAGCCGGGCCAGGTCGCCGCGGTGCGCGATCGGCACACCGACCTTGCCCACCTCGCCCGCCGCGAGTTCGGCGTCGGCGTCGTACCCGGTCTGCGTGGGCAGGTCGAAGGCCACGGACAGGCCGGTCTGCCCCTTCGCCAGGTTGCGCCGGTAGAGGGCGTTGGACTCGGCCGGGGTGGAGTGGCCCGCGTAGGTGCGCATCACCCACGGCCGGTCTCGCGTGTTCTCCGGCTTGTTCTCCGCCGTGTCCTCCGGCTTGTTCTCCGGCTTGTTCTCGGTTGCGGACATGGATCGTTTGCCTTCCGCTGCTCGGTCGCCGCCGACGTCAGTTGTCGGTCGGCGCTCTCAAGCGGATACTACTTGGCGGTAACTTGACTGGGAAGAGGAATGACCAGCGGCCTGCCGGTCTCCGGATCCGGGATGATCCGCGCCCGCAGGCCGAACGCGCGCCCGACCAGCTCGGCCGTGATCACGGCGTCGGGGGCGCCCTCGGCGATCACCTCGCCCTCGCGCAGCACGATCAGGTGCGAGGCGTAGCGGGCGGCCTGGTTGAGGTCGTGCAGGACGGCCACGACGGTCCGGCCCGCGGCGTGCAGCCGGGCGCACAGGTCCAGCACCTCGATCTGATGCATGAGGTCGAGATACGTGGTCGGCTCGTCGAGCAGCAGCAGTTCGGTGTCCTGCGCAAGCGCCGTCGCGATCCAGGCGCGCTGACGCTGGCCGCCGGAGAGGCTCGAGACCGGACGCTGCCCGAGATCGGTCAGCGCGGTCTCGGCGAGGCAGCGCTCGACCACGGCCCGATCCTGCGGCGTCTCGCGGCGCAGTGCTCCCTGGTGCGGGAACCGGCCGCGGCCTACGAGTTCGGCGACCGTGATGCCGTCCGGCGTGATCGGTGACTGCGGCAGCAGCCCGACGGTCCGGGCCACGTGGCGGCTCGGATGCGCGCCGATCTCCTTGCCGTCCAGCAGCACCGTTCCGCTGGTCGGCCTCAGGACGCGGGCCAGCGCGCGCAGCAGCGTGGACTTGCCGCAGCCGTTCGCGCCGATGATGACGGTGAACGAACGGTCCGGGATCTCGACCTCGAGGTCGCGCACGACCTGCCGGTGGTCGTAGCCGAGGGTGAGATTCCGCGTCGCGAGCCTGTTCGCGGGTGCGCTCATCTAGATCTGTCCTGTCTTGCGCTGGTGGGCGAGGAGGTAGACGAGATAGCCGCCGCCGAGCACGCCGGTGACGACGCCGGCCGGCAGCACCCGATTCGGGATCGCGTGCTGCGATATGTAGTCGGCCCACAGCATCAGTGCGGCGCCGAGCAGCAGGGTGGGCACGAGATTGGGCCCGGTACGCCGGGTCAGCCTGCGCGCGAGATGCGGGGCGCAGAGGGCGAGGAACGCGACCGGCCCGGTCTGGGACGCTGCCGTGGCCGCGAGCAGGACCGCGCCGGTCAGCGTCAGCAGCCTGACCTTTTCGACTCCGAGCCCGAGGCCGATCGCGAGATCGTCGCCGAGTTCGAGGACGCGCAACGAGCGCGAAGTCAGCAGGAGGCACGGCGCGAGCAGGAATGTCACGGCCGCGAGGATCACGACGCCGGACCACGTACTGCCGTCGAGGCTGCCGGTGATCCACACCGTGGCGGCTGCGGCGTCGACGATGTTCGCGCGCGTGATCAGGTATTCGTTGACGGCGCTGAGGATCGCCGCGATCCCGATGCCGACGAGAATGAGCCTGGCTCCTCCCGTCACGCCGCCCCGTCGCGCGACGAGGTAAATCGTGACTCCGCTGCCGACTGCGCCGATCCACGCGGACACGGCGACGACCAACGCTCCCCCGCCGAACGCCATGATGCCGACGAGCGCTCCCGTCGCGGCGCCCTGTGTGAATCCGAGCACGTCGGGGCTGCCGAGCGGATTGCGCGTGACGGACTGGAAGACCGCCCCGGCCAAGGCGAGCGACGCGCCGGCGAGGACCGCGGTGAGAATTCGCGGCAGCAGCAGCTGATTGATGATGAACGCATCCGCCTCGGTGATCCCGCCGCTGAACTGGCCGATGTCGACGGTCGCGAACGCGGCGACCGCGGCCAGCGCGACGAAGACGACCGAAACGCCGACCGACCTCTTCATAGTCGGGCTCATGCGCGCTCACGTCCCACGACAGTCAGCAGAAAGACCGGCCCGCCGATGACGGCCGTGATGATCCCGACCTCGAGCTCGGAAGGCCGTGCGACGACCCGGCCCACGATGTCCGCACCGAGCAGCAGCACCGGCGCGAGGATCGCACTGTACGGCAGGAGCCAGCGCAGGTCGGGACCGGTTATTCGGGCGGCGACCTGCGGCACCATCAGGCCGACGAACACGATCGGTCCGCATGCCGCCGTGGCCGAACCGCAGAGCAGGACGATCGCCGCGATGGCGACCCCGCGGGTCAGGGCAGGTTTGGCGCCGAGCGCCGTGGCCGCCTCGTCGCCCAGTGCCAGAGTGTTGAGCGGCTTTGCACAGCCGAGCGCGAGGACGGTTCCGAGCAGGATGAACGGCGTGATCCGCAGCACCGTGCCCGGCTCGGCGGCCGCGATCGATCCGACAGTCCAGAACCGCATCTTGTCCAGCGCGCCGGTGTCGAGGAGTTCCAGCGCCGCGACATACGAGTAGAGCGCCGCGTTCACCGCCGTTCCGGCGAGCGCGAGCCGCGCCGGCGTGCTCGAAGCACCGCCGCCGATCGCATAGATGAGCACGGAGACGAGTGCCGCTCCGCCGAGCGCGAACCAGATGTAGCCGCTGAGGCTCGATATCCCGAGCAGCGCGGTCGCGGTGACGACGGCAGCCGAAGCGCCTGCGTTGACGCCGAGCAGGCCGGGGTCTGCCAAGGGATTGCGGGTCAGCGCCTGCATCACGGCCCCGGCCAAGCCGAGCGCGGTCCCGGCGAGCAGGCCCAGCAGCGTGCGCGGCAGCCGGGTCTGATGTACGACCGCGTACGCGCCCGACGCCGGATCGGCCAGTCCGTGCCAGACGGCTGACGGCGCGAGCGGCAGCGCGCCGATCGCGAGACTCAGCACGCAGACGACCAGCAGCGCCGCGAGCGCGGCGGGTAATCCGACTGCCCGGCATCGTGCCGGATGTGCTCGGCGGGTCGTCATGGGGCTCCCGGGGCTTGATCGTGGATTAGGTTAGGCTACCCTAAATCACACCACTTCGAGAGGACCCCGACATGCCCCTGCGCTCCACCGCACCGCGCGAGACGCCGCTCCCGACCCGCCGCCGCGTGCTGAAATCGGGTCTGGGCGCGGGACTCGGGTTAGGTGCGATCGGACTGCTCGGCGCATGCAGCGCGACCGTCTCGACGGCGAGTGCGGCATCCAACGCGAGCACGGGCAGCGGCCCGTGGACCTTCACCGACGACCGCGGCACGACCGTGCGCCTGGACTCTGCGCCCACGAAGGTCGTCGCGTACACGGGCACCGCAGCCGCGCTCTACGACTTCGGCGTCCCCGTCGACCGCCTCGTCGGCGTCTTCGGCCCCACCAAGCTGTCCAGCGGCAAGGCGGACCCGATGGCGGGCAACCTTCCGGTGGACAAGGTGACGGTCATCGGCAACACCTACGGCGAGTTCGACGTCGCCAAGTACGCCGAACTCGACCCGCAGGTGCTGATCACCGACATGTGGGAGAGGAATTCGCTCTGGTACGTCCCGGCCGCGAGCCTGTCGAAGATCGAGAAACTGGCGCCCACCATAGGGATCACCGTCGCGAGCGAGCCGCTCACCACCCCGCTGGCCCGCTACGAGAAGCTCGCCGGCCTTCTCGGCGCCGATCTGACCGCGTCCGCGGCCACCAAGGCGAAGACGTCGTTCCAGCAGGCAGTCGAGCAGTTGCGCAGTGCCGCGCAGACGGCGAAGGGCAACGGCCCGATCAAGGTCATGGCCGCCTCCGCGAGCGCCGACCTGCTCTACATCAGCGACCCGAAGGTATACCCGGACCTGAGCTACTACGAGCAGATCGGCGTCGAGTTCATCCAGCCGACGAACGTGGTCGGCGGCTTCTTCGAGAACCTGAGCTGGGAGAACGCCGGCAAGTACCGAGCGGACCTGATCCTGCTCGACAGCCGCACGAGCGCCCTGCAGCCCGCCGACCTGGCCGGCAAGGCGACGTGGACCGCGCTGCCCGCGGTGAAGGCGGATCAGATCGTCGGCTGGAACTCGGAGCCGCGCTACTCGTACACCGCGATCGCCCCGATCGTGCGGGGCATCGCGACCGCCCTGCAGAACGCGAAGAAGGTGGCCTGAGATGGCAGCCGGCCACTACCGCTTCTTCGACTTCGAGGTCGCCCGCACCCGGCGGGTGAGCCCGAGCGTGCAGCGCGTCACCTTCCGCGGCCCCGTCCCCGGCGCGATCGCCGAGTTCGCCTCCGGCGGCCGCGACCAGCGCTTCAAGCTGTTCTTCCCGCAGCCCGGCGAGGAGTACGCCGACGTCCCCGTCAAGGCCGGCGACCAGTGGTACGCCGCGTGGCGTGCCATGGACCCGAACCGCCGCGCCCTGATGCGCACCTACACCGTGCGCGAGCAGCGCCGCGACCTCGGCGAGATCGACGTCGACTTCGCCGTCCACACGTGCCCAGGACCCGCCGCAACCTGGGCCCTGCGCTGCCTCGCCGGCGACCGCATCACCGCCCTGGGCCCCGACGAGGCCGACAACGCCGGCATCGACTTCCGCCCCCCGCAGGGCACCGACTGGATCCTCGTCGCCGGCGACGAGTCCGCCCTCCCCGCCATCGCCGGCATCCTCGAGTGGATCAGCCCCGCCAC
>NZ_JAGSOH010000008.1 GCF_018139625.1 Actinospica acidithermotolerans | reverse complement strand
GCCTGCCCCCGCGCCTGCCCCCGCCCGGCGGAGCCAGCGGAGTCAGCGGACTCAGCGGAATCAATGGAGTCAGCGGAATCCCAGACGAACGTCGGCGCCTGCTTGTCCTGGGCCATCTCACCGCTCCCTCTCGCACGTGACGCTGCGCATCAGTACTCTCGCAGTGCCGAACGCGAAGCGTCCTTCCCGTGGAATACGAGCGCGGCGCCCGATCGGGTCACCGCGCGGGCAGGTTCTTCCGCAGGCCGATCGCGCCGCCGGGGTCGTCGTCCATATCCGGACATAGAGTCCATAACCGAGCATCATGGCCCGGACGAAAGCTGATCCCGGCGACAGGCCTCCTACAGTTGCCTCTCCGCGCCAGAGCAGCAGGCACTATATGCTGATACTCTGATCTGTTTACATCCGAGGCCGCCCCCGCGGCGCTTCGGCCATGCCATTGGAGTCCGATGAGCCCCGAGCCCCAGGGCACGCCGCATCCGCCGCAGCCGCGCAGGATTCCCGACGTCCTCGCCGCCGGCGTCCCGGGTCTCGAGGGCGGTCAGATGCAGCCCGCGCCGACAGCGGAGCCTGCCCCCGTCTCCGGGCCCTCGCGTCCTGTCGCGCCGGTTTTCGAGCCGATGTACGGCAGGATCGAGCAATTCCCTCCCGACTACGGAGTTTTTGCCGAGCCATCGCAGCAGGAAGGCGGTCCGCTGCGCCGCCGTACCGAGCCCGCGTCGCCTTCGCAGTCGCCGCAGCAGCATGCGACGTTCGACCTGACTGTGCCCATTCCGGTCGTCAAGACGAACGGGGACGGCGGTTCAGGGCAGGCGCAGTCTCATGCCGATGCCCAGATGCGCCGTTCCGGTGTCTGGACCGGCATGTGGACACGCCGCGGAGGGCTGCTGGCCATCCTCGTCGCACAGGCGGGGCTGTCACTGCGCAACAACAACACCGCATTCGTGGACGAGGCGCTGTACCTCTATTCCGGCCATCTCGAGATCGCGCAAACACTGCACGGTACGCCGACTGGTGCGAACTTCTGGTCCTTCTTCTCCGGCGCGCCCGTGCTCTACCCGATCCTCGGCGCGATGGCCGACGGCATCGGCGGTCTGTTCGCGGCCCGACTGCTCAGCCTCGCGTTCATGCTCGGCGCCACGTGCATGCTGTATCTGCTGACCCGTCGCATGCTCGGAACGCGTGCCGCGCTGTTCGCCGCAGCGGCGTTCAGCTGCACCGAGCCGGTGATCTTCGTCGGCAACCTTGCCACCTACGACGCGCCGGCCCTGTTCCTGCTGTCTCTGGCGACCTGGATCGTGGTGCGCTACGCGCGGTCGTCCAAGCCGCTGTATCTGTTCGCGGTTCTCCCGGCCGCGCTCGCAGTGGGCACCAAGTACGCGGCGCTGATGTTCGTTCCGGTCATCGTGGTGATTGCGTTCATGACCGCGTTTCCCGAGTTCGGCAAGCGAGCGCTCGTCCGCCCGGTAGCTCTAGCTGTCGGCATCGCCGCCACGCTCTACGTGGCACTCCACTTCGCGGGCGAGACCGCGCTCAAGGGCGTTGAGGTCACCACGACCAGCCGCGCGCAAGGCCACAACACCGTGTCGCAGGTGCTGACTGACGCCGGGCAGTGGGGTGGAGCGCTGTTCCTGATATGCCTAGTCGGCGCGGCGTTCCTGATCGCGCTGCCGAATACGCACGATCTGCCCCATCTGCCCAAGGGCCGCTGGTCGCGTCTGTGCCTGGCCGCGCTGTTGTGTGGAACCGCACTGATGCCGCCGTTGTATCAGGCGCACCTGCACACGACTGTCTCGCTGCAGAAGCACGTCGGCTTCGGTCTGTTCTTCGCCGCTCCGCTGGCCGGCTACGGCCTGGCCAGGATTGCCGACAAGCACGTCCTGCGGACGCTCGTGGCCATCTCTCTGCTGGGCACGACGCTCGTCCTCGGCGCGTTCCAGTCTCTGACTCTGTTCCACGTCTGGCCAAACTCGAGCGCGATGGTGAGCGAGATCGCCCAGAACGAGAAGCCGAACGGCCGCTACCTGGTCGGCTCGGACGCCGTCGCCGTTTACGGCCTCCGTGCGACCCCCGGTTTCAATCCGCACCAGTTCATCGATACCTGGTCATTGTCCTACCGGGACTCCGCGGGCCAGCTCCTGACGGGCACCGCAGCGTTCACCGCGGCCATCAAGGCAGGCTATTTCCAGGTGATCGTCTACACCGGAGCCGAGAACCCGCCGGTCGAGGCGGTCATCGAAGCGGACCTGAGTCACGCGGCGAACTACAAGCTGGTGGCCACGATCCCGGAACACACGAGCAACGGTGCGCTGAACTACTACGTCTGGGTGCGGCAGGCAACGGTCAAGCGGTGAAACGAACTGAGCCTGTGACTGCTATGTTGCGCGCGCGGATTTGCCGCGTAGCAGTCACAGGCTCTCGTTGACCGTGGATCGCGCCTCCGGTGTCGATGACCGGAGATCGAGCGGCTACTTCGTGCTCATCGTGTCGACGAAGTTCGTGCCGCTGGCGTACAGGTTGCTGACAGTCTGCTGGACCTGAGCCAGACTCATCGACTGCTGGGAGTTGTAGTAGAACCAGTTGACCTGCGTATCCCACTTCCGGGTGCCGGAGATGGGCTCCTTGAGGTCGACGAACCAGGAGTTGAAATCGGCGGACATGGATTCGCGAGGATAGTACTTGCCGGAGGTGGTGAACAGCACGTTCCCGTCGATGGAGTAGGTGACGACGCCATTGACGGCCGTGATGACGAGGGTGTGCCAGCCATTGAGGCTGATCGTGTTCTCCTTCGTCTCGCGGTCGCAGCCGACTACGCTTTGCGAGGTAGTGACGTTGTTGCAGTTGTAGACGCTGTACCAGCTGGTGGTGTCCAGGCGCGGGCCGGGTGCCCCCCAGCCGCCATTGGGCTGATATTCGGCGTCCAGTTCGCTGTAGTTCGCGTTGCGCGGCGAGATCATGTAGAAGTCTTCGTTGATCGGGTCGCCGTTGGTGCCCGACGTCGGAGAATCGGTGAAGTGGATCCGGGCAGCGTACGTCCCGGTGAAGAACGGGACGTTCAAGCTGTCGATTTCCGACTGTGTGGTCCCGGACTTAGTACCGTCGGTCGTGGCGCTGAGGTCGAGCACCTCACCGCCGTCTGCGCCGGAGGCAGCCGGGAAGGTGACGCCGGAGGCCTTCCATGTGCTGAGAACCCCGGGGCCGCCTGACGACGTGCGCACCACCCAGCCGTGCTTGCTCAATGCGGGGTCGTCGGCGCCGGAATAGTGGAAGTCGTCGAAGTACGTTCCGGCCGCGACCGCCTGTGTGCTCGCTGAAGGCGCTTGAGCGCTGCTGCCGGACGGCACGACGCCCCACACCAGCGTGCCGCCGATGTACGCCGCGACATGCGTATTCGGACGGTATGAGGTGGCCTGGGCGCCGTTGTACGAATAGTCCGCAGACTGGGCGATCGAGCCGCCGCCCGGTTCATACAGCTGGAGCTCGATGGCGCCGGAGTTGGCGGCAGGCTTGAGTACGCCGGCGCCCTCGGCGAAGGAGACTTCCAGATAGTGGTCCGCGCCGGTGGCGGCGGTGGGCAGCGCGACGACGTGCTCCGTGACCTGCGAGCATCCGAATGCAGCGTAGATGCAGTTCGCGGCGTACGCCTGACTGCCGTTTTGCTTGAAGTAGTAGCGCAGCGTCACCTTGCTCAGATCGACGTTCTGCTGGGAGACGTTGACGATCTGCAGCCAAGGCTGCACGGACGAGGTGCTCGAGCCGGTGGTTCCGGAGCGGTAACGGACGAAGAGCGTCTTCTGTGCGGACGTCGACGTCTGAGTTGCGCCGGCCGCCGACTTCGCCGTCGACTTCGACTGCCCTGCGTGGCCGCCCCACAGCGGCTTGCTGGCGATGACGACACCGGCGACCAAGGCGAAGAAGACCGTTGCGCGGAGCGCAGTCGCCAGTCTGCTGTCCTTTTGAGTTCGGCGACGGCCTTGGGCGGAACCCATTTACGCTCCTACGATAATGCACTGCGACACTCGGAAATGGCGTCTTGCGAAACTGAGCTTAGGTAACTCGGCTTACCAGCTGTACTGCGTAGGACCCTCGGTCCGAGAAGGCTCCGTACCCGCAGTGTCAAACGCGTCTGCTTGAGTTGCCGGTACTGCGGGGAGCACGGCGGTCTGCGCCCAGGCATCCGCCACTTCGTTTGTTCTGGGCTTCCCCGACCTCGACCGAACGGGCTGGTACGCGTCGATATCGAAGGCAGACGGGTCGGCGGCCGCGTGTTGGTCGTCCTGCGCCTCGGGGCTCGTCGCCGTCACGAGCGGCGTCCCCTCGTTGTCGCCGCCTACCTCGACCGATGCCCGGGTGCCCCAGCTGTTGCGGCGCAGCGTGGCGAGCGAATACACCCGAAGCGGCAGCAGGAGCAGCAGATTCATGATCGCGTACAGCGGTGCGCAGAGGTAGGTGAACATGCGGTCGAAGAAGCCCACCGTGATTGCACCACGCAGGTAGTGGATCGACCTCACCCACGACATGATGCACATGTAGGTGACATAGACGGCGAGAAGCTGCCAGCTCGTCGGGTGCGTTCCGATCAGGATCAGTGCGCTGAGCAGTCCGAAAGTGAAGATGACCCAGGTGGCCAGTTCGACGAGGTTGAGCCACCAGTACAGCCGCCCGATCCGGAACTTGCCGAAGAGCAGGAAGCCCTCCCGGATGAACGACTTGCCCCAGCGTATCTGCTGGCGGATGTAGTGGCCGAGACGCTCGGGGACGTCGGTGTAGCCGACCGACGACGGCTGGATGAGCGAGAGCCCTTCGGTCAGGCAGTAGTACGTCAGCCGCCGATCGTCGCCGAAGGTGGCGGGCCGGCCGAGGAACTGCTGTCCGATGAAGTCGTCGAGGTACTTGCGCACCACCCAGCCGCGGTACATCGCGAGGGAGCCGCAGGCACACAGCACGGAGCCGAGCCGCGAGTACGCCACGCGCTCGCCGAGGAACGCGTTGACGTACCGCATGTCGATCAGCCGGGTGAGCAGATTCTTGCCGCGGTTGTGGGCGAGCACCAGGCCGGTGACGCACTGGACGCGCCTCTTGCTGAACGGGGTGGCGAGTTCGGCGACCGCATGCTTGTCGAGGACGGTGTCCGAGTCCACGCACAGGTACATGTCGGCATTCGGCGCCTGCTCGAAGCCCGCCGCGAGGCCGTGCCGTTTACCGCGGTTGTCCGGGAACCGGATGAAATCGAGCCGAACGCCCGCGCTCTCGAACTTCGGGCGCATGGAGTGGATCAGGGCGGCGCAGGACATGTCCGTGGAGCAGTCGTCGATCACCGTCAGCGAGTCCACGAGCAGAGTCTGCGCGAGGATCGAATCCAGGCACCGCTGCAGCATCGCCGGCGCCTCGTTGTAGACGGTCACCACCCCGTGGATGTAATACCCCTTGACGAGGTGCCGGAAGGCGAGCTCCGGCTTGCGCCGCCGCCGCATCGACAGAAGCAGCTTGATCGCCAGCAGGGATCCGACTGTCGCGCCGTACCAGTGGAGATGGGTACCAGCATGGAGAAGCGAGCGCATGCCAGTATGTTCCCCCCATGTGATTTTTGCTCTGACAGCCCATAGATCTGAGAGCGTGGGCACCCGAAGGTAACCCGTAGAGGTGGGGGATGTAAAGGGTTCGCCAAGTGCATTGTGTGTGCGGCTCGGCACCACCGAAGTGCACGATTGGTGACGTTTGGCCCGCTTTGACCCGCGCTCTCGCGCGGCGAGCGCGAAGGAAAGTCGGATTTGACCGCCTTGTGGACCGCGTCGTGAAGTACGTCACAGATCGCCCGATCGACGTTTGCCGATCTCGCAGGGGTTTTGGGAAGCGGGCTGGTGAGCTAGCCTCAGCAAGCGCTCCGTCAGTCGCAGTGGTCTAAGACAGGTTTCAGAAATCATCCAAAATGGGGGATCCATGAGCAGTTCCCGGCGAACCGTCCTGCGCTCAGCCTTGGGGGTCGGCGCGGTGTCCACCGCAGCCGTTATCGGCTCCGCCGGTGACGCGGGTGCAGTGTCGAGTACCGAGGTAGGCGTCGACTGGTTGAACGCCATGGACGCGCCGTTCAGCGCGGTCGGCAACGGAACGAGCGACGATACTGCAGCCATTCAGGCGGCACTCAACGCAGCGCCGCTCGGCGGCGTGGTCTACCTGCCTGCAGGCCAGTACGCCACCTCCGCTCCGCTCATCATTCCGCCGCAGGTCACGCTCCGCGGCTCGCACAGTTCGCACCTCGACTCGACCACTTGCGCGATCACTCCGTTGGCGAGAGGCGCGGCACGCGGATCGCCGTCAACACGTGCGGCGGTTACGGATTCTCACTCAGCGGCATGACCGACTGCACGTGGATAGACTGCCAGGCCATCGGTTCCGGCAAGGGCGGTTTCAACTTCGCCGGCCAGCCGAGCAACACGCAGCTGATCGGCTGCCGCTCCGAGTACTCCAACTACGACGGCTTCGCCTTCTCCGGCGCATGGACCGGCGGGAGCGCCGGCGGCGGTTGCCTGATGGTCTCCTGCACCACGGACGGCAACAACCGCAACGGCATCTCCGTCGTCGCCACCGGAGACAGCCCTCTGACCATCGTCGGCTACTACAGTCGGCGCGACGGGGCCAACGTCAAGGCCGGAGGAGGCGGTTACGCCGGTCTGAGCTGCTCGGGAAGCACCATCCCGGTGATCATCGACGACGTCACCGTGATCCCGGGCATCGCACAGTCGGAAGGCACCAACTCACCCGACTACGGCGTGAGTATCACCGGCTCGTCCTCAACTGTCTCCATCGCCCACGGCCTCGTGCACGGCAACGTGCGGGGCTGGTACGACGACGGCACGAACACGAGCATCCTGCGGGGCGCCAACCTCATCGAGCGCGTGGGAACCCAGAGCTCGTACACGACCTCGTACAACGGCCTGCAGGTCTCGGCCACCGGCCTGGACATGGTCGGCCACGCGCTCGGCGTGCCGACTCCCCGGGACCACGGTCTCGTCGCCTGGAGCTTCGATCCGGCGCACGTTGGCGGCAGCAGTTCCGACACCGTCACCAGCGGGGCGATCTACATGGCGGGTCTGTATGTCCAGCGCACCGCGACCATCTCGACGATCTACTGGGGCGTCTACACCGCCGCGACAACGCCCACCTCGGGACAGAACTACATATGCTGATCGACGCCACTGGCTCGGTCGTGGCCTCGAAGTCGATCGATGCAGAGGTGGCCAGCGCCGGAGAGCACGCGAGCCCGATCACCAGCGTCACGGTCAGCCCCGGCCTGTACTGGGTCGGCATCCTGCAGAATGCATCAACCCCCGCGAAGCTCTACCGCGCGTCCAATGTCAATGGAACCCTCGCGAACATGGGCATCTCGAGCGCCGCGACCAAGCGATTCATCACCAACGGTTCGGGCCTCACCAGTGTCCCGGCGACGATCACACCCTCATCGAACGCGACGTCCCAGTACACCATCCTCGCCGGGATCGGATGAGATCGAGGCGGGATCGGCCCGCCGCTCTCAACCCGCCGTGCTCTCCCGGATCGCCAGCTCGTACGGCGCCCACAGCTCGGTCGGCTCGTCGTCGGCGCGCTCGCCGAGGCGGGCGATCAGCCGGTCGATGGCGAGCCAGGCGATGGTGGACTTGTCGGGGGAGACGGTGGTGAGCGACGGGGTGTTGTAGCGGCCGGTCTCGATGTCGTCGAAGCCGACCACGGCCACGTCCTCGGGCACCCGCACGCCGCGGCTGAGCAGGGTGCGGATGGCGCCGAGGGCGAGCAGGTCGTTGTAGCAGAACACTGCGTCCGGCGGGCCCTTGGGGTGGTCGAGCAGCGCGGCCATCGCCTCGGCGCCGTCGGCGTGGTGGAAGCGGCGGTTGGTGACGATCAGGGACTCGTCCAGCCGGCGCCGGCGCGCCTCGTGGGCCAGGCGGAATCCGGCGGTGCGCAGCTGCGCGGTCTCGCCGCCCTCCCAGGGCTGGTCGCCGATCGCGGCGACGCGGCTGCGGCCGATGTCGAACAGGTGCTCCGTGGCCGCGCGGGCGGCGGCGACGTTGTCGATCGCCACGTGGTCGTACGGGCTCTCGGCGATGCGCTCGCCGAGCAGCACCAGCGGGCGCGAGTTGTCCCGGCGGGCGAGGTCGGTCTGGGAGAGGGCGAGGGGGCTGAGGATCACGCCGTCGAACATGGCGGCCATCGCGCCGCCCATCACGATCTCGCGCTCGCGGTCCGGCTCGCCGTCGGTCTGGTCGACGACGACGGTGTAGCCCTGCTGGCGCGCCTTGGTGATGATGGCCCGGGTCAGCTCGGCGAAGTAGGGCACGTCGAGCTCGGGCACCACCAGCGCGATCAGCCCGGTCCGGCCGCGGCGCAGGTTGCGGGCCATCAGGTTCGGCTGGTAGCCGAGCTCGGCGACGGCCGCCTCGACCCGCGCGCGCCGCTCCTCGGACACCCGCGCGTATCCGTTGACCACGTTGGAGACCGTGCGGATCGACACCCCGGCACGCTCGGCGACGTCGCGCAGGCGAGGGGTGCTCATCTGGTCTCCTTCGGCGGATCGCGGCTGCGGGCGCCCCCGTCGGGCACGAGCGGATTTCAACGATGCAGAGCATATCAGGCACGCGCCGCAAGGGAAGGTGTACCTGCGGTTTGCCGTGGCAGAGCCCCGGAATCCGGCCACAATCCGGAACCGGGCGGCGCCAGGGCCAGGCCGCGGCCGATCGCGCGTGGTCAGCGCGGCTGTCGGGCCACGCCGCCGGCCCTGCGCGGGCGGCACCGCGCCTGACGTCGTGAAACTGCCTGCAGGCAAGTGGTTGCCCGGCGTTTGCGTGGTCGCTGACTTGCGCGCTGCCCATATGCAACGTTGCAGGTTCGGTGCGTGGGACGCCTGCAACGATGCAGAAGTCGGATCAGGGACGGAAGCTGGCCCGGTATTCGGTGGGCGTGCGTCCGGTCAGCTCGTGGAAGGCGGCGTTGAACGCCGAGAGGGAGCTGTAGCCCACCATGAAGGCGATCTTGGTGACCGGGGTGTCCCCCGCGGCGAGTTCCTCGATCGCGCGGAGCAGGCGCATCCGGCGCAGGGCGGCCCGCCAGGTCATGCCGGTCTCGTCCGAGAATCGGCGCGCGAGCGAGCGTGGCGCGAGGCCGACTTCGCGGGCCAGGTCCTCGAAGCTGAGCTCGCATTCGAGCCGTTCCTCGGTCAGTCGCAGGGCTCGGCGCAGTTCGGGGGTTCGGCCGACCGGCACCACGGCGGGGCTGGGCTGTTCGGCCAGTCGCCAGGTCACTGCCGCGAGTGCGGCGAACAGGGTCTCGGCGTATGCGGTCAGCGGCTCGACGCCCTCGCCCCACGCCCCGCACTCGGCTACCAGGGCGCGTGCCAGGGGGCTGAGGTCGAACACGGTCAACGGTGCCGGCGGGGGCGGGGCGAATCCGGTGTCGAACAGTGCGGAAGCGGTCGTGGCCGGCCGCGGGATGCTCACCCGAATCGTTCGGCCCGCCTCGATCAGCGCGGCCCGCGCCGGCGGCAGCAGCCAGGACCGGCCCTGCGCTTCCAGCCGGAGGGCACCGGCGGAGGCGCAGAGCAGGTAGTGGCGATCGGCGCAGAAGTCGCGCGCGGGTTCGGCGGCGAACGTGCGGACGAAGCTGTACGCCTTGCGGCTCATCGGTTGCCTCGCACGGGCCGATCGTAGTGCTCTGCCGTGGTGCCGGTCAGGCGACGCTCGCTAGCAACTCGGCGTGGAAGCGGCGGCTGACCGGCGCGCCGACCATCATCGGGCGGACCGCAGCGATGGTCTGCCGTGGTGCCGGTCAGGCGACGCTCGCCAGCAACTCGGCGTGGAAGCGGCGGCTGACCGGCGCGCCGACCCATCGTCGGGGGGACCGCAGCGATGGTCTGCTGTGGTGCCGGTCAGGCGACGTTCGCCAGCAACTCGGCGTGGAAGCGGCGACTGACCGGCGCGCCGACCATCATCGGGCGGACCGCAGCGCCGAAGTTCGCGAAGGAGTCCGACTTCAGGTAGCCGTCGAACGACGCCTCGTCCTCCCACTCGTGCACGATGGTGACCCGGCACTCGTCCTCCCGGGAAGCGTAGACCCGGAACGCGACGTTGCCGGGCATCGCCCTGATCACGTCACGTTCGGCGTCGAGGTGGTGGAGAGCGGCGGCGCGGTCGGCGGCGGTGGTGGCGAAGTCGACGATGGCGATGAACACGGGGGGACCTCCTGGCCCTGGATCGAGGCAGCGGATACTGCGCTGGGGACGCCTCTGATCTTCGCCCGGGACATGCTCGGCCGACCTCCGCCGGCCGGACACGTTCACGCTTCCAGCGGACAGCCGCTCGTCTCGGCCCGGCGCCTCACGTCCCCAGTTTCACGAAGCGCCTCCCGCCGAGGAGCCAGGTGCCGGTGACGCGGTAGCCGAGCGGTTCGGCCAGGGATCGCAGGGCGCCGGGGCCGATCCGGGCCCAGGGAATGGCCGGGCCGGCTTGGTCGACGGAGGCGGCCGGGCGCAGGCGGTGGCGTTCGTCGACCTCGTGTGCGGTGGTCTCGACGATGAGGGTCGCGCCGCGCGGCAGGAGCAGGGCCTTGATGCGCTCGAGCAGGCTGGCCGGGTCGCCGCTGATGCCGATGTTGCCGTCGATGAGCAGGGCGTACGGCCAGCGGCCTTCGGCCGGCAGCCGGTCGAAGACGGAGCGGCCCAGGACGGTGGCGCCGGAGGCCCTGGCCAGGAGCAGGGCGACCGGGGTGATGTCGACGCCGAGGGCTGGGATGCCGCGGCCGGCGAGCTCGGCGGCGAGGCGCCCGGGGCCGCAGCCGATGTCGAGGGTGGGGCCGGTGCAGTGCGCGAGCAGGTCGCGGTCGACGGCGTCGGCATGCCCGGCGTACTGGCCGACTTCCAGGCTCAGCACGAGGCCGTCCTCGCCGTGCAGGGTGACCGGCTCGGCCTCGCCGGACAGGCTCTGCCACAGGGCGCGTTCGTAGTCTGAGGCGGTGGGCCCGCCCCAGGTGGGAGTCCAGGTCGGGCTCCAGTCGGTGGCGGAAGAGGCGTCGAGCGGGGAGGTCGCACCGAGCGGGTTCGTGCCG
Source organism: Actinospica acidithermotolerans (assembly GCF_018139625.1). Classification (GTDB taxonomy): domain Bacteria; phylum Actinomycetota; class Actinomycetes; order Streptomycetales; family Catenulisporaceae; genus Actinospica; species Actinospica acidithermotolerans. The sequence continues at coordinate 94,585 of NZ_JAGSOH010000008.1, read as the reverse complement.
AGAGGGGACGCAGTGAGCGGCGGGTTCGGGTCGAGCGGGGAGGTCGTGTCGAGCGGGGAGGTCGTGTCGAGCGGGGAGGCAGCAAGCGGCGGCGTCGCATCGAGCGGGAAGGTCGCGTCAAGCGGGGAGGCAGCGAGCGGCCGGGGCGCATCGATCGGGGTCGCATCGAGCCGGGTCGCATCGAGCGGGGTGGTCTTCAGTGGGGAGATATCAAGCACGGTGCGTCCTGGCGTCGATGGAACCGAGCTGCCTGGCGAACGCCGTGTGCGGGGCCAGCTCGGCGGCGGCGTAGGCGCAGTCGGCGGTGTCGACGTCGCGCAGCATCGGCATGTGCAGCACGTCGAGACCGGCGTCTTCGAGGCGGCGGAGCTGGGTGGCTCCGGTGTTCGACAGCGACATCGGGACGCCGTGCAGCAGCATGGGCGTGCGCGGGTGGGCCGGCTCGCGCAGGCCGAGTGCCCAGAAGCCGCCGTCCACGGCGGGGGCGAACGCGGCGTCGTACTCGTCCAGGCAGATGAGCGCGTCATCGAGCACCGAGGCGGAGGCCTGCGGCGTGTCCATGCCGATCAGCAGCGCGGGCCCCGGGTCGATGCGCGCGGCCTCGGCGAAAGCCGCGGCCAGGCGGATGTCGAGGGTTCCGCGCACCTGCGGGCGGCGGACGAAGCCGCGGCTGAGGTAGGCGTTGCGCAGGTTGACGTCCGGTTCGCCGTCGAGCACCAGCAGCCGGTGGTCCGCGCACGTGGCGGCCGCGACGTCCAGCGTGTCGGCCAGCGCCGCGGCGGCGAGCGCGGCGGCCTCCTCCAGCGTGAACGGCGGGCACAGCCTGGTCTTGACGTACCCGGGTACCGGAGTCTTCGCGATCACGATCAGGGTGCTCACGCGGCGAGCTCCTTCCAGACCCGGTTCATGTCCCGCACCGCGCGTACCGTGCCCGACACCGTGCCGGTGACCTTGGACTTCCCCGAGCGCGGGGCGTAGTCGACGTCGGTCTCGGCGATGGTCCAGCCGGCGCGCCCGGCGGCGAGGACCATCTCCAGCGGGTAGCCGGAGCGGCGGTCGCGCTGCCGCAGGCCGAGCAGTTCCTCGCGGCGGGCGGCGCGCATCGGGCCGAGGTCGCGCACGTCGATTCCGATGCGGCGCAGCCGGCGGGCCAGCACCCAGTTGGCCACGCGCGCGTGCGGCGGCCACGCTCCGGTGCCGGTGGGCCGGCGGCGCCCGAGCACGAGGTCCGCCTCCCCGGCCAGGACGGGGCCGGCGACGCGGGGCAGCTGGGCGGGATCGAGCGATCCGTCGCAGTCGCAGAAGCAGACGACCGGCGCCTTGGCCGCCTCGAGTCCCGCGTGGCAGGCGGCGCCGAAGCCGCGCTTGGCTTCGGTGACGACGAGGGCGCCGAGGTCGGCGGCGATCCGCGCGGAGCCGTCGGTGGAGCCGTTGTCCACGACGATGGCCCGGTAGCCCTCGGGCATCCGCGACATGATGTAGGGGAGCGCGGCGGCCTCGTCGAGGCAGGGGAGCACGACGTCGACGGTGATCGGTTCGTCGTCCATGGGAGTCCTTTCGCGGGGTGGGTGGGGTGCGGCGGCGGGGCGGCCCGGGCGGTTGTGGGCGGCGCGGGCGATCCGGCGTACGGCGGTTGCGGCGAGGACGACGGCCAGCGCGACGCCGTAGCCCGCGCGCAGGTTCGGCAGCGGCGCCCCGGTGATGTCGTGCCAGATGGTGGACGTCGAGATCGCGGCGGCCACCGCCAGCCACTCGACGCGGCCGTCCAACGCGACAAGCGCGACGAGCAGCAGCGAGTACCAGGGGAACTCCGGCGTCGTCGCGAGCAGCGCCGTGCCGGTCACGATGGTCGCCGCGCGCCACGGCCGGTCGGGGTCGGCGTGGCGGTACGCGAAGTACGCGGTGACGGCGATGACCAGGGCGGCGGCTGCGGTGGAGAAGCGGTCCGGGACGACGAGGTCGATCAGCACGGATCGGTGCCCGCTGTCGTACCCCTCCTCCTGGAGATAGCCAGGCAGGAATCCGATGACCTTGCCGCCGACGGCGATCAGGTGCGGCACGTACACGGCCACGAACGCCGCGCTCGCCGCGGAGATCACCACGAACGGTCTGCGCCGCAACGTGCCTGGACCTGCCAGCACCGGGATGAACTTCGTCGCCGCCGCCAAGCCCAGCAGCACGCCGCCGCCGGCTGCTGCGCGCGTGGTCCGGGCGCGGGCCAGCACGCCGAGTCCGCAGATGGCCAGCAGCGCGCTGAGCACGTCGATGTGCCCGTTGTTCGCCGCCTCGGTGGCGACGGCCGGGCACCAGGCCCAGAGCGCCGCCGAGCGCGGATCGAGCCGCGCGCGGCGAAGCACCCACATCAGCGCGAGCGCCGTGAAGAACGAGACGATCACCGCGGCGCACTGGATCGACTTGTAGCCGCCGGTCGGCCACAGCAGGTGCACCGCGGAGAAGTACGCCTCCGCGACCGGCGGGTAGATCGTGTGCACGGTCGGCCGGTTGATCAGCGTGCAGCCCGGGGTGAGGCTGCCCGCCGAGTCCGGGTTCGGGATGCCCGCGTGCACGCACCACTGGGTGACCTGGGCGGGCCAGAGCTGGGGATCGCGCAGGAAGTCCAGTTGCGGGGCCGCCGGCACGTACGAGTAGGGATCGATGCCCGCGGCCTGGACCCGGCCGTCCCACACGTAGCGGTAGAGGTCGTCGCTGCTGATCGGCGGCCCGGTGACCGCCACGATCTGGATGGCCAGCCCGCCGAGGAGGATCAGCAGCGCCGCGGCGCGCTTCGGGGTCTTGCGCACGAGCCAGGCCGCGGTCAGGAACAGCACCCACGACGCGATGACGAACCCCTGCCGGATCCAGCCCGAACCCGGTCCGGGATGGATGACGCGGAAGACGGTGTAGGTGAGCGCCGTCACGACGAGAGCCGTGAGCACGAGTCTGGACCATCGCAGCATGCGAACCACCCTTACAGCCGTCCCCGGAATCCGGACCGTCCGGATCGCGCCCGTAAGCGGTTCGTAAGACCTGGTGGAGGCCGTAAGAGGTTCGTAAGACGTCGCGACGCCACCGCGGGCCGCAAACAGGCTTCGATGGGAACATGGCTTTCCCGACTCCGCCGAAGTGGCTGCGGCGCGGCCCGCTGCGCGCGGGCGCGTTCCGGCCCGACCTGCACGACGAGCGCACCGCGTCCCTCATCGGCACGGCCCTCGGCATCGCGTTCGTGATCTGCTTCGTCACCGGCCTGATCAGCCACGAGCTGCAGCAGCAGCGTCCGCCGACCTGGCTGCCGCTGCCGACCCACCCCGTGTGGTTCTACCGGTTCACCCAGGGCCTGCACGTCGCCACCGGCCTCGCCTGCGTCCCGCTGCTGCTGGCGAAGCTGTGGACGGTCTACCCGCGGCTGTTCGCCTGGCCGCCGGTCACCTCGATCCTGCACGCGCTGGAACGGCTCTCGATCCTCGTCCTGGTCGCGGGCGCGATCTTCGAGCTGGTCACCGGCATCCAGAACATCGCCCAGTGGTACCCGTGGCACTTCCCGTTCGTCCCGGCGCACCACTGGGTCGCCTGGATCACGGTCGGCGCCCTGCTGCTGCACCTCGCGGTCAAGGCCCCGGCGATCGCCCGCGGGCTGCGGAACCGGCCGGCGCCGGGCGCGGTGGACGGCGGCGAAGGCGGGCAGGCCACGGCCGGGCCGGACGCGGCCGTCGCCGCCGGCGCGGACCTCGAACCGGCGGCCGCGACCGCCCAGCCCGGCGGCGTCAGCCGCCGGGTGCTGATCGGCTCGACGGCCCTCGCCGTGCTCGCCGTCACCGCCACGACGATCGGCCAGTCGGTCACATCCCTCCGCTTCCTCGACCTCCTCGGCGTACGGAGCCCGCACGACGGCCCCCAGGGCGTGCCGATCAACCGCACCGCGTCGCAGGCCGGAGTCCTGCAACGGGCGGTCGACCCCGGCTGGGCGCTCGAGGTGGACGGGCCGCGCCCCTACCGGCTCACCCTCGCCGAGCTCAACGCGCTGCCGCAGTACCGCGAGCGGCTGCCGATCGCCTGCGTCGAGGGCTGGTCCGTCGACGCCGACTGGGAAGGGGTCCGGCTGCGCGACCTGCTCGCGCGGGCCGGCTTCCCGGAAGGCTCGTGGGTCCGCGTGATCTCGCTCGAAAAGGGCGGCTACGGGTCGAGCGTGATGCAGCGCGAGTACGCGAGCGACCCGGCGACCCTGCTCGCGCTCCGCCTGAACGGCGAGGTCCTGAGCATCGACCACGGCTACCCGGCCCGCATCATCGCACCCGCCCGACCAGGCGTGCTGCAGACCAAGTGGGTCACCCGGCTGGAGTTGATCCCGGCATGACGACGGCGAAGAGGTTGCGCATCGGGCTCGGCGCGCTCGGCGTCGCGACGCTCGGCTACGGCGTGTACGGCCTGTTCGAGGAGAGCGGGATCCGCGATGAGACGGCGGTCGGCGAGTGGCTGATCGGCGGCGTGATCTGGCATGACTTCCTGCTGGCGCCCGTCGTCTTCGCCCTGGGTGCGATCGCCTACCGGTTCACCGACGCCCGATGGCGCGGAAGGCTTGCGGCCGTGCTGCTGATCGGCGGATCGTTGACCCTGATCAGCATTCCGGCTCTACTCAGGCAGGGACTGAACCGAAACACGACGGTGCTGCCGCTGGACTACGCCAGGAACCTCGGCGTGCTCCTGGCCGTGCTGGTGGCGCTCGTCGCGGCGTACGCCGGCGTCGTCAGGTTCTGGCGCAGTCTCAGGCCCGTTGTGGTTGAGGATGGAGAAGAGGAAGCGGGCGGCGAACGGAAAGATCATCAAGGAGCAGGCGAGGAAGAAGCAGCGGGCGGCGAAATTGAAGTTGACGAGGTAGTCCAGGACGAAGCAGCCGAGCAAGCAGCAGCCGAGCAAGCAGCAGTCAAGCAGGCAGCAGTCCGGGAAGAAGCAGTCCCGGAAGCAGCAGTCCCGGAAGAAGCAGTCGAGCAAGAGGAGGCTCAGGACACGTGATCCCCGCAGCACGCGAGACGGCCGCGGACGTCCTGGTCGTCGACGACGATCCGACCGTCGCCGAGGTCGTCGCGGCCTACCTGCACCGGACCGGGCACGAGGTGCGGCTGGTGAACGACGGGCCCGCCGCGGTCGCCGCCGCCCGCACCCGCCTGCCCGACCTCGTCGTCCTCGACCTGATGCTGCCCGGCTACGACGGCTTCGAGGTCTTCCGCCGCATCCGCCAGCTCGGCCCGGTCTGCGTGATCATGCTGACGGCCCGGGCGAGCGAGCAGGACCGGATCCTCGGCCTCGAGCTCGGCGCGGACGACTACGTGACCAAGCCGTTCAGCCCGCGCGAACTCGCGCTGCGGGTGCGATCCGTGCTGCGCCGCACCGACCGTCCGCCGCTGCAGCCCGCCGAGACGGCAGACCTGCTCAGGCACGGCCCGCTCGAAGTCGACCTCGCCCGGCACGAGGCGCGCTGCGGCGGACGCCTGCTCAACCTCACCGTCCGCGAGTTCGACCTGCTCGCGTTCCTCCTCGCCCACCCGCGTCAGGTCTACACTCGGGCGGACCTGATGCACCAGGTGTGGGGCTGGGAGTACGGAGACCAGTCCACCGTCACCGTCCACGTGCGGCGCCTGCGCGAGAAGATCGAGGCCGATCCGGCGCTCCCGCGCTACCTCGTCACCGTCTGGGGCGTCGGCTACCGCCTCGACGATCCCGAGCACGCCGCCGAAGCCGAGGCCCGTGACAACCCATCGCAGCCTGGAGACCACGCGTGAGCGATACGATCCAAATCATCCTGATCGGCGGCGGTTGCGCCGTCGCCGTCGGCTGTATCGGGCTGCTGACACTCAGGCTGCTGCGCGGCCGGCCCCTCTGGCTGAAGCTGTTCGCCTTCGCCATGACCGTGGTGTGCGCGATGGCCGCGGGTGTCCTGGCGGCCGCGCAGGAGATGTTCCTGGACCAGCACGACTTCGGGGTCATGCTCATCGTCTGCGCCGCATCGGGTGTGGTCGCGCTGACGATGGCGGTACTCCTCGCCCACACTGTCGGCCAGGACAGCCGGGCCCTGCGCACCGCGCTGCTCCACCTCGGGACGGACGAACCGGGCGCCGAGGCGTCGCCGGACAACGCGTCTCCCCGGCACGCCCGCGGCGTGCTGTCCACCGGCGCGCTCTCGACCGGCGAACTCGACGCGCTACGCCGCGAACTCACCCAGACCGCGCAACGCCTCGCCGAATCGCGCGAGCGCGAACGCGCCATGGAGCGCTCGCGCCGTGAACTGGTCGCCTGGGTGTCCCACGACCTGCGCACGCCGCTGGCCGGCCTGCGCGCGATGGCCGAGGCGCTCGAAGACGAAGTGGCCGAGGACCCGGCGACCTACCACACCCGGATCCGGCAGTCCGTGGACCGGCTGACCGGCATGGTCGACGACCTGTTCGAGCTCTCCCGCATCCACGCCGGCGCCCTGCGCCTGAGCCTCGAGCACATCCCGCTGTCCGAACTCGTCGACGAAGCCGTGGTCAGCGCCGACGCACTGGCCCGCGCCCGCGGCGTGCGCCTGTCCGCCGACGTGCGCACCGGCCGCAGCGTGTGCGTGGACGTCGGCGAGGTCTCCCGGGCCCTGACGAACCTGGTGGCCAACGCGATCCGCCACACCCCGAGCGACGGCGCCGTGCGCGTCGAGGCCGCGGACCACGACGGCTACGCGTTCCTCGCGATCACCGACGCGTGCGGCGGCATCCCGGTCGACGACCTGGACCGCGTCTTCGACGTCGCCTGGCGCGGCACGAAGGCGCGCACCCCGGAGCCGCAGGCCGGCGCGGGCCTCGGACTCGCGATCGTCCGCGGCATCGTCGAGGCGCACGCGGGAGAGGTGGACGTGCACAACGTCGGCCGCGGCTGCCGCTTCGAAGTGCGCCTGCCGATCCCGGCGGTGTAGCGGCACCGGGATCGGCGGGGGCGGCCGCGCCGCATTCGTCGGCCGACGGCCTCAGGCTGCTGCGGGTGCGGGTGCGGGTGTAGTTGCTGCTTCGTTCGCCGTCGCGGTTGCGGCCGCGGTGGCGTTCGCGTTCGCGGTGGGGGTTGCGTTCGCGGCCGCGCCCGCCCCCGGCTTGTCGTCGTCGGCGGCGAACTCTGCCAGCCCTTGCGCGAACTCGACCCGCGGCCGCCATCCGAGTTCCGTGCGCAGCCGGGCGCTGTCCGCCGTCACGTGCCGCACGTCGCCGAGCCGGAACTCGCCGGTCACCACCGGCTCCGGCCCGTCGAGCGCCGCCGCGAGCCCGCGAGCCAGCTCGCCGACCGTGCGCACCGTGCCGCTCCCGACGTTGAACGCGCGGCCGGAGCCGGCGACCGCCGCCGGGCTGCCGGTCCACAGCGCGGCGGCGAGGTTCGCGCTCGCCACGTCGCGCACGTGCACGAAGTCACGCCGCTGGCCGCCGTCCTCGAACACCCGGGGCGCGCGGCCGGCCGCCAGCGCCGAGCGGAAGATCGCCGCGACACCGGCGTAGGGCGTGTCGCGGGGCATCCGCGGCCCGAAGACGTTGTGGTACCGCAGCATCGCCACCGTCCCACCGGCCGCGCGCGCCCACGACGTCGCCAGGTACTCCTGCGCCGCCTTCGTCGCCGCGTACACGTTGCGCGGATCCAGTCGCGCATCCTCCCCGACCAGCCCGGCCGCCAGCGCCAGCCCGCATCGCGGACACGGCGGCTCGAACAGCCCCGCCTCGAGATCGGCCGTGACCCGCGGCCCGGGCGCGACCGCGCCGTGCGCCGGGCACTCGTAGCGCCCCTCGCCGTAGACGACCATGGACGAGGCGAGCACCAGCCGCCCGACGCCCTCGGCGGCCATCGCCGCGAGCAGAACCGCCGTGCCCAGGTCGTTGCACCCCGCGTAGTCCGGCGCGTCGTTCAGATCGAGCCCGAGCCCGACCATGGCCGCCTGATGGCAGACGACATCGACCCCCGCCAACGCCCGCCGCACGGCCGCCGCGTCCCGCACATCCGCGCGAACCAGCTCGACGCCGTCCGGGATCCGCGCCCGGGCCGCCTCCGGATCCGGATGCACCGCCGGCAGCAGCACATCGAACCCGACCACCTCGTGGCCCGCGGCCGCGAACGCCTCGACCGCATGCGATCCGATGAACCCGGCTGCGCCGGTGACCAGCACCTTCATGATGGAAGCTCCTCGCGACCTCAGTGGACTGCCGAGGTCGAACCTAAACCGCCACCACGCCCCCCAGGCCGCCGACCAGCCATCCGTCACGAGCTCGTAAGAACTCCGAACGGCGGCGGTCGAGCCGCCGGCCTACGCCCAGAACTCGTCGGCGACGTCCAGGTCCTCCTCGCACTGGTCCAGGTCGCTGACCTTCTCGCCGACGATGCGGAAGACGATCCCGCCCATCGTGTCCAGCTTCTTGCCGCCGCGCTCGGCGGTGACGTGGTGCACCGACATGACGTGGCCGCGTCCGTCCGCGAACAGGTGCTTGAGCTCGATGCGGAAGGTGCCGTTGGTCTCGGCGGCGAGCTGCCCGTAGTAGGACAGGACCGCGTCCAGGCCCTTGAAGTCGCCCGACATGCTGGAGGTGCCGGGAACGTGCTGCGTGACGTCTCCGGTCATGAGCCCGGAGAGCGCCTCCATGTCTCCGCGGGAGAAGGCCTCGTAGCCCTTGCGGACCAGTGCGGCGTGCGGGTGCTCAGCCATGGAAATCATCCCTTTCACGTGCTTTGCGAGCACCTTCCAGGATGCCACCGGGCCGAGGATCCAACCACCGCGCGCGGCCGCCGGAATCATCGGTGACCCGAGGCCGCCCCGGATGGCATGCTCGGGGCATGAGCCCTTCGACGTACTCACCCGGGCAGATCGTCGAGCTGACCGGATTCAGCCTCGACACGTTGCGGTACTACGAGCGCATCGGCCTGATCGAGCCGGTGCGGCGGGCCGTCGGCGGGCAGCGGCGGTACACGCAGGACGACGTGGAGTGGCTCGACGTCCTGCGCTGCCTGCGCGGCACCGGGATGCCGATCGCCCGGATGAAGGAGTTCACCGACCAGGTCAGAGCCGGTGACCACACGATCGCGGACCGGCTGGCGCTGCTGGAGGAGCACGACCGCGCCGTCGCCCGCCAGCTGGCGCAGCTCGAGCAGCAGCGCGCCAAGGTCCGGGAGAAGATCACCTACTACCGCGGCGCGGCGGCAGCGCAGCGGGCTTGGGCGGATGCGGCGGGCGCGGCGGATGGAACGGACGTAACGGACGCGGCAGATGCTTTGGGTGCAGCCTCCGCGGCAGATGCGGTAGAAGCGGCAGATGCGGCAGATGCGGCGTATGTGGCGTCCGCGGCCGGAACCGCGGACGCCGCACCGCCGCACCGTCACCCCTGAGCCGGCCGGAGCACCTTCTCCACCTCGGCGAACTCCGCGGCGCCGAGCGGGCCGTGGGCGAGGGCGCCGACGATCTCCGCGACCTGGGCTTCGTTCCGGAATCCGGGGATCGGGACGAGGACCTCCGAGCGCGCCCAGAGCCAGGCCAGCGCCCCCTGAAGCAGCGTTCGTCCATTGCTCGCCAGGATCTCGCGCACCTCGTCGACCGCGGCCAGCCACTCCGGGGCGCCGCGCCCGTCCTTTCCGAAGTAGGTCATCCAGGCGTGGCCCTGGCTGCGCACGTCGCGCTCGCCGACGCTGCGGCCGTCGTGGTACTTGCCGGAGAGCAGGCCCATCGCCAGCGGGCCGCGGACGATCCCGCCGAGGCCGAGACTTTCACAGGTCTCGATCATTCCGGCGGCGTCGCGCAGTACTGACATGTCGAACTGCGCTGTCGCCGCGTGCGCACCCGCCTCGGCGAACGCCTCGGCACGCGCCGGGTCGTCGGTGCTCCAGCCGTACGCGCGCAGCTTGCCCTCCGCGACCAGGTCCTCGAGCGTCGGGATCATGTCGAGGGCCTGCTCGATCGGGAGGTCGCCGATGTGCAGCTGGTAGACGTCGATGTAGTCCGTGCCCAGCCGGCGCAGCGAGCCTTCGAGGCATTCGCGGATGTAGCCGACGCTGCCGTCCTCACCGAGGGCTTCCCGCTTCTCCTCGTCGAACGTGTAGCCCCACTTGCTCGCGATCACGACGCTGTCGCGGCGGTCGCGCACTGCGGTGCCGAGGACGACCTCGCTGTGTCCCGCCCCGTAGTTGCTCGACGTGTCGAAGAACGTCACTCCGTCCGCGATCCCCCGGTGGATCGCGCGCACGGACTCGGCGTCGTCGATCGCTCCCCAGCCGAATTCGGATCCTCCGCCGGCGAACGGTCCGCCGACCGCCCAGCAGCCGAGCCCGAGCGCGCTGACCTCGATGGCCGAATCCCGTCCCAGAAATCTCTCCATGCCGAACAACCCTGCCGCCTGGAGCGCACTCCAGGTCAAGCCCGCCGGCCCAGCGGAGCGCCAGAGGGCGTCCGGGGACGCCCATGACCTCGTTTGACCTTGTTCTGAAACACTCCGCACCCGCTGGACGTCTTTGGCAGCCGGTGGATGTAGTGTGCGCTCAGTGGAGGGAAGCGCGGACGGATTGGTGACGATGCAGCCTGAGCGATCCTTCGGCCGCAACTTCAGCCGTTTGGGGCGGCTGGAGAACCGGTGGGCGGCGGCGCTCGCGCAGACCGATTCGGCGCGGGCGCTCAAGCGCCTGCGCGCGGTCTATCGGCGCTTCGAACGTCAGCCCGGCAGAGCGGCCCACCTGTGGCTTCCGTTCCAGGACTCCGTGCTCGCCGCGCGTTTCGCCGATCTGCTGACCGATCACGACTTCGAGCGGCTGAGCGCCGTCGGCCGGCAGTCCGCGATCGCGGCGCGGACCAGTCTGACGGAGGCGTGGTCGCCGCTGATCGAGGCGTCGCTCGCCCGGCACAGCGCCGATGGCCGGCGGCGCGCTTACCAGCTGCTCACCGGCCTGTACTGGTCCTCCCTGCCCTCCGATGCCGAGCGCAGGCAAGCGGCGGCGGCCCTGGCCGGGTTCGAGGCGGTCGGCGAGGAGCAGCTCGCCGTGTACGCCGACGTGGCGGCGCAGTCGCGGCCGGTGCCGGAAGTCATGAAGCTGATCGACCGCATACTTCAGGTCGGCTTCAGCGACCGGGATGCGCGGCTGAGCCGAGCGTATTCGCTCGCGATGAAGCTCGGCGACCGGGTGCCGCGCACGGACGCGGTCTTCGCGGTCGCGATCGGCGAGCTGCTGCTGAAGCACCGGCCGCATCTGGCTCTGGACTTCTTCCAGACTGTGCGCCAGCAGAAGGCGTCGCACGCGGAGGCGCTGCGCGGGGTCGTCGCCGCTCACATGCACGCACGCGAATTCTCCGCCGCTGTCTCCGCGGCATCGGTGGCCACGTCCGTGAACCAGCGCTGCGCAGAGCTTCTCACGCTCTGTCGGCAGCTGGCCTGGCTCGACGCGCCGCAGAGCCTCACCGAGATCGAGGTGTCGGTCGATTCGCCCCCGTGGAGCGCGGCACAGCTGACCGAGATCGCACCCGGACGCGACGCCGGCCCCTGGCTGGAGTACGCGATCGGCCGTTCGCATCTGCTGGACGGCAAGGCGGATCAGGCGCGTCGTTTCCTCGCGCCCCTGCCGGCCCGCGGTCTGGCGGATGCCGACGTGGTCTACCACCTGGCCTGGGCCAACCTTCTCTGTCAGGATGCTGAATCGATCCGGAAGGCATTCGCCGCCGCCGCGGGTCAGCCCGGGAGCTGGGCAATCGGCTGCGTGCTGCAGGATGCCGAACCGGGTCAGGCCAAACTCGCACACGCTCCGTTCGTGCCCGCCTCGCTCCAAGCCGTGGCGGTGGCGCGCGAGGCGCTGGCCGCGCAGGGCGCGGCCGCGTCGCCGGTGGATCTGACGACGCTGAGGCCGGGTGACGTGACCCGCCCCGACCTGTTCGAGGCACTGCGCACGGCACTCGGTGTGGCGGTCGCCCGGGACGACGATCCCGCGCTCGGCTCACTGATCCGCCAGCCGCTCTTCTCCCGCCTGCCGGCCGCCGAACGCCTGCTGTGGATGGGCCTCGCCGTTCGCTCCGTCGATCCCGATCGTGCCAGGCGGGCGCTGCGTCGCTCGCTCGCACTCGGCAGGAAGCGCGCCGCACTGATCCTCGCGGTGGACGCGCTCGACGACGGCCGGCCGGCCGACGCCCGCGAGTTGTTGAACGGCGTGCCCGGGCCAAAGGCCGCGCTGGCTCTCGCCTGGACCGATGCTCGGACCGGTGCACTTGCGCAGGCGGTCGAACGCTTCGAGGATCTGGCTCAACGCGGCTCCGCCCACGCCGAATACGCGCTCGGGCTGCTGGCCCTCCGAGACGCGGCCGGTGCGTGGTCGCGCGAGCGGGCCGGGCGCGCGAAGTCCCGTGCGGAGCAGGCGGTCAAAGCCCTGGCCCGCGCGTCACGGCGTGCGCCCTACCGCTTCGAGACCACGTCGCTCGCCCGCGCGGCCGGTCTGCTCGCGACTACGACCCCTGATGGGGACGGCGCCCTGCCCTGGCAGGAGTTCGCAGCACAGCCGTGGACGGCGCGGCAACTCGGCTTCGGCGAACTGGTGCTCACTCCCGAGGCGACGGATTCGCCGCTGCTCCAGTCGATCTCCCGCTGGGCGGTTCAGCCGCGCTCGGTGCTAAGGGAATGCCCGCCGGAGTACGTGGCGCTGGCTGACGCCCTCGTCCGCGTCGCCCTGCTGACTACGGACACTGCGATATGCGAGCAGGTGGCGAGACTGCTCGCGGGCCTCGCCGAACGCGTTCCGTCGCCCGAGATCCGAACCGCCGCACGACGTGCCGCCGCGTGCGCCGATCTGCGCGTGGGCGACGAGACCTTCGAGGCATCCAGCGACCCGCTGATCGCGCTGGCCGCTACGCACGCGGTTCTCGGCGGGGACTACGGCACCGCCGGCGATCCGGATGCGGATCGGGCCGAGGCAGTCCGACTTCTGCGATCCGCCACGGATCAGAGTTCTCATCAACGAGCCGACGCCCGACCGGAGTACGCGGCCCTTGCCGCCCTGCTCGGCGATGCGTTGGGCCACGGCCGTCTGCCGAGCCCGCTTCCGCTCGACCTGCCCGCCCGCGCCGAGTCCGCGCTCGCGCTGGCCGCGACGATGGGTGCCGGCGCGGATGAGGAAGCCGCCGCGCACGTGCTGCTGCGTGCGCTGCGCACGGCCGACGTGAACGACCTCGTCGACCTCGAGCGCGCGCTCGCGGTGCTGTCGATACACGTCGCCAGGCAGAGCGGCGATAAGCGGACCGGCTTCGCCGCCGCGCTGGCGCCGACGATCCTGCGTGCCGCCGAGAACGCCGGCGAACCGGGCGGGCTGGACAACCACCCCGTGGCGCGTTTCGCCACCGTCGTCGGGGAGTTCGAGGCCGCGGACAAGCTGTGGCTGCGCGCACTGGACGACGCGGACGCCGACTTCATCCGGCTCCCGCTGCTGCGCACGGAGTACGGCCGGTTCCTCAACCACCGCGCGGTCCTCGCCCACCTCGGCGGTCGGCGGGACCGGTTGCTCGAGTACCTGCGAACGGCCGCTCCGTACATACCGGAGCCCGCCGAGCGCATACTCCGGCAACTGGAAGCCGACGAGCGCGTCCAGAAGCTGCTCAGTACCCTGTTTCCGGGATCGCCCATCCTCGGCCGGCAGCGGCCCGGCAGGTATTCCAGCTTTGACACGCTGATCGCATCGAATCCCGATCTGCGGGCGGCGATCGACGCGGGCCCGGGTGAGCAGATCACCGGCCAGTGGAAGCTCGCCGTCGCCGGCCGGGCCGGAGGCGGCGACGGCGGCATCGAGCTCTGGCACACCGCCGCGGTGCTGAGCCGTGAGAACGCACTCGCCCAAGCCCCGAAGGCGGCGTCGGCCGTGCAGGCCGGAATATCCGCGACGGCACTGTGGATGCTGCTGCTCGCGGAACCGAAGCTGTCAGGTCTGTTCGAGGACCGGCCGCACGCGGCGGAAGCCGACGCCCTGCTTCGCACCCACCTGGTCGACGAACTCCTCGTGAGCCAGAAGGCGCGGCTGACCGAGTCGCTGGCACAGAAGGATCTTCACGCGGTACGTGCGCACATGTACTGCCTCGACAACGTGCGGCAGGGGACCGCGGCGACCAGGCGCCTTGCCGCGAGCGCCTTCACGGAAGTCGCCGCACACATCGGGACCGACGCGGGTTTCGTCCCGATCAGTGAGCGTGCCGAGGCGTTGCTGGTGGAGTGGGGGGCCGAGCGCATCGCCGCCGGCCGACTCCGTCTCAGCGAACGTGCACCGTCCAAGCGGCGCGCCCGCGCGGTCGTCGCCGACTACGGCGCGGCGATCGAAGAGGTCGAAATCGTCGCCCAGCTCGGGTTGCGTCTCAACGACGTCCTCCGCGTCGCGCTGGAATGGCACACCGGTTGGCTGCGGACCACCCACGGCACGCAGGACAAGCGGGTGGGGGAGCACGTCATCCGGTCCGCGACGCGGTTCGTCGACATCCTCGCGCCGATGTACACACCGGGGGACAGCCACGTGCCCGAGGTCAGGGCGCTCGCAGAGCACTACATCGAGCGCGGGGTGTTCAACCTCGATGCCGCTCCGGATGACAGCATCCGCATGCTGGAGCACGCGCAGATCTGGGACCCGGTCGCCGAACGCGTGCCCGACCTGCTCTGGGACGCCTACATGGCATGCCTCGAAGTCGCCAGGAAGCACCTGGACCGCGGCTCGCTGCCCGACGCCGAAGTGATCATGGGACTCGTCCCGGACGGTTGGCGCATGCTCTCGACCGAGCTCAACAATCGGGGCGTCGCGAAGATGAGCCGGGTGTACGACACCGTCATAAGCTTCCACCGCAGGCGCATCGAGCTCACCCCGGCGCAGCGCGCCAACTTCGTGCCGGAGCTGCTCGACGCGGAGCGGCTGCTGCTGGAGGCGGGCCGCCTCGATCCGACCGAGACGGGGATCGGCGAGAACCTCGAACAGGTCAGGGAGCTTATGAAGTACGTGAGCCCGGGACCGGGAGGAGCGTACCGGTGACCGCATGGCTGAATCCGTTCCACGTGCTCGGCGTGTCCGTGGACGCCTCGCGCGAGGAGATCATCGCCCGAGCCGCCGAACTCGCGCGCACCTGCGGCGGCGATGAGGAGCGCACGCTCGTCGCGTGGGCCGAGCACGAGCTGACGACCGACCCGATACTGCGTGCCCGGTATGAGCGCACCGAGCCGCGTGGCACGGATTACGGCCGCCAGCAGCGCTTCGAGGACTTCGTCCGCGAATACGCGCCCAACCCGGTCACGGCCGCGCGTCTCACCGGTGACGAGGCAGGCCGGCCGGGCGCGGGCGACGGCGACGGTTCACGGCTGCGGGCCGCGGACGTCGACCTGCCGGCCGCCGTGCGGATCCTCATCCGTGAGGCGGCCGACGCCGGACTCGACGCCCTCGACCCGCTGTTCCAGACCCTGCCCGCGACCGACGACGACGGCGTCTCCCGGCTGGAGATCCGCGACGTGCTGTTCGGCTGAACCCGTGCCGGGCGCGCCGGCGGCTCAGGAGAGTTGATGGGCGCCGCCCGGGGGAGTCGAGGGGCGGCGACGTGGCCATCCGGCCCTCGGAAAACGTTTCCGCCGGGCCGCCGCGGCCGCGCGCTGTGCCCGTCCCGAAAAATTGGTCTGCACCAATCTTCGAATTGGTCTTGACCAATCGGTTCCGTCGCGCGTACAAAAAGGTCACCGCGCCGACCCACTGGCGCGGCGAGGTGCGCACATCCCACTGCCCCTCTCCCCCTTTGGAGGGTTCATGCGCTTCGGAAAGCGGATGCTCAAGACGGCACTGATGACCAGTTCGGCGGCCGGTCTGCTCGCCGGCGGATCGATACTCGCGGTGGCGGCCTCGGCGCCCGCCGCGCAGGCGGCCACCACGTGCGCCGCGGCGTGGAGCTCCACCGCCGTCTACACGGCCGGGAACCAGGCCAGCGAGAACGGGATCAACTACACCGCCAACTGGTGGACCCAGGGCAACGACCCGGCGACCAACAACGGCGGCAGCGGCTCCGGACAGCCGTGGACGTCCAACGGCGCGTGTACCGGCGGCACCTCGACCGGCGGCACGTCGACCGGCGGCAGCGGAACCGGGACGGGCTCCGGCGGCACCGGAACGGGTTCGACGAGCGGCCTGCTCTTCAGCCCGTACAAGGACGTCACCATCAACATGAACTGGAACACCTACCAGATGCAGTCGGCCGTCGAAGGGTCCGCCATCCCGGTGGTCGGCTCCGGCAGCCTGGTGTCGCAGTACATTCCGAAGCTGCCCGCGCTCACGGTCGCGTTCGCCACCGGCACCTGCGGCAGCGAGACCTGGGGCGGCGCCTCGGGTGCCACCTGGGCCGCGGAGAACGTGCCCCAGCTCCAGGCCGCGAATCTGAACTACGTCATCTCGACCGGCGGCGCGGCAGGCACCTTCACCTGCGCCTCGACGTCCGGCATGGAGTCCTTCATCGCCCGGTACGCCAGCCCCAACCTCGTCGGCGTCGACTTCGACATCGAAGGCGGCCAGAGCGCGTCCGACATCCAGAACCTGGTCGCCGCCGCCGCGGGCGCGCAGGCCGAGTACCCGAAGCTGCAGTTCTCCTTCACGCTCGCCACGCTGGGCGCGTCCGACGGCAGCTACGGCGGCGTGAACTCGCTCGGCAACGAGGTCGTCCAGGCGGTGCTCGGCTCCGGCCTGAGCAACTACGTCATCAACCTGATGACCATGGACTACGGCAACGCGTCCAGCAGCGTGTGCGTCGTGTCCAACGGCAGCTGCGAGATGGCGCTGTCGGCGGAGCAGGCGGTGACGAACCTCGAGCACACCTACGGCATCCCGGCAAGCAAGATCGCCGTCACGCCGATGATCGGCATGAACGACGCCACCAGCGAGGTCTTCACAGCGGCCGACGTGGACACGCTCTCGTCGTACGCCGTCAGCAACGGCCTGGCCGGCCTGCACTTCTGGTCACTGGACCGCGACACCCCCTGCTCGGACACGTACGCGTCCCCGACCTGCAACTCCGTCTCCAGCACAACCGCGCTGGAGTACACCAACAAGTTCCTGACCGACCTCGGGGACTGACGACGCAGTAACCGACAGCGGGCCGCGCACGAACCACCGTGCGCGGCCCGTTCTTTTCGTCCTCGGCCCGTCTTCACGTCCTCGGCTCCGGGGCCTCGACGTGGACGGCCTCTTGCTCAGGAAGTACCAATGGCGGCTGAGTACTCGTTCATCGTGAAGTCCTTCTCGACGTCGCCCGTCCCGGTGATCTCCCACCCGTACTGGATGCTCGAGAGCACCGGGTTCGAGAAGTAGCCGGCCTTCTCCAGGTACTTCAGCAGGCTGAGAAGGTCGACGGTGCCCGAATTCTCGTTGCCCTCGCGGACGAACGAATAGGTCGGGTTGTGCCCGTTGTTCCCGACGAACAGGGTCCAGGTGCTGCCGCCGAGCGTGACGGTGCCGACGGGTTGGCCCAGCGGCTGAACGCCGCCGCTCTCGTACGTCCAGGCCATGACCTCGATGCCGGTGCCGTCGAGCCAGAGGTCGTACGCTGATTCCCAGCTGCCGCCGACGGGGTTGGTCTCGTTGAAGCTGCTGGTGACGGACGTGAGCGAGTCGAGCGAGGTGTGGAGGTTCACGCCGATGTTCGCGTACGACTTCACGTCGGGGGTGTCGGGCTGAGTGGCGTGGATCCCCCAGTTCTGCGAGGAGTTCACCCACAGCGTCTGGGTGTTGTAGCCGGTGCCCCATTCGTCGTTGGACATCGCGTACCCGCCCGTCTGGAACTGCGCAAACCGCTGGGAGGACTCGAAGAGGTGGCCGTCCGCGGTCAGCGGGGGAGCGGTCGGGAAGGCCGGCGGTGCCGAGGTCGTCGCCGAACCCGCCGAAACCACGCTGGTGCAGGAAGTCGCGTCGAGAGCGAAGGTCGAAGGAGATGCGGGGAGGGAAACGGCGTACGTCCCATGGCACCCGTGCACGGTCGGGGCGGGCTGGATGAGTCCGAGCACAGCGCCACCCGTCGCGGCGAGCACCACAGCACTCATGGCAGCCGCCGGCCTCCACGCGCCGGCGGCTCCGCGGCCACGGACAACACGCTTAAAGGGGCCTGACATCTCGTGCCTCTCCATCACCCAGGCCGCTGAATGGCACACGGCACGCGACGTCGTGACCGGGGCGATCGCCGGAGTCACACTGCCGCACGCGGCAGCGGCGCGCAATGTTACTCGGCGAAGCTGATACCGGACTGAGCGTCAGCCCGCAGCGTGGAACGGCGAGAGCGCGATCTTGATCATGAGCCGGACCAGCTTGAACACCACCCGCACGGTGAACCGGAGAACCTGCCAGAGTACGTAGCCGAGAGTGCGTCCCGGCTTGACCGGGGCGTACGCCTGCCGATCAGCTTCCGCAGGCGGGTCCTCCTGCCGCCGCACCTTCGTCGCCGGCTTCGGTTGCTTGGGTTCCCTCGGCGGTTTCTGCGGCTTCGCCGGCTTCGCTACCTTCGCCTGCACCGGAGGAGCGACGTCGGGTTTGACGCGTAGTGCCTGCTGCGAGCCTTGACCGCGAGCCGCCCGGCGAGAACGCCGGTCAGCCGCCGCGCCTGGACCCGGGCCGACGGCGTCCTCGATCGTCACCGGCGGCAGCGCACTCGGCGGCGTCGCCGGCCGGACCTTGTACGACGGGCGACCCAGCTCTTCGGACACCCGAGCCCTCCTTGAGCCGATCGATGGATCCATCAGGAAATGTACCCGCTTCCTCACCCGATCCGCGCGAAGAGCCTACGGGTAGGTGGCTGTCACGTCTCCGGCGCTCCCGTCTTTCCGGTTTTCGTTGGTGATCACGATAAATGTCGTGACGCTGAACGGAGCGCCGGGGGCGACGTCGTCGGGGAGTTGAAGGCAGTAGCCGCTCAGGTTCGAGCCGGTCATCGGTGTGACCGTTCCGACGACCGCGCCGTGGTTGATTTCTACGTACGGGGCCGCGCCGGTGGTGTATCCGCAGGTGATGAGTTCCGGCGGGTTCAGGCCGTCGTCGGAGAGTTCGCCGACGATCCGCATCTGGGCGGTGGTGACCGAACGCGGGGCGTCGCACATGGTTTGGGCGGGCTCGCTCTGGTGGACGAACGCAAAGCAGAATCCGGCGTCCTGGGTCACCCAGGCGACGCGCCAGGTGTTCGGGGCGAACTCGCCGTCGACTACGGTCAGGCCGGCCGCGTTCGGGCGTTGGGATGCGGGCAGGGTCTTCGCGAAGGAGGTCACCGCGCTCGGCAGCACGATCGGGCCCGGCTTCCGGATCGAGAGCACGCCGAGCGTGATCAGGACCCCGACGACGATGGTCGCCGGTATGGCAGCCGAGATGATCGTGATCCGGCGTTTGCGCTCGGCACGCCGGGCGGCTTCCTCAGCGGCCACTCGCTCCAGTTCGAGGATCCACTCCGGCGGAATCGCGTCCTGCGGATCTCCTCCCGCTGGGCCGTCCTCCTGATCGCCTGAGCTTTCCCAAGCCACTGCCGCCACCCCCTGCGCCCCCGGCACTCGGTTCGAAGTCCGGTGCCGTACCTCTACACGGTACTTCGCAGCGGCCCCTTATGCCGCAAAGGGTCAGGCGCTACGCCACGGAGTCTCGGCGCATTGCACTGAATTGATTGCACAGCAGGCCGCGGCGGTTGGTGTGCAACGGTCGGCGGGCTAGAACTGCTTCCTGAGGACGGCGAGAGGCGGCCGTTGGATGACTGGGGGAGTCGGATTCATGGAGTTCGGAGTGCTCGGGCCGTTGCTCGTCAGTGACGGGTCGTCGGTCCACGCGGTGAGTTCCGGGAAGCAACGGGCCCTGCTCGCGGCGCTGTTGCTGCGCGCGGGTTGGGTCGTGCGGGTGGAGCAGTTGGTGGAGACGCTGTGGGACGGACGTCCTCCGCAGAGTGCTGAGGTGACCCTGCGCAACTACGTGGTGAGACTCCGCAAGAGCATCGGTGCGGTCGGCGGGCGCATCCGCACGTCGTCGGGCGGCTATTTGTTCGAGGCCGCCGACGAGGAGATCGACGTGCGCAACTTCGATCGGCTCCGTGGGCGGGCGGAAGTGGCACTGCGGGACGGAGACGCCGAGTTGGCCGCGGGATTGCTCGATCGGGCGCTCGCGCTCTGGCGCGGTCCGGCGCTCGCTGACGTCGCCTCGGACGCCCTCCGGCGGGACCTGTGTCCGGCACTGGAGGAGCAGCGTCTGCACGTGGTCGAGCTCAAGCTGCAGGCCGACTGCGCGGCGGGCCGGTCGAAGGCGGCGATCCCCGAGCTGCTGCGACTGACCGCCGCGCACCCGTGGCGAGAGTCGTTGTGGGGGCAGCTGATGGTCGCCTACGTACGCAGCGGCCGCCAGGCAGAGGCACTGGCGGCCTATCGCAGTGTCCAGCGAATGCTCGCGGACGAGCTGGCCATCCGGCCGGGCGCCGAACTGTCGGCGCTCCATGAGCGGATCCTGGCCGGCGACCAGGTGCTCCAGAGTTGCTAGGCGCCCGTGTCGCTGGAGGAGTGGTACCCGGCCTAGGGGATCGCGCAGGCGGCAGTGGCTGCCTTGGCGAGTGTCGCTGCGGGGAGGAGAGCGGGCTTGGCCGTCGCCGGATTCGCGGGTACCACCTGGATGGCGTCCGTCACGTCGGTCGGCGCGTCTCCGGCCAGGCACGCGGCCGCGACGACGAGTGTGGCCGCGGTGCCCGGTGCCTGACCCGCCTTGCCGAACTGCCACGGCACGTTGAATCCGTCGCCGGTGGTCGACGAGCTCGGCGCGCCGATCTCATGCCAGTCCGGCGCGGTGCCGGGCGTGTCGTTCGGGGCGAAGTACGCGGCGTACCCGGTGATGCGCACGCCGCTGCCGTGCGCGCTGAGGATGGCCCAGCCGAGCACGTTCGGGTCGGCGACGATGCCGAGGGAGATCGACTTCGGTGCGGCGATGGAGCCGGGACACGTGTTCGGCCGCAGGCCGGCCGGAGGATTGCCGTGGATGACCGCCGAGGACACCAGATCGCCGCCTTCGATCTCGAACCAGCGCTCGTCGGGCAGCGGCTGCCCGACGTCGTTCCGGTCGAGCACGACCGCGCCGAGGCAGTAGCCGGTGAACTGCATCCAGCAGCTGGGCGGCAGGTTCCGCACCAGCCGCGCGGAGGTGCTCGGCCCGGTTCGGACGGCCGTCTGCGGGAGGTAGGTCTCGCCTTCGAAGGCCCCTGCCTCGGTGAACGCGGGGCAGGTGTGGTCGACGTCTGCGGTGCTCTTCGGTGCGGGGCCGTGGCCGGTCGTATTCGAGACCAGGACCGCCACCCCGGCTATGAGCACGAGGACGACGCCGACCGCCGCCCGCGCCGGCCACGAGCGCCACGAGGGCCGAGATCTCAACGACCGCCACGATCTCGGTGACCGGCTGCGACTGGGCGGCGGCGCGGGATCCGCGGGAGCGGCCGGCGCGGCAGGCTCGGCCACGGCCCCGTCCCCGTCCTCGCCGCCGTCCGCGGCCCCGGCCTCGACCGTGCCCTCCGCGTCGCCGCCGTCCGCGGCCTCGTCCTCCCCCTCTGTCTCGCCCTCACCGTGGCGCTCATCAGCGCCCTGCCCCACATCTACGGGTTCTGACAACAGGCGGTCGACCTGCCGCCAGCGCACCTCCCACTCGGCGGTATCGCCGCCGCAGGCGCCGACGTAGGCCAGGGTCACGTCCAGGCTGGGGAACCGGACGCCTCCCGCCGCCTCGCCGAGCGCCGTGGCGCCGAAGCCGGCCGACTGGGCGAGGGACCGGTAGGTGGGGTTCCCGGCCTTCTCGCGCAGCATCCGCAGGTCGTGGGCGAACTCCTGCAGGGGGCCCGCGGTCGGATCCACGGGCCGCGGTTTGCGGGCCATCTTGCTCCTCGTCTGGACGGGGGGCGCGTTTCGCTGCCTACCGGGTGGTCTCTTCATGTAATTCTAAGGGTTCTGCCTCGCCCCTTCCGGCCGGGCCCCGAAGGCGCCGCGCTACCGGCGCGCTACCGGGTTGCTACATCCGGGCCGCACCGTGGAAGTGGTTCAGTGCCCAGTCGAGGTGAGGGGGAGTGGATGAACGCGAGCAGGAGGCGGGTCACGCGTGCCGTGCTCTCGGCCGTGCTGGTCGCCGGGACGGCAGGGGGTCTCGGCGTGGTCGGCGCGGGGGGCGCGAGCGCGTCGTCGCCGTGCTCGGGGACGCTGGTGTGGGGGCCGACGCCGTTCTACGGCGAAGGCGCGTACTCGAACACGGTCGTCGCGTACGTGGACACGTACTGGGACGGTTCGTCCAATTGCGAGGTCGCCTACAAGAACGTGTTCGTCGGTCAGCCGACGCGGATGGACCTGACGATCTGGACGAACTACGGCAGCACCGACGACCCGGGTTACTGGAGCTACTACGCGGGTCCGGTGAGCGAGCCGGGGGCCGGCTCCTGCGTCTGGGAGGAAGTGGACATGTGGGATCCGAGCGGTCACGAGATCGCCCAGGAATACGACAACAGCCCGCATAGCTGCGGCTGACGATGGAGGGGAATCGACCATGAAGAGGTCCGGCAAGCGCGCCAAGGCACTGGCCCTGTTCGGCACGCTCGCGGCGGCGACCGCGGTCGTCGTCGGCGCGGGACCGGCGCAGGCCGCCAGTTCCGCCTCGTACGCCGCGTCGATCTGCGGCTCGGGCTACTCGCCCGACGCCGCGTACGGGCTCGGGGGCGGGACCATCTACGTGTCCTACAACGGCTCGACCGACTGCGCGGTGCTGATCAAGACCGCGTACGTCGGTACTCCGACGGACACCTGGGTCTACATCGCGCTGGACTCGAGCGGGACCGGTGGATACGGCGGGAACGACGGCCCGCGCGACGACGGGAGCTTCAGCTCGTACGCCGGACCGGTGTACGTGTACGCGCCGCACACCTGCATCGAGGTGGCCGGCGGCACGGTGGACGACGAGATCTGGGAATACCCCGTCCTCTGCGGCTAGACGAAAGGGCCACGTGACATGAACTCTCGAACCAGGCGCGTCATCACCACCGCCGCCGCCACGACCGCGGGCCTCGCGGGCGTGCTGTTCGCGGGCGCCGGTCCGGCGGCAGCCGCCTCCGCGTCCCAGGCGGCCGCGATCTGCGGCTCGGGCTACACGCCGCTGGGCTCGTACGGGGTGGGGCCGGCGAGTTCCCCGGTCTCGATCATCTACGTCTCGTATAACGCCGGCACCGACTGCGTCGTGGACATCAAGGTCGCCGACGTAGGCACGCCGACCGAGATGTACACCTACCTCAACGGTCCGAACGCCTCGTGGGGCGGCAACGCGGACGACGGTTCCGAGGACGTCGGGTCGTACAGCTACTACGCGGGGCCGGTCTACACCTACGCCCCGGGCGCGTGCATCTACTGGGGCGGCGGCTTCAACGCCACCTTCACCGACGACTACGGCCCGGGCTACTGCAACTGACCGGCGAATGACCGGCGAAATCGGTGACGCGGGTGGATGCCCCCGCGATCCCCACCACGGCGTCGTGCCCGGAGGTCTCGCTCCGGGCACGACGCTTCCCGCCGGTCAGGGGGCGAATCAGGTGTGATACATGCAGGTGGCCTCCAGCTCCCGCACCGCCGCGTGCGCCTCGTCGATCTGCTGGGCGCAGTCGCCGGACAGGTACAGGGTGGCGGGGCTGGAGAGCAGGTCGACGGTCCGGCGCACGGCCGTGCCGGGTGCCGGGGGGTGGACGAACCCTGCGACGCCGGGGATCTGCAGCAGCCGCTCGATCGCGGCCGCGTCGATCCGGCCGTTCGCCGGCGCCTGGAGGAAGAACTGCGTGACCGGCGCGTAGGCATACGGGGTGCGGGCGCGCAGCGCGTGCGCTTCGGGTGAGTCGAGGGCGGCCTGCACCGCGGCGTCCGTCTGGCTGGTCCCCGTCGCCGCGCGCATCAGCGGGACCGAGTCGCCGCCCTGCAGCCTGGCGCCGGTCTCGATCAGGACCGGGCCTCGGGCGGTCAGCATGACCTCGGAATGCGCCGGGCCGTGGACGATGCCCAGGGCGTCGAGGCACGCGCGCACGTAGTCGGCCAGGATCGGGACGAGTTCGTCGTCCGGGGGGAGCAGATCCATCCGGTCGTAGATCAGCCGGCCGTCGCCCAGGTCCGTTCGCCGGTCGTGCCAGACCTCGACGATGCGGTGGACGCCGTGCTGCGAGACCGAGTTGACCGCGAATTGGGTGCCGGTCAGGAACCGCTGCACGATCACGGCCTTGTTCGCCTGTCCGTACACGTCGGTCGTGCCCAGGATCTCCGCGGCGGCTTCGCGGACCGCTGCGATGTCGTGCGCGATGACGACGTGGTCGCTTCCGGCGCTGGCGGCCGGTTTGACCACCAGCGGCCAGCTGTCCAGTTCCTCGGCCGCCTTCCGGGCGCCGCCCTCGCTGTCGGCCAGGATCGTGCGGGCGTGCGGCAGGCCGGCCCACGCGAGTGCGCGAACCATGGCGAACTTGTCCCGCCGCGTCATCGACGTGGACGGATCGTTGCCCGGAACCCCGAGCCGGTAGGCGATCCGGTCGGCGAGCGGGACGCCGGACTCCGTGCCGGCGAGTACGTGGCGCACGTCCAGCTCCTTCAGGAACAGGGCCGCGTCCACCGTGTCCGTGCCGTCGGCGATGATCGCGGTGTACCGGTCGGGGCGCAGGCGCTCGCTCCGCCCGAGCGGCGGGGCCGAGCCCTGCACCGCCACGGCCTGGACGCCGCGGCGCCCGAAGGCCTCCGCGAGGTGCGCGCCGGTGCTGTAAGGATCGACGATCACCGCCCGGCCGAGGCGTTCCGCGGCGGACGCGCGGCGCGCTGCGGGCAAGGGCCGGCGCTGGATCAGAGCATGCGGATTCATGGGTTTACCTCAGGATTCTGTGGGATGAGGTCCGTGCTTAGGATTCAGTGGGTCGGGGTTCGGGTTCCGGGTGGACGCGACCGTTGCCCGCCACGGCGGGTACGAGCAGCCCGGCGACGGCCAGCAGCACCGCGGCGCCGGTCCAGCCGGATCCCGGCCGCAGCACCGTGCGGGCGAGCAGCGCCGGGCCCGCGGCCATGGCCAGTCCTTGACCGAGGGTGAATACGCCCTGGTAGACGCCGACGGCCGAGGCCGGGGCGAGCCGGTACGACAGCGTGATCGCCCCGATGACCTGGACGACCTCGGCCGCCGCCAAGGCCACGGCGCCGATCAGCACCAGCGCTGCGGCCGATCTGGCGCCGCGGCCCTGGGAAGCGGCCAGCGCGAGGCAGCCCGCCCCGGCCGCGATGCCGGATGCGGCCATCGCCCACGCCGCCCAGCGGGTGCTCGAGATGCGGCGGCTGGCGATCGGCTGGACGGCCACGACGAGGACGGTGGAGATCAGCGCTGCGACCCCGACCACGATGCGCGGTGCGCGGGTGTGGTCGACCACCCACAGCGGCAGCGCGAATTCGGTGATCATGAATTGCAGGCTCGTGAGCCCGTAAAGCCCGGTGAGCGCGAGAAAGCGCGTATCGCGCAACGGACCCGCCGCACGTCGCCCGCGAATCTGGCGCTCGGCGTCGTCGTCTCCGTCGGAACCGGCGATCGGCCGCCGCGCGCGGACGAAGACGCCCCCGACCGCGGCCGTGCCGAACGCCGCGCCCGCGCCGAGCAGCACGAACACGTACGCCGCCGCGGTCCCGCGCGCCGCCGCGCCGCCGATGGCCGGCGTGGCCAGCGCGTAGCCCAGGTTCCCGGCCCGGTAGAGCGAGGCGTTGAGCCGAGCCGGATCGTCGGCGTCGACGAACGCGGCCAGCGCTCCGCGCGAGGTATACGCACTTTGACACGCCGCCGAGTAGAGGCAGGCGACGGCGAGCGCCTCCGGCACGGTCCGCACGGCTAGAAAGCCGAATGCGGCCACGGCCATCGCCGCCAGCGCGGCGGCGAACACGGGCTTCGGCCCGAACCGGTCGCACACCCGCCCCGCCGGGACGGCCGCGAGCAGCCCGAGCAGCCCCGCGCTCGTCATGCACCCGCCGACCGCCCCGACCGAGAGCCGGACCGGCCCGGTGAGATAAAGCAGCGCCCCCGTCCCCGCGAGTCCCTGCCCCAGGTAGAAGGCCAGGCAGACTCCGGCCAGCAGTCGAGCGCGCCCCCGCGCGGCCGGCCGCCGCCCCGCGAGCGACGCCCACGATCGGGAGAGAGGTGCGCGAAGCGTCTCCGTGCCGAACGTCGCCGGCTCCGGCTCCGGCTCCGATCCCGTAAGCGCGGCCGGAGGCCGCCGCTCTGTCCGCGTATCGGTTTCCGTGCCGGTGTCACCCCTCATGCGAAGCCCACTAATTCGAACACATGTTCTAAGAAAGTCACCCGGCCAGTCTCGT
This sequence comes from Actinospica acidithermotolerans, assembly GCF_018139625.1. Lineage (GTDB taxonomy): Bacteria > Actinomycetota > Actinomycetes > Streptomycetales > Catenulisporaceae > Actinospica > Actinospica acidithermotolerans. Next base: position 68,237 of record NZ_JAGSOH010000008.1, on the reverse strand, counting down.
CCTCGAGGTCGCCGCGCGCAAGGGAATTCGCCGAATTTGCCGATTTTCCAGCGGATATGCAGCTCAGAGGGCTGGCATGGTATCAGTGGGTTGCTGCTCGGGCCGGAATCAAGCTCCCACGTAGATGTCCGCGAACTGCTCGGGCGGCAGCGGCTGGGAGAGCAGGTAGCCCTGGCCGAGATCGCAGCCGAGCTCGAGCAGTTGCGCGTACTGCGCTTCGGTCTCGATGCCCTCGCCGACGGTGGTCATGCCCAGGGAGTGCGCCATCGCGATCACGGCGCCGATGATGGCCCGGTCCTCGCCGGGCTGATCGAGGCCGTTGACGAACATCCGGTCGATCTTGAGGATGTCGACCGGCACCCGCCGCAGGTGGCGCAGCGAGGAGTATCCGGTGCCGAAGTCGTCGAGGGCGATGCGCACGCCGAGCGCGGACAGGCCGCCGAGCACCCCGTCGGCCGAGAGGGGCGCGTCGTGCACCGCCGTCTCGGTGACCTCGAGGCAGAGCCGACGCGGCTCGACGTCGAAGCGGTGCAGCACGTCCGCCACATCCCCGACGAGGGTCGGGTCGCTGATCTGGCGGGCCGAGAGGTTGACCGCCATGGTGAAGCCGGGCTTCTCGGAGCCGCGGAGCCGATTCCACCTGGCCAGCGTGCGGCACGCCTCGCTCAGGACCCAGCGGCCGATCGGGATGATCAGGCCGGTGTCCTCGGCGACCTCGATGAAGTCGGCGGGCGCGAGCAGGCCGCGGTGCCGGTGGCGCCAGCGGATCAGGGCCTCCATGCCGACCGGACGCCGCCGGCGCAGATCGTATACGGGCTCGTATACGAGCCGGAACTCGCCGCGGCCGAGCGCCTGGCGGAGCTCGGTCTCGACCGCCAGGCGGGAGACGGCCTGCTCGCGCACGGCGGTGGTAAAGAACTGATATCCGCCGCCGCCCCGGCAGTGGTCCTTGCTCTCGAACATCGCGGCGTCGGCGTCGCGGAGCAGCACCTCGGCATTGGTGAGCGGGTCGTCGGTCACGGCGATTCCGATGCTCGCGCTGACGTGGATCTCCTGCCCGGCGAACGTGAAGGGCTCGGCCAGCGTGCGATTGATCCGCTCGGCGAGGTCGGCCGCGTCCTCCCGCCGGGTCAGGTGCTCGGAGAGCACCGCGAACTCGTCCCCGCCGAAGCGCGCGACCACATCGGCGCGCCGCGTGGCGGAGCGCAGCCGCGAGGCCACCCGACCAGCAGCGCATCCCCGGCCGCGTGGCCGAGGCTGTCGTTGACGATCTTGAACCGGTCCAGGTCGAGAAACAGCACCGCGAGCCGATCCCCGCTCCCGTTCATGGCCGCCAGCGCCTGGTTGATCCGGTTCACCAGCAGCAACCGGTTCGGCAGCCCGGTCAGCGGATCGCGCACCGCCTGCTCGGCCAGGGCGTCCTCGACGCGCTTGCGGTCGGTCAGGTCGCGGCTGAACACCAGGACGCTGGCCACCTCGCCGTTCTCGTCGAACTCGGGCACGAGCCGGGAGTGCAGGAACCGCGTGGTGCCCTGGAGCACCAGGTTGCGCTCGACGTCCGCGCCCTCGCCGGTTTCGAAGACCCGCCGCAGCACGGCCTCCCACTCCCGCACGGCGTCCTCCGGATGCCCGAGCTCGCGCGTCGTGCGGCCGATCAGCGCGGAGCTCGCGGCGCCGACCAGCTCCCGGGCGGCCGGGTTGAGGTAGGTGTAGTTCAGCTCGCGGTCCACGCGCACCATCGGGTCGGGGCTGGCCTCCAGCAGCGTACGCAGCTCGCGTCCGATCCGGTCGAGCTCCTCCGTCTTGGCGAGCAGCTCGCGCTCCGCGCTCCGGCGGGCGGTGATGTCGCGCGTGATGCCGAACGTGCCGATGATCCGGCCGTCGAGGTCCCGCAGCGGCTGCTTGGTGGAGCTGAGCACCCGGTCGTCGCCGGGCCGGGAATTGTATTCATGCAGGTCGACGACGGTCTTGCCGGTGCGGATGATCTCCTGCTCGTTGGCGAAGGCCTCCGCGGCGTGCTGCGGCGCGAAGAAGTCGAAATCGGTCCTGCCGAGCATCGCGGCCGGGCTCTCGGCGCCGGTCAGCTCCGCCTCGCTCCGGCTGACCAGGATGAAGCGGGACTCGAGGTCCTTGAAGAAGATCGTGTCGGCGGACGCGGAGAGCAGGTTGAACAGGCAGATCCGCTCGAGCCGGCCCGGGTCGAGGTCGGCCGCGTCGAATCCGCCCGCGGCGAAGGGCTCGGGCGCCGATCCCGCCGCCTGCGCGCCGTTCAGCTCCGATTCCGGCCGATCTTCGATATCCATCGCGCCAACCGTTCCGCGTGGGCGATCGTGGCGGGCATTCGTCCATCTTCCCGCAGACATGCCCTGACCATGATATTCGCATATGGCCCCATGCACAGAGGATCACCTCGGCGAGTCGCGGGCCGCCCGGGCGGCCCCGTGCCCGCTTCAGCCGCCGTTAAAAGCGGTGCTGGACCCTCAGGGAAAGAGCGGGCGGGATGTGTGCGGGCTGAAGGTAACCTATGAAGATACCTGAAGCGCGGATGAGAGATCCGTGAGACGGGCTTGGAAGTCGCGCGGCTCAGGAGGGGCGGAAACCGCGCAGCAGCGGGGCGGTCCGGCAGGCCCGGTCGCTGATTGAACGCGCCAGGCGGTCCGCGTGAAGCTGGTCGCCCGCGTGCAGGAAGATGCCGAACTCGATGCGGTCCGGGAAGGCGGCGGCGCTGATGTGCTCGATCCGGTCGGTCGTCAGGGCGCCGGCCCACAGCAGGTCGACCAGCATCTGGGCATTGATGTCGATGTCGTCCGTCCCGGAGCCGGGGACCAGGGTGACGATCGCCAGGTACACGGCAGGTCTTCCCTCCGTCGAGGGAGCAGGGGTCAGGGTGCGGGCCGGAGGCTGCGGCCCAGTCGGCGGGTCACCTCGTGGCCCGAGAGCAGCAGGGCGCCGAGCACGCCCCAGCCCACGACCGGCGCCGCCCCGAGCACCGCGCCCACCAGGAGCGGTCCGCCCGAGCTCTGCACTGACTCGCCGAAGACGCACGCGCCTTGGTAGAAGCCGTGCTCGTGGTCCTCGGCCAGCAGGGCCGACAGGCCCCACTCCCCGGCGGACTGCAGCATCTCCCCGGCCGTCAGCGCCAGCATCGCGGCGACGAGGGTGGCGACCTGCCACGGGGTAGGGCCGAGCGCGACCAGCCCGAGCAGCACGCAGCACGCGGCGGTCCACAGCGCCGAGCGCATCGTGCAGCGCAGCGCGCCCTCGACGGTCTGCGCCCAGCGGCTGGCCGCGATCTGCCCGAAGATCGTGATCAGGGTATTGATCAGCAGGAGCCAGCCGAACGCCGAGACCGGCACCGAGGTGCGGGTGGCGATGCAGAGCGGGAAGGCGACGTCGAGCAGTGACGCGTGCAGGCCGAGGATCGCCGTCGACGTGGCCAGCGCCGCCGCCGTCTCCACGCGGCGCGGCGCCGGCGCGGCCGTCTCGGCGCTCTGCTCGGCCGCCTGCGTGACCGCTTCGGCGGTCTCTTCGGCCGCGGACTTCCGGGCGGGAGCCCACAGCAGCGCGACGGTCACGGCGGCGTAGCTGAGCGCCGCCAGCACGTAGGCCGTCCGGTAGGTGCCCGGCGAGTGCGAGCCGAGCAGCGGCACGCAGAGCACGGCGCCGATCGCGAAGCCCGCGTTCGAGGCGGACCGTGCCCACGCCAGGGCCGCCACGCCGTCGCCGGCCCTGGCGGCCAGCAGGGTTCGCCGAGCGACCCCGCCGACGGCGTCGAGGCCCCCGCCGAGGAACACCGCGGGCAGCAGGTACTCCAGCCGGTGCACCGAGCCGGCGATGGCGAGCATCGGCACGGCGCCGAGCGACGCGGCCGCTCCGACGACCCGCGGCGGGAACCTGTCCATCGCGAGCCCCGCCGGGACGGCCGCGACGACCGCGGCGAGCCCCCACGCGGCGGCCCCGCTCGAAGCGGCGAACGAGCCCACGTGGACGATCGTGAGCAGGTACACCACGAGCGTCGAGAGGAACACGCCCTTGCCGATCGCGAGCAGTCCGGTCGCGCAGACGAGCGGGCCTGCGCCCGCGGGCGGCCGGGCACGCAGGGCGGCGGTCAGCTGAGGCATTCGAGTCCTTCCCGTCCGGGCTTCCAGACGCGGTTCGCGCCGTCCTGCGCGATGGTGAAGGTCAGCTCCGCCAGCGCCTTGTCGATGTCTTCGAGCATCGCGTCGTGGTCGGCCGCGTGGCCGGTGAGCAGGTCCAGTTCGGTGGTGGAGACGCCGGCCGGGATGCTCGCTCCCCGCGCCACGAGCGGCCGATACCCCGTCACACCCGCCAGCGCGCGCACGGCGGCGACCCCTTCCGTGCCGACGAAGGTCCCGCCTCCGGTCGGCCCGAGGTTGAAGTACTGGTAGTACACCTGTCCGGCGGGCTCGTGATCGAGTGGAGCGCTCGCCCCGGCGGCCAGGGCGAGCTCGATCGCGAGCAGATCGAGGCCGAACGCCCTGGCGTACAGCTCATCGATGAACCCGCCGAGCCGCCCGTTGACCTCGATGACGCGAGGGCCGTCCGGCGTCAGCTTGATCTCCGTGTGGGCGAGGCCGCGGGCGACGCCGACGGCTGATACGGCGCGCGCCGCGAGATCGGCGACCGCAGCCGACTCCGCCGGATCGAGGCGGGCCGGGACGAACGCGGCCTGCTCGCGGAACGGCGGCAGCAACGCGAGTTTGCCGGTCACGCCGAGCACGTGGACCCGGCCGTCCACGCTGACGGTCTCGACGGAGACGTAGTCGCCGAAAGGATGCTCGTCGCGTCCGGCCAGGTACTCCTCGACGACGAACGGCCGGTCCGGCCCGACCGGGAGATCGGCCGGAAGGTGCCCGGGATCGCGGACCAGGTAGGTCTGCACGCTGCCCTGGCCGCGCTGCGGCTTGACCACCGCCGGGCAGCGGGACAGGGCGGCTTCGAGCTCGGCTCGGTCGGTGACGACGACCGAGCGGGTGCGATCGACGCCGGCATCCGCGAGGCGGGCCCGCTGGCGGGACTTGCCGGTCAGCGCGGCGACGGCGTCGGCCGAGTGGTAGTCGAGTCCGAGCGCGGCCGCCAGCTCGGCGGTCAGCTCGAGCGCGCCGTCGGCGAACGTGGTGATGCCGACGGGCCGGTGCGCCGCGAGCAGCGGCACCGCCGTTCCCGGCTCGTCGGGGCCCACCTCGATCAGCGGCGCGAGCGAGGCGGCGAGCACGGCGGTCGACTCCCGCGCGGCGTCGCCGGCCGCCGCCCGCGCCGTTGCGAACACGACGCGGTACGGCGTGGCGGCGCGGACTATCCGGGCCGGGCTCGGTGAGCCGGGACCGAGCACGACGATGATCGCGCCGGGGTCGGCCGCCGTCATGCCGCCGCCTCGAACTGCTCGGCCGCCCGCTCGCTCAGCGCGGCGCGGTCCACCTTGCCGTGGGCCGTCATCGGCAGCTCCTCCAGGGGGACTATCCGGGTCGGGACCAGGTGGGCCGGCACCCGCGTGGCCATCCAGCCGCGCAGCGCCCGCGGTTCCGGTGCGACCGCGCGCCCGACGACGTACGCCACCAGGCGCTCGGGCCGTCCGTCCGCCCGGTGGATCACGCAGGCCGCCGCGGCGATGTCGTCGTGCTGCTCGAGGATCCCCTCGATCTCGCCGAGCTCGATCCGATGGCCGCGGATCTTGACCTGGTTGTCGATCCGGCCGACGTAGCACAGCTCGCCGTCCGGGGTGCGCACGCCCCAATCCCCCGAGCGGTAGGCGCGCTGCCCGTCGAGCACCGGGAAGCGTTCGGCGGTCAGCCCGGGCCGGTCCAGGTAGCCCTCGGAGACGCCGGCGCCGAGGACGATCATCTCGCCCGGCTCGCCGTCGGCGCAGACCGTCGCTCCGCCGTCGCGGCTCACCCGGACCGTCGCGTTCGACAGCGGCCTGCCGATCGGCGTGCGTCCCGGGGTCGCCGAGGCCAGCGCGTCGGGCGTCAGCCGGCACGCGGTCACGTGCACCGTGGTCTCCGTGATGCCGTACATGTTGATCATGGCGCACTCGGGGGCGACTCCCGCCTGCCACCACTGCGCGACATCGCCCAAGCGTACGGCCTCGCCGCCGAAGACCACCGTGCCGAGATCGGGCAGCCGCAGGCCGGATTTGGCCGCGGCGCGCACGAGGCCGGCGAAGGCGGACGGCACGATCGACAGGACGTTGACGTGGGCGTCGCGCAGCAGCTCCCCGAACAGCTGCGGGTCGAGGGCGGTCTCCCGGTCGACGAGCACTCCGCAGCCGCCGCTGAGCAGCGCCCCCCACACCTCCCACACGCTGAAGTCGAACGAGAGCGAATGGAAGATGCTCCAACGCCGTCCCGGCCGGATCCGGACGTCCGCGGTGGCCGCGTCCAGCAGCGAGGTCACGTTGTCCTGCGTGACGACGACGCCCTTGGGGGCACCCGTCGAACCCGAGGTGTAGATCACGTACATCGCGTTGTCCGGCACCTCGTGGCCCGGGTCACCGCCGAGCCGCAGCACCCGCGGGCCGTCCGGGCCGTCCTCGACCACGTGGCCGAGGCGCGCGTCGGCCTCGATGTAGCGCTGCCGCGGTTCCGGATAGGCCGGGTCGACCGGCACGTAGGCACGACCGGTCGAGAGCACGCCGATCATCGCCGCGACCGCGGCCCAGCCGCGGCCCATCCGGATGCCGATCAGCCGTCCGGCGTCGGCCGGGATGTCCGCGGCCACGCCGCGCGCCGCGTCGAGCAGTTCGCCGTAGCCGACCACGCGCGCGCCGTCGATGAGCGCGGGCGCGGCCGGGTCGGCCGAGGCCGCCTCGAGCAGTCGGCTCAGCACGCTTCCGGTCCCGGCCATCACGAGATCCCGGCCAGGGCGGTGGCCCGGTCGGCCGAGGCGACCAGCCAACGCCCGACGGCCTGGTCGTTCGGCGGCTCCATCATGGCGAAGTGGTCGGCTCGCAGGACGTTGACATGCTCGGGCTCGACCGCGTCGGCCCACGCCCCCTTGGCGCGCTCCGCGGCGCCCCAGCCGCCCGCGGGCACCTCGGCGTCGGAGTCGCACTGCAGCATGAACGTCAGACCAGCGCCGCGGGTGACGACGTGCCCCTCCAGGATCCGGGCGTTCGACGCGTAGACGGTCCACGCGTCGGAGACCTCCGTGTCGGGCGCGGCCGCGGGCAGGGTTCCCGCCGCGCGCGCCGCCGCCGCGACCAGGTCGAGCCGGTAGCCGCCGTCGGCGTCGACGAACGAGGCGGCCGGCTCCGGGATGCGCCAGCCGACCCGGACGAAGATGTCGAAGGAGTCGTCGAGCGACGGCCGGAACTCGATCGGGTCCGGGGGATCGAGCAGCAGCGCGACCACCTTCGGGCCGTCGAGCCGGGTCTCGAGCTCGCGCGCCAGCTCGTGCGCGAACACGCCGCCGAGCGAGTAGCCGGACAGCACGATCGTCTGGAACGCGCTGAGATCCTCCGCCGCGATCCGGTCGGCCAGCCCGCGGATCAGCACGGCCATGCCCGCGCCCGAGAGCTCGGCCGGGGTCTCCATCGCCCAGATGGCGTCGCCGGGCGGGAGCAGCCGGGGCATCGGCGCGTACCGGGTGACCGCCCCGGAGAGCGGCGGCAGGAAGCACCAGAGCCGTCCGGCCCCGCCGCGGCGCAGCCTGACCAGCGTCCGGCCGGTCGTGTGGTGCGCGGTCGGCACATCCGCCTCGTCGCCCTCGCCGGCGGCCAGCGCGACCAGCGCGCCGAAGGTCGGCGCCCGGTACAGCTCGGCCATCGGGACGTTCGCGCCGAGCTCGTCGCCGAGGATCGTGACGAGCTCGAGCGCGGAGAGCGAGTCGCCGCCGGCCTCGAAGAAGTTGTCGTCGTCGTCGAGCGGCGCCGCTCCGAGCACGCTCGTCCACGCCGCGCGGGTAGCGTCGGCGACAGTGCGTTCAGCCATGGTGGGTTCAGCCGTTCACGAGGTAGTCGGTGCCCGGCACCAGGTGGCCGAGGTGGGGCGCGATGGAGTCGACGTTCACTGTCTTGATGATCCAGCGGGTGCGCAGCAACTCCTCGTCCGCGACCGCGACGACTTCCTTGGCGTGGATCGTACAGTTGTTGTACGTGATCACGAAATCTCCGGGTTCGATGAAGACCCTCTGCTTGAGCGCGTGCAGCGCTTCGTCGAGCTTCGCGAGCACCTCCCGCGCCTGCTCGTTGATCCCGCGGGTGCGGGTCTCGAAGTAGCGCAGGTCGCCGATCGGCCCGAGGACCGGGTGCAGGTCCGCGTCGCCGAGTTCCTTGCTGCCGACGACGGTCAGGTCGTCGAACGGCGTGTAGAAGTTGCGGCCGCGCAGCAGTTCGAGCTCTTCCTCGCTGAAGCACTCCCAGATGTCGATGTTGCGCACGAACGAGGTGTAGACCTCGTTCTGCCGGTGGCTGCGCATGCCGACCATGTACACCTGGTCGGGCCGGACGAAGTGGTTGGCGAGATCCTTGTGGAAGTGGATCTCCTTGAGCGCCTTCTGCGACTGCGAGGCCGCCATCGACTCCTTCGGGTAGATGTCCTGGAACACGTCCCCGTCGTTGACGTTCACGTAGCCGATGCTCGGCGTCCCGGCGAGCTGGGCGAACAGGGCGAGCATCGCCTCGGCGACGAACGTCGTCTTGAGCTGGTACTTGGAGCTGACCGGCTCGGCGAAGTCGAAGACCGGCACGTCCGCGTCGAAGGGGACGTTCTTGATGACCACGACCGGTTCGGCGTTCCGGTCCCGGCCGGCCAGGGTGGCGACGAAGTCGAGGAACCGCCGGGGTACCGCGCCGGAGCGGATGACCTCGGTCACCTGCTGGGTGAACGCCGCGTAGTTGCGGTACGGGGAGACCGTCGTCGTCGACAGGGCGGCGTGAAGGTCGGCCCGCTCCTGCTCGGTCAGCGTGAATTCCGGGGTGATCGACCAGGTGGTCGACATGATCGAACGCGGTTCGGTGGTAACCGTGGTCATGCGAGCTCTCCTGAGAGGCGGGTTGATCGAAAGTGGATGGATCGGACGGCGCGGTCCGCCGGCGGTCAGCCCCAGGAAAGGTCGTCGGCCGACGCGGTGGACGTCGCGGACGAGGCCGTGTCGGCGGGCGTCGCGGCGTGCCGGACGCCGCCGAGCGTCGCGACCGCGAGACCCAGGCCGAGGGTGAGGACGAGGGCTGCGATGAGGCGGCGGGCGTTTGTCTGCACGGCTTCTTCACCTTCGTGAGCGGGTACTGATACGCCGGTTCCCGGCACATCGGGGGGACGGAGTCCACCCTGCCGTCGGCCGATCGGGCCGGTCCAGGGGCGCGGCGTGCCCGGAAGCGGTCTGTCCGGACCTGGACACGGCCGGTGGCCACGGAGTGAGATTCCGCCGACATTCCTTGTCCGGGCGCGGGCGACTCGGAAGAATCGACGCGGGGAAACGGCGGGTCATGGGAGGAACATCTGATGCTGGACGCGTTGGGCCTGGACGAGACCGCGGAGGACGTCTACCGGACCCTGCTCGCCGAGCGGACCTACGGGGTGGACGAGCTGTGCCGCGCGCTCGGCCTGGACGAGGACCGGGTGCGCCAGGCCCTGGACCAGATGTTCGAGCTCGCGCTGGTGCGCCGCTCCTCCGAACGGGCCGACGGCTGGCGGGCGGTCGATCCGCAGGTCGGGCTGCAGCGGCTGCTGAACCGGCACAACGCGGAACTTGAGCAGCGGCGCGCGCGCATCATCGCCTCCCAGGCGAAGATCGCCGAGCTGATCGCGGACCGGGCCGCGGCGCAGGGATCGGGGAGCAGCGTCGAACACGTACTCGGCGTCGACGCGGTGATAGCCAGGATCGAGCAGCACGCCGAGAACGCCGGGAGCGAGGTGCTCGGCATCACCCCGGGCGCCGCGCGGGCCGCGGCCGACCTGGAGGCGGCCCGCCGCAACAACGCCAGGGTGCTGGAGCGCGGGGTGACGATCCGCGAGATCGTTCAGGACGCGTGCCGCTACGACCTGGCGACCGCGGCGCACGCCCAGTGGCTCACCGAGGCGGGCAGCGAGGTGCGCACCGCGCCTACGCTGCCGCACCGGCTGCTCATCATCGACCGCAGGATCGCGTTCGTCCCGCTGGACACCCGCGCGACGGTCAAGGGCGCCCTCCAGGTGACCGACCCCGGCCTCGTGCACACGCTGGCCGCGTTCTTCGAGAGCGTCTGGAACACGGCCGTCCCGTTCGGCTCCGGCCCCGTGCACGATCGGCACGGACTCAATCCGCGGGAGCGCGAGGTGCTGCGGCTGCTCGCCTCGGGGCTGACCGACGAGGCCGCCGCCGCCCGGCTGGCGGTCAGCGACCGCACCATCCGCCGGATCATGAACGAACTCTGCGAGCGGCTCAACGCCGGCAGCCGGTTCGAGGCGGGGATCAAGGCAGCGCAGGCCGGATGGCTGGACGCGTGACGGCCGGGCCCGAGCCGTCCGCGCCCTGACCGGGCCCGAGCCGTCCGCGCCCTGACCGGCCGCGGTTGCGGTAGGCGGCCGTTGATCAAGACCGTGCGCGGTGCGGGTCACCGACCCCGGACCCCTCCCGACGCGGAGCGCTCGTCCGCGCGAATCTGCAGGCGTCTTAACAACTTCTTGCCGACTTCAAGGATTGACCCCGTTTTCAGCTTTCATTAATTTTCTCACCAGGCGATCGCCGGTCCAGGCCGACGGCGGCGCCGCGCCCACCCGCACTTCTCCGGCCTGTACCTACCCGCAGTTCCCGCTGCATACCCAGATATCCCGTGACACCACGACGTCCGTGTGCTCCGACGCGTCGCGGCAAACCCGCGCGCCCGGAACACCCGGCCGACCCCGGCGCGCCGGTCCTCACCCAGGTACCGGCGCGGTATCCACCATTGAGGGGATTCCCGTGATCCACAAGTCAAGCACGGCCCGACGCCGCATCGCGCGCGCGTCTCTGGCCGGGGCCGCGGCGCTCGCCACCGCTCTGACGGTGACCGCGCTCAGCCCGGCCTCGGCTGCGACCGCCGCCACCCACTCCGGCGCCGCTGCCGCCGCGACCGCCAACCCGTACTCGCCCGCCTATCAGCACCCGTACCGGCACGGGGTCATCCCGACCCGGGCGCAGCAGGCGAAGATGAACCAGTACGCCGCCACGCACCATGTCGCGCCGCAGGTCGCGACCGGCCCCGAGACGCTGTCCTACGGCGGCGGCGTCGACGGCGTCGGCGTCAACAGCGGCAAGAACAAGGTCTACCTGGTCTTCTACGGAAGCCAGTGGGGCACCGAGGGCACCGACGCCAACGGCAACGCCACCTTCTCCGGCGACCCGGACGGGGGCGCGCCCGTCGCGCAGCAGATGTTCAAGGGCATCGGCACCGGCAACGAACTGTGGTCCGCCGACCTGACCCAGTGGTGCGACGGGCCGAACGTCTCGGCCGGCGCCACCAGCTGCCCGTCGAACGCCGCATTCGTGCCCTACCAGACCGGCGGCGTGCTCTCGGGCGTCTGGTACGACAACTCCGGGGCCTCTCCGAGCACCGCGTCGGGCAACCAGCTCGGCCAGGAGGCGGTCAACGCCGCCGCGCACTTCGGCAACACCACCGCGGCCTCGAACCGCTACACGTACTACGTGATCCTCTCGCCGACGGGTACGAACCCTGACAGCTACCAGAACAACTACTGCGCCTGGCACGACTACACCGGCGACAGCTCCCTGACGGGCGGCGCGGTCAACTCCCCGTACGGCGACCTCGCGTTCAGCAACCAGCCGTACAACATGGACTCCGGCGCGGGCTGCGGCGTCGGCTTCGTCAACTCGCCCGGAACCCTCGACGGCTGGACCATGACGCTCGGCCACGAGTGGCACGAGATGATGTCCGACAAGAACCCGGCGGGCGGCTGGACCAACCAGGTCTCGGGCAGCTCGTACAACGGCGAGGAGAACTCGGACGAGTGCGCCTGGATCAGCCCCGGCACCACCGGCGGCGCGGCCAACGTGACGATGGGCGACGGCACCTTCGCCGAGCAGGCCAGCTGGTCCAACGACACCAACGCGTGCTCGATCTCGCACCCGATCCTGACCCACAGCGGGAACACCGTGACCGTCGCCGGCCAGGGCGCCCAGTCCTGGACCGCGGGCACCGCGGCCTCGCTGCAGATGAGCGCGACCGACTCGGCCTCCGGCCAGACCTTCACCTGGTCGGCCTCCGGCCTGCCCGCCGGCCTTTCGATCAACTCCAGCAGCGGCCTGATCTCCGGCACGCCGACCACCGCGGGCACCGGCACCGCCACGGTCACCGCGACCGACACCACCGGCGCGGCCGGCTCGACCACGGTCTCCTGGACCGTCGCCGGTAGCGGCGGCGGAGGCGGCGGCAACGCGGTCGTCAACGGCGGCTTCGAGACCGGCAGCCTCTCCGGCTGGACGCCCGCGGGCACCTATTCGGTCGTCAGCTCGGGCGCCCACTCGGGCACCTACGCGGCGGAGCTGGGCAACAGCAACCCCAGCAACACCTCCACGCTCGCGCAGACCTTCACCGCCGCGTCCGGGAACACGACCCTGACGTTCTGGTACGAGAACTTCTGCCCCGACACGGTCACCTACGACTGGGCCACGGCCACGCTGAAGGACAACACATCCGGCACCACCACGACCGTGCTGGCCAAGACCTGCGCCGCCAGCGCAGCCTGGACCAAGGTCACCCACGCGATCACGGCTGGGCACTCCTACACCCTGACCCTGACCAACAAGGACGACAACTACCCCGGCGACCCGACCTACACCCTGTACGACGACGTCGCCACGTCGTAGCCGCGGAAACTGCCTGCCGCCCTTGGGTAGCGGACGGGCAGCGCCCTCAGCCGACGCCGCGAACCGGCCGCCGCTGAGCGCGCGATGAATCGTCGGCCCCCGGACGCCTCTCGGATCCGGGGGCCGACGCATCGGTATGCACAGCCGCGCTGATCATCTTCCCGCGGCTCGCTCCACCTCGATGATCCGTTCGAGCCATTCGGCGAGCAGCGCTCGCTCGCCCGGGCTTAGCGCGTGGACCTGCTCGGTGTGCGCGCGAAGCGCGACCGCCGGCGCGATGGCGTTGGCTTTCGTCGCGTCCCGAGGAGCGTCGGCGGCGGCGAGAATCCGGTGAAGTACGGCATCGAACATGCTGTCCGCGAGACGGCGATCGCGTTGCGCTGCGGGGCGCCCGAGGATGGTCAGGATCGCGCCGGTCCCCGCCGCGTGGATGAGCTCTACGGCGTCTTCCTCGCTGACCCGGAGGCGTCCGGTGAGCGCTACTCGGTGGACCCGCTCGGCGAGCAGCCGGATTCCCGCCTGCGTCGCCGCGGACCGCTGTCCGCGAGCCGGATCACTGAGCAGCACGTACAGGTCCGGGTTGGCGAGGCCGAAATCGATCGTCATGTCCCAGCCGAGGCGCAGGTCCTCGACCGGGTCGACGCGGCCTGAGCCGGCCACAGCCGCTGCCTTCGCCGTGGCGAAGCCCGTCATGACGTGCTCGGTGACGGCGTCGAGCAGGCCGTCCTTGTCGCCGAAGAGCCGGTATATGGCGGGCGCCTGGACTCCGGCGCGTTCGGCCACGGCCCGGGTGGTGACGGCCGCCTGGCCTCCTTCGCTGAGAAGCGCCGCGGCGGCGTCGACGATCCGTTCCCGAGCGCCGTTCCGGGTGTCGATCGCCTCAGCCATGTGTCAACGATAACACTTTTCCGGTAGCGCTGATGTTATCGGTGATACTATGGAATTGATTCCGCTGGAAGCATGAGGTGAGGAGCACCATGATCGTCATTACCGGAGCAACCGGCGCTTTGAACGGGGCTACCGTCGAACACCTGCTCAAGCACCTGCCCGCCGCGCAGATCGCGGTCGTCGCGCGGGACACTGAGAAGGCCCGGCCCTTCGCCGAGCGCGGCATCGCGGTCCGGCACGGCGACTACACCGCCCCGGACTCGCTGCCCGAGGCGTTCGCCGGCGCGGACCAGCTGCTGCTCGTGTCCTCGAGCGATCCGGCCGCCGACGCGGTCGCACTGCACCGCTGCGCCATCGACGCCGCCGTGAGCGCCGGCGTCGGGCGGGTCCTCTACACGAGCCACCAAGGCGCGTCACCCGACACGCCCTTCCGGCCGGGCCGCGACCACGCCGCGACCGAGCAGATCCTCGCCGAATCAGGGCTGGCATGGACCTCGCTGCGCAACGGCTTCTACATGCACAGCCTGCAGTGGCTCCTCGGGCCGTGGCGCGAGACGGGCGTCATTGCCGTGCCAGCCGAAGGACCCGTGTCATGGACCGCGCGCAGCGACGCCGCCGAGGCCGCAGCGGCGATCATTCTCTCCGAGGGAGCCTACGACGGCCCGGTGACCATCACCGCGAGCAGCGCACCCACCTTCGAAGACATCGCAGGTATCGCCTCGGACGTCACCGGCCGAGCCGTCCGCCTCGAAATCCTCGACCCGGAGGACTGGGTGAAGGCCCAGACGTCCGCCGGCACGCCGGAGTTCATGGCCCGCTTCCTGCTCGGCATGTACCAGGCCGCCGCGGGCGGCTTCTTCGCCGGCACCGACCCGGCCCTGCGCACGCTCATCGCCCGCGAGCCGCAGACCGTCCGCGATTACCTCGCAGAGGCCTGATCACAGCTGCGGCGCGGACTCCGGCTCGCCTCGAGGATGCGTCAGGCCGCGGCGCAGGGGCGGAATCGGGCCAGATAGGCCACGCTCGGGCCCCGGCGGGCGGTCAGGTGCAGGCCCTCCGTGTCGGCCAGGCGGTGCAGTCGGCCGAACGGGATCCAATGCCGGTCGAAGAACTCGCCCACCACCAGCCGGCCGCCGGGCTTGAGCACTCGGGCCGCCGCGGCCAGCACCCGGCCCGGTTCGGGGATCTCGCCCAGCGCGGTCACCAGGTAGACCGCGTCGAAGGTCTGGTCTTCGAACGGAAGCTCGCGGGCGTCGGCGCGGTGCGGGCGGACGACGTCCAGTGCCTTCTCGGCAGCTCGGCCCATGACGTGGTCCAGCATCTCCTGCTGGATGTCCACGATGTCGAGCCGGCCTTCCGTGCCCAGTTGCGGCGCAATGTGCAGTGTCTGCAGGCCGGTGCCCGGGCCGATCTCGAGCATCCGCTCCCCGGGCCTGGGCTGCAGGACCTGGTCAAGGTCCGCCTTGGCCAGGAACGGCAACTGCAGGTCCAGCAGCCGGCGTTGGGCGTAGGGGTAGGGCGCCTGGTCGGTGAACCACCAGGCGCCGGCGGCCAAGGCGGCGAGCCCGGCCGCGGCCGTCAGGCCGGTTCGGCGCGAGGCCCGGCGGGTTGCGGCATGGGTCAGAGACATCTCTGCTCCTCCTGCTTGTCTGTTGTTCCGGCGGTCTCGGCCGCCGGGGGGAAGGGGTGGCGGGTCAGCCGCAGCGCCAGCGCGGCGCAGGCGATGGCTATCGGGACCTCGGCGAAGACGGCCATCGCGATCGCGATGAGCAGTTCGCCGCGCGATGCGGCCGAGGTCAGATCGAGCCAGGCGTCGGTCAGCAGCAGTACCGCGGCGGCGGTGGCCGCCAGGACGCACCGGTTGTCCGCGCGCAGCAGCAGCCAGCCGGTGGCGAACAGGGCCAGCGCCTCGCTGCTGTCCACGCCCACCCAGGCCAGCGCCCAGTGGCAGTCGGTGGCGCCGGCCGGCAAAGTGCGAGACAGGAAGAGCACCCACGGGATCATGAGCAGTCCTGCCGCGACGTACGCCCGGCCGAGCCGGATGCGCGTGCTGCGGGATCCCGGGCCGACCGGGCCGCCGGACCGGGCCGGACACCGGAGCCGATCCGGCTGATTCAGCGTGCCGAGCATGACAGTGGTCTCCTTCTCGCACCGCCCGATCGTTCGGGCCGGGAACCACTCTGGCCGCCGCCGGCCGGTGAATCAGTAGCGTGGCTTTCCGTCTTCGGGGTGGTGCTGGGTACAGGTGCAAGCGGTAGGCAGCGTCATGGACCAACGATGATCAGGCCTTATACGGTGGGCTCCATGAGCTCCGGCATCACCCACACCGAAACGAGAGCGAGAGCGCTCCGCAGCGTGCTGGCCGGCCCGTGGGGCCGCCGGGCCTGGCGCGACCTGGGGTTCACCGTCCTGTCCGCGGGCCTGAACCTGCTTCCGCTGCTCGTCATGGCGCTACCGTGGATCCTCTTCCCGCCGATCTCGTTTCTGGCCGTGCTCACCTGCGCGTTCGTCTCGGTGGCGGCGGCGGTGGCGCTCTGTCCGTGGCTGACGGTGCTGCGCCGGGGCTGCTTCTACGAGGTGCTCGGGGTGCGGATCCCGAAGCCGCCGACGATCGAGCGGTCCCCGGAATCCTCCGGCGGTGTGTGGTCGGCGCTGCGCGATCACCTGCGTTCCCCGCGCACCTGGCGGCAGGCGTGCTACCACCTGGTCGTCGGGCCGGCCGTGAACCTGCTCGGCCTGCTCGGCGCGCTGGCCTGGGGCGCCGCGCTGACGTACCTGGCGACGTCCGCGGTGTTCTGGGTGCTCGTGCACGTGTTCGGCATGACGGAACGCCTCGTCTGGGCCGGCGCGGAGCTCTGGATCGTGCTGCTGTGCGCGATCCTGGTGTATCTGGGCCCGTGGATCGTCTCGGTCGCGGTGCGGGTGGATGCCCGGGCGGCCTCCGAACTGCTCGGCCCGAGCCGGGCGGAGCAGTTGGCCCAGCGGGTGGCGAAGCTGACCGAGAGCCGGGCCGGCGCGCTCGACGCCGCCGACGTCGAGCGCCGCCGGATCGAGCGCGACCTGCACGACGGCGCACAGCAGCGGCTGGTCTCGCTGGCGATGAACCTCGGCCTGGCCCGGGCGACCCTGGCGGACGAGCTGTCGGAGCCGGCCCGACGGGCTCTGCAAGAAGCGCACGAGGAGGCCAAGGAGGCGCTGACCGAGCTACGGGAGCTGGTGCGCGGGCTGCACCCGGTGGTGCTCGAAGACCGTGGCCTCGACGCGGCGCTGTCCGGCATCGCCGCGCGCTCCCCGGTGCCGGTGCGGCTGACGGTGGACGTGCCGCGCCGGGTCTCGTCCACGGTAGAGGCCGTCGGGTACTTCATCGTCTCCGAGGCCCTGGCCAACGCGAACAAGCACGCCCGAGCCACGGCCGTCCAGGTGGACGTGCGCTTGGACGGCACGGTGCTGCGGATCACGGTGACGGACGACGGGATCGGCGGCGCGCAGGCGAGCCGGGGCACCGGCCTGACCGGCCTGGCGCAGCGGGCCGCGTCGGTGGACGGTAGCTTCGGGATCAGCAGCCCGCTCGGCGGCCCGACGACGATTAAGGTGGACCTGCCATGCGAACCGTGATCGCCGAGGACTCCGTCCTGCTGCGCGCCGGACTGACCAAGCTGCTGGAAACCACCGGATTCGAGGTGGTGGCAGCGGTGCACGACGCGGACGCGCTGCTGACCGCGGTGGAGCAGCACCGCCCGGAACTGGTGATCGTGGACGTGCGGATGCCGCCGTCCTTCACCGACGAGGGCATCCGGGCGGCCCTGGTGATCCGCCAGCAGTGGGCTGACGTGGCCATCATGGTGCTGTCTCAGTACGTCGAGGAGCGCTATGCCGCGGAACTGCTGGCCACCCGGACGACCGGCATCGGCTACCTGTTGAAGGACCGGGTCGCGGACGTGGAGGTATTCCTGGAGGCACTGCGCCGGGTGGCCGCGGGCGGGACGGCTCTCGACCCGGAGGTGGTGGCCCAGCTGCTGCTGCGTCGCCACGGCCGGCCGACGGACCGGCTGACCGCCCGGGAACGCGAAGTGCTGTCCCTGATGGCCGAAGGCCGCTCCAACGCCGGCATCGCCGAATGCCTGGTGGTGAGCGAAAGCGCGGTGGCCAAGCACATCAACAGCATCTTCACCAAGCTGAACCTCTCCGCAGCCGAAGGCGACCACCGGCGGGTCCTGGCAGTGCTCCACTTCCTGGACGGCACGGGCGCCGCCGACCGGAGCTGACTTGACCGCCGGCCGCGGGGGCTGATCCCGGCTGATTCTCCGTCAGGCCTCAGGATCACGGCATGGTCTTGAGGTTCCTGATCTTCCTTGGCTCCGCTCAGCTGATGGCTAGATGCATGTCGGCCAGCGATTGCCGCATCAGGGTCGCGAAGTCCGCGGTGATGTCGTCGATCCACGCATCGTAGGCGGCGGTGAACACGGCGATCGCCGCCTGCGCCGAGAACAGGGCGATTCTGCCCGGTACGAGGCGATCCTCGAGCTTCTTGGCGATGACCCTCGCCAGGGCTGCCATTTTGATCAGTTCGCGTTCCTGCAGCTCGGGTGAGGAGGCGATGACCTGGCGTCGGGCACAAGCCGCCTCGCCGTACCTCGTCAGGTCGAGGCCGCCGCGGGTCAGGGCCTGCACGGCCGCGTCGAGGGGCTTCGCGTCGGCGTGGACTTCGGTCAGGTGTTTGACGATGTCCGCTTCGAACGCCGCGGCTCCGGCGAAGATCACCTCGCGCTTGTCGGTGAAGTGGTTGAAGAACGTGCGTTTGGTCAGTCCCGCCCGCTCGGCGATCTCGGCGACCGTCACCTCGGCGTACCCGCGTTCCAGGAACAGCGCCACGGCCGCGTACTGCAGCCTCTCCACCGCGTTCGGCTCCCAACGTCCCATGGGTCCAGCCTAACGGCTGTTGCACTTGGTGCAATCACATGTGAGACTGTCATTGCACCAAGTGCACTCACTCATCTGGAGGGACGCCCTCGTGACCACCAATTCCGCCGCCTGGATCAACGCCAAGCACGCCCGTCTCGAAGTGGGGCCGGCGGCCTACCCGCGGCCGGGCGATGAGCAGATCGTCATCCGCAACCACGCCGTGGCCGTCAACCCCCTCGAGTGGTTCATCCAGGTCGCCGGCAGCCTCGGCTATCGGTGGCTGACTTACCCGACGGTGCTGGGTTCCGATGTGGCCGGCGAGGTCGTCGAGGTCGGAGCCGCGGTGACCCGGTTCCGGGTCGGCCAGCGGGTGCTGGGCCACGCGGTCGGCACGGACAAGGACAGCAACAGTTCGGCCGAGGGAGGCTTCCAGCACTACACCGTCGTGCTGGAGCGCATGGCCTGCCCGATCCCCGGTGAACTGTCCTTCCAGGACGCCGCCGTCCTCCCGCTGGCGTTGTCGACCGCGGCTGCCGCCTTGTTCCAAACAGACCAGCTGGCGCTGCGGCACCCCACGGCGAGCGCGGAGCCGACCGGACAGACGCTCCTGGTCTGGGGCGGTTCCAGCAGTGTGGGCAGCAACGCCATCCAGCTGGCCGTCGCCGCGGGCTACGAGGTCATCACCACGGCCTCGCCGCGTAACTTCGACTACGTCAAATCCCTCGGGGCTGTGCAAGTGTTCGATTATCATAGTCCTAACGTCGTGCCGGACATCGTCGCGGCGTTCGCCGGTCGCCGGCTTGCCGGCGCGATCGCCATCGGCGAGACCGGCGCCGCCTCGTGCGTGCGGATCGTCGGGGCCTGCCGGGGCAACAGGTTCGTGTCCATAGCCACCCCGCCGGTGTCCTTCGCGACGCTCGCTGACGGTGACCGGGGCCGATTCGCGGTTCCCCGGCTGATCTGGCGCCTCGTGACCTCCAATGTCGCGCTGCAGGTCAGGGGGCGTATCCGGCGTACGCGGATGAAGTACATCTTCGGAACCACGGTGAAATCGAACGAGGTCAGCACCGCGATCTACCGCGATTACCTCCCGGACGCCCTGGCCGAAGGCCGCTACGCCGCCGCGCCGGCTCCGATGGTCGTCGGGCACGGGCTGGGGGACATCCAGCACGCCATGGACATCCAGCTCAAGGGTGTCTCGGCGGCGAAGGTCGTCGTCACCCTGCCCTAGCGGCCCGGTCAGATCCTGCGGCGGACTCCGAGTTCGATGCGGTTCAGACCTCTGAGGCCGTCTGGGGCTGACGTGGCCGGGTGATCGACTTGTGCTCGACGTAGCCGGTGAGCCCGACCTTGCCGTACTCGCGTCCTATGCCGCTGGCCTTGTAACCGCCGAAGGGTCCGTCGAAGCTGATGGGGGAGCCGTTGAGGGTGACGGTGCCGGTGCGCAGCCTGCGTGCGACGGCTAGGGCACGCTCGGGATCGGCGCTCCAGATGCCGCCCGAGAGACCGTATTCGGAGTCATTGGCGATGCGGACGGCGTCGTCCTCGTCGTCGTAGGCGATCACGACCAGGACCGGTCCGAAGATCTCCTCCCGGGCGATACGCATGGAGTTCTCGACGTTCGCGAAAAGCGTCGGGGTGACGTAGTTGCCCTTCTCCAGGCCCTCGGGTACCTGCGGGCCGCCGGTGACCAGGCGGGCGCCTTCCGCCACGCCGGTGTTGATGTAGTCGATGACGCGCTGCTGCTGGTCGGGGCGGATCATCGGGCCGATGAAGGTGTCCGGGGCGGTGGGGTCGCCCACCTTCAGCGATTCGATCATGTGCTGGAGCGCGGTGACGACCTCTTCGTAGCGGCTGCGGGGGGCCAGGATGCGGGTCTGCAGAATGCAGGCCTCGCCGTTGTTTCCGAGCGAGCCGAAGCGCAGGCTCTGTGCCGCGGCGTCCACGTCCGCGTCGTCGAGGATCAACGCGGCGGACTTGCCGCCGAGTTCCAGGCTGACCCGCTTGAGATGGCCGCCCGCGATGGAGGCGATGCGCCGGCCGGCTCGCGTCGAGCCGGTGAAGGCGATCTTGTCCACGTCCGGGTGGGAGATGAGGTACTCGCTGGTCGCGCGCTCGGCCGGCAGGATGCTGAGCACACCGGCGGGAAGCCCGGCCGCGTGCCAGAGATCGGCCAGCAGCATCATGCTCAGCGAGTTCTCCGGCGAGACCTTGAGGACGACGCAGTTGCCGGCCAGCAGCGCCGGGACGAGCTTGGCGGTGGCGGCGGAGAACGGCGAGTTCCACGGGATGACCGCGGCGACCACGCCGATCGCCTCACGGCGCACGATCGTGTCGAAGGCCACCGACGGATCGGAAGGCTCGAGGACCTCCTCCCAGCCGAACTCCTCGGCCGCCTTGAGATACGCGCCGACCTGGCGGGCCAGGAAGGGCTGGCCGGCCTTGGTGAACCAGCCGGCCGAGCCGTTCTCGGCGGAGATGGCCGCGGCGATCTCGTCGGCGCGGGCGGCACGCAGCGCCTCGTAGCGCCGGATGACCTCCTGTCGTTCCTCGGGCCGGGTGCGCGGCCAGCGGCCGTGGTCGAAGGCCTTGCGGGCCGCGGCCACGGCGGCGTCCACGTCCGCCGGCGCGGCCTGGGCCACCCGGCCCAGGACCGACTGGTCGTGCGGGGAAAGGATGTCGAGCATCAGGTCCGGGTCGCTCGGCGCGACCCATGCGCCGCCGATGTAGAGCTTGTCGCGAACAGTCATGTCTTGCCTCTCAGTGCCTCGTCGAACGTGCCGGGGATTGTGGACCGCCTCCCATGCCACTACTCCAGTGTAGGTGTTATCGGGATAACTGCAACACTGATGTCGCAGTAAAGATCTGACCTGTATCACACAAGTGGGAGCTGGCCCTACAACCACATCGACGCGGTAGCATGGGGCGGTCATGAGAGCCGATGCCGCACGAAACCAGTTCTCGGTCCTGCGTACCGGGGCCAGCCTCCTGGCGGAGGATCCGAGCACGCCGATGGCGGCCATCGCCGCCGCCGCGGGCGTCGACCGGACCACTCTTCATCGCCGGTTCGCGAACCGCGAGGCGCTGCTGCGCGCCGTCTTCCAGGCCAAACTCGACTCGGCCGAACGGGTGCTGGACGAAGCGCGGCTGACCGAGGCCCCCGTGCCGGTCGCTCTGCACCGCTATGTGGAGGGGATCGTCCCAGTCAGTCGCGAGTGGCCCCTCGACACGCGCCGCATGATGGAGACGGACCCCGAAGCCAGTGCGCGCCGGGAGGCGCAGAGCGCACGCCTGAGTGCTTTCATCCAGCGCGCGTGCGATGTCGGCTATCTCGGCCCTGGCACCGACCCCGCCTGGGCGCGCGTCGTCCTCGACGCGCTCGTCGACAGCGTCGCCCACCGTTTCCCCGAGATGGATCCCCCACGGGCGGCCGACCTCGTCGTCGACACCTACCTGCGCGGCTTCGGCCCGTCCGACGGCTGACGTCCGCAGGGGGCCATCCGGAGCGGGGGGCAGATCGCGCTTATGCCGTCACGGCCTTCGCGGAGTTCCAGAGGACTCCGCGGTTGAGCCGGCCGGGGTAGCGGGCGGCCATCGCGTCGTAGAGGTCCTGGTAGCCGGACGCGCTTCGGGCGGCGGAGTCAAAGTCCTGGATGTAGCGGCGCGTGCGGGCGATGTCCTCGGGATCGTCGTGGTCGCCGTCGCGCTTGTGGCCGGAGACGACGGCGGTGGGGGCGAGCTTCTCGATGGTGTCGAGTGCGGCGAGCCAGTCGCCGCGTCCGGTGCCCTTGGACTCGGCGAGGTAGAGGTGGACGTCTCCGTAAACGGCGTCGCCGGCCACGACCAGGCCGATGGAGGGCACGTGCAGCGCGGCGGAGCCGTCGGTATCGGCGTGGCCGAGTTCGATCGCGTGCAGTTGCTCGCCTTCGAGCTCGATCACCCCGTCGGCGCCGAGCGGCTCGGCGATCAGGTGCTTCTCGGAGATCTGGCCCGGGAAGCGCGGGTCCCAGAATCCGCCGAACCAGCGTGGACCGTACTGGGCCTCCATGTGTTCGACCACGCCCGGGGTGGAGACGAGCCTTGCGTCCGGGAAACGCTCGAGGATCGCCGGGGCGCCGAAGAAGTGGTCGCCGTGAGCATGCGTGACGAAGATCGTGGTGACGTTCTTGCCGGTCGCGGCGACCCACTCGGCCAGCGCGCGGGACTCGTCGATCGTCATCAGCGGATCGACCAGCACGGCGTCGTGCTCACCGTGGATCAGGGTGGAGGCCGTGGGCGACCACATTCGCCGCGCCTCGCCCGGAGGCAGGTCGTCGGAGACCGCGGGCTTCGACGGTGCCACGTATACGGAGTACTGCAGGGTAGTCATGAGTGCTCCTGAAAGGGGTCGGTCCTCGGCTGCTGCCGGAGGAAGTCCGTTGTAACAACTACTGTTACGTCAACGAGTACGGTTCACTGCGCCGCCGCAGCGCCTGCGCCGCTAGGGTGCGGAGAGGGACTCGCCGAGTACGTCGGCTACGCTCGTGCGGCCCAATTGCGCGCGCAGTGCCGCTTCGGCGTCCTCGTAGACGGGTGTGAGCGCCGCGCGAATGCCGTGCCCCACCGGGCACCGCTGGTTGGGGGCCGCGGCATGCAGCGCGAACAGCGGCCCGCCTTCGACCGCTCGATACACCTCGGCCAGGCTGATCGACTCCGGCGCGCGCCTGAGCCGCCAGCCGGCCCCCGCACCGCGCCGGGACTCGACGAGGCCCGCCTCGCGCAACTCGCCGAGCAGTCGGCGGATCACCACCGGATTGGTGTTGACGCTGTTGGCGATCTGCTCCGACGTGGCCACCTCGCCGCCCATGCGCTCGTTCAGCCCCATCCAGGCCAGCGCATGCGCGGCGATGGTGAGCCTGCTATTCGCTCCCATCTCCCACCTCCTGTCGTAACCATATCAGTTACTACAGGCCGGTCAAGAGTGGCGGCCACTCGGCGGCGGCGTCCGGCTGACCAGCGCCACAGAAAAACTATCCCCGGCGGGGTAGATTTTCCATGACGGGTCGGGTAAGGTTCTGGTCGTAGGCAGAGAAGAAAGTCTGGCAGGCGCGGCAGAGGACGAACTGCCCGCAGGTAATGGCAGACAGTGGTACCCGGATCGTGGTTTGGTCCGGCAGCAGGACAGCCCGACGTGGCGGGACCGGCAGTGCCTCAGGGCTCCGGCAGGGGCTGGCGGTACAAGTAGTTGCAGGTAAGTGGTAATTGGAGGAGAAGGGAAGGGAGACACCGTCTGATCGCCCCGGCGAGGATGTTCCGGGTGTAGCCGCAGTCCCATCGGAAGAAAGGTGGTCTCCGGTCACGATTGAGCGATCCCCGCGCCCCTGTTTCGTCAGGCGGCTCACGCGGGTCGTTGCCTACCGACTCTCCCCCCCCGGTCGGTAGTCGGCAGATGGTGTAAACCAACAACCCCTTTGGGCCCCGGTGCTGCGGCGCCGGGGCCCTCGACCGTGTGAGGTGTGATTGGGAACCGACAAGCCCGATGTCGCGGACAAGTTCGACGACGAGGACTACCCCGCGTACACGATGGGCCGCGCGGCGGAGATGATCGGGGCGACCCCCGGCTTTCTGCGCAGCCTCGATGAAGCAAAGCTGTTCACCCCGCAACGCTCGGCCGGCGGACATCGCCGTTACTCGCGCTACCAGCTGCGGCTAGCCTCGCGCGTGCGGGAACTGGTGGACTCGGGCACCGCCCTGGAGGCGGCGTGCCGCATCATCATCCTGGAAGACCAACTCGAAGAGGCGCTTCGCATCAACGCCGAACTGCGCCGCGAACAGACCTGAGGCGTCCACGGCGCAATCCCGCCGCTGAGGTGTCCACGGCGCGAACCCGCCGCGCGGATGAGAGCGGGCCGCACGGGAAAAGGGGCCTCGCGCCGGCGCACCTCGCGGTCAGCGGGCTTCCGGGCCGCCGAGCGAGTAGCCGAAGCCGCGTCGGGTGCGGATGAGCGCGGGCTCCCACCGGTTGACCTTGCGCCGCAGCCGCGAGACGAGCTGCTCGATTGCGTTCTCGCCTCGCACCTCGCCCCAAACGTGGCGGCTGATCTGCTCCTTCGAGACCACGCGCTCGGCGTTGATCAGTAAGTGGCGCAGCAGCCGGTACTCGGCCGCGGTGAGGTCGAGCACGTACTGCCCGCGGCGAGCAAGGCAGGCCGCATCGTCGAGGACGAGGTCGCCGTACCGCCGGGTCGGTGAACCGCGGCCCGCCGGCTCCCGGAGCAGCACCTGCGCCCTGGTCAGGATCTCGGGGATGCGCAACGGCCTGGTGACGTAGTCGGCATCGCTGAGCGCGAGTTCGCCTGCGACGACGGGCAGGCTCTCACGCGAGGCCAGGAAGAGCGTCGGGAGCCGTTGCGCGTGCAAGACGCGTAGGCGGCGACCGAGCTCGACGAGGTCGGATGCTCCGGCGTCGAGGATCACCAGTCCGAAGCTGTGCCGGGCGAGCAGGTCCGCGGCCTCGGCGCCGGACCCTGCTTCGAGATGCCGGTAGCCGGCGAGGTCGAGGACCGCGGAGAGCAGTTCGACCTCCGCCGGATCTTCGATCGCGACCAGAACCCGCGATTTCGCGTCCTGCATAGGCGCCGGCCCTGTGTCGAGGCTTCCCCGCATCATGGGGCATCCACTCGGGTGACCCACGCCGAGATGTGTGGCCGACCCACCGGGTAAATCAAGGTGGCTGCGGAGGGTGAAGAGCGCACACCGACACGATAGCAGGTGATTACTTGACTCAAGCAAGCTAATATGCTTGCCTATGTCAAGCAAATCGAGGAAGGGGTCGCCATGAGCACCACGATGAGGTCCGTGCAGACCGCCGGGACGAACGCCGTCGAGGTCGTCGAGACCCCGCGGCCCGCTCCCGGACCGAACGATGCCCTGCTGCGGGTCCGCGCCTGCGGGATCTGCGGCACCGACACCGCGTTCCTGCACATGGGCGGCTTCCCGAAGAACGCGCACCTGGGCGGCGAATTGCGGCCCATCGTCCTCGGCCACGAGCCCGCAGGCGAGGTCGTCGAGGTCGGTGGCGCGGTCACCGATCTGAAGGTGGGCGACCGCGTCGTGGTCAACCCGCAGTCCGGGCACTCGGGCATCATCGGCTGCGGCGGATCGCAGGGTGCGCTGAGCGAGTACCTGCTGCTTGAGGACGTGGCCGTCGGCAAGAGCGTCGCGAAGTTCCCGGAGACCGTGCCGTTCGCGGTGGCGTCGCTCAATGAGCCGATGGCCGTCGCGCTGCACGCCGTGAACCGTTCGCAGGCCAAGCCGACCGA
This sequence comes from Actinospica acidithermotolerans, assembly GCF_018139625.1. Classification (GTDB taxonomy): domain Bacteria; phylum Actinomycetota; class Actinomycetes; order Streptomycetales; family Catenulisporaceae; genus Actinospica; species Actinospica acidithermotolerans. Next base: position 42,342 of record NZ_JAGSOH010000008.1, on the reverse strand, counting down.
CGCGGTGGTCGTGTTCGGTGCGGGGCCGATCGGCCTCGGTGCGACGATCTGGCTCAAGCTGCGCGGTGTCCGGCACGTCGTGGTCGCGGACGTCATCCCGGAGCGACTGACCAAGGCCCTCGAAGTCGGCGCCGACGCGGTGATCAACTCGGCGACCGAGGACGTGACGGCCCGACTGAAGGAGCTGCACGGCGAGGCCGCCAACGCGCTCGGCCAGCAGCGCGCCGGAACCGACGTCTACATCGACGCCGCCGGCGTTCCCGCCGTGATCAACGCGGCGGTGAACAGCGCCAAGTGGCACGCCAAGCTCGTCATGGTCGCCGTGCAGAAGCCCACGGACAAGCTCGACCTCGGCGGCATGCTGCGCAGCGAGCTGACGCTCATCGCCTCGCAGGGCTACCCGACCGAGATCTTCGAGGTCACTCCGCAGCTCGTCGAGCATCATGAGCGCTTCGCGAAGATCATCAGCCACGAGGTCCCGTACGCCGAGGTCGAGCGCGCCTTCGAGCTGGCGCTCACCCCGGGCGCAGCGGACAAGGTCGTCGTCACGCTCGGCGGCGAGGACTGACCTCGGTCGCGAAAACAGCCGTCGCGCTACTGCAAACGCAGTAGCGCGATGTCTGCGCGCGCACGACGACGGCGAGGCGGGCGGCGGGAGATGCTTGGGTGACACCGCGCATCGCGCTGCCTGCCAGGAGGAGAACATGGATCGACCGCCGCGAATGGAGAGTCTCACGACCGCGGCGTGGCGGCGGTTCCAGGACGAGCATCCGCACGTGATCGATGGGACGGTCGCCCTGCTGCTGTTCGGCATCTCGTTCCCCGGCAGCGTGCTCAGCTCCACGGGCCACCGGCCGCCCCACCCGTGGTGGATCGGCGTCCTTGTCACTGCGGTCGCGTGCGTCGCGCTCATGGGGCGCCGCAGCCATCCCACGGCCGTCGCGGCGGTTGCGTGCGCGAGCGCCGTGGTCGTGACGTTGCTGGGTTTTGAGCCGACCGTGCTGCTGCTCGGCCCCGCGATGTTCGCGCTCTTCACGCTCGCCTACCGGACGAACCGGCGGATCGCGAACACCGTGACCTTCACGGTCGCCGTGCTCGTGGCGGTCATCGCCGTGATCGTTCACCCGCACACGACCGTCAATCTCACGGTCGTCGCGCCCGTCGCCATCCTCGTGTTGCCGACCGCGTTCGGCACGTCGAGCCGGCATCTGCGCGCCTTCCTCGACGAGGCGCGTGCGCGGGCCGAGTACGCCGAGCGTACGCGTGAGGAGGCGGCTCGCAATCTGGCGGCCGCGGAGCGCGTGCGCATCGCCCGTGAACTGCACGACGTCGTCGCCCACCACCTCGCAGTGGCGAACGCCCAGGCGGGCGCGGTCGCGCACCTGATGCGCGGCAACCCCGAGCAGGCGCACGGGATCGCCACCGAGCTGACCAAGACCACCTCGATGGCGCTGCGCGAGCTCAAGGCCACCGTCAGCCTGCTGCGCCAGGTGGGAGAGCCTGAGGACCTGGAGCCGGCGCCGGGCCTCGCGCAGCTCGAGGCCCTGACCTCCGCGCTCGCGGCGGCCGGTCTCGCGGTCACGGTCACCACCGAGGGTGCCGAGCGCCCGCTGCCCCCGGGTACCGACCTGACTGCGTACCGGATCATCCAAGAGGCGCTGACCAACGTCACCAAGCACGGGCCGACCAGGGCGGCGACCGTCCACCTGGCCTACCGCCCCCTGCTGCTGACGATCTCGATCCTGAACGGCGACGACGGCGTCGCTCCTGTCGCCGCAGCCCCGAGCAGCGGATACGGGATGGTCAGCATGCGAGAGCGCGCCCAATCGGTCGGCGGCACCCTGCGCGCAGGACCGCGCGCCGGGGGCGGGTTCGCAGTAGTCGCCGAGATCCCGCTGCACGCCCACCCCATCCCCTAAGGCCGGCCAACGGTTCTCTGCGGCCCTCGCGACTCATGTCGCGGGGGCACGGGTTTGTCAGGCGCGATGCAGCTCCGTGTGCCGCAGTGGCAAGCCCTGTCTACTGCGAACTCAGTACTACCGATTGTCTGCGCTCGCACGACGACTCTGACCTGCCGCTCAAGAAGACTGTGAGTGTGCCCAGGTCGAACACATGGAGTCGGTCATGAAGAAGTTTCTCGTCAATTTCACGCAGTGGACGCTGTTCGCCGCCGGGATCGCGGCGTGCGTCGGTGCGAGCCGCGTGCTGCACGGCGACGGAGCGCACGCAGCGACCTTCGGCGGCATCGCGGTCTCCCTGTTCTTCGGTTTCCTGGTGATGCGCAAGGATCCGCTCAAGTCCTTCCTCGCCACCCGCCCGGTGATGTGGTTCTTGTTCCTGTTCAACGGCACCGTCGCCGTGTTCGCCGGCCTGTTCGTGCACGGCGCGCAGGGCGTCGGCACGGCCATCGGCATGGGCCTGGTCTCGATCGGCGCCGGCAGCGGCCTGCTGCGAGGGCGCACCGAGAGCGCGGGCCGCCACCGAGGTGTGGATCCCGCATAGTCCCCCGGCCCCGCAGGGTGCCCCCGCGGCTTCGCGCCGCGGGGGCACCCTTGCATTATCAGGTATCTGATACATCCGTCCGCAGCAGCGGCGGGTTTCGTGTACTGCAAGCTCAGTACTCCGGATTGTCTGCGCTCGCACGACGACGCCGACCTGCTCTGAGAGAACACTGAGAACCATCCCCTGAATCTTCTGAACGGAGACTTCCCATGGCTGCCCTCCTGGCCTTCATCGGCCGCGCGGCGTTCCGGCGCCGCTGGTACGTCGTCGCGATGTGGCTCGGCGTACTGGTTGCCGTCGGCCTCGCGGCGGCCAAAGCACCGGCGGCGCCGAGCGATTCCTTCACGATGCCCGGCACCGAGTCTCAGCAGGCTGCCACGGTCGTCGGCGAGCACTTCCCGGGCGGCGGCTCGGGCGGGGCGAGCGCCCAGCTCGTGTTCGTGGACCGGGCCGGCGGGCAGGTCGCGGCCGGGGCCGACAGGGCCGCGATCGAGAAGGCGGTCGCCGCCGCGGCCGCCGGGCCGCAGGTAGCGAGCGTGGCGGACCCCTTCGCGACCGCCGCGGTGAGCAAGAGCGGCTCGACCGCGTACGCGACGGTCACCTACAAGGTCGCCGCGACCGACCTGACCGACGCCGCGAAGACCGCGCTGCAGAACGCGGCGGCCGGCGCGCGTTCGGCGAACCTGACCGTGGAGATCGGCGGCAACGCCCTGACGCCCACACCCGCCGCCGGGGGCGCGACCGAGGGCATCGGCATCGCGGCGGCGTTTCTGGTGCTGCTGCTGACCTTCGGCTCGCTGGCCGCCGCGGGCGTGCCGCTGATCACGGCGATCGTCGGCGTCGGAGTGTCGATGACCTCGATCACCGCTCTCGGCCACGCGCTGGGACTGTCGGAGACGACCGGCACGCTCGCCACGATGCTCGGCCTGGCGGTCGGCATCGACTACGCGGTGTTCATCGTCTCGCGCTACCGGGAGGAGCGCGAGCAGGGCATCGAGGCGCGTGAGGCCGCCGGCCTCGCGGTGGGTACGGCCGGCAGCGCGGTGGTGTTCGCCGGGATGACGGTCGTGATCGGCCTTGCCGGGCTGTTCGTCGTCGGTGTGCCGATGCTCACGAAGATGGGCTTGGCCGCGGCCGGTGCGGTCGCGGTCGGCGTGCTCGTCGCGCTCACGCTCGTGCCGGCGATGCTCGGCCTGTTCCCGAACGCGGTGCTCTCCCGCTCGGCGCGCAAGGGCAAGACGCGCAAGACCGCGCGCCAGGGGCGTTGGGGCGCCGGCTGGGCCCGGTTCGTCATCCGGGGCCGCGTGCCGCTGCTGCTCCTCGGCGTGATCGGCCTCGGCATCATCGCGACCCCGATCGCCGCGCTGCACCTCGGCTCCCAGGACAACGGCTACCTGGCCACGTCCACCACGGAGCGCCGCGCCTACGACGACCTCGCGAAGGCATTCGGCCCCGGCTTCAACGGCCCGCTCACGGTCGTCGTCGACGCCGAGAGCGCGCAGAGTCCGAAGACCGCAGTCGCGGAGATCAGCAGCGGTATCGCCTCGACACCCGGCGTGGTCTCCGTGTCGGCGGCGCACTACGACGCGGCCGGGAACGTCGCCGTCTTCTCCGTGATCCCGTCCACCGGCCCGAGCGACCAGAAGACTGTGGACCTGGTCAACGCGATCCGGGGCGAGCGCGCCGACCTGCAGGCCGGCACCGGCGCGACGTACATGGTGACCGGCGCCACGGCCAGCGACATCGACTCGGCCACCAAGGTCAAGCACGCCCTGCTGCCGTACCTGGCGGTCGTCATCGGCCTGGCGATCGTGCTCCTGCTGATCGTGTTCCGCTCCGCGCTGATCCCGTTCAAGGCCGCTGCCGGATTCCTGCTCTCCGTGCTCGCCGCGATCGGCGCGGTGGTCGCGGTCTTCCAGTGGGGCTGGCTCGCGAGGTTCATCGGCGTGCACCAGACCGGCCCGATCATGACCTTGATGCCGATCTTCATGGTCGGAATCATCTTCGGACTCGCGATGGACTACGAGGTCTTCCTCGTCTCCCGGATGCGCGAGGCGCACACCCGCGGCGCCGACGCCCGCAGCGCGATCACCGAGGGCTTCCGCAGCAGCTCCCGCGTGGTCACGGCCGCCGCGCTGATCATGACCGCGGTGTTCTCCGGCTTCATCGGCGCCGACAACTCCCTGATCAAGATGATCGGCTTCGGCCTGGCGATCGCGGTCCTGTTCGACGCGTTCATCGTCCGGATGACGCTCGTCCCGGCGCTGCTCGCGATGCTCGGCGAGCGCGCCTGGCAGCTCCCGCGCCCGCTCGGGCGGATCCTGCCGCGGGTGGACATCGAGGGCCAGTCCCTCGACCGTCGTCGCGAACGGGCAATCCAGGCGGCCGAACTCCGCGCGGAGGTCGTCGGCGAGCGGCCGACGGTGCCGGCCGCGCCCATCGGCTGATCACCCGAACCGGCTGAACACCAGCGCATCTCGGCCCGCCGCCCACCCGGCGGGCCGAGATGCTGTCTCGAACCCGGCTCGCACAGGAAGATAGAACCCGTGACCATCCATGTTCTGCTCGCCGACGACCAGGCGCTGCTGCGCCAGACCTTCCGCATCGTGCTCGACTCCTGCCCCGACATCGAGGTGGTGGGCGAGGCCTCCGACGGACGGCAGGCCGTCGAGCTCGCCCGGACGCACCGTCCGGACCTCGTCGTCATGGACATCCGCATGCCCGGAACCGACGGACTCGAGGGAACCACGGAGATCTGCGCGGACCCCGAGCTGGCCGGCACGAAGGTGCTGATCCTGACCACGTTCGAGACCGACGAGTACGTCGCCCGCGCCCTGCGCGCCGGCGCCAGCGGATTCCTCGGCAAGGACGCGAGCACGGACGAGCTGATCGCCGCGATCCGCACCGTCGCAGCCGGCGAGTCGCTGCTCTCCCCGCAGGCCACCCGCCTGCTCATCGGCCGATTCCTGGCCGCCCCCGACGTGGGCACCCGCGCCACGGCGGCGAGCGCGCTGGACGTGCTGACCGCCCGGGAGCGCGAAGCCGTGGCGCTGGCCGCGCACGGACTGTCCAACGAGGAGATCGCCGAGAAGCTGTTCGTCAGCCCGCTCACCGCCCGCACCCACATCCACCGGGCGATGGCCAAGTTGAATGCGCGTGACCGGGCGCAGCTCGTGGTGATGGCCTACCAGGCGGGGCTCGTCACCATCAAGCCGGAGTGATGTGGAGGGCCGCCCCCGCAGGGACGGCCCTCCACGTCGCGGTCGTCAGGGTCTGGCAGTCAATCCTGAACGGCGGGGGCGCCGCGACCCGCGAGGACGGTCGGCTCATCCGGGTCGAACGTGATCACGACCACCTCGCCGTTGGCATAGGTGAGCACCGGCCGCCCCAGCACACCGCCCACCCTGCGAGCGACATTCTGGAACAACTCGATCTGTTCGAGGCTGTCGGCGGTGACCTCGAAGCGTCCCTCGGCTACAAGCGCCTGAGCGACGTACGGGACGAAATTCACCTCAGCCCGGGTCCTCTCGTCCGTGCTGAGAGGGGTGCGCTCGAACGCGGAGGGCGTGCCGGAGAGCTGAGTCATCTTTGATCCTCCAGATCGGCGTGGCGCTTAAGGATGCCACACCCGCATCGTGTGTCGAGGACTGCGCCGCTATCAGGACGTGGATTTGATCGCGGCGAGCACGGCGTCCGCCATGCCCTGTTCGCCTCTGGCGTTGGGGTGCAGTCGGGCGGCAGGGGACGCGGGAATCAGCGGCTCGATCCAGCGCGTGTCGGCGTCGGAGCAGGTGTCGTGCCCCTGCGACGGGCTGTAGGTGTCGACATACACGTCTCCCGCGGCGTGGGCCTGCGTCCTGAGCATGCTGTTGAGCCGCTTCTCCTCCTGATTCAGGAAAGCGACGTCGCCCGAGGTGATGCCGAGCGCGTGCACGCAGCTCGTGCCGCTCGACGGCAGCAGGGCCGGGTATCCGACCACGTACACGCGGGCGTGCGGCGCGCGCTGCCTCACCTGCTTGAGGGCGGTGGCCAGATTCGCAGCTGCGGTATCGATCTTCTCGTCGAGCTCATTGGTGCCGCCCGAGGTGTAATACGCCTCGCAGGGAGTCGAGTCGGCAGCCCACGATCCGATGAGCGAAGGGGCGATGTCCATTTCCACGCAACGCGTGAGCACACCCGCGAAGTCGACGTCGTTGCCGCCGATGCCGATGGTGACGATCGCGTCGTCGGCTGAGAGCGCGCCCAGTTGCGCCGAATTCACGCCGTTCTTGGTGGACTGCGCGCTCATCAGGTCAGAGATCGTCGCCCCGGTGCAGCTCACATCAGTGAACTGTGAACGCTCGAGCCCGAGCGCTTGAGCGAGATCGGAGGGATAGTTCTCGCTGGAGCGCTCGCAGCCAACCGGGTCCCCGGTCTGGTCGGGAATGTCGGGGCCCGCGGTGTAGGAGTCCCCGAGTGCCACGTAGCCGCCGTGCGCGACGGCTCCGGTCTGAGTCGACGCCGCGGCTGCTGAACCGCCGGTGCCGTTCTTGTCGCATCCGCTGAGCAGCAGAGCGCCGGCAAGTGCAGGGAGTGCGACCATCGCCGCCGCGCGAGAGCGGCTACGGGCATCGGCGTGCACCATGATGGTGGTCCTTCCGGAGGATGGGTCAGATTGCGGCGCCGGTCGCGGCCTCATGCATGCGCATTCGGGGCCGAGCCCTGGTCCTCCTCCAGCATCCCGGTCGACCGCCGCGCCGTCGTCGTGTGCGCGCAGTCAATTCCGCTACTGCTAGGGCAGTACGTCTGCGTAGTTGAGTGCTACATGTGCACCGCAAGACAATGCAAAGCGGCCTGGTCATCTTCATGCGGCACTGCTGCTTCCGATACTGCGTTCTCAGTACACGAGATTGTCTGCATACGCACGACGACGCGGCGGCTCCCGCGGGGGAGTCTGGAGAGAGTTCCTCCGGGACTTGAAGCGGAATCAACCGCAAACGGGCGGGCGCTTCACGACGGACGCTGGAAGCAGGCGAACGGATGAGTCTGACCATGCGGGAGTACCGCGGAGAACGAGCCGCGTCGCTGCGCGGCGGCGGGCAGCAGGTGCTGGTCGCGGTCGGGGACCCGGGTGAGTCCGAGCTGCTCGCGGCCACGTTGGACCTCGCCGGTTACCGAGTCCTCGTCGCCGAGTCCGGCGCCGAGCTGATGGCGCTGTTCGTCCGGCGTCGGCCTGATCTGGTGGTTCTCGATCTCGATCTGCCCGGCATCGCCGAGCTCGGACGCGGCCGGCGGATCGCTCCCGCCGAACGCCCGCCGGTCCTCTTCCTCGCCGCGAACGACTCGGCGCCCACCATGGTCCGCGAGCTCGCGGCCGGCGAGGCCGACTACGTCACCAGGCCGCTGCGCATCCGCGAGGTCCTGGCCAGGCTGCAGGCGCTGCTGAGCGCGCCGGGAAAGCAGGTCTTGCAGCGCTACGGCGATCTCGTGCTCGACGACGCGATCTGCCTGGCCCGTCGCGGGCAGAACGTGCTCGCCCTGACGCCCGCCGAGTACCGGCTGCTGCGCCATCTTCTGGTGAATGCCGGGCGCGTCCTGTCGAAGGAGCAGGTCAGCTTGCATGTGTGGGGAGAGGTGCGCGACGGCAACGCCGTCGAGCAGCTCGTCTCGCGGCTGCGACGCAAGGTCAACCAGTCCGGCCCCGCACTCATCCGCACCCGCCGCGGCTTCGGATACACCCTCGGCCGCTGCGCACCTCCCGTGCCGGATTCGCGCCGCAATCCCGCGTGAACTGCGTCACGTCAGGCTTCTGTCAGGTTTCTGATCGATCCGCGTCAGGTAGGTCTGATTGGCTTTGATCGTCGAGCTCTTCGACACTTCGAAGCCTCCCCGTCCCCACCACGATTCGAGGAGAAGTCATGGTCGACACCCAAACCCCCGAGGTTCCCGGCTACCCGTTCCAGCGCGACCTGCGCTGCCCGCTGGCTCCGTCGCCGACCGCGCGGGAGGTGCGCGAGCGTGCGCCGCTGAGCCGGGTGCGGCTGTGGAACGGCTCCACTCCGTGGCTGATCACCAGGCACGCCGACCAGCGCGCGCTGCTGACCGACGAACGGGTCTCCGACGACGACCGCTACCCCGGGTTCCCGTACGTCAACGAGCACCGGGCCGACATCGCCGGCAAGACGCCCCGGATGATCACCAACACCGACGCGCCCGAGCACACCCGGCTGCGCCGCACGGTCAACGCGCCGTTCGTGGTCAAGCGGATCGAGGCGATGCGACCGGCGATCCAGAAGATCGTGGACGGCCTGATCGACGAGATGCTCGCCGGCCCCAACCCGGCCGACCTGCTCACCGCCTTCGCGCTGGCCGTGCCCTCGCTGGTGATCGCCGATCTGCTCGGCGTCCCCTACGACGACCATGAGTTCTTCCAGGTCAACAGCAGCAAGGCCCTCGACGGCGCGCTCTCGGCCGCGGAGGCGGGAGCGGCCAGCCGCGCCCTCGGCGAGTACCTCGGGAAGCTGCTGCGGGTGAAGATGGACGAGCCCGACGGCGCCGTGCTCTCCGAGATGGGCGAGCGGGTCAAGAACGGCGAGATGACCTTCGAGGAAGCGTCGAACATGGGCGTCGCGATGCTCATCGCGGGCCACGAGACCACCGCCACGATGATCAGCCTCGGCACGCTCGCCCTGCTCCAGCACCCGGAGCAGCTCGCCGAACTGCGCGAGAGCGAGGACCCGAAGTTCATCGCGAACGCCGCCGAGGAGCTGCTGCGCTACCTCACGATCGTGCAGACCGGCGTGCGCCGCGTGGCCAAGGCAGACATCGAGTACAACGGCACGCTCATCCGCGAGGGCGAGGGCATGGTCTTCGAACTGCACGCGGCCAACTGGGACCCGGAGGCCTTCCCCGAGCCCGACCGCCTCGACCTGCACCGGTCCGCGCGCACCCACCAGGCCTTCGGCTACGGCCCGCACCAGTGCCTCGGCCAGAGCCTGGCCCGGCTCGAACTGCAGGTCGTCTACGGAACGCTCTACCGGCGCATCCCCACCCTGCGCCTGGCCGCCCCGATCGAGCAGCTCGCCTTCGACCACACCGGCACCACCTACGGCGTGCGCTGCCTGCCGGTCGCCTGGTAGTCCCCCCGCTTCTAGAAAACCCACCGCAATAAGGAGTCTGATCATGCGTGTTGAACTGGACGAGCCGAAGTGCGTCGCCTCCGGCCAGTGCGTGATGGCCGCCCCCGACGTCTTCGATCAGAACGAGGACGACGGCGTCGCGTTCCTGCTGACCGAGGAGGTCGCCGAGGACCAGCTCGATTCGGTGCGCGAGGCCGTGGCGATCTGTCCGGCCGCCGCCATCCGGCTGCTCGCCTCGTGAGCGAGACGTTGCGCCGGATCGTGATCGTCGGAGCCTCGGCGGCCGGACTCGCTGCCGCCGAGACGCTCCGCCGGGAGGGCTACGAACACCGGATCTCGCTGGTCGGCGCCGAAACGCTGCCGCCCTACGACCGGCCGCCGCTCTCGAAGCAGATCCTCGCCGGGGACTGGGAGGCCGACCGGCTCGCGCTGCGCTCGGAGGAGCACCTCGCGGACCTCGACCTCGATCTCCGGCTCGGCACGACGGCCACCGGACTCGACCTCGCCGCCCGCGAGGTCACGATCCAGGACGGCTCCCGGCTGGAGTACGACGCCCTGGTCATCGCGACCGGCGTCCGGCCCAGGCGACTGCCCGGCGAGGGCGCGCACGTCCTGCGCACCCTCGAAGACGCCATCGCCCTGCGCGAGCGGATCGACCCCGACACCCGCCTCGTGGTCGTCGGCGCTGGCTTCCTCGGCGCGGAGGCCGCAGCCGTGGCACGGGGCCTCGGCGCCGAGGTCACCGTCCTGGAACCCGCGGCGGTGCCGCTCGCACACGCGGTCGGCGCCGAGGTTGGAGCGGTTCTCGCGCAGGCCCACGCGGAGAACGGCGTCGATCTGCGCACAGGAGTGAGCGTCGAGGCCGTGGTTTCCGGCGGCGTGCAACTTGAAGGCGGTGAGCTGATCGCGGCCGACGAGGTGCTGGTCGCCATCGGCTCGCTTCCGAACACCGAGTGGCTCGATGACAGTGGTCTTGCGATCGACAACGGCGTGGTCTGCGACGAGTACTGCGTCGCGGCCCCCGGCGTCTACGCGGCAGGCGACGTGGCCCGCTGGCACAATCCCCTGTTCGACGCCTCGATGCGCATCGAGCACCGGACCAATGCCGCCGAGCAGGGAATGGCCGTGGCCAGGAACCTGCTCAACCCGGACGCGCCCAAGCCGTTCGCCCCGGTGCCGTACTTCTGGTCGGACCAGTACGCCATGAAGATCCAGGCCTACGGCTACCTGCGCGGCCACGAGGAGATCTCCATCGTCGAGGGCGACCTCGCCGAACGCCGTTTCCTCGCGGCCTACCGCACCGGCGATCGCGTGAGCGGAGCCCTGAGCGTCGGCATGCCCCCGAAGGCGATCAGGCGCTGGCGCCAGGCCGTGGCCGGTCGCGCGGCCTGGAACTCCGTCGCGTCGTGATCAGACCCCACAGCGGCTTCGACGAGCGAGGAGGCTCATTCGATGTCTGATTCAACCCCTGGTTCCCGTGGCGGCGCCCGTGACGTGGTCGTCGTCACCGGCGCCGGAGGCATGGGCGCCGCGGTCGCACGCCGACTCGGCAGCGGCCGCGCGCTGATCATCGCCGACGCGTCGCGGACCCACCTCGACAACCTCGTCGAGGCCCTGCGGGCGGAGGGGCACGTCGCGCACGGCGTGCACACCGACGTCTCCGACCGCGGCTCTGTCGAGAAGCTGGCCGCGGCTGCCTCGTCGGCAGGCGAGCGGATCACGGCGATCGTGCACACCGCCGGAGTCTCGGCGGCCACCGCCACGGCACGGCAGATCATAGACGTCGACCTCGTCGGCACCGCCCATATCATCGACGTGTTCGAGACGGTCGCGACGCGCGGCACCGCCCTGGTGTGCATCGCCAGCATGGCGGGCCATGCGGCGCAGCTCACCCGCGAGGACGAGGCCGCTCTGGCGACCGCCCCGACGCAGGACCTGTGCGAACTCGCCCCGGTCGTCGCGGTCGAGGACGACCCTATGTCGGCGTACCTGCTGGCCAAGCGCGCGAACCAGGTGCGGGTCCAGGCGGCGGCACTGGCCTGGAACCTGCGCGGGGCGAGGGTGAACACCGTCAGCCCCGGCGTGATCTCCACCCCGATGGCGAAGCAGGAGGCTGAATCGCACTCCGGCGGGAGCATGCTCGACATGCTCGACGCCTGCGGCATCGGCCGGACCGGCACACCCGCGGAGATCGCCGAGGCCGCGGCATTCCTCACCAGCCCCGCCGCGCTCTACATCACGGGCACCGACCTGCTCGTCGACGGCGGCCAGGCCGGCTGGCTGCGCTGGCACATGCCGGCCGAGGGCGTCGCGCACTAGTGGTGGCGGGGCCGGGCCCTCAGGACGTCGAGCCGCACCTCAGGGCCCGGTCGCGCGCTCCCGCCGTGTAGGGTCGTGGTGAGATCACGGCGAAGGGAGTCCCGGTGGAGCGGCCCGCGGCCGAAGCGCTAGACGAGAGGCCGGCCAAGACCGGCCGCCCGCGCGCCACCTCACGCGCCGAACTCGAGCGCGTCGCGTTCGAACTGTTCGACCGGCGCGGCTTCGACGAGGTCACGGTCGAGGACATCACCACGGCCGCCGGAGTCGGCCGCCGGACCTTCTTCCGCTACTACGCCTCCAAGAACGCCCTGGTCTGGGGCGACTTCGACGGCCAGCTGGAATACCTGCGCGAACTGCTGGCCACGGTACCCGAATCGCTCTCGACGATGGAGGCGCTGCGCGAGGTCATCGTCAAGTTCAACCACTACGACCCGCACACGGTCCCGTGGCACCGCCGCCGCATGGCGCTCATCCTGAGCGTTCCCACGCTGCAGGCCGACTCCACCCTGCGGTACAACGCCTGGCGGGAGATCGTCACCGAGTTCGTCGCGCAGCGGGCCGGTCTGCCGGTCACCGCCCTGGAACCCGTGCTGATCGGCAATGTGGTGCTGGCGACCTCCGTCGCGGCCTACGAACTCTGGCTGCAGGATGAAGACGCGGACTTGACGGAACTGCTGGAAGAGGCCTTCCGCCGACTCGTCGAGGGGCTCTGAATCCGCGGGCGCAAGACCGCGAAGGACCGGCCGCGCATCGCGGACCACCACACGCCCGCCCCGTACGCGAGGTCGTCCAGCCGACGCGCCGCCGCGTACCGAAGGGGGTCCAGATCCACGCCGCTGCGGGGATACTCGAGGACGACGTCGGCCACCGCCGCCACCATGGCCGCGCGCCGTGCCCTGCGCGAGAACACGCAGGCCACCGCCGTGGCGGGCCACCAGTGTCGGGTGATCAGGGCTCCGCTCTGAGCGAGCGCCGTGACAGCTCCCTCGCCGGCGAGCCGCGTCCCGGTCCGCAACGGCTGATCGATCTCGCCGAGCCGCTTCGCGATGCGCACGCTCGCCACGCCGGACACCGCGGCCGCGACCGGCACGGACCAGCGCCGCTGAGCGAGCAGGGCCAGTACCACCGCGGCGGTCCACGGCGCGAACACCGCGGGCGCGACGGAGCGAGGGTGCCGCTCGGCCAGCGGCTGGGCTCCGGTGCCGTACTCGGCCTTCCGGCGGAACCAGTCCGCGAACCGCGTCCGGTGCTCGTGCGCGGCCTCGACGGCCGGCTCGTAACGCAGCCGCCAACCGTGTGCGATCGCGCGCCAGCCCAGGTCGACGTCCTCGCCTACGCGCATCCGCGCGTCGAAGCCGCCGTCGAGCGCTTCGACGCGCGCGAGCATGCAGGCCGTGGAGGCCCAGGAAACGAACGAGCCCGGACGCACCAGCGCCGGGTTCGCGCCGAGGTCGAGTGAGGAGCGGGCCTTCTCGTACCGGCCGATCCAGTACGAGGAGCACGGAGCCTCGAGGCCGGTGATGCGGGGAACGGCCAGGCCGACCTTGGGATCCGAGAAGTGCCGCAGCAGCGTGGGCACGGTGTCCTCGTCCAGGACGATGTCCGAGTCCACGAGCATGACGAACGGAGTGCGCACCAATGCCAGCCCCGCGTTGCGGGCACCGGCGGGCCCGAGATTCCGCGGCAGGGCCACCAGTCGCGCTCCGTGCCGGGCCGCGACCTCGGCGACGGGGCCGGGATTCACCGAGGCGTCGTCGACCACGATCACAGCGCTGCCCGGAGCAATGCTGCCGAGCAGCCGGCCGAGCTGCGCCGGACGGTCCCGGACCGGGATCACGTACGTCAGTTCGCGGTCTTCGGGCAGCGGGAGTGCGCGCGCAACCGGATGCGCGAGGCCCAGTTCGAGCAGTCGATCGGCGAGCACGGCGCCGGCCTGGTCGCGCACCTCGAGGGTCCGGCCGTCCAGCAGGCCGCGCGCTCGGGGGGTCAATCGCAGCAGCCGCATGGCCGGCGCCCCGCCGAGCAGGGCTTTCCCGCCGTTCAGCACCTTGGTGTTCCGGTCGAGGACGATGCGGAATCCGACGGGAAGCGATGTCATGGCGTTTCCAGAGCGTTGATGCGGTCGACCGTCGTGGCGACCAGGGTTTCCAGAAGACGGCGGCCTTCCTCCGCGCTGGCACCGGTCGGATCGCCGAGCACGCCGTTGGGGGCGACGGAGCGCACGCCGCTCGTCTCCAGTTGCGGCATCAGCTCGGCGAGGGGACGGGTGTTGCCGGGCGCGGCGCTGTCCATGGAGACGTTGTGCGGTGAGAGATGCAGCATGACGGAGGTCTCGGTCCGTCCCGCGTGGGCGTCACTGCCCGGGAAGTCGCACCCGGTCCAGGCGACGCTGTGCCCCTCCGCGCGCAGTTGCGCGACCGCATCGATCAGGGTTCTGATGTTGCCGCCGTGTCCGTTGACGAATACTGTTCGCCGCGCCCAGAGCCCGAGTGAGCGCACCAGCTCGATCAGGACCAGCCGCAGGGCGTCGTGGCCGATCGATACGGTCCCGGGGAAGCCGGCGTGTTCCCCGCTGTTGCCGAAGGCGAGCAGCGGGGCCACGAACACCTCCCCGGGCAGCCGGTTCGCGCTGCGCCGCGCGACGGCGTCCGCGATCGCGCCGTCGGTGAACAGCGGCAGGTGCGGGCCGTGCTGCTCGGTGGACCCCACCGGGACCAGGACGGTCGCGCCGGTCGGCGGGATCTCGGGCCAGCTGCGCCGGGACAGGTCGACGCTCATGGTCTTCAGACGCTGAGCGCGCGCGGAGATTCGGCGCGGGCGCCGAGCGTGCGGGTGAAGCCGTCGGGTATCGACAGGTCGTCCGGTCCGAGTTCGCCGACCGTGGCGTGGCCGGTGCCGAGGACCGCCGAGTCGAGCCCGCCGCGCATGATGTCCAGGACGTTCTCGACGCCCGCCTGGCCGTTGGCGGCCAGACCCCACAGGTAGGCGCGGCCGATCAGCACCGCGCGCGCTCCCAGGGCCAGGGCCTTGGCCACGTCGCTGCCGCGGCGCACCCCGCCGTCCAGCACCACTTCGATCTGGTCGCCGACGGCTTCGGCGATCGAGGGCAGGATGCGGATCGTGGCCGGGGTGGTGTCGAGGTTGTTGCCGCCGTGGTTCGACACGGAGATCGCGGACACCCCGGCGTCCACGGCCCGCCTGGCGTCGTCGATGCGGCTCACTCCCTTGAGCAGGAAAGGCCCGCCCCACTCGTCGACCAGCCAGCTGACGTCCTGCCAGGTGGGCGGCGCGGTCTGCATCCACTCGCCGTAGGCGCCGAAGAAGGTCGGCGCCGCCTGGCCAGGGGCCTTCAGGTTCGGGGTGGTCAGGTCGGGGAAGCGGCCGGTGCGGGCGAACATCCACAGCCACCTGGGGTGGGTGATCGCCTCCGGGGCCATCCGGACCATGGTCTTCAGGTCCACCTTGTCCGGGATCACCGGGCTGCCCCAGTCCCGGCCGTGCGAGAACGACCAGTCCAGCGTCAGGATCAGTGCCTTGCAACCGGCCGCCCTGGCCCGCTCGAGACGCTGCAGGATCGTGTCCCGGCCGCCGGACCAGTACAGCTGGAACGCGGTGTTCGGGTTGGCCGCGACGACGTCTTCGACGGGCTTGCTCGCGAAGGAACTCAATCCCATGATGATGCCCCGGTTGGCGGCCGCTCGGGCCACGGCGACCTCGCCGTCCGGGTGCACGGCCTGCACGCCGGTCGGCGAGATGACGACGGGGAACGCCGAGGGCATGCCCAGCACCGTCGTGCTCAGGTCGCGCTGCGCCTGGTGGCCCACGACGTGCGGGGCGAAGCCGAGTTCGGCGAAGGCGTCCATGTTCTCATCGATGGTGCGGCCGCGCTCGGAGCCTGCGACCAAGGCGCCGTAGACCGAAGCGGGCAGGCGCTTCTTCGCTCGGCGCTGCGCCTCGGCGACCGTCTCGAACCAGGCGTTCTTACTCATGGCGGTGTTCTTTCATGCTCGGCACTGCGGCGTGGCAGTGCGATGTCAGGAGGCCTGGAATCCGGCCAGCGGGGACTCGTCGCACGCACTGACCGGAGGACGCTGAAGGTCCTCGCGGCGGGTCAGCGTGACCGGGACGGCGCGGGCGCGGCGTTCCCGGGAGTGCGAGTGGTCTCCGGACGGCTTGGGCACCGAGCGCTGGGCTGCGAGCAGCGGCTCGGCGTGCCCTTGGACGCATTCGGGGTCGGGGCCGTCGAGCGGCAGACCGGTGAAGAACTTGGCGGCCATGCAGCCGCCCTTGCAGCTGTCGTAGAAGGAGCAGGCCGTGCAGGCACCGCCCTGCTGGGGCTCGCGCAGCCGCCCGAACAGCTCCGAGTCGCGCCAGACCCCGGCGAACCCGCCGGCGGAGCGGACGCTGCCGGCCAGGAACTCGTCGTGGATCGCGAACGGGCAGGCGTAGACGTCGCCGACCGGGTCGATCAGGCACACCACCCGGCCCGCGCCGCACAGGTTGAGTCCCGGCAGCGGCGCGCCGAACGCGGACAGGTGGAAGAAGGAGTCGCCGGTCAGCACCTGGTCGCCGTGCGCGGTCAGCCAGGTGTAGAGCTCGCGCTGCTGCTCGGGCAGCGGGTGCAGGTCGTCCCAGACGTCCGCGCCGCGGCCGGAGGGACGGAGCCTGGTCAGCCGTAGCTGAGCGCCGTACCGGTCCGCGAGGGCCTTGAACGCGTCGAGCTGCGGGATGTTGTGCCGAGTGCAAACCACGGAGAGTTTGAAATTCTTCATCCCGGCCTCGGCCAGGTGTGCCGCGGCACGCAGCGCCGTGTCATAGGAGCCCTCGCCGCGCACCGCGTCGTTGACGTCCGCGGTCGCGCCGTCGAGGGAGAGCTGTACGTCCACGTAGTCGTTGGCGGCCAGGCGTCGCGCCACGTCCGGGGTGATCCGGATGCCGTTGGTGGAGAACTTCACGCCGACGTGGTGCTCGGTGGCGTAGTCGAGCAGTTCGAAGAAGTCGGGGCGCACAGTAGGCTCCCCGCCGCCGATGTTGACGTAGAAGACCTGCATCGCCTCCAGTTCGTCGATGACGGCCTTGGCTTCGGCGGTGGACAGCTCGCGCGGGTCGCGGCGACCCGAGCTGGACAGGCAGTGCGTGCAGGTCAGATTGCAGGCGTAGGTCAGCTCCCAGGTCAGGCAGATCGGGGAGTTGAGGCCCAGTTCGAACAGGTCCACGAGGCGTGCGGGGGACTGCGTGGTCGCGGTCACGGATTCACCATCCTGTCCGTGGGGTCGGCCTCTTCGACGAGCATCGAAGAGCGGGCCAGCGTCTTCAGGGCCCTTGCGTAGCGGGGAAGCTCGTCGCCTCGCAGACCGGCGGCGGTGCACGCGGCGCGGGCGGTGGGGGCCGAGCTCAGGGCGCTGACCACGTCCAGCAGCCGCCGGTCCTTCAGGAAGGACAGCTGGCGGGTGCCGAAGTGGTAGAGCAGCGCGCCGAACGGCTCGGGGCGGACCGAGACCTGCGGATGCAGCGCCCAGGCCCGGTCCAGGTCCAGGACGGCCGGCTCGTCGGCCGACCGTCCCGGCTGCATGGAGTCCATGGCGGTGGAGCCGGTCTCTAGTAGACGCCGCACATGCCGTCGATCGAGACCTCTTCGACGAGTTCGTCGGCCTCGATGACGTCCGCGGTGCGGATCCGGCTGTTCTCGGTGGCGGATTCGGCCGCGGACTCCCGCCCGGCGGGAGTGCGGACCGATAGGGGCTGCTGGGGGTTCGCCGGAGGCGACATTGCTTTCGACATGCCCCGATAGTATTGGCATCTAGTGCCAAAAGGCTAGACTCGGCGGCGAGGTTTTTTCCGCGGATTGGTAGGGGCCTGGTGTCAAGACAGCGAGGTGCGCTCGGGCGGCCGGATGTCGTCGTGGTCGGCGCGGGCGGATCCGGGGCCGTGCTCGCCGCCCGGCTGAGCGAGGACGCCGATCGCGACGTGCTGCTGCTGGAGGCCGGTCCGGCCCCGCGCGACGCGGCCGGCTTCGGCGCGGATCTGCTCGACTCCCGGCTCGTGCCCGGAGCCCGGCCGGATCAGCCGGCGGTGACGAGTTGGCCGGTGCGGCTCACTCCCGAGCGGCCCTGGGCCGTTCCTCGCGGCCGGGTGCTCGGCGGCTCGACGACGGTCAACGGCGGCTACTTCGTCCGGGCCCGCCGCGAGGACTTCGAACGGTGGGCCGCTGCCGGCAATCCGGCGTGGGCGTACGACCGCGTCCTGCCGTTCCTGCGGAACTTGGAGAACGATCTGGACTACGGCGCGAGCGAGGTCCACGGAGACAAGGGCCCTGTCTGCGTCCGCCGAGCCGGCCTCGACCACCCGGCGGCAGCCGCCTTCGCCGAGGCGGCCCACCGCCTCGGCTACCCCGAGGAGCCCGACAAGAACGGCCAGGCGCGGCCCGGCTTCGGTCCCGTGCCGTCCAACGCCGTCGACGGGATACGCAGAAACACGGCGCTGAACTACCTCGACGCGGAAGTCCGAGCCCGTCCGAATCTCAGGGTGCTGGGCCACTGCACGGTCCGGCGCGTGCTGTTCTCCGGCGATCGTGCGACCGGCCTCCTCGTCGAACACGGCGGCGGACTCCGCGCTCTCGACGCGGGCACCGTCGTCATCAGTGCGGGCGCACTGGGTTCGGCCCACCTGCTGCTGCTCTCCGGCATCGGGCCGCGCGCCGACCTGGAACGCCTGGGCATCCCGGTCGTCCGCGACGCCGCCGCCCTCGGCACGCGATTCAGCGATCACCCGCAGACCGCCCTCGAGTGGGAGGCCCGGGAAGACTGGGGCGCGCCAAGGGAATCCTGGCTCGGCGCCTGCCTGCATTCCGCGGAGTGGGAGATCCTGCAGTCCCTGATCCCGATGTCCGGCCTCAGGGCGGGAGCGACAGCGGTGCCCGGTTCCCCGCTGCCCTTCCTCGTCTCAGCCCTCGCACCCAGGCCGACGGGCCGGCTGAGGCTGCGCTCCGCCGATCCCCTCGTCCCGTCGGCCGTCGACTTCGGCTACCTCGGAACCGCCGAGGACCGCAGACTGCTGCGGAACGCGGTGCGCGCGACCGCAGCGCTCTGCGAACCGCGCGATCCGGCACCCGCGATCCTTGAGGACGACGCCGCGCTGGACTGGTGGATCCGCGAGCATCTGGGAACAGCACAGCACACCTGCGGCACCGTGCCGATGGGGCCCGAGGGAACCGATGCCGTGGTGGATCAGTACGGTCGCGTCCACGGTGTCGGAGGCCTGCGCGTGGCCGACACCTCGATCCTGCCGGACGCGCCGACGCGGGGCCCTGCGGCGACGGCAGTGCTGATCGGCGAGGTCGTCTCCGACAGCATCCGGTTCACCAGGTGACCGGAAGCTCGTCGACGCCCTGGGTCGTGGTTCCGGGCCGCAGGCTGAGCTGATCGACCGGGACCGCGAGCCGAAGGGTGGGCAGGCGGTCGAGCAGCGCCGTGAAGACGACCTCGAGTTCGACGCGGGCGAGGTTCTGGCCGACGCACTGATGCACGCCGTACCCGAAGGACAGGTGCCCTCGCGCGTTGCGCTGGATGTCGAAGGTGTCGGGATCCGCGAAGACCGCGCCGTCGCGGTTGGCGATTGAGCCGGCGACGATGACGCTCTCGCCCGCGCGGACGAGTTCCCCGTCGATCTCGATGTCCGCCGTGGCCACGCGACCGGTCGCGACGTCGGCGATCGCGAGGTAGCGCAGCAGTTCCTCCACCGCGCCGGGCACGAGCGACCGGTCGGACCGCAGGCGGGCCAGCTGTTCGGGATGCTCCAGCAGGGTTATGACGCCGAGCGAGGTCATCGACGCCGTCGTCTCGTGTCCGGCCACCAGGAGAAGGAGCGCGGTCAGCACCACCTCCTCCCGGTCGATCATCCCCTTCTCCAGTTGCTCGCCGATGATGGTGCCCAGCAGGCCGGAGCGCTGGCCGCCCTCCATCTGGCGGACCAGGCCGTCCAGATAGCGCTCCAGGTCGTCCCCGGCCGCTCTCGCCTGCTCCGCGCTCGCCGCCCGGACCAGCCGGCTGCTGGCGTCCTGGAAGAAGTCGTGGTCGGCATAGGGCACGCCGAGAAGTCGGCAGATCACCATGGACGGCACCGGCAACGACAGCCGGGTGACGAGGTCGGCCGGCGGCCCGGCGGCGATCATCGTGTCGAGCAGGCCGTGCACGATCTGCTCGATCTCGGTCCGCATGGCGTCGACGCGCCGCACGGTGAACCCGCCGGTGGTCATGCGCCGCAGCGGCCCGTGCTCGGGCGGGTCCATCCCGACGAAGGGCGGCCGCCGGTCGCGGGTCGCTTCCGCCCGCGGGGACAAGCGGGGGAAGCCCTCCGTCCTCCGGTCGGACGAGAGCCGGGGATCCGCCAGCAGCCGGCGCGCCGTCTCGTGTCCGGTCACGACCCACGCCGTCCGGTCGTTGTACAGGGTGACCCGGTGGATCGAGCCGGGCGCCCGGCGCAGGCGGTCGTAGGACTCGGGCAGTGCGTACGGGCACGTGCGATCGGCGGGGTAGGAGGGGGCGTGCGCCGGTGGTGCGGCGACGGTCTCGTTCATGGGTCTCGCATCCTGGGAGATAGTGAACGGTGCGTTCACTATCTGGAGGCTAAGCTGATCGCGCGAGAGGCACAAGGAGCGCTGGAAGATTGGCCGAAATCATGCGTGGTGGCTCCCGTCGCCGGGGCCGGGAGTTGGAGAAGGCCATCCTCGCGGCGACGCTCGAGGAACTCGCCGAGGTCGGATACGCCCGGCTGACCATGGAGCGGGTGGCTCTTCGGGCGCACACCGGCAAGGCCGCGCTCTATCGCCGTTGGCCCGGACGCGCCGAACTCGTGGTCGATGCCTGCACGGCGGGCGAGATCGACGACGAGGAACCGCCGGACACCGGGTCTCTGCGCACGGATGTGCTCACCGTCATGCGTCAGAACGCAGACCACCTGACCGGCCACCGCGGAGATGTGCTGCGCGGACTGATCGCCGACCTGATGAACGACCCTGAGTTCGCCCGTCTGGTCCGCGAACGCGTTCGCACCGCCGGTCCGGGAGCCATCAGGCTCGTACTGCAGCGGGCCGTCGATCGCGGCGAGCTCGGCCCATGGCTCCTGGACTCGCGGCGCGTCACCGTCGCCACCGATCTGCTGCGCAACCACTACCTTCTCTACGGCGCCCCGATCCCGGACGATGTCATCACCGGGATCGTCGACGACGTCTATCTGCCGCTGCTGCTCGCTCCGCCCGCTGCCTAGACTCCCTGGTGCGCGAATGCGCCGGCGAGGCGCGTCGACCAATCCGGGTCCGCCGACTCGCCTCTGCTCTGGGCGAGGCGATCCATCAGAACCGTTCCGGTCAGCACCAGATGCTCTCGCATCGCCTCGGCGGATCGCCTGGAGTCTCCTTGAGCGATCGCGCGAGCGATCGCTTCGTGTTCTTCGATGACCGTGCCGGGGTCGCGCACGCCGAAGCTCGAGGACGCTCCGGGGTCCCGCACGACTTCCCGCAGGCCCTCCAGCGTCGAGCTCAGCCGCCGGTTCCCGACTGCCGAGGCGATGTGCTCGTGGAAGGCGCGGTCGTGGAGGAGATAGCCGAGGATGTCGCCCTCGGCCAACGCCGTCGTCATGCCGGACGTCGCCGTCCGCAGCTTCTCCGGCAACTCGTCGCCGCCGCTCGCGGCCGCGTAGAAGGTGGCCGGGACCTCGAGAAGCAAGCGCAGCTCGAAGATGTCCCGGAGCCGCTCGACGGTCGGCCCGTGGACCCGGAAGCCGCGGTTGCGCTGCACGGTGACGAAGCCCGCTTCCGCGAGTTGGATCACCGCATCCCGTACAGGCGTACGGGACATCTCGAGCTGCTCGGCGAGCTGGTAGATGGAGTGCTGCGAGCCGTCCTCGAGCTCGCCGGAGACGATCGCGTCGCGAAGGAAGACATAGGCTCGCTCTTGGAGATTCTCGCGATCGCTCACCGCGTCATGCTATCTCCAGGAGCAGGTCACCAGGCTCCACCGGCGCTGTGCCGTCGACGGCGATGCGCCGGACGGTGCCGGCGACCGGTGCGGTGATGGCGGACTCCATCTTCATCGCCTCGATGCTCCCGAGTCTTTGGCCCGCCTCGACCGCGTCGCCGACCGAGATCCGCAGTGTGACGTGGCCGGTGAACGGCGCCGCGATCTGCCCCGGCACGTCGGGGTCGGCCTTCACCGCCCGGGGCGCATCGACCCTGATGGATGTGTCGCGGACCAGGACCGGGCGGAGCTGACCGTTCAGCGTGAGCATCACGGTCCGCATGCCCTTCGCGTCCGGCTCGCCGACCGCCTCGAGCCCGACGAAGAGGTCGACTCCGCGCTCGAGCCGCACCGTACGCTCGTCGTCGGCGTGCAGGCCGTAGAGGTATTCGAGCGTGCCGAGCGAGGCCAGGTCGCCGTACGTGTCACGCCATTGCTCGTAGGTACGGGTCGGACCGGGGAACAGCAGTCGGTTCAGGGCCGCTCTGCGCCGGGGTCCGGAGTCGGCGAGATCCTCCTCGTCCTCGGGGCTGAGCCGTCCGACCTCGATCGTGGCGGTGCGTCCCGTGAGCGCCTTCGTGCGGAACGGCTCCGGCCAGCCCCCCGGCGGATCTCCGAGCTCGCCGGCGAGGAAGCCGATGACGCTCGCCGGGAGGTCGTAGTTCTGCGGGCCGGCCTCGAATTCGGCGATGTCGGCCTTCGCCGCGGCGAGGGCGAGCGCGAGGTCGCCCACGACCTTCGACGAGGGGGTCACCTTCGGGATCCGGCCGAGTATCCGGTCGGCGGCGGCATAGTAGTTCTCGACCGCTTCGAAGTTGTGGCCCTGTCCCACGCCGATCGCCTGCTGGCGGAGGTTCGAGAGCTGCCCTCCCGGGATCTCGTGCCGGTACACCCGGCCGGTCGGCCCGGGAAGACCGGACTCGAACGGCCGGTAGACGGCTCGGACCGCCTCCCAGTACGGCTCGAGCGCGCAGACCGCGGCCAGCGGGATCCCGGTGTCGCGGGGGGTGTGGGCGAGCGCGGCCACGAGGGCGGAGAGCGAGGGCTGCGAGGTCGTGCCCGCCATCGGGGCGCTGGCCGCGTCGACCGCGTCCGCGCCGGCGGCCGAGGCCGCGAGGAGTGTCGCGAGCTGTCCGCCCGCGGTGTCGTGCGTGTGGACGTGAACCGGCACGTCGAAGCGCTCTCGCAGGGCCGCGACCAGGCGCGCCGCGGCTTCCGGGCGGAGCAGGCCCGCCATGTCCTTGACTCCGAGGACGTGCACGCCGGACTCGACCAGGCGCTCCGCGAGCCGGAGCCAGTAGTCGAGGGTGTACAGGGTCTCGGCGGGGTCGAGGAAGTCGCCGGTGTAGGCCATCGCGCCCTCGGCCACGGTCGTGCCGGTCGCCAGGACCGCCTCGATCGCGGGCCGCATCTGTTCGATGTCGTTGAGCGCGTCGAAGATGCGGAACACATCCACGCCGCAGGCCGCGGCCTCCTCGACGAAGGCGGCCGTCACGCGGGTCGGGTACGGCGTGTACCCGACCGTGTTGCGTCCGCGCAGCAGCATCTGGATCGGGATGTTGGGGAGGGCTTCGCGCATCGCGGCGAGTCGATGCCAGGGGTCCTCGCCCAGGAATCGGAGGGCGACGTCGTAGGTCGCCCCGCCCCAGGCCTCGACACTCAGGAGCTGCGGTGTGAGCCGTGCGACCGCGGGCAGCGGTTCGACGAGATCCCGGGTGCGGACCCTGGTCGCGAGCAGGGACTGATGCGCATCGCGGAACGTCGTCTCGGTGACGGCCAGCGCGGTCTGTTCACGGAGGTGCCTGGCCCAACCCGCGGGACCCAGGCTGCGTAGGCGCTGCAGCGAGCCTTCCGGTGCGGATGCGGCCGCGTCGAACCACGGCAGTTTGGTCGCCGGGTCTACGAGCCCGGAGCCGTCGCCGTACGGCTGGTTCACCGTCGTCTCGCCGAGCCACTGGATGATGCGGCTCGCCCGGTCCTGGGACCTTCGGGCCCTGAGCAGGTCCGGCCGTTCGTCGATGAAGGCGGTCGAGACGTCGCCGCGGACGAAGTCCTGGTCGTCGACGACGGCCTGCAGGAACGGGATGTTCGTCGCGACGCCGCGGATGCGGAACTCGGCGAGCGCGCGACGCGTGCGGCGGACCGCGGCGGCGAAGTCGTGGCCGTGGACGATGCACTTGACCAGCATCGAGTCGAAGTGCGGGGAGATGTGGACGCCGGCCGCGACCGTTCCGCCGTCGAGCCGGATCCCGGCGCCGCCCGGGGAGCGGTACGTCGTGATCCGGCCGGTGTCCGGGCGGAAGTCCTCGGCCGGGTCCTCGGTCGTGATCCGGGTCTGGATCGCGGTCCCGCGGAGGTTGATCGTGTCCTGATTCAGGCCGAGGTCGGCGAGGGTCTCTCCGGCGGCTATGCGCAGTTGGGCGACGACCAGATCGACATCGGTGACCTCCTCGGTGACCGTGTGCTCGACCTGGATGCGCGGGTTCATCTCGATGAACACGTGCCGGCCCGCGCGGTCGCCGACGGTGTCGAGGAGGAACTCGACGGTGCCGGCGTTCACGTAGCCGATCGACCTGGCGAACGCGATCGCGTCGCGATGCAGGCTCGACCTGATGTCGGCCGGCAGGTTCGGCGCGGGTGCGATCTCGACCACCTTCTGGTGCCGGCGCTGCACCGAGCAGTCCCGCTCGAAGAGGTGGACGATCTCGCCGGCCGCGTCCGCGAGCACCTGGACTTCGATGTGGCGCGGCCGCAGCACCGCCTGCTCGATGATCATGCGCGCGTCGCCGAAGGCACCGCGGGCCTCGCGCATCGCCGCTTCCAATGCGGGACGCAGGTCCGCGCTCTTCTCGACGCGCCGCATGCCGCGCCCGCCGCCGCCGGCGACCGCTTTCGCGAAGACCGGGAACCCGATCTCCTCGGCCGCCGCGATCAGCTCCCCTACGTCGTCCGTGGCCGCGCACGAGCCGAGGACCGGGACGCCGGCCGCGATGGCGTACCGCTTGGCCGTCGCCTTGTCGCCGGCCATCTCGAGGACCTCGGCCGAAGGGCCGACGAACGCCATCCCGTTCGCCGCGCATGCGCGGGCGAGATCCGGATTCTCGGAGAGGAAGCCGTAGCCGGGGTAGATCGCGTCCGCGCCCGACTCCTTCGCCACGCGCATGATCTCGTCGACATCGAGATAGGCCTGAACGGGGCGGCCCTCCACTCCGATGACATACGCCTCGTCCGCCTTCTGCCGGTGTATCGACCACCGGTCCTCCCAGGCATAGACGGCGACCGTCGAGATCCCGAGTTCGTAGGCGGCCCGAAAGGCCCTGACCGCGATCTCACCGCGATTGGCGACGAGGACCTTGCTGAACATCCCGCTCCTCAGATTTCCTTGCCGAAGACCCGCGGACCGCGCAGGACCGCTTCGCAGCCCCCGTCGATGAAGACCGCCTGGCCGGTGAGGTGCGTGTTCGCCTCGCTCGTGATCCACGCGAGCAGCCGGGCGACGACGACGGCCTCCCCGGGGCCGTGCAGCGGCATCGGAGTGGTCTTCGCCAGCATCGCGCGGCCTTCGGGGGTGGTGACGATCTTCTCGGTCAGTCCGGTGATGAAGGTCGCGGGCGCGACGTTGTTGAGCGGGATGCCGGCACCGGCCCATTCGGGGGCGACGGCGGCGCTGCGGACCCACTCCGAGATCGCCCGCTTGCTGGAGGTGTAGTTGTATCCGCCGGTGCCCTGCTCGGTGTTGCGCGCGGCCAGGCTCATGGCGAGCTTTTCATCGTCGTCGCGCAGCGCCTGGGTGAGCTCGGGGTCGTCGGGGTGGACCGCGGAGATCGATGAGACGACCACGGCGCGCGGCGCCGGGGACTTGAGCAGCAGCGGGCGAAGGCTCTCCACGGTCTCCCGCGCGGCGAAGTAGTTCACCTGCACGTCCGAGGGGGACGTCGTCACCGAGCCGGCCACCGCCATCACCACGTCGACGGCGCCGCCCGACGCCTCCGCGACACGGTCCGCCATCGTCGCGCGCTGCGCGGGATCGGCGAGGTCGATGATGATCTCGGTGTCGCGGCGGCCGATCCCGATCACCCGGTGCCCGGCCTCTTCAAGCAGCTCCTTGGTCGCCTTTCCGATGCCGGAGGCGGTACCTGTGATGACGTAGGTCCTAGACATGGGGAATCTCCTTGGGGTCGAGTAACTGTGCGAGGTGGAGTGCCGGTCGGCCGCGGAGATCCGCGACCTGTGTCCGGCAGGAGAAGCCGTCGGCGAGCACGACCGCGTTCGGTGCGTCGTCGAGTGCCGGAAGCAGGTTCTGCTCCGCTACCGCGACGGAGACCTCGTAGTGCCCGCGTTCGACGCCGAAGTTGCCCGCCAGCCCGCAGCATCCGGCGAGCCGGCGCACCTTCGCCCCTGTTCGTGCCAGCAACGCGGCATCGGCATCCCACCCGAGGACGGCGTGATGATGGCAGTGCGGTTGGGCGATCACCTGGAGCCCGGCAAGGTCCGGCGGCCGGTAGCCGTCGGTCGCGGAAAGCAGTTCGGACAGGGTGCGGACCGACGCTGCGACGAGAGCGGCGTCCCGGTCCTCGGGGAGCAGTTCGAGAACGTCCGAGCGCAGCACGGCGGTGCAGGACGGCTCGACGCCGACGATGGGCACGCCGGCGCGCGCGGCGTCGGCCAGCCGGCGAACGGTCTCGGCCAGGATCTGCTTGGCGGAATCCAGCTGTCCCGTTGTGATCCACGTCAGTCCGCAGCACACCTGACGTTCCGGCAGGTATGGCGCGTACCCGGCGCTCTCCAGTACGCGGACGACCGATTCGGCGACAGCCGGGTCGAAGGAGTTCGAGAACGAGTCGACGAACAGCAGCACGGGTGTGCCGCCGCCTGCGGTTGCCCGGAAGCCGCGGCGGAAGGTCCGGGGAGCGAAGGCGGGAACGGATCGCCGCGAGTCCACCCCCGCCGCCCACAGGGCGAGGCGGCCGACGAGCGGCAGTCTCATCAGGAGGTTGACGAGGCGAGGAGTGCGGGAGGCGAGCCGCGACCACATCGGCAGCTTCCCGAGCGAGTAGTGCGAGCGCGGGCGCAGCCGTCGGCGGTAGGTCTGATGGAGAACCTCGGACTTGTAGGCCGCCATGTCGACGCCGGTCGGGCAGTCGGAGGAGCAGCCCTTGCAGGACAGGCACAGATCCAGCGCGTCCCGCACCGCGGGCGCTCCCCAGGGCAGTTCACCGCGCACGACCTCCTGCAGGATTCGTGCACGTCCGCGCGTGGAGTCCTTCTCCTCCCTGGTCGCAAGGTACGAGGGGCACATGACGCCACCGGCACCGGAGTTGTCGGCGCGGCATCTGCCCACGCCGGTGCACCGATGGACCGCCTGCGCAAGGTCGCCGCCGTCGTGCGCATACGCCAGGGCCAGCGACCGCTGGATCGGGAAGCGGCCGGTCAATCGCAGATTGGCGTCGATCGGGTCGGGGCTGACCAGGACTCCAGGATTGAGCAGGTTGTCGGGATCGAAGGCTGCCTTCACCGCGCCGAACAAGGCGATCGCCTCGGGGGAGTACATGTGCGGCAGCAGTTCACTGCGGGCCCGGCCGTCGCCGTGCTCGCCCGAGAGCGAACCGCCGAACTCGCCGACCAGGGCCGCGGCGTCGGTCATGAAGGAACGCATCACGCTGATTCCGTCGGGCCGGCCGAGCGGGAAGTCGAGGCGCACGTGCATGCAGCCCTCGCCGAAGTGTCCGAACGGGGCCGAGGTCAGGCCGTATTCGTCCACCAGTTCGTCGAAGCGTGCGAGGTAGGAGCCGAGCATGCTGGGTGGGACGGCCGCGTCCTCCCAGCCCGGCCAAGCAGGCAGATCGGCCGGTGAGCGCCCTGCCAGTCCCGCACCGTCCTCGCGGATCCGCCACAGCCTCGCCTGCCGCTCCGGTTCGCGGATGACGAGCGCGTCGAGCCCGAACTGCGCGTCGGCAAGCCGCTTCGCGCGATCGAGGACCTCCTGCTCGTCGTCGCCGGAGAGTTCCACGAACAACCACGCGCCGCCGCGCGGCAGCGGCGGCACGGCGCCTTCGCCTCGACGCGCCCGCAGTACGTCGACCAGCCGCGAATCGAGGCCTTCGCAGGCCGTGGGGCCGTGCGCGACGACCGACGGTGCCGCGCCGGCGGCCGCGACGATGGTCTCGAAGCCGATCGCGACGACCATGCGCGTCGACGGATCGCTCACCAGCCGGACCGTGGCCTCGGTGACGACGGCGAGCGTGCCCTCCGAGCCGACCAGGGCCTTGGTCAGGTCGAACCGTTCGGGCAGCAGGTGCTGGGCGGCATAGCCGGATACCTGCCGCCCGAAGCGGTCGAGTTCCGTGCGCGCGGGCGCGAGGTTGCGCCGCATGACCTGGCGTACGCGATCGAGGAGGTCCTCGCCGCCGCGTACGTAGGGTCTCCCGTCCGCGTAGCCGGTTTCGAGCGCCTCGCCGGCGGCGGTGAGCAGCTTGAGGCCGAGCACGTTGTCCGAGGTCCGGCCGTAGGCGAGCGATCGGGATCCGCACGCGTTGTTCCCGATCATTCCGCCGATCGTGCACCGGGAGTGCGTCGACGGGTCCGGGCCGAAGCGCACGCCGTACGGCGCGACGGCCGCCTGGAGCACCGCCTGGACGGCGCCGGGCTGCACGATCGCGGTCCTCGCCTCCGGGTCCACGCTCAGGACCCGGTTCAGGTGCCGGGAGAAGTCGAGCACGATGCCCGGTCCGACGGCGTTGCCCGCGACGGACGTCCCGGCACCGCGAGCGGTGAGCGGCGTCGCCGTCTCGCGGGCGACGGCGAGAGTGCTGGCCACCTCGGCCGTCGTTCGCGGACGGACGACCGCGATGGGCGGCATCCGGTAGAGCGACGCGTCCGAGGAGTAGCGCGCCCTGGTCCCGGCGTCGTCCTGCACGTCGAGACCCTCGGCGCGCAGCAGTCTCGTCACTGAGTCAGCAGGCATGAGTAGCATGCTACTCATAACCTCCGGTCATCCGCCAGATGTGTCCGGGGGATTTCGCCGCTGGACAGGCGCTATAGACTGCCTAATCGTAAGGTTTACCGGATAGGCATCTGCATGCTATCTTCGGCCCGATGGCCGACGAAGGATCACGCGGATCCGCGGATCCGGCCGGACTTCCCGTGGCGACGTCGCCCGCACCAGGAGCGTGGCGCGCAATCGCCGGCCGCCCTGCTCGAAATCTGGAGCTTCCATGAGTTCGCTCAGCGACTACATCGACCGCTACCCGACCGTGCACATCGAGCGCGAGGACGGGGTGCTGACCCTGCGCCTGCACAAGAACGGCGGCCCCTTCCTCTGGGACGAGCGAACACACCACGATCTCGGTGAGCTGTTCGAGTACGTCAACGGCGATTACGAGAACCGGGTGGTCGTCCTGACCGGCACCGGCGACGCGTACTGCGCGGCCGTCGACACCGAGGACTTCCTGCGCCAGGGCAAGATCGACGGGCCCAACTACCTCGTTCGCCTCTACCGCGACGGCGCTCGGATGCTGCGCAACTTCGTCGCGCTGGAGATCCCGGTGATCGCCGCCGTCAACGGCCCGGTGGTGGCCCACTCGGAGCTGCCGCTGCTCGCCGACGTCGTTCTCATCTCAGACACCGCCGAGTTCCGCGACGAGGCCCACATCGTCCAGGGCATCCCGCCGGCCGACGGAATGCAGATCGTCTGGACCAACCTCATCGGCATCAACCGCGCGCGTCACTTCCTGCTGACCGGGCGCACCATCGACGCCAAGGAAGCGTTCGAAGTCGGCGTCGCGGGCGAGGTGCTGCCGAGCGAAGAGCTGATGCCGCGCGCGCTCGAACTCGCGCGGCAGTGGGCGAAATTGCCGCTGTGGGCGCTGCAGAACACGCGTGCCGCCTTGAACCAGCCGTGGCGCCGCGCGTTCGCGGAGGATCTGCACACAGGCCTTGCCTACGAGCACATGTCCATGTTCGCCGCCATGAGCGCACGTCAGGGAAAGGTCTGAGCCCGCATGCAGATGATCGTCGCAGGAGAGCGCGACGGGCGCTCGTGTGTCGTCGATCGGAGGGAATGGCAGCACGATCCCGCCGCGACCGACGTGAACTCCACAAGCATCATCGATCTCGAACTCACGGATTCATCCGTCCGCCCCGCCGGGAAGAGCGAGTACCGCGATTACGGCATTCCCGTCGGGACCGCCCGGTGGAACCGCGTCAGGTTCCCCGCCGATCAGGTGCGCCCGCTGCACTACACGAACACGATAGACACGATCACGGTCATCGACGGCTCGCTGTGGCTCGTGCTCGACGACGGAGAGCACGAACTGCGCCCGGGTGACTGCGCCGTCATCAACGCCGTCGACCACGGCTGGCGGATCGGCCCCGACGGCTGCGTCACGTCGAACATCCTCGTCGGGATCCCCGGGAAATGAGCCAGGAAACCGGATCGACCGGGAAACGGCCGACGCTGCGGGCGCAGTTGCGAGACGGGTGGCTGCTCTCCGCAGGGTGCTTCGACGCGTGGTCGGCGAAACTCGCCGAGCACGTCGGCTTCTCGTCCCTGCACTTCAGCGGCGGCGCCTTCCACACCAGCCAATTCGCCTACGCCGGCATGGTCTACACGATGCCCGAGGTGGCGAGCCAGGTGGGGCGCATCACCGCGGCCGTCGACATCCCGATCCTGGCGGATCTGGACACCGGATTCGGGGGAGTGGAGGACATCCTGCGGGCGACGCGTGAACTCGAGCGGGCCGGCGCGGGCGGGATCCACATCGAGGACGTGCCCTTCCCGATCACGCGCAACGGGGCGCAGGGTCCCGCGGTGATCCCCAAGAGCGAAGCCGTGGGACGCGTGAAGGCCGCGTTGGCCGCCAGGACCGATCCCGACTTCCTCGTCGTCGGACGGACCGACTCCACCGTCTCCGTCGACGATCTCATCGAGCGCTCGAACCTGTTCCTCGAGGCCGGCGCCGACGTGGCCTTCCCGCTCGTGCGCGCTGTCGAGGTGGACGGGCGCCGGCTCGCCGAGCTTCCGCCGCCGGAGCGGCTGGAGTGGTACCGGCGCATCGTCCGCGAGATCGACGGGCCCGTTGTCACGGTGGGCGGCGTGGACCGCACGTTCTCAGCGTCCGAATTGCGCGACGTGGGCTTCACCTGGGTCATCGTCCCGCTCGTCGCGTTCAACGCCGCGACCGCCGCCATGACCCTGGCCCTGCGCGAGGCGCTTGAGGACGGGCGCGCGAGCCGGTACTTCACCGACCACCCGAACCCGCTGACGCCCTCGCAGTACATGAAGTTGGTCGGTTACGACCGCGTCGCCGAGCACGAGCGGGAGTTCGGCGGAGCCGAGACAGCAGACGATGAAGGAGAGTCATGAGCAGGATCTACGCAGTCACCGGGTCCGCCTCGGGCATCGGCAAGGCGACCAAGGAGCTACTCGAAGGCCAGGGCCACCGCGTGGTCGGCATCGACCGTGCGGGCGCCGAGATCGAAGTGAACCTGGCCCAGGCCGAGCAGCGCGCGGCTCTGGGCGACCGAGTCGCGGCTGCCACGGGCGGTGCGCTCGACGCGGTGATCGCGGTCGCGGGCGTCGGCGGGATGGACCCGCTGGGAGCCGAGATCAACTTCTTCGGCGCGCGCGACGCCGTGGTGGGCCTGCGCCCGCTGCTGCTGGGATCCGCGGCGCCGCGAGCCGTGCTCGTCTCCTCGATCTCGGTCGTGATGCCGAACCTCCCGGAGCTCACCGAACTCCTGCTCCAGGGTGACGAGGGCGCCGTGTCGACGCTCACTCGGCAGCTCGTGGCGGACGGTAAGGCGGGGTACATCTACAGCTCGAGCAAGCGGGCGATCGCCGAGTGGGTGCGGGCGGCCGCGATCACAGACGAGTGGGCGGGCGCCGGGATTCCGCTCAACAGCGTCGCACCGGGCACGTTCGTCACGCCGATGACGGCCTCGTTCCTGGCGACCGAGCAAGGCCGCGCTGTGATGGCGCGCAGCGTCCCGATGCCGCTCGCCGGCCCGGGTCGGCCCGAGGTGGTCGCGAACCTGCTCGCCTGGCTCGCGAGCGAGGAGAACACGCACATCACGGGTCAGTCCATCTTCATCGACGGCGGCGCAGAGGCCTCCCTCCGCGGACCGCGCGTGTTCGCGGGCGCCTCGTTCGACCGGGTCTAGCATGTTCTGCCTATCAAATACAGTACGGCTTACGGTAAGTATCACTATATTGACGAGGAGGATGACGTGACCGAGCGGAATCTCGCGTTCCTGGACGGGGCACTGAAGGACAAGGTGGCGATCGTGACGGGCGCCGGTCAGGGCGTCGGGCGTGACACCGCCATCGCGATGACCCAGGCCGGAGCGCGCGTGGCGGTGATCGACATCAACGGCGAGAACGCCGCCAAAGTCGCCGCGGAGCTCGCCGACCACGGCGCACCGGGTCTCGGCATCACCTGCGACGTGAGCAAGCGCGACCAGGTCGAGGCGGCGGTGGCCGCGGCAGTCGCGGAGTTCGGCGGCCTCGACATCGTCTTCAACGGTGCGCACAACCTCCGCGTGGTCACGTCGCCGTTCATGGAGACGAGCGAGGACCTGCTGCACGCGCATCTCCACAGCGGCTTCTACGGCACCTACTACTTCATGCAGGCCGCCTACCCGCATCTCAAGGAGCGCGGCGGCTCCATCATCAACGTCGGCTCCGGCGCGGGCGTCAAGGGCAATGCCGAGCACCTCGCCTACGCCGCGACCAAGGAGGCGATTCGCGCGGCGACGCGGGTGGCCGCGCGCGAGTGGGGTCAGGACGGGATCCGGGTGAACACCATCTGCCCCGCCGCCTGGGACACCCCGGGGATGCTGCTGGGCCCGGCGGGCGCGGACGACGCGACGAAGGAGCGCATGCGCGCGATGATCCCGCTGCGCCGGTTCGCCGGCGGAAACGAGACCGCTTCGGTCGCGGTGTTCCTGGCCAGCGACGCCGCCAGCTATATGACCGGCCACAGCTTCATGGTGGACGGCGGATCGAACATCGACGCGGGCCGCTGAGCGCGGACCCCCTATTAAGGAGCTGAATATGGCCGGGAGAGTCGAGGGCAAGGTCGCCTTCATCACCGGAGCCGCACGCGGCCAAGGCAGGAGCCACGCGGTGCGACTCGCCGAGGAGGGGGCCGACATCATCGCGGTCGACATCCTCGAGAACATCCCCACCGCCGCGTACCCGATGGCGACGAAGGAGGACATGGACGAGACCGTCCGCCTCGTCGAGTCGACCGGCCGGCGCATCCTCCCGATCAAGGCGGACGTGCGCGATCGGGGTCAGATGAACGACGCGGCCGCCGCCGGCATGGCGCAGTTCGGCCACATCGACGTCCTGGTGGCGAACGCCGGCATCCTGTCGTTCGAAAGGGAGGACTTCGCGGCCTTCACCGAGGTCTTCGGGGTCGACTTCCTGGGCGTCGTCAACGCCGTGGACGCGGTCGCCCCGCACATCCCCGACGGAGCATCGCTCATCATCACGGCCTCCACCGCCGCGATGCTGGAGGGCACGACCGACCGGATGGGACCCGGCGGGATGGGCTACACGTCGGCGAAGCGGGCCGTCGCGCGCTACGCGCACGACATCGCCCGCCTGTTCACCGCCCGCAGGATCCGGGTCAACGTCGTGCACCCGTTCAACACCAACACGACGCTGATTCAGAACGACCTGATGTACAAGACCTTCCGCCCGGATCTGGAGAACCCGACGGCGGAAGACGCCATCCCCGCCTTCGCGGCGACTTCGCCGATGGGCGTGCCGTGGGTCGAGCCGCTCGACATCTCCAACGCCGTGCTCTTCCTGGCATCGGACGAGTCCAGGTACGTCACCGGCATGCAGTTGCGGGTCGACACCGGGCAGATGCTCGCGACGATGACCGCGGGCGTCGCGGGCTGAGGCAGGCGACGGACCCCGGCCACGGTGCGAGAGGTGCGGCTCGCACCGTGGCCGGCTACCTGCCCGAGGCCAGCTTCGCCTCGGCGGAATCCAGGATCATGTTCAAGCCGGGAAGGAACGTGTCTCCGGACATGTCGATGCTGATTCCCTCCTCGGAGACGAGGCGCGCGATGATCGGCGCCGCGGAGACGTCGAATCGGGACAGCTGTGCCATGCCCTCGGGCGGATAGCCCGAGCGCCTTCTGGCCCCTTCGCTGATCGTGATGCCGCGCGTGAACATCACGAGGCAGGCATACACGTCCCACGCGGCGCGCGGCGTGAATCCCGCCGCGACGAGGTACGCGATATGCGACTCAAGGGTCTCATAAGCGGACGGGGTATCCACCCCGCTGTGGCCGGCCAGCGGGTGAAGCAGCAGTTCCGCGAAGAGTTCGTCGACTTCGAGCATCGAGCGGTACTGCCGGAACAGCTGGGAGAGGTAGTTGCGCCAGTCGCTGGGCGCGAAGCCCTCCGGCGTGATGAGTCGGCCCTGGAACGACTTCGCGGCGCTCAGATACATGTGCTGCAGCAGGTCCTCTTTGCTGCGGAAGTACCAGTAGATGCTGGTGACGCCGACGTTGAGATGGGCCGCCAGTCCCGGCATGCTCATGCCGTCGAGGCCTTCCCGGCGCGCCACCTCGAAGGCGCCCCGAAGGATCATCTCCCCGTCGATGGAGCCCCGAGAGCGACGCGTGCGTCGTGGTGTGGTTGCGCCCATTGCGGTGTCTTCGCCCTCCGTTCTGGAGGCCAAGTCTACCCGAAAGCGATCCGGTAAGCACTTCCACTGAGACCTATGAGTAGCATGCTACCGCTGGTAGCATGCTACTCAAATCCGGTGCGTCCACCGACGCCGTATTCGATGAGGAGTCCCCATGTCTCTTGGGCCGATGTGGGCGTTGACCCAGACCGGGCCGGGCCGTCTGCGGTGGTCGCAGGTGCCGCGGCCCGCGCCCGGGGCGCTGTCCGGGGGCGAGGTGCTGCTCAGGGTCCTCGCGGGCGGGATCTGCGGCAGCGATCTGCCGTTCTTCCAGGGCCACCGGTCGCCCGCGGTGGCTCCCGGGACGGCGGGCTTCCCGCTGCACGAGATCGTCGGCGAGGTGATCGAGTCGCGCTACGAGGCGATCCGCGTCGGGGAGACGGTGGTCGGCTGGGCCACCGGCCAGAACGGCCTGGCCGAGTACGTCGTCTCCGCCGGGCACAGCCTGCACGCCTATTCGCCCGGCCTCGACCCGGTCACGGCCGTCCTGCTGCAGCCGCTCGCCTGTGTGCTGTACGCGGTGGAGCAACTCGGCGAGGTGACGGGCAAGCACGCCGCGGTGCTCGGAGTCGGCCCGATCGGCGCCCTGTTCGCGCACGTCCTCAAGACTCGAGGTGCTGCGAAGGTGACCGGCGTCGACCGGGTGGACCGGAGCGATGTCCGGACGGTCCTCGGGATCGACGAGTTCGTACACGCGGACGCGAGCACCTGGGCCGCCGGTATCGCCGACGCGGACCGTCCGAATCTGCTCGTCGAGGCCATCGGCCACCAGGTCGAGACGATGACGGCGGCCATCCAGGCGGCCGCGTACGAGGGCAGGGTCTTCTACTTCGGCATACCCAACGATGCCGTCTACCCGATCCCCATGACCATGCTGCTGCGCAAGAACATGACGCTGACCTCCGGGGTGACCGCGTTGCCGGCCCGTCGCCGGGTGCTGGCGGCGGCGGAGGAGTACCTCGTCCGCTTCCCGGAGCTGATCGACGCCTGTCTGGCGTCGCCGTACAAGTTCTCCGACGCTGAGGCCGCGTTCGAGGCCGCGGTGCGGCCCCGCACGGGCCAGATGAAGGTCACGCTGTCCGAAGGAGCCTGAGATGAAGAACGTACCCACCATCCGCGAACTGCTCAGCCGGAAGGAAGTGCTGATCGGGGCTGGGCACTACCTTCCGCACTACGACTACACGGGCCTGATCGCGAGTGCCGGCTTCGATTTCGTCTTCCTCGACGCGGAGCACGGAAGCCGAGGCATCGAGTCGCTCGCGGCCTGCGTCAACGCCGCCAACGTCTACGGCGTGCCCGTCATCGCGCGCGCGATGGACAAGACCCAGGGCGATATCGAGCAGCTTCTCGACATCGGCGCTTCGGGCGTCATGATGCCCGCGGTCGAGACGGCCGAGGACGCCGAACTGCTCGTGCGCTCCGCCCGCTTCGGGCCGAAGGGCGACCGCGGCTGGAACGGGATGATCCGCTGGAACGACTACTCGAGCCGCCTCGACACCATCCGCGGGACCGACTCGGACATCTTCGTCGCGGCTCTCATCGAGACCCCGCTGGGCCACGAGAACCTCGACGAGATTCTAAATGTGGAGGGCATCGACGCCGTCATGCCGGGGCCGGGCGACCTGGCCGTGAAGATGGGTGTGCCGGTCGGATCCCCGGAGGCCGACGAGCTGGTGTTCACGGCCTACAAGAAGATCGTCGAGGCCGGCAAGATCGCGTGGTCCGGAGGCGGCCGAGGGGCGAAGGGCGCGGTCCCGCATATCGCCGCGGGCGCGCGGATGATCAACGGCGCCTCCGACGGATACCTCTTCCGCTGGCTGCGCGCGGAGCTTGAGGCGTGCAAGAGCGAGTTCCGCGCGCACGGCTATCTCAGCGAGTAGAGGCGGGCGCCCGAAGGCCCCGGACGACCCGCCTGGTCGTCCGGGGCCTGAGATACGGGGTACGGGATCAGCGGTTGGTGCGGCCGAGGTCGACGGGAAGTTCGATCCCGGTGACGTGCCGCGCCTCGTCCGAGGCGATCCACGCGACGGCGGCGGCGATGTCCTCGGGCTGGCTTATGTAAGCCGGCAGCGCCGGGCTGAACATCGGGCGGTAGACGTCGTGCTCCTTGAGCAAGTCGGTGATCTCCGTCATCTGCAAGCCGCTCTGCACGCCGAACGGATGAACCGTGTTGCAGCGGATCCAGTGCGGAGCCAGTTCGTTGGCCAGCGCCTTCGACAGGCCCACGACTCCGTGCTTCGCGGCCACGTAGTCCGCGAGGAACGGCAGTCCGCGACGTCCCGCGACCGAACCGGTGAAGGTGATCGAACCGCCCGTGCCCTGCTCGAGCAGGATCGGGATGGCCGCCTTGGCGGTGTGGAACGCGCCGGTGAGGTTCATCCCGATCGTCACATCCCAGTGCTCCTCGTCGATCTCCCAGGAGAGCGCGCCCGAGGTCATTCCGGCGTTCGCGATGACGACGTCGAGGCGGCCGAGTTCGGCGACGGCGGAGACGAGCCCCTCCTTCACCCGACGGAAGTCGCGGGTGTCCGACTGGATCGTCACGACCCGGCGGCCCAGCTTCTCGACGAGGTTCGCGGTCTCGGCGAGATCCTCCGGCGTCGAGCCCTGGTACGTGGTGGTCGCGATGTCCTCGCACAGGTCGAGCGCGATGATGTCGGCGCCTTCGGCGGCGAGGCGAACCGCCTCCGCACGCCCCTGGCCGCGCGCGGCGCCCGTGATGAACGCGACCTTGCCGACGTACCTCCTGGCGTTCGGCTGCGCGGGCACGGGCGGTTCGTAAGACTCCATTGTCATGGCGGTTCTCCTAACAGATACGGTAAGCCATTCGATACTGGCGCTGAGGCAAAGAGTAAGCCCGCAACCCGGTGGGCTCCAAGCTCTTGACAGTAGAACGGTGTGG
This sequence comes from Actinospica acidithermotolerans, assembly GCF_018139625.1. Taxonomy (GTDB): domain Bacteria; phylum Actinomycetota; class Actinomycetes; order Streptomycetales; family Catenulisporaceae; genus Actinospica; species Actinospica acidithermotolerans. The sequence continues at coordinate 4,781 of NZ_JAGSOH010000008.1, read as the reverse complement.
CTTATCGTACTGCTTACGGTATGAGCCGCGCCACGTTCCCGGCGTGGGGCGACGGGCTTCGGTCCGGCCGCGGCGTGCTGACGGTTCCTCATTCATCGACACGAAGGAGTGTCAATGCCTTCCCCGTACCTCGCTCAACCGCTAGCCAGACGCGTCACGACGCTCATAGGCGTCTACCTGGCCTTCACCGTCGTGATTGCCGACGCGACCGCGTATCCGACGCCGCTGCCCGTCTCCCTGGCGCTTCTCGGCGGCACCAAGTACTACGCGCTGGCGACCGCGATCGGCGGAGTACTCGGCGTCGTGGTCGTCCCATTGCTCGGATATCTCGCGACCCGCAACCCCCACTGGCGACCGGCGCTGCTGGGAGGCGCCCTTCTGATCGAGGTCGCGGCCATCGCGGTACGGGGCATCGCGCCGAGCTACTGGTGGGTGCTGATCGCGGGCGTATTCCTGTCGATAGGCACCGGAGGCAGCTACGTGCTGGGCCTGCCGCTGATCCGGGACATGTTCCCGGCGCTGCGAGCGGGTGTGCTGCTCGGCCTCGTCGGTACGGCTTCGTCGATCGGCCAGATCGTGGGACCGCTGTCGATCGGGAAGATCATCGACCTCTGGGGCTGGCGATCGGTCAGCTGGATCACGGGTCCCCTGCTCGCGGTGGCGGCGCTGCTCGTCGTTCTGGGCGCCCGTGTCTCGAAGTCGGAAGGGGAGGCGATAGCCGAGCGCGGCGGGCGCTTCGACACGGTCGGCGGAATGCTGCTCGCGGTCTTCATCACCTGCTTGATCCTCCCGCTTTCGCTCGGCTCCGGCTCGATGCCGTACGGCGGGTGGCGCAACAGCCTGTGCTTCGCCGTCTCCGCGGCGGCATTGGCCGGGTTCACCCTCGTCGTTCGGCGTAAGAAGGGGGCGGCGTTCATCTCCTCGACCGCCTTCCAGGACCGGAACAGCCTGGCCCTGACGATTCAGACATTCCTGTCCACCGGCTCCGCGCTCACCGTCCTGGCCTTCGTGCCGCTCTACGTCCTGTACGTCCTGGGCGGCTCCGCGTTCCAGGCGGGTCTCGCGAGTGCCCTCTTCGCGGTCCCGGGCTTCTTCCTGGCCCCCACCCTCGGCCGGTGGATCGGCAGGGCGGGCTCGGCGGCCGGCGTCATCTACGCCTCGACCGCGTTCAAGGTCGTCGCCATGGTCGGTCTCGGCGTCTGGATGCTGGCGGCGCCGCACAGCATCCACATCTGGACCATCGACGTGGCCATGCTGGTCGCGGGCTTCTACAACGCCGGCGCCACCGTCACCGTGCAGACGGCTCCCCAGATCATGCTCTCCCCGAAGGCCCGGATTCCGGGCACGGCGGCGGTCTCGATGATGCTCACCCTGGGGCCGATCACCGGCGCCGCCGCCTTCGGCGGCATCGTCACCGGCCACGGCCCGCAGCGAGGGGTTCCCATCGCCATTCTCGCCGCCTCGGTGGCCGCGGTGCTCGCGCTCGTCCCCGTGAGCTTCTTCCGCCCGGTCCGGGAAGCCGATGTGGAGCAGACGGCGGAGACCGGCGAGACCGACAGCGGGCGGCGGGCGACGGTCCTGCCGTCGCACTGAGTCCCGGCCTGAGGTGAACGGTGGCGCGGAGCGATTCGCGCCACCGCCTCGTCATCACCCGATCAATCCATAGCGAAAAAGGATCCACTGCGCATGACCACCGTTGAAGACATCAAGGCCATGTTCCCCGAGATCGACCTCGAGGCGATCCGCGCGAAGTACGCCTTCGAACGCGATCGGCGCGAGCGCGGCGACGCCGGCAAGCTGTACCGCCGGGCGACGGGCGAACTGGCGAAGTACGGAGTCGACCCGCATACCCCGGTGGCAGCGCGCGAGGCCGTGAACGACCACGTCGAAGTGCTCGTCATCGGCGGCGGCATCGCCGGTCTCTCGGTGGCGGCGCGGCTGCGGGAGTCCGGGATCGAGTCGCTGCGCATCGTGGAGGAGGGCGGCGATTTCGGCGGGACGTGGTACTGGAACCGGTACCCGGGGCTGCGCGTGGACATCGAGTCCCACGTCTACATTCCGCGGCTCGAGGAGATCGGCGGCTTTCCCACGGAGCGGTACAGCCGCGGGTATGAGATCCGCGAATTCCTGCACAAGCTCGCCCGCCACTTCGACCTGTACCGCGACGCGCTGATGCACACGCGCGCGACCGGGATCGAATGGCAGGACGGCCGGTGGGTCGTGCGGACGGATCGCGGCGACGCGTTCACCGCCACGTACGTGATCGCGGCGTCGGGCGGACTGGCGACGCCGAAGCTCCCCAACATCCCCGGCATCGAGGACTTCCAGGGTGCGCTGTTCCACTCGAGCCGCTGGGACTACTCCGTCACCGGCGGCGGCGAGCGCGAGCCGCTCACCGGCCTCGAGGGCAAGCGGGTGGGGGTCATCGGCACGGGCGCGACCGGTGTGCAGATCGTGCCCGAGGTCGCCAAGTACGCCGAGCGCGTCACCGTCTTCCAGCGCACGCCCTCCACTGTCAGCTTCCGGGGGAACCAGGCGACGGACGAGACCTGGATCGGGCCGGGCGAGCCGGGCTGGCAGCGACGCCGCATGGACAACTTCCTGGCGATGGTCTCCGGCGCCAACCCCGAAGAGGACCTCGTCAAGGACGGCTGGACCGAGAACTGGCGGCTGCTGCGCCGGCACAACACCGGCACCTACGTATCCGAGCTCGAAGGCGAGCTGCGCGAACTCTACGAGGAGTACCTCGACGCCCGCGTGATGAACGCCGTCCGCGCCCGCGTCGACGAGATCGTCGAGGACCCGAAGACCGCGGAGCTGCTCAAGCCCTGGTACCGCTTCGCCTGCAAGCGCCCCACGTTCACCGACCTGTACCTGCCGGCCTTCAACCAGCCGAACGTCGAGCTCGTGGACACCGCGGACTTCGGCGGTCCCTCGCAGGTCACGGAGAAGTCGGTCATCGTCGGCGACCAGGAGTACCCGATCGACGTCCTCGTCGTCGCCACCGGCTTCGAGGCCGGGATGACGGCCGTGCTCTCCGGCACGCTACCGGTGATCGGCCGCAAGGGCCGCTCCATCCGGGAGGTCTGGTCGAAGGGCCTCAGGACGCTGCACGGCTACATGACCCACGAATTCCCGAACTTCTTCCAGATGGGGCCGGTCCAGAGCCCGAATGCGGTCAACTTCTCGCACATTCTGCAACTGCACGGCGAGCACGTGACCGCGATGATCGCGGCCGCCAGGCAGGCGGGCGCCGCATACATCGAGCCCACCAGGGAGATGGAGGACGCCTGGTCCGCGGAACTGCTGGAGGTGACCGCGCCCGAGGCCGACGTGATCGTCGCGTTCAAGGCCGCGTGCACGCCCGGCTTCTACAACGGCGAGGGCAAGTACCGGGCAACGCCGAGCGAGTACCGGCCCGGTCCGGTCGTGTTCCAGGCGATGCTCGCCGACTGGCGCGCGAACCGGTTCAGCGAGGTCCTGCACTCCGCCGAGGACCTGCTGGACGACGCGACCCCGGTCGAGGTCTGAGCAAGGAGGGAACCGCCATGCCAGGCGCGATGGAGCGGAAGGTCGCTCTTGTCACCGGTGCCGCACGCGGGCAGGGCCGCAGCCACGCGCTGCGGCTTGCGAGCGAGGGCGCCGACATCATCGCGGTCGACATCTGCGCGCAGATCGACACCGCCCCGTACGCGATGCCTCATGAGTCAGACCTCGAAGAGACCGCGCGCCTGGTCCGACAGCACGGGCGACGCGCGGTGGCGCGCGTCGCCGACGTACGGGAACGTCGCGAACTCGCAGCGGCCGTCGACGCCGGTGTCAGCGAACTCGGACGGCTCGATGTCGTGGTCGCCAACGCGGGCATCACGACGCTGGGCCCTGACGTGCCGGTGAAGGGATGGTTCGACACCGTCGCCGTCAACCTGGTCGGCGTGATCAACACCGTTGAGGTGGCCTACCCGCACCTCGGCCCCGGCGCGTCGGTGATCTGCATCGGATCGATGGCCGCGCTGCTCGCCGGCTCCGTCGACAGCCCGGCCGCCGGCCCCGGCGGCGCCGGGTACGCCCACGCGAAACGCCACGTGGCGAGACTCGTCCACGATCTCGCCCTGCAACTCGCGCCGGCGTCGATCCGGGTCAACGCGATCCATCCGGGCAACATCGACACGACCCTGATCCACCACGACGCGCTGTACCGGCTGTTCCGGCCGGACCTCGAGAACCCGACCTGGGAGGACGTAGCACCGGGCATTCGTGCCGCACACAAGATGCCCGTGACGACCATCGATCCGTCCGACATCTCCGAGGCGGTTCTCTTCCTCGCCTCGGATGCCTCGCGCTACGTGACCGGCCAGCAGTTGAAGGTCGACGCCGGCGCACTGCTGCCCAGCACCACCTCAGGTGCACCGTAAGGCACTAACCCCACATCGAGAAGAGAGCTGATACCGATACGGCCCGTTTGTTGGCCGGTGGTCAGTGCTCGATCGCGCTCGTGACGAAATCCAGAGCCGCGGCCACTCACACCATCAGGACCAAGCACGACCATGGACGACTGGCCCCGCGGCCGACGATCCGCCGGCAACGGGCGACGGGAGCGACGGTCCGGCGGCGTGGGGACGGGAGCGGCGGTCCGGCGGCGTGGGGACGGGAGCGGCGGTCCGGCGGCGTGGGGACGGGAGCGGCTCGTCCGCCAGCGCGGCGAGGAGAGCGTGCGCCCATCCGGCGCGCTTCTCCAAGCGGCCGCGCTGCCCGGTTCCGCCACCTCACTGATCATCCCGAGC
>NZ_JAGSOH010000089.1 GCF_018139625.1 Actinospica acidithermotolerans | reverse complement strand
CCGACTCCTACAAGCAGCCTGACCAGGCACGACACGAAACTTGCCTCAAACGGAAAGGGCCTGGGAGCAAAAGCGACCTAGCCCGCATCTCGTTCGCAATAACCCCCGGCGCTGGGCGGGAGCGGCCCGAGCAGCACGGCAGCCCGAGCGCGGAGCTTCCCCCTCGGAGGCTCCGAGCCCGGGCCGCTGTCAGCGCCCTGCTTGTGTTGACACCGTGTCTGCTACTGGATGGATACCTGCTGCGGCGGGACGTGGTTGGCCGTGGCGGGCTCCGTCGCGGCTGGCTCCTCCTTCATGGAGGCGAGCAGCTGGCGGGCCAGGCCTAGGCCGGTGCCGCCCATCGTCAGTGCCTTGGCCAGCAGGTCGTTGACGCCCTCGGCGCCGTTGAGGACGACCATGTGGTCCACTCCGGCGAACGCCCCGGCCCCCGCCTTGACGATCTCCGGCCAGTTCTCGGCCAGCTGCTGCGCGATGACCGCTTCCTGGTTCTCGGCCAGCGCCGCCGCGCGCGCCTTGATCGCCTCGGCTTCGGCGAGGCCCCTGGCCTTGGCCGCCTCCGCCTCGGCGAGACCGCGCGCCTTGGAGGCCGCGGCCTCGGCCTCGCCGGTGGCCCGGGTGGCCTCGGCACTGGCCAGACCCCGCGCGCGGGTCGCCGCGGCCTCGGCCTCCGCCGCCGCCTTGACTCGCATCGCGTCCGCGGTGGCGCGCAGCTCGGTCTCCTTCGCCGCGGCCTCGGCCTCGTGCACCTTGGACTCGCGCTGCGCCTGGGCGAGCGTGACGGTCTTGTATGCCTCGGCGTCTGCGGGCTTGCGCACGTCCACCTGCAGCTGCTGCTCGCGCTTGCGGGCCTCGAGCTCGGCGACCTTCGTCTCCTGCACGACGACCTCCTGCCGGGCGGCCGCCTCGGCCAGCGGTCCGGCCAGCTTCGCGGTGGCGTTGGCCTGGTCGACCTCGGCCTGGTAGCCCGCCTGCTGGATGTTGGAGTTCCGGATCGCCTCGGACTTGCGCGCGTTGGCCTCGGCCTCGGCTTCGGTCGCCTCCCGCTCCGCCGCCGCGGCGGCGATGCGCGCGTCGCGCTGCACGGCGGCCGTGTGCGGCGCCGCCAGTGCCTTGATGTACCCCGTCGGGTCCTCGATCTCCTGGATCTGCAGCGAGTCGATGGTCAGGCCGAGCTTCTCCATCTCGTGGCCCGAGGTGGCCCGGGTCTGTTCGGTCAACCGTTCCCGGTCCCTGATCATCTCCTCGACGGTCAGGCTGCCGACGATCGAGCGCAGGTGGCCGGCCAGGATGTTGTGCACGCGGGCGTTCATGTTCCCCTGCTGGTCCAGGAACCGCCGGGCCGCGTTGGCGATGGACACCAGGTCGTCGCCCACCTTGAAGATGACGACGCCCTTGACGTGCACCGGAATGCCCTGGCTGGTCACGCAGTCGACCGCCAGGTCCGCCTCGTTCAGGTCCAGCGAGAGGCGGCGGACCGCCTGCACGCCGGGGATGACGAGCGTGCCACGGCCGGTCACGATCCGGAAGCCCATCCCCTCGTCGACGCCGTCCGTCCGGTGCCTGGCACCGGAGATCAGCAGCGCCTGGTTCGGCTCCGCCACCCGCCACATCGCCTTGAAGACGGCCGTCAGGACCAGGATCCCGCCGACCGAGATTGCCGCAATCATCAGTGCCAGAGGCACTTGAGGTCACTTCCCCCTACACCTAGAAGGGATCTTCGACCCAGTGTCGAAGGTCCCGACCAATGGTGTACACCTCTGGAGGATCGGCGGCGAGTGCAGATTGTGTCTCGTACATCACATACCGGCCCGCACGCGTCAGAGGGCTGAAACGTATACGGTACGCGGCGCGTGGTATTCGAGCACGACGACGATCGCGCCGACGGCGATCTGCTCCCCTGGCTCGGCCGCGTAGGCCATGAAGGCCTCGGCCCCGCCGCGCACCCGCACCATGACCTCGCCGACCAGCCCGGGCGCGATCCGCCCGGTCACCCGCCCCTGCAAACCGACCACGACGACCCTCCGTGTGCGAACCGACCCTCGGACCTACGATCAGGCGAGAAGCTTGACACGCCGGCGGTCCACGGCGGCGAGCGGGGGCGGCGGCACGGTCAGCACCGAGCAGTCCGCGCGGGTGACGCAGTACTCCGCGACGCGTGCCCGGAAGCGGCGCCGGAGCCCGCCCCGGCGGCGCGTGGCGCCGAGCACGAGGACGTCGTTCGCCCGGTCGGCGACCGCCAGCAGGGACGGTCCCGGACCGCCGGGCGCAGCGAGCAGGACGCAGTCGACATCGCGGGGCAGGCCGCCGAGGCCGTCGTCGAAGGCGGTGCGCACGACGATCGAGGCCGCCTGCTGCCAGGGCACCGCGCGGCGGCGTATCAGGCGCCTGCGGGACCGCGCCGGCCCCACGGCGTGCACGGCTATGAGGGTCGCGTCGTACGAGCGCGCGAGCTCGACCGCGTGACGCAGTGCGTGCAGGTTCCGCGGTGAACCACTCACGCCGACGACGACTCGCCCGATAATGCGCGACACGCTTCGGGTATACCGGATCTCCACCACATCCGGGAGGGGCGCACGGCTATTCGACCAAACTGAAGCGAAGCGCGTCGCCGCCCCGGTCGAGCGATGACGACTCGCCCGACGATGCGCGATACGCGATGCGCGACACGCTTCCGGCATACCGGATCTCCGCCGCATCCGGGAGGGGCCCGCGGCTATTCGACCAAACCGTAGCGAAGCGTGTTGCCGTCCGGGTCGACCAAGGCGAAGAGTGTCTCGCCGAAGGGGCCTGACCCGGGGACGTCGAGGCAGTTGATCCCGTCCGTGCACCATGCGTCGCGCAGCCGGGCCGGGTCGGCGACGCGCAGGTAGCAGCCCGCCGAGTTGGTGAGCGGGTCGTGGCCGGGCGCCAGGTAGAGGTGCAGCTCGATGTCCCCGCGGGCGAGCTGCAGATAGCCCTCGCCCCGGCCGACGACCCGGAAGCCGAGGTAGCGGTAGAACGCCTCGGCGCGCCGCAGATCCGCGCTGGGCAGGATCGGCACGGCGGTCTCGGTCGCGAGGGGCATAGCCTCAGTGAACGGCCTCGGCGCCCCTCCGGTGAAGGGGACTGCGCGAATGCATACGCGGTTTTAACGCCGAGGCCGCTGCGAAGTGCCTTGTCAGCTCGCTAGTCTGTCGGAGCGGGCCTCAACTCGTAGATAGGGTTGTAGATCACCCGCTGGCCGCCGAGTGCCGTGATGCGTCCTCGTACCTTGATGGCGCGTCCCGGGGTGATGCCGGGGATGGCGCGGCGGCCGAGGAAGACGACGGTCACCGCCCCGGTGCCGTCCCACAGCTCAGCCTGGAGCGCGGGCACGCCGGCCCGCGGCTGGAAGGTGACCGTGCGCAGCGTGCCGAGGATGCAGACCGCCTCGCGGTCCCGGCAGCTCGCGATCGGGGTCGCGCCCTGCGCCGAGGTCTCCGCCTGCAGGTCGGCGTCGTCGAGCTCGGAGGCCTCCGAGGCGAGCCGGTTGATCAGGCGTCGGAGGAACCCGGCGCGACGGTCCGCCGCGGGCGGCGCGGATCGCGTCTTCGGGGGTGCTTCGGTGTCGGGCTCAACCATCGCCGCCGACTCCCTTTCCTGGTCTTATCGATTCAGGCTACCTGGTCTCCTGCAGCGGCGGCGCAGCCTTCGGGGCGGCCGGCGGCGGGACCTGCGGGTGGCCGTGGTCGGCGGCGGAGCGCAGCTGGTAGGGCACGCTGGCCACGACCACGCCGCGCTGGTAGAGCAGCCTGCCCTTGAGCCGGAGCGCGGACTGGTTGTGCAGGATCTGCTCCCACCACCGGCCGAGCACGTATTCGGGCACGTAGACGGTCACGATGTCGTCAGGGTTCTCGGTGCGCATCCGCTTGACGAACTCGACGACCGGGCGGGTGATCTCGCGGTAGGGCGAGGCGATCACGGTGAGCGGCACGGGGATGTCGTGCGCGTCCCACTGCTCGCGCAGCGCCGCGACCTCCTCGGCGTCGATCTCGACGGTGACCGCCGTGATGCTGTCCGGCCGGGTCGCCTTCGCGTAGCCGAGCGCGCGCAGCGTGGGCAGGTGCAGCTTGGAGACGAGCACGACCGCGTGGTTGCTGTGCGGCTTGAAGGGGCGCAGCCTCTCCGGCGGCGTCAGCTCGACGGCGACGGACTGGTAGTGCCGCTGGATCGCGCGCATGACGAGCCAGATGATCGGCATCGCGACGACGACGATCCACGCGCCCTTCATGAACTTCGTGGCCAGCACGATGACCAGGACGGTGCCGGTGAATCCGGCGCCGACCGAGTTGATCACCCGGGAGCGCTTCATCCGGCCGCGCGCCGAGGGGTCGGTCTCCTCGCGCAGCAGCCGGTTCCAGTGCCGGATCATGCCGGTCTGGCTGCACACGAACGAGACGAACACGCCGATGATGTACAGCTGGATCAGCCGGGTCGGCGAGGCTCGGAAGGCGATGACGAGCAGGATCGCGAGCGCCGAGAGCAGCAGGATGCCGTTCGAGTAGGCGAGCCGGTCCCCGCGGTTGCGCAGCTGCCGCGGCATGTAGCCGTCGCGGGAGAGGATCGAGGCGAGCACCGGGAAGCCGTTGAACGCCGTGTTCGCGGCCAGCACCAGGATGAGCGCCGTGAAGAACTGCAGCAGGTAGAACATCGGCGAGCTGTCGCCGAACACGGCCCGGGCGACCTGCGCGATCACCGTGCGCGGGGTGTCGCCGGCGGGCAGGCCGATCAGCTGCGAGGCGTCCTCGGCGGTGTGCACGTGCGAGGCGAGGGCCAGCGCGGTGACTCCGGCGAACATGGTGACCGCGATGCCGCCGAGCAGCGCGAGCGTGGTGGCGGCGTTCTTGCTCTTCGGCGCCTTGAACGCGGGCACGCCGTTGCTGATCGCCTCGACGCCGGTCAGTGCCGTGCAGCCGGAGGCGAAGGCGCGCAGCAGCAGGAAGCCGAGCGCGAGGCCGGTGTAGTTCGTGGTGGAGTGGATCTGGTAGTTCGCGCTTTCGGCGACCAGGTGGTGGCCGATCAGCAGCTGCGTCAGGCCCCAGATGATCATGATCGCGACGGCCGCGATGAAGCAGTAGGTGGGGATGGCGAAGGCGGTGCCCGACTCGCGCACGCCGCGCAGGTTCAACAGCGTGATCAAGGCGATGATCACCACGCAGATCAGCACCACGTGCCCGTTGAGCGCCGGGATCGCCGATGCGAGGTTCGCCACGCCCGCGGCCGTGGAGACCGCGACGGTGAGCGTGTAGTCGACCATCAGCGCGCTGGCGACCGTCAGGCCGGCCTTGGGCCCGAGGTTGGTGGTGGCCACCTCGTAGTCGCCGCCACCGGACGGGTAGGCGTGCACGTTCTGCCGATACGACGCCACGACCACCAGCATCAGCAGCGCGACACCGCCCGCCAGGTACCAGGTGTAGTGGAACATCGCCAGTCCGCCCGCCGAGAGCACGAGCAGGATCTCCTCCGTCGCGTACGCCACCGAGGACAGCGCGTCGGAGGCGAACACGGGTAGGGCGATCTTCTTCGGCAGTGTCGCCTCGCCGAGCATCTCGCTGCGCACGGGGCGGCCGACGAGTAGGCGTTTTGTCATCCCCATCAGTGAAGGCACGCTGGGCATCGTAAGCCCGCTTCGATCGGCTGGGGAGACCGGGGGCGACTATTCCGGATCATGAGTTTTGTGGGCAAACACCCGCTTAGCTGGGGGTTTGCCCGTCTATGCCCTCAGCGGCGGTACGCGCGGAAGAAGCCGGTGAGGTCGTCCGCGAGCAGGGCGGGCTCCTCGTGCGCCGCGAAGTGGCCGCCGCGGGGCAGCCGCGTGTACCTGGCCACGTTGTAGACGCGCTCGGCCCAGCTGCGCGGCGGATGGGCCAGGTCGGCCGGGAACAGCGCGACGGCGGTGGGGACCTCCACGCGCTCCACCCGCCGGGTCAGCCCCTCGGAGTATTCGTAGTACGGCCGGAACGAGGTCGAGATGGTGCCGGTGAACCAGTAGAGGGAGGCCTGGGTGAGCAGGAAGTCGTCGTCGAAGCGGGCGGACAGGTCGCCGCCGCAGTCGCTCCAGGCGCGGTACTTCTCCACGATCCAGGCCAGCAGCCCGGTCGGCGAGTCGGCCAGGCCGTAGCCCAGGGTCAGCGGCCGGGTGCTCTGCTCGTGCTGGTAGCCGCCCTGCTCGGCGCTCCACGTGCGCACGGACTCCAGGTACTCGGCCTCCTCCGGCGTCACGCTCGCGGGATCGTAGACCTGCGGGCTCGCGACCGCCATCAGGTGGATCGCGGCGACCTCGTCCGGGTACGCCTCGGCCAGCCGGGACGTGATCCCGGCGCCGAGGTCCCCGCCGTGGGCGACATAGCGCTCGAAGCCGAGTTCGTCGTGCATGAGCCGGTGCCACAGATCGTGCGTCTGCAGGGTCTCGTCGAGGGTCGGCCGCTGCGGCGAGAAGGCAAAGCCCGGCAGCGAGGGCACGATCACGGTGAATGCGTCGGCGGGGTCGCCGCCGTGGCGCGATGGGTTGGCCAGCCGGTCGGCGAGTGCGAGCAGTTCGAGGAAGGAGCTCGGCCAGCCGTTCGTCAGCACGATCGGCAGCGCGTCCTGCCGCTCGCCGTCGAAGCGGAGGTAGTGGACCGGCGTCCCGTCGATGTCCGCGAAGCGGGAGGGCAGGGCGTTGATGGCCGCCTCGTGAGCCCGCCAGTCGTAGTCGCCGGCCCAGTACTCGACGAGCCTGCGCAGCTCGCGCTCATCGGTCCCCGCCTGCCAGGCCTCCACCGGCCACGCGGCGGTCCACCGCGTGCGCCGCAGCCGCGTACGCAGGTCGTCAAGGTCTTCGTCGGACACGGAGATCAGCGTGGTGGCGACGTGCAGCGGCGTCTTCCGTTCGGGGCTCACGCCTCATGACAAGAGGGGCCGTCGCCCGACTATTCCGCCCCGGCGCCGCCCGAGCGGCGCTCGTTTCGATCTTTACGCGGCCGTCACAGGTTGTGTCGGGTCATGCAACGTTGCGCGTTCAAGGTGGGAGCATGACGTCACGTAACCCGAACCACCACCACCGGCACCTGGTGGAACTCGCCTCGCTGCTCGCCACCGCCGGTCTGGCCGACGCGTTCGCCGACGTGTTCGGCCTGAAGCGGCACGGCTCGACCGCGCTCATCGCGCTCGGTGTGGCCCTCGTCGTCGGAACCGTCGGCCACCACATCTGGCTCCGACGCCGGGACCACGCGCCGCCCGCGCTGTCCACCGAGATCGAAGTCTCTCCGACGGGCGTTACCACCGCGTCGCCGGCGGACGGCGGCTCGACCAGCGTGTTCTGGAGGGTCCGCGCCGAGATCGACAACACGCCGGGGCGGCTCGCCGTGCTGGCCGGGGCGCTGACTGCCGCCGGTGCGAACATTCACGCGTTAGAGGTACACCCTGCCCCTGACGGAGTGATCGACCAGTTCCTGATCGAGGCGTCGGAGGACACCTCCGCCGAACGGCTATGCGCCGCGGTCAACGCCGTGGGCGGCCGGTACGCGCACGCCGTGCCGACCGACGTGCTCGCGCTGCTCGACGGGCCGACCCACGCGCTGGAGCTGGCCGCCCGCCTTGTGCGCGAACCCGGCTCGTTCGCGGCCGTGTTCACCGAGATGCTCGACGCCGGCAGCCTGACGATCGACGCGGCCGGGCCGGCCGCGACGCACACGGCCAACGCGGCGGACGCGTGGATCGACGGCACGACCCTGACGCTGCGGACCGCGGCCGGGACCACCCTCACCGCGACCCGGCCTGGCATGCCGTTCACCGCGACCGAGCTGTCCCGCGCCCGCACGCTGCTCGAGCTGTCGGAGGCCGCGTCGGCCACACTGGAGGTATGAACGCACCCACCACGAACCGGACGCTGATCCTGCTGCGGCACGCCAAGTCGGACTGGCCCGGGAACGCGCCCGACCACGAGAGGCCGCTGGCCGAACGTGGTCGGCGCGACGCTCCCGCGATGGGCCGCTGGCTGCGCGACTCGGGATACCGGCCGGACCGCGTGCTGTGCTCCACCGCGCTGCGAACCCGGCAGACGTGGGATCTCGTGCGGGACGAGCTCGGCGACGAGCCGCCGACCGAGTTCGAGCCGCGCGTCTACGGCGCGACGGTTCAGGAGCTGCTCGACGTGATCGCGGGCGCGCCGGCCGAGGCCGGGACCGTGCTCGTGATCGGGCACAATCCAGGGCTCGAATATCTCTCGCTCACGCTGGCCGGCGACGCCCCGACCGAGGAGCGGGAGCGGCTGCGCGTCAAGTTCCCGACCGCCTCGGCCGCGGTGTTCGAGTGGTCCGGCGCCTGGAACGAGGTCGCCGCGGGCAAGACGCGCCTGGTGCGCTTCATGACGCCGCACGATCTCTAGAGGACGCTGACCGCAGCTCTCTCGAGGACGCTGACCGCACGATCTCTAGAGGACGCTGACCGCCGGGCCGTGAGCCGGTGGGAGGCGGCTCGGAACGCGGCACGGCGGTCAGCGGCTCTGCGCACTCAGGTCAGCCGGTCACGGCCAGGCCGCCGGTCGCGGTGTACATCGCCTCGTTGAACGCCTGCCCGTTGGTCGAGGCGGCGCCGACCGGGAACAGCGCGTACGAGGTGCCGTTCACCACCGAGCATGCGATGTAGTCCCCGACCATGCGGCCCTGGCTGGTCCTCGCGATCAGCGAGAGGCCGAAGGGGCCGGCGAGGGTCTGCGCGGTGCTCCAGGTCGAGCCGCCGTCGGCGGAGGAGATGTAGCCGACCTCGAGCGTGCACGTGGACGCCGTGCACTTGGCCTTCGGGTAGAAGTAGTAGTACAGGCCGATCTTGGCGCTGCTCCCCGAGGTGGCGCCGTCCACGCCGAGTCCCGGGATGAAGTGGTCGACCGTGCTGCCGACCGCGTCGATCGGCACCCGCGCGACGGACGACCAGGTGGTGCCGTTCGTCGAGGTCGAATACACGATGTCGTTTGACGAGCAGCTCGTCCGGAACCGGCAGTCCTGCCAGGCCACGTACACCTTGCCCGCGGCGTCGATGCTCGCGCTCGGCAGCCCGTCGCCGGAACGCAGGTTGCCGGCGACGGTGTGCGACTTGACCGTGGCGATCTGGACGCTCGAGGTCCAGGTGGTTCCGCCGTTCGTCGAACTGAAGGCGCGGATCGCGCTGCCGTTCTCCGAGTACGGGACCACGACGGTGCCGCTCGGCTGGACCAGCGGCTGGCCGCCGAGGCCGGTCGGATCGTCGGCCGGGTGGCGCAACGCCGACCAGGTCAGGCCGCCGTCACTGGACACGGCCATCGACTCGAGGTTGTTCGACGAGGTGATGTCGACCTCGATGTAGCAGTTGCCGTAGTGCGGGCTGCTCGCGGTGTCGTCGCAGGTGATCCACTGCTTGTCGTAGCCGCTGCCGTCGAAGCCGACCGCCTTGATCGCGCTCCCCCAGGTCAGCCCGTCGGCGGAGCGGTTCACGGTGACCCCGACCGCGTTGCCGGAGGAGTCGACCGGCAGCCCGACGACGAGCCACTCGGCGTGCTTGGCGTCGTAGACCACGGCGGCGTCCGAGACCGCGGAGTAGCTGCCGCCCTGGTTCACGGTGATGCCGGACAGGAACCCGTGGCTCCAGGTCGCGCCGCCGTCCGTGGACGTGGCCCAGCCCAGGTCGCTGGCGCCGCCGCCGTAGATCCGCCCGGTCTGGAAGGCGGAGACGACCGTCGAGCCGTGCGCGTAGACGTCGGGCTCGACCTCGGTCGCGTGCTGGGCGTCGGTGTCGGTGTAGGGGTCGGTGCTCACCTCGGAGAGCGCGGCGCGCGCGACCGCGTGCGGAGCCGACGACGCCGACGACGCGAAAGCCGTCCCGGTCGCGGCGATGGGCAGGAGGGCGACGGCCGAGACCGCGGCCAGCCGGCGCAGAACGCGCCGGGATATCTGTGTGGGTATCAATGTTCAACCTTCATCGAATGGGCTGATGGCCCGAGCGAATCACGTCACGCCGCCGCGGTGGGGCTCGTGGCGAACGCGGCGGCGTGGTGCAACGCGGCGCAGTCTGGCAATGCACTGCGAATCAGACAAGCGCGCAGTTCGTCGCATCGGGCAATGAATCCGTAAAAATCCGCGATTGGATTACTATCAGCAGTCTGAGTTTGAGAGGCCGTCACATTTCGCCCGCGCGCGGGTGCGGGAGTCTAGGCCGGACGCGCCCGGCGCTTTCCCGACGACAACAGGCTCCTGCGACGCATCAGAGCCGGCCGGCTTGGGCATACTCGAAGGGTGGTCAACCACGGGGCTGATCAGATCCGGCGCGTCAGCATCCTCATCTCAAAGTACACCGACGACTACGTGGTCCGGCTGACCGAGGCCCGCAGCGAGGGCATGCTGCGCATGTCGGAGGCGGAGCTGCTCGGCCAGCTGGAGGCGGGCGCCGCGGTGGTGCTCGACCAGTTCGACCGCACGGTCGACGCCCCGGCGCACCCGAGTATCGGAGATCTGATGCTCACCGACTTCTACGACGGGCTCGCGGCGCTCGGCCCTGAGGGCTCCAGGATCGGGCTGGAGCGGGTGCCCGACCTGCAGCGCACGCACTGGCGCGTGCTGGTCGGCGCGCTGCTGGCCGCGGAGACGGAAACGAACGGCAAGTTCCGGCAGCGGCGCGGGCAGATCGACCGGCTGGCCGCGGTGCTGCAGGCGGTCGGCGACGGCTTCCGCGACTTCGGTCTGCCGCTGCACGCGGCCGCCGCCTACGAGCGCGCCGCCGAGCAGCATCTGCTGCTCGGCGACCGCAACGCGCGCGACCGCTGCTCGCTCGCCGCCACCCGGGCCAGGCACGAGGCCCGCGACCGCGGTTTCCGCAAGCTGGCGGAGGCCTGCGCGAACGCCCTGGTCGGCTACGGCTACCTGCCCTACCGGCTGCTCGTCTGGGTGCTGGTCCAGCTGGGCGTGTTCGGCTTCGTGCTCTGGCTCGCCGAACCGACCCGGGTCGGCGTCGTCGAGGCCTACCACATGAGCCTGCTCGACTATCTGAATCCGCTCGGCATCGGCGACGTGAGCCAGCTGACCGGCGTAGGCCAGTCGCTGCTCGTCGCGGAGAGCTACGCGGGCACGATCTCCACCAGCGTCTTCTTCGCGCTGCTGGTCCGCCGCTGGTTCAACGCCTGAACTGCTTCTCCAGCACGTCGCGCGCCTCGCCGACGCCGAAGTAGGTGTCCTCGGTGCGCACCCAGTCGAAGCCGCTGTCCTTGTAGAGCCGGTAGGCCACGTCGTTGGTCGGCCGCACGGTGATCCGCATCCGGTCGACCCGCGCCTCGTCGCAGATCGCCAGAGCCCGGTCCATCAGTGCCCTGCCGAAGCCGCGCCTGCGGCTGCCGGGCAGCACGGCCAGGCTCAGCAGCCACGCCGTCGACTCGGCCGGCACGACGGCCACCAGCGCGTAGCCTCGGACCTCGCCGTCCTCCTCGGCGACCACGCAGTGCGCGCCGTGCACGTCGAAGAGCTGGCGGATGACGAAATACGGATACGGCTTGTCGGTGAACACCGCTTTGTCCACGTCCTCGATCACGGCGAGGTCGGCGAGTCTCGCCGGCCGGCAGACGTCCGTCGCCGGCGCCGCAGTCGTATCCGTCACGTTCGCACCCTTGCTTTCAGGCGATCTCGACCCGGTCGTCGATGGAGGGAGATTAGCGCAGGGCGCAGCCTTTCCGTGGAATGTTGGCCAAAAAGCCGCCGCTCATGTCGCAGTGGCGTCAGGTGGCCGGCCAGGGTCTCCCGCCGTCGCGCAGCTGAATCATCCGATATGCGATCTTGTCGCGCATTCGAGCGACCAGAAGTTGCCACTGATGGGTGAATCCTGGATGCCGTTCGAGTCCCGTCCAGAGCGGAAGCATGACCGGATCCACATGGGCGCCGGGCGTCCAGAGCGGCACGAGCTGGTCGACGACGGGCTGCAGCAGCTCGACCGGATCGCGGCCGAGCGCGCTGGCCCGGTCCGCCTGGCTGAGCGCGAGGCTGACCGTGGTCAGCAGCCAGTCGTGCAGGGCCAGGTCCTCGCAGAAGCGCATGGCCCGCGGCAGGTCTCCGGGGCTCGCGTTGATCCGGACCGTGCGCACCTTCTCGTCGCGCTCGAGCGTGATCCGGGCGCTCGGCTTGATCTCGGAGTCGAGCACGGCCGCCCACAGCACCCTGGTGCGCCGGGCGCGCAGCGGGGTGCCGTGGTCGAGCCTGCGCCAGCTCTGCACCTCGTCGATGACCCGCTCGGAGATCGCGCCGAGGTCCAGCGCGGGGTCGCGTCCGTGGTCGGCGAGGAAGCCCTCGGCCAGGTCGTCGGGGTCGGCGCGGGTGGTGATCTCCACGACGCCCGGCCTTGCCAGGTAATGCCGCCAGGCGCGGCGCTGATCGGCGCCGGCCGGCAGCAGGCAGGCCCGCGCCGAGCCCTGCAGGATCCGCCCGCCGGTGACGGTGGCGTGCGACAGGGCCGTGCCGCAGCCGTGCGCCTTGCGCCGGCTGTAGCTGGCCAGCGCGCAGTCCAGCCCGGTCAGCCGGTCCGGCGACGTGGCGTGCGAGACCGGCCGCTTCGAGGAGTAGACCGGCTGCCCGGGAACCACCTTGAGCATCTGCCCCACGAAGTTGTCCGGGAGCGCGGCGAAGTTCTGCACCAGGCACGTGCGGATCTCCCCGACGACGACCAGCGGGCCCTGCTCGGCGCTCGGCGCAACGGCGTTCATCGAACCCGCGCCCCCGGTCAGCATTCGTCGAGGAAGACGTAGCCGAGCCGCTCGGTGACCGACTCGGGCAGGGTGATCCGCTCGTTCGCGGCGCGCGCCGCGATCTGCCGGACGATCGCCGCGTCCAGGCTCAGGTGCTCCAGGATGTGCCGCACGGCGTGCTCGGTCGGCAGGTACCAGTGCGGCAGCAGCGAGAACGCCCGGTACGCGGAGAACGGCGCGGCACGCTCGTTGACCTGGAGCACGGTCGGCAGGTCCGGCCACTCGGCGGGCAGGTTCGGGTCCGTGCCGAGCCGGTACGGCTGCGCCACCGGCTTGCCCTCGTTGCGCAGCATGCCGAGCCGCATCAGCTGCCAGACCGCGGCCAGGAACGCGCAGGAGAAGTCCCGGCGCAGCAGCGCCGCGCCGCTGGTCCAGTCCTCGACCTTCGCCCACAGCTCGACGTCGACGAAGATCGAGTGGTTCCGCCGCCCGTACTCCTCGGGCGGCTGCCAGGGGTTCGGGGCCATCGCCGCCGACTCGTCCGGCTTCGGCGCGCGCTTGCCGTTCGCGAGCCAGCCGGAGTCCGCGGTCGGCGGCCGGGAGCCGTTGTCCCCCGCGTCCGGCTCGGCGACGATCATGCCGGCCACGATGTCGGCCAGGTCGACCTGGGCCGAGGGCTCCACCCCCGGCTTGTCGGCGGACAGCGCGCAGCCGGACTCGCGCACGATGTAGTCCAGCGTGAAGCCCTGCGAGCGCGCGGTCTCCACCAGCATCTCCACGATCTGCGACGGCGGCCCGGCCGGCTTGCGCTGCGAGTCGGCCGGCGTGTAGTCGTCGACCAGGAAGCAGGTGCTCACCCGGGCCTTGCCGCCGTGCCGGCTCTTGACCGTGCGGGCGGCGGTCTCGATCCACGGCGCGGCCCGGCGGAACTGCTCGCGCAGCCGCTCGTCGGAGTCCTCGAGGTCCTCCCGGTAGAGGTGCCCGACCTCGATGGACAGGTGCGAGAGCGCCACCTCCTCGATCTGTGGCGTGTCGCTCTTCTCCCGAAACACCACGTCCATGCGCGTCAGAGCCCTTCCCAGGTCGAATCTTCGGACAGCCGGGCGGCGATCGCGTCGAAGGCCTCGACCGTGGCCGGATTCGCGATCTTGCTGACCACCACGTCCGCGTCGGAGATGATCTGCTCCCGCCACTGCAGCACCGGGTCCAGCGGCACCTCGCCGAGCAGCGTCGAGAGGCCGAGCCCGTTGCGCGCCGCGAGCTCCTTGAGGTCGTTGTTGCAGACCCGGCTCCAGGCCTCCTGGGCAGGGCGGCCCATGGTGAACTGCGGGGCCTCCAGGTTGACCACGGCCGTGCGCACGAAGCGGATCGAGTCGCGCAGCCGCTGCGGGTCGTGCCCGTGCAGCTTGCCCGCCTCCAGGATGCCGTTCTCGCCGAACACCAGGCCGTTCGCCGCGATGATGTGCTGCCTGGTCCAGCGGTGGAAGACCAGCCAGCGCGAGGTCACCTGGCGCATCCGCTCGTCGCCGGTGACCGCGAGCGCCAGGTCGGCGGCGTACGAGCGGCCCGCGCTCAGGTCGATCACGCTGACCGCGTACTCCTGCTCCAGCCGATTGAATAGGCTGATACAGCGCGGCACGAGCTCCTGGGAGCGGCCGAACTCGCCGCCGCCGCGATCCCCCGGGACGAGCACCAGCCGGCCCGAGCTCGGCGGCATGTCGCGCAGCGACTCCCGGTTGGACTCGGTGGCGATGTCGAGTTCGACCGGTTCGAGGCCGGAGCGCAGGTACGAGTGCAGGCCCCGGTCGGAGACGCCGCGTTCCGCGTCGGGGATGTCGAAGATGGCGCCGGCCGTCGGGGAGCCGAAGTCGAAGTCCAGGTAGGCGACGTCCTCGCCCTGCAGCGCGCGGCGGTAGGCGATGTTGCACCCGGTGACCGACCTGCCCGTCCCGCCCTTGTCGGAGGTAGCGAATATCAGCACGGCTACAGCCTTCGCAGCGCGCCCTGGCGGGCGGACGAGAGCTCGGCGAGCTCGCGCAGCATCTCGGCGGCGAGTGCCAGGGCCGTGCCCGGGAGCTCGGGGAAGACCTGCTGCGCCGAGGCGAGCCGCCCCTGCATCTGCCGCAGCATGATCATCAGCTGGGAGTCGCCCTCGCCCGAGGCCATCAGCAGTTCGCGGCCGAGCACGTGGTCGACCTCGATCAGCAGCGAGCGCGCGGTGTCGCTGATCCGGTTGGTGCGCAGCGGAACCCGGGTGTACATGTTCGCCGAGGCGACCATGAACTCCATCATGCGCTCGTTCATGTGCCAGCTCGGCAGCCGGTCCCCGCCGCCGCCGGTCCCGTCGGGCAGGATCGCCGCGGCGTCGTCCCAGAGCCCTTCGCTCGGCCCGGTCTTCAGCCGCCGTCTGGCGAGGTGGTCCATGGATCTCTCGGCGATCGTGAGCAGCCGGTTGCGCGCTTCCGGCTGGCCGCTCAGGCCGGCGGCCTGCACCGCGCGCTTCGCGAGCATGACGGCGAAGTCCGCGGCATACCAGACGGCCGGCGGCCCGATCGCCTCGGAGCCGGCCAGCTCGATCGGCACTCCCGGGGTGTGCAGCCCGATCGCGCTGTCGCCGCGGGTGATCCGCCGGGTGATCCGGCCGCGCATCGCGAGCTCCTCGAGCACCGCGACGGCCCGGGTCAGGTCGTCGTCGGTGATGCGGCGGGAGACGCGGTCCTGCAGCAGGATCGAGAACACCAGCAGGGTGTAGTACTCGGATTCGTCCTCGAAGGTGGTCAGCCAGGGCACGTCCTCGAGCGGCCACCGGTCGCCGCCGAAGCGGGCGATCGTCGACCAGTACTGCTGGGCGAGATCCCAGCGCAGCTGCAGGGCCGAGGCCAGCCGCTGCTGGTCGCCGCTCAGCAGGCTCAGCCGCCGGGTGCGCGGGGAGAACAGGTCGCCGAGGCCGTCGAGCGCGCTCACCGTGAAGTAGAGCGAGGGCCGGGACGCCGCGTAGCCCGGCGGCTGGATGAAGGCGTGCTCCGCGCTCAGCTCGACGGGCGGCGCGTCGGCGGCCACGCCCCAGGTCCAGCCGCATTCGAACAGCCGGTCCGGGTTGTCGAACAGGTCCGCCTCCTGCGCGACGCCGATGCTCAGATCGGGCAGCAGCGAGCGCACCGGCTCGAGGTCCCGGTGCAGCATGGAGAGGCTGTCGCGGCCGACCGACCGGCCCTGGCCGAGCATCGTCAGCAGGTTGGACTCGGCCTGCGAGCCCGCGTCGAGCACGTTCAGCGTGAAGCTGCGCAGCAGGCCGACCATGGCCGCCGTCAGCCGGCGGTTGATCGCCTCGTCCACCTCGGCGAGGCGGGCGCGCAGGGCGGGGCGGGTGACCGAGGCCGAGAAGGACTTGCTGAAACCGGCCGCCGCCAGGCAGAGCGTCACCGACATCGAATACGACTCGACGAGATCGAGCCGCCGTTGCTCCTCCGACGGAGCCTCATTGGGATCAAGCGAGCTGACATAGTCGCCGCCGTTGAAAACCGGCTCGCCGTTCTTGTCGGTATGCCGGCTCAGGTAATCCCAGAGAATATCGATCACCATGCGGGGCAGCTGGATCCGGTCGCCGAGGCCGGCGAGCGCGGAGAGCACGTCGTCCTCGGTGCTGTCCGGCCGGTCGATCGAGAACCCCTCGAGCTCGGTGGCCGGGTAGAGCAGCACGAGCAGCTGCTCGGCGTCGCTGATGCTGTTGGAGTCCTCGCGTCCGCCCCACACCCAGGCCCCATCGGGGCGCACGGTGTGCGCGAAGGACCGCCACATGTCCAAGGTGCTTTGTCGTGGATTGATTCTCAAGACTGCGCTCCCCCAGGATCAGAACCCTGGCTAGGACCCTACCCCTGAGTAGTCCTATCAACCCTCTCATCGGAATTCAGGCCGAACTCGTCATCGACCAACATTCGAACGGATTCGGCACACCCCCAACACACACTCACTCCTGAACCACCGTGCCCGTAGTTGTGGATCACCCGGCGTCCGCCGATCGCCTCCGCCTCGAGCCGGATGCTCGAGCGGCCGGGCCGGAAGCCGACGCGGTGCCCGAGCACGCGCGCGCCGGCCAGCGCGGGCTCGACGGCGATGCAGCGTTCGAGGATGCCGGCGGCGATCTTCGGGTCGGCCTCCGGGTTGTCGTTCCCGGGTTCCACGCTGCCGCCGAGGACCACCCTGCCGCCCTGCGGAAGGATGTACGTGGGCTCGGCCGTGGCCTCGTCGAAGTCCGCGAAGAACGACGTCAGGCCGGGATTCTCCACGATGACGAGCTGGCCGCGCACCGGCGCCACGCTCGCGTCCGGCACCAGCTCCCGCGAGCCCGACCCCGTGCAGTTGACGACGACGGCCGCGTCGAGCGACGGATCGGCCAGCGAGGCCACCGTCCCGCGCACGATGCGCACCCCGAGCCCGGCCAGCCGCTCGACCAGCCCGGCGAGGTAGCGCGGCATGTCGATCACCGGGACCGTGTACCGCCAGCCGGTGGCGAACCCGGCCGGCAACGCCGCCGGATCGCTCGGCCGGCAGTCCCCGATCGCGGCGATCCACGGCGGGATCGGCATCGGAACCCGCGCCGCCTCGAGCCCCGGCACCAGATCGACCGCGGCCCCCGGACGCCGCGCCTGCCCGCGCAGCACGGACAGCGTCTCGGCGCTCCACTGCGCGGTCCTGCTGTGCCGGGCCAGGAACGGCCCCCAGAACGCGCCCGCGGCCGCCGACGCGGTCTGCTGCACCGGATCCCGGGTGAGAACCCGGACGCCGTAGCCCGCCTCGGCGAGCCGGATGGCGGTGGTCAGCCCGATGACGCCGGAGCCCAGGACGAGAATGCCCGAATTGTCGTCGCTCACCAGCCCCACGGTAACCGCGGGCGCGCGGTTGGGCCAGAGCCGCGGCCGGACCGTCGACGCGCCGCAGGTGAGGGAGTAGCCTGATACGACATGGATCTCCGGCCGGCCGTGCCGATCGTTCCGCGCGGCTACCACCGCCCGGGCAGACTCGACGAGTACCTGCCGTCCGCCGACGAACCCATCGACCGGTGGTTCCAGGCGGCGAACGCCTCGAACGTGCGCACCACGATGGCCATCATCGCCGACCTGTGCCCGCGGCCGCCCGCGTACCTCGTCGATCCCTTCGCCGGATCCGGCAGCGCGGCGGTCGTCTCGCGGCTGCTGGACGTGCCCTTCCACGGCATCGAACTCGACCCGGTGCTCGCCTGCGTGACCATCGCCAAGGCCCTCGCGCGGAGCGAGCACGTACCGGACGGATTCGCGCCGGCCGGGGGCGGCGGGAGCCGCGACGGCCGCGACACCCTGGTCGCCGACTGCCTGGCCCTGCTCGAGGAGATCCCGGGTTCATCCGCCGGCCCGGCCGTCGTTCGCCGGGACCTGCGCGCGAACGAGCCTCCCGCGCACGCGGCGACCACGGTCGTCCACGGGGACGCGAGTTCGGCGGCGAGCTGGTCGCACATCGCACCGCGACCCGGTCCCGGCGTGCTCTACACCTCGCCCCCTTTCGGGCCGTCGTCGCCGCGCGTCCAGGTCGAGGACGCGGTCCGCGAGCGTGCCCGCGCGCTGCTGGAGAAGCACGACGTGTCGCGCGAGCCCGGAGCCGGACGTCCGGCGGCCGACGGCGGTCGCCGCGAGACGCCGCCGGGCTACGCGGACCTCGTCGTGGCGGTGCTTCGCCAGGCCCGCCGACTCGGCCCGCTCACCGCCGTCATCGAGCACGAACCCCCCGACGACGGCCGTGACGATCGCGCGGAGATCGCCGCGCGCATCGTCGCCGACACGGACGCCGAACTCACCGCGGTGCTGGAAACGCAGGCGTTCAGCAGGCGCGGACCCCTGTCGCTGTTCGTCTGCGAGCTCTCCGCGTGAGTTCGCAGACGTCTTCGACGCCGCCCGCGACCGCGAAGCTGGTCCTCGTCACCGGAACGACCCTCGTCCCGGCCGGCGTGATCACGAGTATCAGGGACCGGGGATTCCGGATCCGGCACGTGCGCGAGGACCGGCTCGACGCCGACGGCCTGGCCCGTGCGTTGCAGGGCGTTCACGGCTACCTCATCGGCGGCTTCGAGACCCCGCTGGCCGTCCACTTCGACGCCGCCGCGGACCTCGAGGCCGTCGCGTGGACGGGCACCGACTACAAGCCGCACGTACCCGGCTGGCCGCGCGCCGTCGAGCGCGGCGTCACGCTGATCGCCGCACCCGGTGCCAACGCCGTCTCGGTGGCCGAGTTCACGCTGATGCTGATGCTCGCGGTCGCCCGGCCCATGCTCAACCGGATCTCCATGCCGGGCCGCGAACCCGGAGCGCTGTCCGAACCCGGCATGGAGCTGTCCGGCCGCAGACTCGGCATCATCGGCCTCGGACGCATCGGCGCGCACGTGGCCCGGATGGCGCGCTTCGGCCTGGGGATGGAGATCGCGCACTACACGCCGCGTCGCAACCACCCGGTCGAGGCGGCGCTCGGCATCCGTGCCATGTCGAAGCAGGACCTTCTCCGGCAGTCCCACATCATCAGCCTGCACCGTCCCGGCCCGGCGCCCGGCGAGCCGCCGGAGCTCGGGAAGGCCGAGCTGAACGGGCTGCGCGACGGCGCGATCGTCGTGAACGTGAGCCACCCCGGGCTGATCGACCACGCGGCGCTGCTGCAGGTGTGCCACACGAAGGGCATCCGCGCCGCGTTCGACGGCGTCGGCGAGGGCCCGGAGTGGGACGCGCTCACGGCCCTCGGGCCCGATCGGTTCCTCGCCGTGGGCCAGATGGGCTTCCACACGAACACGGCCAACCAGCGAGCCTGCGCGCAGGTCGCCGACGAACTCTGCGACGTGCTCAGCCGGCGGACCTCGGCCCGGTGAGCCGGTGCTCGTACGCATAGCGCACGGCCTGGGCGCGATCGCGTGCGCCGATCTTCGCGAAGATGCGGTTGACGTGCGTCTTCACGGTCGCCTGGCTGACCACGAGCCGCGCGCAGATCTGCCCGTTCGACAGGCCGTCCGCGATCAGCGCGAGGACCTCGGCCTCCCGCTGCGTCAGCCCGTCGGGGAGGGTCTCCGGATGCGGCGGCTCGCGCCGCGAGGATTCGGCATCCTGGGTTCGGATTCCCGCATCGGCGCGCAGGGCGGCCGTCACCAGCCGCTCCTGGACGACCGGGTCGAGCCACGTACGCCCGTGGTGCACGTGGCGTATCGCCGCCTCGACCTGGTCGCTGTCGGCGTCCTTGGTCAGGTAGCCGCGCGCGCCGGCCCGCAGCGCCGGGAAGACGGAGTCGTCGTCCGCGTACGTGGTCAGCACGAGCACCTGGCACTGCGGCATCCGCTCGCGCAGCGCGACGGTCGCGGCGGCGCCGTCGAGCACCGGCATGTTCAGGTCCATCAGCACGACGTCCGGCCGCAGTTCCTCGGCGAGCCGCAGCGCCTCGGCGCCGTCCCGGGCCGAGGCGAGCACCTCGATGCCGTCGAGCATGCCGATGAGCAGCACGAGCCCGTCGCGCACCACGCGCTGATCGTCGACAATCAGAACCTTGATGTCACCCGTCGCGCCGGTCACGCCCTGACCTCCATGCGCACGATCCATCCGTCCTTCGTCGGTCCCGCCGCCACGGTGCCGCCGACCTCCGCCAGCCGCTCGCGCAGGCCGACCAGGCCGAGCCCGGAACCGGTCACGACCGGGGCGGGTGGCACGGCCGACTCCGCCCTCCGGTCCTCGACCGTAAGCACTGTTACATTCTCAGCGTACCGAAGCTCGACACGCGCCGCAGCGCCTTGGGCATATCGGGCGATGTTCGTCAGCGCCTCCTGAACGCCCCGATAGAGCGCCGTCCCGACCTCGGCCGGAAGCTCGCGCACGGACCCCGCCGTGGACAGCGTGACGTCGAGGCCGAGATCCTCGCGGTACCGCTCGATGAGCTCGGTGACCCGGTCCACCGTCGGCACGCCCTCGCCGCGCAGCGCGCTGACGGCACGCCGCGCGTCCGACATACCGTCCTTGACCAGACGTGCCGAGCGCTCGACGACTTCGCGCAAGGCCTCGTCGGTATCGGCGCGCCGCGCCATCCGCCGCGCGGCCTCGAGCTGGATCGCCAGTCCGGACAACGACTGCGCGAGCACGTCGTGCAGGTCCTGCGCGATCCGCGTCCGTTCCGCCAGCGCCGCCGCGGCGGCCTCCGCGTCCCGCGCATCCTCAAGCTGGGCGAGCAGCAGTTCGGCGCGGGCGGTGGCGAGGCCCGCCTGCCGCATGCACCACGCCATCGCGCCGAGCACCGCGCAGAAGAGCACTTGCGTCGATGTATCCGTCACGCTCCGCCCGGCCCCGACGACGTCCGCCGCGAACAGTCCGGCGGTGATCACGCCGCCGACGACCGTCGCGGTCAGCGGCTCAAGGAAGAGGTACGCGCTCATCACCGCGAACGACGCCGGCAGCGCATCGACGCCGTTCGCCTGCTGCGCAGCCAGCGCGATCCCGAACGCCCCCACGATCACCGGCAGAGCCGCACGCTGCCCCACCGACTCCAGCGGCCAGCGCCCCGCCGCGGCAACAGCCATCGGCAGCAGGCAGCCGATCAGCGCGACCGTCACCCCGAGCCCGGCCCCCGACCACCCTGCCGCGGGCCGCCCGCGCACCGCCCCGACCAGTACGCACGCCGCGACCGCCCACAGCACCGGCCGCAGCCGCGCGCCCCACACGTCCCGCCGATCCCGCGCCCGCGCCATGGCCACTGCCAGCCGCGGGCTGACGGCGGCGGCGACGGAGGGGGTGGCCGCCCGGCTGGATGCCCATGTCATGGACTGGATGATAGGTCCCCGCATGAGTCCCATGCCGTCGCCGGAGCCGTGGGCGGCAGCCATCGATTACGCCTGCACCGGCGAGCCGCCGACCTCGACCCGCCGCGCCCGGCCACGTCCCCGCACCCGGATCGTGACCAGCCGCACGAGCACCTGCGCCAGCGCCATGAGCAGCAGCGCCGCCGTCCAGGCGTCCGCACCCGTGATCAGGTTGCTGCGCGAGAAGTCCGCGATGGCTCGCGCACCGCCATGCGTCGCCCCGTACTCGAAGCCGGTCCGCGCCGCCATCCCCGCAACCCACAGCACCGCCGCCGCGACGCCGGCCTTCGCGACGAGGAAGCCCTCGCGATCCTTGACAATGTGCGTAGTCAGTCCGCACGCCGCCCCAAGCACCGCCCCCGCAGCGACGCAGACGCCGTACAGCTGCACGTCGTGCCCCTGTGTCGGCACCGCCTTGAGGTAATACGCCGCCGCCGCGCCCACGAGCACGACCGGCAGCACCAGGTTGCGAATGGTCAGCCGCGTCCCGCGTATCTGCGGTACGACGAGGAGGATCAGTGCGGCCGCGATGAGGTAATCCGTAGTGGTCATGCTTCGAGGATCGCGGGAACGGCGCAGCGGATCGTCGGCCGGCGGGTTGGCGCGGGGTTGGTCCGCGGCGATCGGAGTCGGGGGCGGCGTCAACCCTCGGGTTGACGGATGGCCCCACCTACCTCGCCGCCGCCGCGCCCGCTCGCCTGGAGTGCGGGAACGCCGGCGGCGCGAGTCCCCTAGGCCGTGTCTTCAAACTTGCGTCGGATCAGGCCGCGGCGTCTGACGCGTGCGCTCGCAAGGCGCAGGGGCGGGCGCATACTCGTCGTCTGCAACCGCCCCTGCAACGCCGCGAGCGTGCGTGGCAGGCGTCGCGGACCCGGCGATAGTTTGAAGACACGGCCTAGTCCCAGACGGCCAGGTCGACTTCGTTGCCCTCGGCGTCGGCGAGGGTCCACCATCCCGGCGCGTGCGAGTCGTCGACGATCCTGCCGCCGGCGGCGAGCGCCGCGGCGATCCGTGCCTCGACCTGGTCGTGCGGGAGGTAGACGTCGATGTGGAAGCGGTTTCGCTGCGGCCGCGGCGCGTCCATCCGCTGGAACCAGAACGTGGGCCCGCGCCGCAGCGGGTCGAGCACGTCCTCCTCACCGAACGGCTCGTAGCCCAGCACGGCCGCCCAGAAGGGCTGGACCTCGGCGCCGGCCAGCGCGTCGATCGCGACCTGTACGTGCTGGACCCGGCTCGGGTCGGCGGGCACCGCCAGTTCGGCGGCGGCCGCCGAGATCCGCTGCGCCAGCACCACATCCCGCTCGCTCAGGCCGCCGAAGTCGGACGTGAACAGCCGCACGCTCACACCCTCGGGCCGGAGGTCGACGTCCGGATGATGGTTCGCAGCGGCGGCGATGTCGCCGATCGCCCGGACGAGCTCGACACCAACGGCGAACGATCCGGTCCGGAAGTAGGCGCACGCCCATCCGCCGCCGAAGATCGTTCGCCACTCGTCGACACCCGGTGCTTCCCGGAACTGCTTCGCTGAGATCTGATCGGTCATACCGTGAAACTATCGCGCACATCCGACAAACACGGCCCGGCCCACGCCGTCACACCATTCCGCGCGGATCGACGATCCGGTCGAAGTCCTCCGCGCTGATGTATCCGCTTTCGATCGCCGCCTCCCTGAGCGTCGTGTCCTCGCGGTCGGCCTTGTGGGCGATCTCGGAGGCGCGGTCGTAGCCGATGGCGGGGGCGAGGGCGGTGACGAGCATGAGGGAGCGGCCCACGTAGGCGTCGATCTGCCGGGTGTTCAGCTCGATGCCAACGACGCAGTACTCGCGGAAGGTGCGGCAGGCGTCGGCGAGGATGGTCGTGGAGTGCAGGAAGTCGGCGATGACGATGGGGCGCATCGTGTTGAGTTCGAAGGTGCCCTGCGCGCCGGCTGCCGCTACCGCGCTGTCGTTGGCGAGCACCTGGATGCAGACCATGACCATGGCCTCGCACTGGGTCGGGTTCACCTTGCCGGGCATGATGGAGCTGCCGGGCTCGTTGGCGGGCAGGCGCAGTTCGGCCAGTCCGGCACGGGGGCCGGAGGCCAGCCAGCGGATGTCGTTGGCGAGCTTCATCAGAACCACGGCCAGGGCGCGCACACCCGCCGAGGCGGCGACCATGGCGTCCAGGCCGGCCAGGGCGGCGAACTTGTCGGGGGCGGTGCGGAAGGGGTAGCCGGTGGACGCGGCGATCTCGGCGGCGATCTGCTCGCCGAAGTCCGGCGGGGCGTTGAGGCCGGTGCCGACGGCGGTGCCGCCCGCCGCGAGTTCGTAGAGGCCCTCCGCGCTCACGGTCACCTGCGCGATGGCACCTCTGAGCTGGTGGGCGTAGCCGTTCCACTGCTGGCCCACCGTCAGCGGCACGGCGTCCTGGAGGTGCGTCCGTCCGATCTTCACCACGTCCTGCCACGCCGCCGCCTTGGCCTCGATCGCCGCGCACAGCAGTTCGACGCTCGGGAGCAGGCGCTCGTGCAGGGCGCGGACGGAGGCGATGTGCATCGCCGTCGGGAACGTGTCGTTGGACGACTGGGCCTTGTTGACGTGGTCGTTGGGGTGGATCGGCGTCTTGCTGCCGAGTTCTCCGCCGACGAGTTGGATGGCCCGGTTGCCGATGACCTCGTTCACGTTCATGTTGGACTGGGTGCCGGAGCCGGTCTGCCAGACGAACAGCGGGAAGTGCTCGTCCAGCTCGCCGGCGATCACCTCCTCGCTCACCCGGGCGATCAGGGCCGCCATCCACTCCTCGAGGCGCCCGGCGCGGCCGTTCACGATCGCGGCGGCCCTCTTGACGTGGCCGTACGCGTGGTAGACGGCCTTGGGCATCCGGTCGTCGCCGATCGAGAAGTGCAGCAGCGAACGCTGGGTCTGCGCGCCCCAGTACCGGTCGGCCGGGACTTCGATCTCGCCCATCGCGTCGGATTCGGTGCGCGTGCCGGCGGCCGGGAGACCGGGCGGCAGGTCAAGGATCTTCGTCATACGTCAAGCTTCTCCCAGCGCGGTGGCCAGGGCGACGCGAAACGCCATAGGGTGGCGGGGTGTCGAACAACAACGATCTTGACCCCGCCGCCAGCACTCAGATGTTCCAGGCCTTCGTCGAGCGCGGCGAAGCGAACTCCCCGACCCAGGCCGGGCGCTCGTCCGGCGCCGCTTCAGGCTCCGGCGGCTCCGGCAAGGTGATCGGCATCGTCGTCGCCCTCGTGGTGATCGTCGCCGTCGTCGCCTTCGTCGCGCTGCACAAGTAAGCCGCCGAGGAAGGCTCCCGCTCCCGTCCGGCCGACCTGCTTCGGCCGGGCGCCCTCGACGGGCTGTGTGTCGCCCGCAAGATCGCCGGGGCGCGTGCGAGACTCGGTGGCATGCAGAAGTTCTCTCTCGACGCACTGGCCCGCGAGCACCTGGAGCGGGCCGCCGCCACCCCCGCGGGCCGCAGCGCGGAGACCGTTTACGGAGGTCACGAGCATGTCCTTCGGCACACGCTGGTGGCGCTGAAGGCCGGCAACCAGCTTTCCGAGCACGACAACCCGGGCGAGTCGACCGTGCTGGTGCTGCGCGGCCGGGTGCGGCTGCACAGCGGCCGGAACTCCTGGGAGGGGATGAGCGGCGACCTGCTCGTCGTCCCGCAGGCGCGGCACAGCCTCGAGGCGCTCGAGGACTCGGCGATCGTGCTGACCGCCGCGAAGGCCAACTAGGCGGCGATCGACTTCGGCCGCCCCGACCAGCCCGGCAGCACGGAGATCCCCGGCGCGATCCACGCGACGACCTTGCCGGTCGACGCGACGGCCTTGCCGATCGACGCGACGGCCTCGGCCGTCTCCAGGGCCACGGATAACTGTCAGACTCGCGCGCTGAGCCGCACCCGCAGGCTGCGCGGGAGCAGCACGATCCGCGCATCGGCCTTCGCGGCCGCGTCCGGATCCTCCAGGCGGGGTGTCCAGCGGCCCAGGATCGAGGCGAGAGCGAGCACGGCCTCGGCCGACGCGAACTGCTCGCCGAGGCATTTCGTCGGGCCGGCGCCGAACGGGATGTAGGAGCGGCGGTCCATCGGGGGCGTGCGCCAGCGGTCGGGGTCGAAGGCGGCGGGTTCGGGGAAGAGCGCCGGGTCGTGGTGCAGCACGTACTCGCTGACCATGACCGTCGTGCCGGCCGGGATGATGTGCGTGCCGAGCGTCGTCTTGCGCGTGGCCGTGCGCGGCAGCAGCCAGCTGGGCGGGTAGAGGCGCAGCGCCTCCTGGATCACCCGCGCCGTCAGGTCCAGTTCGGGCAACCGGTCCCAGCGCGCGATCTCGCCGCCGAGCACGCGATCGGCCTCGGCGCACGCCGCCTCCAGTACTTCCGGATGCCGGCAGAGCAGGCTGATCGCCCAGGTCAACGCGGCCGACGTGGTCTCGCCGCCCGCGATCAGCAGCACCGCGACCTGGTCCGAGAGCTCCTCGTCGGAAAGCCCCTCGCCCTGCTCGCCGCGGGCCGCGAGCAGTCGGCCCATCAGGTCGTCCTGCCCGCCTCCGGCGTTCCGGTAGCGCGTGATCAGGGCTTGCACCTGCTCCCGCCATCGGCGCAGCGCGGCCTGGTAGCGGCGGTTGGCCGGCAGCGGCAGGCGGGCGAGCAGCGGCAGCGCGATCTGCCGGTAGCCGCCGCGCAGGAAGACCTCGAATGCTCCGCGCAGCTGCTCGGCGTCGTCGGGTTCGAGCGTGGTCGAGAACAGGGCCTGGAGCGCGATCGAGGTCGTCAGCCGGAACATCTCCTCGACGACGTCCACGACTTCGCCGTCGTGCCAGCCCTCGACCATCGCGGCGGTCTGCCGGCGCATCACGTCCGCGTATCCGGGCAGGTGGCCGGCTTGGAACGCGGGCTGCATGATCAGCCGCTGCCTGCGGTGGTCCGCGTGCACGGCCGTCGCCACCCCGGCGCCCATCGCCCGCCGGATGCGGTCGTAGACGGGCCCGGTGCGGTCGAAGGTGCGCAGATCGGTGAGCACCTGGTGCGCGAGGCGCGGATCGCAGACCACGATGAACCGCTGCGGGCCCAGCCTGATCGCGACGAGCTCGCCGTGTTCGCGCAGCGAGTCCATGAAGTTCAGCGGGTCGCGTCCGAGGCGCACGAAGTGGCCGAGCAGCGGTACGGAGCCGGGAGCGGTCGCGATGGGCACCGGGTGATCATTCCCTCCGGCGGGCGTCGTCGAACGCGGTCCGGAACGCCTGCTCTTGCGAACGATCACCGATTCGGGTGATGAGCTCCATCGCCTCGGCATGCAGCGCGCGGCCCTGCTCCTCGTCGCCGACTGCGCGGAACGTCCGGGCGAGACCGTTGAGCGCGAAGGCCTCCATGTAGCGGACGCTGAGCTCGCGGCTGAGCGTCAGGCACCGGTACAGCGCCTCCGCCGCCTCGTCGTGGCGACCGGCGACGAGGTAGGCGTTGCCGAGATTGCCCTGCTGGTAGAGCTCGCCGTCGCGGGACTTGTCGGCCCGCATCGTCGCGATCGCGGACTCGATCTCCCCGATGCCCTCGTCGACGCGGCCCGCCCCCACGAGCGCGTCGCCGAGGTAGCCGGACATCCGGGCGGCGCCGTAGTCGTATCCGGCCTCGCGGTACAGCGCGATCGACCTTTCGAGGGCTTCGATGCCGAGGTCGGGCCGGCCGTCCTCCTCGTGTAGATGCGCGGTCAGGGCGTTCCAGAAGGCCTGCGCGTACAGGTTGTCCGCCTGCTCGGCCAGCTCGATGGCGCGCGGCAGGAGCTCACGGGCGACGTGCGTCCGACCTGCGTCATGCTGGGCCAGGCCGAGATCGCCGGTGAGCCACGACTCGGCGTCGAGATCGCCCGCCCGGCGCGCCGACTGCAGGCCCGCGGCGTCGGCGTCGATACGCGCTTGCACGGTGCCGCCGCCGGTGTACGAGTGCATGAAAACGGTCATGGCCTGGGCGAGGGAGTAGATCCGGTCGTCCGAGCCCCGCGCCGTGCGCACCGCGAGCAGGATCGCGTCGAGGTGCTCGGCGAGCCAGGGCACGGCGCGGGCTCCGGAGAGATCCGGAAGGTCCGCCGGAAACGGCTGCGGCCCGGCCGGGAGCGGCCTTTCGGGCTTCCCGAGATCCCTCGCGATGCTGAGCAGGCACTCGCGGTAGTAGCTCAGCATGCGATCGACGCGGTCGGTCATCGCCGCGGGGCCGTCTTCGCGTTCTGCCAGCCGCCGGGCGAACGCGGCGACGAGATCGTGCAGCGTGTAGACCTCGACCTGCTGCTCCTGCAGCAGGTGCGCGTCGACGAGGCTGTCGAGCTGACTTCGCGCGACCGCGGCCGGGAGGTCGGCGGCGGCAGCGGCGACGTACGGGTCGAACCGGCCGATCGGCAGTCCGGCGAGGACACGCAGCATGGCCTGCTGAGCTGCCGGGACGTGCCGGCAGGACATCGCGAACACCGCGTCGACGCTCACGTTCCCTGCGGTCAGCTCGGCCGCGCGCTGGTCCCGCTCGCTCAGCCGGTCCGCCAGCGCCGTCACCGTCCACATCGGCCGGCGACGCAGCCGACCGCCGGCGATCTTCAGGGCCAACGGCAGTGCTCCGCACGAGCGCACGACGCTCGTCGTCGCCTCCGCCTCGCGCAGCGGCCGGTCGTCGCCCACCGCTTTAGCGAACAGCTCACGTGCCGCGTCGTCCGACAGTGTGTCGAGCGAGAGCGCGTGCGCGGCCTCGATCTCGACGAGTCGGTGCCGGCTGACGACGATGGTCGCGCTGCCGCCGGAGCCAGGTAGCAGCGGAGCGACCTGTGCCGCGTCGACCGCGTTGTCGATGACCAGCAGCACCCTGCGACTTGCGATCTCGCCGCGCCACCGGGCTGCCGCCTCCTCTGTGCCGCGCGGGAAGTCGTGCGACATGACGCCCACTGCCCGCAGCAGGATCGCCAGCGCCTCGTCCGCGCCGACCGGCTCCCGCCCATCGGTGTATCCGTGCAGGTCAAGGTAGAGCTGACCATCGGGGAACTGCGATACCAGGCCGTGCGCGACGTGCAACGCGAGCGCGGTCTTCCCGACTCCTCCCATGCCGTCGATGCACGCCAACCGGCTCCCGAGCAGCGTCTCGCGCAGGGCCGCGGCCTCGAGCTCGCGGCCTACCAAGTGCGCCGGCACGCGAGGCAGTTCATTGCGTCGCGCGGTGCCCGCATCCATGCCCGCAACCATTCCGGCGTCGACGCGTCCGTCCACCCCCGTGCCGGGCTCCGGTCGCAGGTCGGCCGACGCCTGCTCCCACAACGCAAGCAGCTCAACGGGATCGCGCCCTACCACCCGGCACAGCGCCACGACCACCGACCACGGCGCGAGCTGTCGGCCCGCCAGATACCGGGAAAGCGATGAGTCGCTGACGTAGGTCGAACGTTCCAGCTCCTTAAGACTGCATCCGCTCAGATCCCGCATCCGGCGCAGCTCGTGTGCGAGCTC
Source organism: Actinospica acidithermotolerans (assembly GCF_018139625.1). Classification (GTDB taxonomy): domain Bacteria; phylum Actinomycetota; class Actinomycetes; order Streptomycetales; family Catenulisporaceae; genus Actinospica; species Actinospica acidithermotolerans. The sequence goes on along the minus strand of NZ_JAGSOH010000089.1, from coordinate 2,696 downwards.
GGCCCCGGAGGCGCGGGGAGCGCCGTCGCTCCGCCCCGTCCTCATCTCACCCCGTCATCCCACAACGTCCCACAGCATCCCAAGGTACGCACACCCATCATGGAGCACCTGCAGATCACCGGCAACCGGCGCCTGTCGAGTCGTCCCAGCGCGCCGTTAACCGCTGGACCCGAGCACCATCCCGATATCAGCATTCGACCTAAAAGCGAGCGGACAGAGCGAAGTGACGAGACGGAGCTGGACATGAGTTCGATCAAGACGGCGATCGTCATCGGCGGCGGCGTAGCCGGACCGGTGACCGCGTTGGCCCTGCGCGAGGCCGGAATCGACGCGACCGTATACGAGGCCTACAACGCACCGGCCACCGAGGCGGGCGGCGCGATCATGCTGCAACCCAACGGATTGGCGGCGCTGGAGCTCGTCGGCATCGACCGGCAGCTACAGCTCGTCGGCCAGCCGATGCGCAGGCAGCTGTTCGAGCACGGCGACGGCAAGCGCTTCGCGGCGATCTCGGCGCTGAGCGGCCTCCAGCCCGCGCTGATGGTGCCGCGCGGCGAGCTCTGCGGCGTGCTGCACGAGCAGGCCAAGGCGCGCGGCGTCGCCGTGGAATTCGGCAAGCGCCTGATCGGCGTGGACGAGCAGGCCGAGGGCGTCACCGCCCGCTTCGCCGACGGCACGAGTGCGCAGGGCGACATTCTGATCGGCGCCGACGGCATCCACTCGACGGTACGTACCCTGATCGACCCAGCGGCCCCCTCCCCCGAGCACGCCGGCCTGATCAGTTTCGGCGCGCCGGCCGGACCGGACGCGACCCCGGCGTGGCTCAAGGAGGACGAGATCCACTTCGTGATGGGCAAGCGGGCGTTCCTCGGCTACTTCCGGATGCGCAACGGCCGCACGATGTGGTTCAGCAACCTCCCCTACGACCGCCCGCTGACCGGCGAGCAGGCCCGCGCCGTGCCGCAGGAGCAGTGGTGGGCACAGCTGCGGGAAGCGTACGCGGGCGACATCCCCGCCGAGGCCCTGATAGCGAGCTCGAGCCCTGACGATCTGATCGTCCTGGGCTCCATGGAGGCGATGCCCCCGGTGCCGAAGTGGTACCGCGACCGCATGGTCCTCGTCGGCGACTCCGTCCACGCCCCCTCCTCCAGCTCCGGCCAGGGCGCCTCCCTCACGATCGAGAGCGCCATCGAACTCGCCCGCTGCCTGCGCGACCTCCCCACCCCCGCCGCGGCCTTCGCCGCCTACGAGTCCCTGCGCAGGAAGCGGGTGGAGGACATCGCCGCCACCGCCGCCAAGACCAACAGCCAGAAGTCCGGCGGCCCCCTCGCCCGCCTGATGATCCGCGCCCTGGCTCCCGTCGCCACCCGCACCTTCCTCACGCCCGAGAAGATGTTCGGCCCCGTCCACCGCCACCGGATCGACTGGGCGCGGCACGTGACGGCTGACCAGGGCGCGGCGACGCAGGATGCGAAAGTCTGAGCGAAAACCCGCGGTGTTCTCCCGCGTTGACCTCCCGGCAGGGTGTCATGACGGTTACACTCTGCGCGTGCCTCTTCATGAGATGGTCAGAACGGAGACCCGGTGAATCATCCTCGGCCGCGGTGGGCGCCGGACTTCGTGGACATCGAGCGTCCCTCGGCGGCGCGCATGTACGACTACTATCTCGGCGGTTCGCACCACTTCACGGCTGACCGGCGGCTGGCCGAGGAGTACATGCGGGTCGTGCCGGACATGCCGGTGATCGCGCGGGCGCAGCGGGGAGTGCTGAACCGGGCGGTGCGGTTCATGGTCGACGAGGGGATCGACCAGTTCCTCGACCTGGGCTCCGGAATGCCGACGACGGGGAACGTGCACGAGATCGCGCAGGCGCTGAATCCGGCGGTGCGGACCGTGTACGTGGACGTCGATCCGGTGGCCGTCGCGCACGGGCGGGCGCTGCTGCGGGACGAGGCGGGGAACACCGGCGTCGTGCACGCGGACCTGCGCGATCCGGATTACGTGCTGGCGCAGCCGGAGGTCGGCGAGCTGCTCGACCTCTCGCGGCCGGTCGGCGTGCTGATGATCGCAGTGCTGCACTTCGTGGGCGACGCCGACCAGCCGAAGGGCGTGGTCGGCGCGTACCGGGACGTCGTGGCGCCGGGCTCCTTCCTGGCGATCACGCATGCGACGAGCGACTACCGGCCCGCGATGGCGAAGGACGCCGAAGAGGTCTACCTGCGGGCCAGCCACCAGATTCACTACCGCAGCAGGCGGGAGATCGCCGAGCTGCTCGACGGATACGAGCTCGTCCAGCCCGGCGTCGTCGACATGATCCATTGGCGGCCGGACCCGGATGCGGACCCTGATCCGCTCGACGGCGACGTGCGGCGGTACTCGGGGTACGCGGCGGTGGGACGGATTCGGTAGCGGGCCCTGGCTCTGGCATGCAGGGCGGGAACGCGCGCGAAAGACGAGGCCCCGCCGACCGGGACGGTGGTCGGCGGGGACCAGGGCGGCGGGGCCGGACCCGTTGCCGCGATAGCGGGCTCGCGGCTACTTCGCCGCGGCCCGATCGCGCTTGATGGTGAGCTTGCCGTTCTTGATCTGGGCCAGCCGGGGGACGCGGCGGGAGAGCTCGGAGTCGTGGGTGACCATGATGACGGTCAGCCCGCGCTCCTGCCAGAGCTTCTCCAGGAGGCCGAAGATGTCGTCGC
>NZ_JAGSOH010000088.1 GCF_018139625.1 Actinospica acidithermotolerans | reverse complement strand
GGGGTGGAGATGGGGGGTTCGGCGGCGGCCGGGTGCCGCTCGAGCAGTTCCAGGGCCAGCCGGACGGCCGCCTCCAACTGCGTGTTGCGTCCCTCGGCCCAGTCCAGCGGACCGCGGACGACCTCGACGTCCGGCTCGACGCCGTGGTTCTCGATGGAGAAGCCGAGGCCGGGGAACCAGGCGGCGTTCTTGGGCACAGTGATCTGGGTGCCGTCGACGAGGGTGTGCCGGCCGGTCATGCCGACCACGCCGCCCCAGGTCCGCTGGCCGACGACCGGTCCGAGGCCGAGCGCGCGGAAGGCCGCGACGATCACGTCGCCGTCGGAGCTGGTCGCCTCGTCGGCGATGGCGACGACCGGGCCGCGCACCGCGTCGCGCGGGTAGCGCGCGGGACGCCGGTCGCGGGTGAAGTCCCAGGCCAGCACGCGCCGGTTGATCTTGTCCAGCACGAGCTGCGAGACGTTCCCGCCGGCGTTCCCGCGCACGTCCAGCACCAGGGCCGGGTAGTTGAACTCGCGGCGCAGGTCGCGGTTGAACTGGGCCCACCCGGAGCCGCTGAGGTCGGGGATGTGCAGGTAACCGCAGCGTCCTTCACTCAGTTGGCGGACTTGGGCGCGCCGATTGAGCACCGTGTCCTGATACCGCACCGGCATCTCGTCACTCAGCGGGGTGACGGCGATGCGCCGCAGTCGGCCGTCCTCACCCGAACGGAGGACGAGTTCGATCGTCGTGCCACCCGTTCCGGCTAACAGCGGCAGCGGGCCGAGCACCGGATCGGGGACGCGGCCGGCGATCTCGACGATCTCATCGCCCGGCTTCACGCCGTGCGCGGCGAGCGGTGCTCGCGCCCTCGGGTCGGAGCTCTCCCCCGCCAGGACGCGGTCGATCACCCACCTGGCCGCTTTGTCCCCGCCTTCGCGGTGCACGTCCATCGCGAGCAGCCCGAGCGGCCGTTCCGGCCGCGTCGGCCCTTCGGCCAACCGCGCCGGGACGGCGTTCGCGTGCGAGGTCCCGAGCTCGCCGAGCAGCTCCTGGAGCACGTCGCCGAAGTCGTCCGGGCTGCCCACGCGCTCGATCAGCGGCGCGTACTGCTCGGTCAGCGCGGACCAGTCGAGCCCGCACATGTTCGGATCCCAGTACTGGTCGCGCACGACGCGCGCCGCCTCGCGGTACGCCTGCCGCCACTCCTGCGCCGGGTGCACGGTGTGCGTGATCCGGCGCAGGTCCACGGTGAAGTCCCGCTCCGGATCGCGCACGCTCAGCAGCCTGAGCTCGCCGTCCGCGAGCAGCACGATCGAGCCGCCGTCGCCGGAGACCGCGAAGGCGTCGACGTCCTCGGCGAGCACCTCGCACTCGTTGCTGTCCAGGCTGTAGTACTCGAGCGCGGGCTGGCCGGACAGGTCGTCGGGGTTGGCGAAGGTCTGGCCGAGCGCACCGGAGATCGGCCAGCGCAGCCAGACCACGCCGCCGGCCACCGGGGCCGGATCGGAGTACTTCGAGGCGATGACCGGGAAGGGCACCAGACGTTCGGCGAGATCCTGCGGATCCAGCCGCATCGCGCCGTCCTGCGGCGGCGAGTAGGAGGCGGTGCCGTCCGGCGCGCGTCCCTCGACCGGAGTAGAGAAGGGCGCGAGATCGTCCACGGCCAGCGGAACGAGGTACGGCCGACAGCCCAGCGGAAACGACATGTCACCCGTATGGACGTCGTGCACCGGATCGAAGCCGCGCCAGGAGAGGAAGACCAGGAAGCGGCCGTCGGCGGTGAAGCAGGGCCCTTCGTCCTCGAAGCGGCCGGTGGTCACGTCGTAGATCCGCTCGCTGTGCCCGCAGTCGACGAGCCTGATCCGGCGCAGCGACTTGTTCGCCACCGCCTGCGACCAGACCAGCCACGCGGAGTCCGGCGAGAAGGCCAGGCCGCTGACCGGCCCGTAGCTCGAACGCACCACCTCGCGCACGTTCCCGCTGACCGCGTTCACCAGCAGCAGCCTGCCGTCGCTGGTGGCCACGGCCAGCCGCGACCCGTCCGGCGCGGCCGCCAACGCGACGACGCGGCCGATCTCACCGGCGGCCAGCACCCGCGGTTTCGGGAATCCGAGCTCGGCGAAGTTGTACGTGCCGCCGGGCAGCGGAGCGATCGCGAGCTCGTCGTCGCCGTTCGCGTCGCTGACCCAGGCCACGTGCTCGATACCCAGCATCACCGGCAGCCGGACGCGCACGCTCGGCGAATCCGCGAGCACCCGGGCCGGGCCGTCGTGGTGGGTGAGCCAGTAGAGGCTGCCGCGCACGAGCACCGCGCTGGCGCGTCCGTCGTGATCGCAGGCGAAGCCGTTGAGGTTGTACGACACAGGGATCTGATAGGGCCGGCGGCCGGTCCGCGCCCCGTCGAGCGGCACCTCCAGCCGGCGCGGCTCGGGGGCGTCGAGGCCGTCGAGCAGCCACAGGTCGCCCGCGTGCTGGTAGACGACGCGCCGGCCGTCGGTCGAGGCGTTGCGCGCGTAGAACTCGTCGTGGTCGGTGTGGCGCCGCAGGTCGGTGCCGTCGAGGCGGCAGGAGTAGACGTTCCCGATACCCTCGTGGTCGCAGAGGAATGCGACGCGCACGTCCGGCAGGTCGCCGACCAGCATCGGCGCCGCGAAATGCCCGCCGATCCCCTCCAGCAGCCGAGCGCCGTCCAGCCAGAGCCGGCCGGACGCGCCGCCGCGGTAGCGCTTCCAGGCCGCCGGATCGTGCGGCGCGGTGCCGGTGAGCAGCAGCGTGTTCCTCGGCGTGATCGCCGCGTCGGACACCGGCCCCCAGGGCAGCCGCACCGAAACCGCGCCGCTCGTCGGCAGCGAATACGCCCACGTATAGCGGCTGAAGGGCTGGTGGTAGGAGGAGACCGCGAGCACGTCGCCGTTCGGCATCCAGCCGAGCACCCGGGTGTCCTCGCTGCCCGACCAGCTCAACCGCAGCGCGGGACCGCCGGAGACCGGCGCGGTCCACACCTCCGGCGTCGGCGCGAGCCAGCTGGTCCACGCGAGCGTGCGCGCGTCCGGGGACAGCCGCGGGTTGCTCACCTTGATCCGGTCGCTGGTCACCCGCCAGGCCCGGCCGACCGATCCGTCCTCGCGCAGCGGGGCGAGCCAGACGTCGTCCTCGGCGACGAAGGTCAGCAGCGAGCCGCGCACATGCGGGTAGCGCAGGTACCCCGGAACGTCCTCGGCCATAGGCCCATGCTTGGGCCGCCGCCCACCTCGGGCAACCCGCCACGCCCGATCAGCCGACAGTTCGTACCGCGGCCCTGAGTATCGGGCCGGGTTATCGGGCCGGAGATCGGGGCTGAGCTTCGGGCCTGAGCCTCCGGCCGGGGTATCGGACCGGGGTACGCGGTATCCGGCCAGAGCCTGCGGCCGGAGCGCTCTGCGACCCGTCAGGCCTTGCGGCCCACCGCCACGTATCCGGAGTAGCGCGCGACGTCGCCGCCGCCGAGCGGGTCCGGCTCGTCGGCGCTCAGCTCCGGGCGCCAGTGGATGATGTCGACCAGGCCCGGCGGTTCGAGCTCGTATCCGTCGAACAGGCCCAGCACCTGCGCGCGGCTGCGGAAGTTGAGCCGGTGGCTTGCCCGCTGGTAGACGCCCTCGGCCTGCCGCGCCTGGGCCGGCATGTAGTCCAGCGTCCCGTGGCTGACCACGAGGAACGAGCCCGGACCGGTGGCCTCGCGATACGCGGCCACGACGCCCGGCGCGTCGTCCTCCTCGGTCAGGAAGTGCAGGACGGCCAGCATGATCACGCCGACCGGCCGGCTCAGATCCAGGAAGGACGGCACCTCGGAGCGGGTCAGGATGCTCGCCGGCTCGCGCAGGTCCGCGTGCACGACCGTCGCGTTGGGCACGTCCTGGAGGATCACCGTGCTGTGCGCGACAGCCACCGGATCCACGTCCACGTACACGATGCGCGCGTCGGGGTTCAGCGAGAGCGCGATGTCGTGCGTGTTCCCGGCGGTCGGGATGCCGGCGCCGAGATCCAGGAACTGGTCGACGCCCTGGCCGCTCAGGTAGCGGACCGCGCGGTGCAGGAAGTCCCGGTTCGCGCGGGCGATCGCGGGCATGTCCGGCCAGGCGCGCAGGATCTCCGCGGCGAGCGTGCGGTCCGCCGCGAAGTGGCACGAGCCGCCGAGATAGTAGTCGTACATGCGCGCGGCGGACGGGCGCTCGATGTCCACCTCATCGGGCACCTCGATGGCATGATCATCCGGCACGACGGCCCCCTCAGCCCAAGCCAGCTCGTCACCCCCACTATACGGCGGTCACCTGGGACGCACTGTCACGCCACCGGCAACTCGGGAACCGCGGACAACAGCGCACGCGTGTACGGGTCCTGCGCCTCGTGCAGCCCGGCGGCGGGCAGCAGTTCCACGATCCGTCCGCGGTTCATCACCGCGATCCGGTCGCTGACCTGCCGGACCACGGCCAGGTCGTGCGCGATGAAGACGAGCGTCAGCTCGAACTCCTCGCGCAGCTCCCGCAGCAGCTTCACCACCTGGGCCTGCGTGGTGACGTCGAGCGCCGAAACGGGCTCGTCGCACACGACGAGCCGGGGCCGCAGGATCAGGGCCCTGGCGATCGCCGCGCGCTGCCGCTGGCCGCCGGAGAGCTGGTGCGGGTAGCGGTGGTAGAGCGAGTCGTCGAGGCCGACGCGCTCGAGCATCCCGTCCACCGCGGCACGCAGCCTGTCCCGGTCCTTCTCGCCGTGCACGATCAGCGGCTCGGCGATCGAGTCGCCGATGCTGCGGCGCGGGTTCAGCGAGGACGCGGGGTCCTGGAAGATCAGCTGCAGATCCCGGCGGTGATCGCGCAGCGCCTTGCCGCGCCACGATCCGAGGTCGCGGCCCGCGAACTCGATGCGTCCGGACGTCGGCTTCTGCAGCCGAACGATCGAGCGGCCGAGCGTGGACTTGCCGCTGCCGCTCTCCCCCACCACGCCGAGCGATTCGCCGTTGAGCAGCTCCAGGCTCACCCCGTCCACGGCCGTGGTGGCGGCGGATCCGCGATGCGACGGGAAGACGACGCTGAGGTCGGTGACCTTCAGCAGCGGCTCGGCGGAGGCCGCGATCCGGGTCGGCAGCTCGGCGTCGAGGCGGGGAATCGCGTTGAGCAGGTCCTTCGTGTACGCGTGCTGCGGCCGCGTCAGCACCTCGCGGACCGGACCGCGCTCGACCTCGTCGCCCGACTTGAGCACGAGCACGTCGTCCACGTTGCCGCCGACGACCGCGAGGTCGTGGCTGATCAGGATCAGGCTGAGCCCGATCTCCTCGCGCAGCCGGCCGAGCAGCTGGAGGATCTGCGCCTGCACGGTCACGTCGAGGGCGGTGGTCGGCTCGTCGGCCACCAGCACGCGCGGTTCGAGCACGAGCGCCATCGCGATCAGTGCGCGCTGGCGCATGCCGCCGGAGAACTCGTGCGGGTACGCGCGGTACTTGCTGCGCGCGTCGATGCCGACCTGCTCCAGCGCCTGCGCCGCCCGCGCCCGCGCCTCGTCGGGGCCGGAGCGGAAGTGCAGGCGGTGCACGCCGGCTATCTGGTCGCCGACGCGGTGGTAAGGATCCAAGCTGGTCAGCGGCTCCTGGAAGATCATCGCCAGCTCGCGGCCGCGGATCCGCCGCAGCGTCTCGTCGTCGGCCGTGTTGATGTCCACGGGCTCGGCGATCTCGCCGGCTCCGGTCGGGCGGGGGTGCAGCAGGATTCGGCCGCCGACCTGGGCGCCGGTGCCCCGGTGCAGGCCCAGCAGGGACAGCGCCGCGGCGGACTTGCCGGACCCGGACTCGCCGACCAGCCCGAGCGCGCGGCCCGGCTCGAGCTCGAGACTCAGACCATTGAGAGCATTGACCGCGCCGAAGGAGATGCGCAGGTCCTCGACCGTGAGAATGGGGGTTGACGTCACGAGATCCTCACTCGGGGGTCGAGCACGGCGTAGAGCAGATCGGCGACGGTGTTCGCGACGATGATCAGGAACGAGGCGAGCAGCGTCACGCCGGTGATGACGGGCAGGTCGATCGTGCTCGCCGAGTCCACCATCAGCTTCCCGAGGCCGGGCAGGCCGAACATCGACTCGGTGAACACCGCGCCGGCCAGCACTCCGCCGATGTCCATCGCGGCAATCGTGGCGACCGTGGGCAGCGCGCCGCGCACGGCGTGCCTGGCCACGATGCGCCGCTCGGTGTAGCCGTAGGCGCGCAGGGTCCTGATGTGGTCCTGGCCGAGCGCTTCGAGCACGCCGGCGCGGGTCAGCCGCAGGTAGTTGCCCGCGAACGTGAGCGCGATGGCGAACCAGGGCAGCAGCAGGTTCTCGGCCCACTGTCCGACGTTCTGCGTGAACGGCACGAACGTCGGGAACGGCAGGACCTGCCACCAGACGCAGAACAGCAGCAGCAGCAACAGCGCCAGGATGAAGATCGGCACCGAGCCGAAGGCCAGCCCGACGAACGTGGTCGCCTTGTCGCGCAGCCCGTTCGGGCGCATCGCGGCGAACAGGCCGAAGCCGATGCCGAGCGAGAGCCACAGCACCGCGGCGCCGGCGACCAGCGAGACGTCCACCGGCAGCGCCTGGGTGAGCAGCTGCGTCACCGGCTCGTCGCTCTGGAACGAGTAGCCGAGGCAGGGCGCCGAGCACCAGACCGTGCCGACGCCGTTGTCGTAGGCGTGGCCGGCGAAGATGGAGCTGATGAACGTCCAGAACTGCTCGTACACCGGCCGGTTCAGGCCCATCGTCTGCCGCACCTGCGCGAGCTCGGCCGCGTCGCAGCGCTTGCCGCAGGCCAGGCTCGCCGGGTCGCCGGGCATCAGATAGAAGAGCCCGTACACGACGGCGGCGACGATCAGCAGCACGGCCGCCGCGGCGAGCAGGCGGCGGACCAGGAACGCGGTCATCGGCCGGCTCCCTTCGGATCCACGGCGCGGCGGATCTCCTCGCCGAGCGCGACGAATGCGAGCACGCAGAGCAGCAGCGTCAACGCGGGTACGAGCACGTACTCGGGATCGGTCTGGAACCAGGTCGTGGCGGTGGAGAGCATCTGGCCCCAGGACGGGGTCGGCGGCTGCACGCCGAGCCCGAGGAAGGACAGGCCCGCCTCGGCGACCATGTTCGACGGGACCATCAGGGCCGTGAACGTGACGACGGGCGCGGCGAGTCCGGGCAGGATCTCCTTGCGGGCCACCCGCCAGACGCTCGCTCCGTAGAGCCGGGCCGCCGCGACGAACTCGCGCTCGCGCAGCACCAGCGTCTCCGCGCGCACGATGCGCGCGGTCGGCGCCCAGTAGAGGCCGGCCAGGATGACGCACAGGAGCACCGGGCGCGGGAAGCTCTGCGGCACGATGGCCAGCAGCGCGATGCTGAAGAACAGGTACGGGAAGGACAGAACGAGGTCGGTGAACCGGCTCAGCAGCGTGTCCGCCCACCGGTTGCCGAGCCCCGCGGCGAGCCCGACGAGCAGGCCGAGCAGCAGCTGGCCGAGCGTGGCGCCGGCCGCGACGAGCAGCGAGATCCGCGCGCCGTAGACCAGCCGGGCGAACACGTCGCGGCCGGTGGTCGGCTCGATGCCGAGCCAGTGCGCGGCGCTGATGCCGCCGAACGGCGCGTTCGGGCCGCCGCCGGTCGCCGAGTTGAGCAGGTTGTCGTGGTAGGTGTTCGGGTCCTGGCCCTCCAGCGCGGTGAGCACCGGGGCGAGGAGCGCGATCAGGATGATCAGGCCGACGAGGATCAGCGCGACGCGGCCCCCCGGGCGCGCCCAGAGGCGGGCCCGGAGGGTCGGCTGCGCGTCGTTGTTGCGCGACATATCAGTTCAGTGAGTTGACTTGACGGGTGTTCGGGGTTACTTGACGGAGACGGACGAGATGTCGTACCAGCCCCGCCACTGGTCGACGTACGTGTTCTTCACGTTGCTGCCGTGCAGCACGACGTCGTTGACGGTGTAGAGCGGCACGGTCAGCGCGAGCTTGCCGAGCTGGGCGTCGAGGTCGCCCCAGGCCGCCTGCGCCTTGCTGTTGTCCGTGATCTGGTTGATCTTGTCGATCTCCGCCTCGACCGAGGGGTCGCTGTACTGGGCGAGGTTGAAGTTGCCGCCGCCCTGCACGATGTCCCGGCCGTCGAAGATCGGTGTCAGGAACGGCGCGCCGCTCGGCCAGTCCGCACCCCAGCTGAACAGGGAGAGCGCGGGCTCGGTCTTGGTGTTGGTGACGACGGCGTCGAAGTTCGAGTCGTCGATCGCGTCGAGCTTGAGGGTGATGCCGGCCTTGGCCAGCGCCTGCTGCAGGGCCGCCGCGTTCGCCGGACCGTCGTAGCTGGAACCGTTGCTGTCATAGGCGAGCGTGACCGTCAGGCCGTCGGGGTATCCGGCCTGCGCGAGCAGCTGCTTCGCCTTCGCGGCGTTGCCGCTCGCACCCGCCGGGAAGTAGTCGTACGGGTGGTACGCGCCGCCGATGCTCGGCGGGTCGTAGGTGGTCAGCGCCGTGGCGAGCTGGCTGCCGCCCTGCGCGTTGACCAGCGAGGTGCGGTCCACTGCGTAGGAGAAGGCCTCACGCACCAGCTGGTTGTCGAAGGGCGCGGCCTTCGTGTTGAACGCCAGGTACGTGGTGTCCGGGAAGTTGCCGCTGGTGAGCCGGGCCTTGAGCGAGGGCTGCGAAGCCGACTTGGCGAGCGTCGCCGTGTCCACGTCGGTGTCCGTGGTGATCGCGTCGGCGTCCTGGCCGATCGAGGAGGCCAGCCGCTGGTCGATCACCGTCGAGGACAGGCCGAGGCTGATGTCGATCTTGTCCGGGCAGGCGAGCCGCTGGCTGTCGGTGCCGCGGCTCCAGTACGTGTTCCGGACGAGGACGAGCTCCTTGCCCTTGGTGAAGCTCTGGATCGTGTACGGGCCCGAGGAGACCGGGTCGGCGTTGTAGTTCTTGCCGGTGTCGTCGGCCTTGGGGACCGGGGCGAACTGGGTCTCGGCGGCCAGGTACGGGAAGTCGCCCTCCGGCTTGCGCAGGTGGAAGACGATCGTCGTCGGGTTCGGCGTGGTGATCGAGGCCAGGTCCGGGTCCGATCCGTACGGGCCCTGATACGTGGACCCGCCGACCAGCCAGTCGCGCAGGTAGGGCGGCCCGCCCGCCAGCACGGAGGAGAAGGAGCGCTCGATCCCGTACTTGATGTCGGCGGACGTGATGGCCTCGCCGTTCGCGTACTTCAGGCCGGACTTGAGGTGGTAGGTCCAGACCGTCGCGTTCTCGCTCGCCTCGCCGGTGTCGGTGGCCAGGTCCGGCACGACGGTGCGGCCCTTCGCGCCGGCGGTGGTGTCGCGCGTGGTCAGCGTGCGGAACAGCAGGCGCGGGATCGCGCCGCCGCCGGAGGTGTAGAGCACGGCCGGGTCGAGGCCGGTGTCCTCGGTGGACTGGTCGAGCACGTTGAGCGTGCCGCCGGTGCAGCTCGCGGCGTTGAAGGAGGTGGCGCCCGTCGTGGTGGATGATCCGCCGCAGGCCGCGGCGAGGCCGCCGACGAGGAGTGCGGCGGCGGAGAGGGACGCGAGCTTTATTCGCCGTGCGGGCAATGGGTTGTTGAACACAGGGGTATTTCCGTTTCAGGGCAGGGTCGAGCAAGCTGCGGCGGCGCGCAGTGAGGGGAAGAGCTGGAAAAGGGCAGCAGAAAGCGCCGTCACCGCAACGAGGGAGTGCGGCTAGGCGCGGAAAATGATCAACAGAGAATATCGGCGACGCTGTGCGCGCTCATGCCGAGCAGGACGACCTCGAAGGCCGTCGGTCGGGGCGCGGACAGGTTCATACCTGCGATCCTAAGAGCGCGGTTAATTCACGGTCAAACCGGGTCCACGCTCGCGGGCATCACGATTTGATCACTCATCACGGCCCCGATGTCGCCTGGTGAACGTTCACAACCCGCTCCCGGGCCCGGTCGGCTACCCTCCCCCGGGTAACTCGCCTGAGGTCGCGGCGGCTTCGCCCCGCCACGACCTCAGGCTCGTCACCTCAGCCCGGCAACCCGTGAGGGCCTGTCAGGCGCGGTCCCTCACCTGTTCAGCTGGTGATGTCCCACTCCTGACACGTGTTGTCGAGCTGCGCCCACTGGCGGACGACGGTGCCGTTGGCGGTTCCGCAGTTCTCCGCGTCGAGCACCATGCCGTTGCCGACATTGCTGATCGTGTAGCCGCTGCCGTCCGCAGTGACGTTCCATTCCTGGCAGAGGTTGCTGAGCGACGACCAGAGATCGATTCCGGTTCCGTCCGTGTATCCGCAGTTCACCGAGTCGAGGACCTTGCCGCTGTACTCGTTGGTGATCGTGTAGCGGCCGCTGCCGAGGCTGGTGAAGGCCCAGCGCTGGCAGGTGTTGCCGAGCGAGGCCCAGGTGTCGACCTCGGCGCCGTTGGAGGTGCTGCAGTCGTAGTCGTCCATCACCTTGCCGTTGTTGACGTTGGTGAGCACGTACTCGGTACCGCTCACCGGGAAGGTCTGCGAGACCGTCGCGTAGCCGACCGAGGTGATGTTGGACTGCACGGCGTTGTCGGCCGCATCGCTCGGCTCGCCGGAGGTGATGACGCCCTCGAAGAACGAGCCGTCCGAGGCGTTGCTGTCGTCGCCGCCGGTGCCGAGCACGATCGCGCCTTCGAGGTGCATCGGGGTGTAGCCGCTGGTCGTGGGCAGCGCGCCGGAGTACCAGGTGGTCAGGCTGCCGGAGTCGGCGTTGCCGCCCTTGATCGCGTACGTGGTCGTGTTGTTGCTCTTGACGAGCGCGGTCACGAACGCGCTGGAGTTGCCGGTGTTCGACGAGTTGGCGCCGTTGCCGCCGAAGAAGAGGCCGTTCTCGAGGTCCGCCTCGACCCACGGACCCGAGCCGGCGCTGGTGAACCAGGCCTCGGTGCCGAAGTTGATGGCCTCCATGTGGCCGTTGCCCGTATCGGTGTTGCTGGTTTCCGCGTTGCCGTAGTCGAAGCAGCAGTAGCTGTCGACGTGGGTGCCGCTGGTGACCATGTATTCGCCCTGGGCCGTCGATCCGGTCGGGATCCCGCTGGTCGAGTCGTCCCGGTAGCCCACGCCGGCCTGCACCGACAGGCCGTAGACGGAATGCCCGCCCGCGGTGATCGGCAGAGCGGTGGCGATCGCGGCGTGGTCCGCGGAGCCGTTGCCGCCGGAGCCCTCGACCGTGAGGTTGTTGCCCTTGCCGCTCTGGTCGTAGATCTCGGTGACGTAGCACGTGGTGCCGGAGCAGAAGCTGTTCTGCGTCGCAGCGTTCGCATACCCGCCGGCGGCGAGCGGGTAGATGTTCGTCGAAGTGGAGTCGGACGCCCGCTGGACCTTGTAGAGCGCGCCGTCGTACGACGAGTACAGCGCGCGCACCATGCTGTGCGCGGCGACGCACGGCGTGCCGTACGAGGAGTAGATGTCACACGGGAGTTCGGTGGCGGCGTGCGCGACGCCCGAACCGGCGATCAGCGCGCCGAAAGCCAGGGCCAGCGAGCCGGTCAGCGCCAGCGGCAGGCGACTCAGCTTCCTCAATCGCATGCGTGGGGACATGGTGGACGACTCTGTCCTTCCGTAGGTATGGCGTGCCCAGGTCAGCGCGGGCACCGAGTTGTTAACGCTAACATTTCTGTCGGCGCGAACCCCGCTGGGGCAACCTCGGGGTTTGGTAGCTCACTATGACGGCGAACCCTCATTGCGTCAATGTTTCGTATCCGGCTCGCCGCGGGCCGCCTCCCGGGCGCCGCGGGTAGGGTGGAGGCCATGGAGCTGCTGCCTGGGCTGATGAGCGGATCGGCCGATGCGAGAACCGGAAGCCTGACGATCGCCGGACGCTCGCTCGGCCGGGAGGCCCTGCTGTCCGCCGCCGGCGCGGTCGCCTCGCGGATCGCCGGCGCCCCCGCGGCGGCCGTGTACGCCTCGGCCTCGCTGGAGACGGCGGTCGCCGTGCTCGGCGGACTGCTCTCCGGCGTCCCGATCGTGCCGGTCGCGCCGGACACCGGCCACCGCGAGCTGCACCACGTGCTCTCGGACAGCGGCGCGGTGCTCGTGCTCGCCGGCCAGGACGAGCCCGGCGTGGAGATGGCTTCCTGGGCGAGCTGCGGCGTGCCGATCGCCTCGGTCTCGCTGTCCGAGCACTGCACGCTGCCCACCGGCCCGACGCCGGGCCTCGACGGCACCGCGCTCGTGCTCTACACCTCGGGCACGACCGGCGTGCCCAAGGGCGTGCCCGTGACCGGCCGCGCCATCGCCGCCGACCTCGACGCGCTGGCCGAGGCCTGGGCATGGACCCCTGAAGACACACTCGTGCACGGCCTGCCCTTGTTTCATGTGCACGGGCTCGTCCTCGGTCTGCTCGGCCCGCTCAGGATCGGATCAAAGCTCGTACATACCGGCAAGCCGACGCCCGAGGGCTACGCGCGCGCGAACGGCAGCCTCTACTTCGGCGTCCCGACGGTCTGGTCGCGGATCACCCAGGACCCGGAGTCGGCCAAGGCGCTCTCCGGCGCGCGGCTGCTCGTCTCCGGTTCCGCGGCGCTGCCCGCGCCCGTCTTCGAGCGGCTCGAGGGACTCACGGGCCTGCGACCCGCCGAGCGCTACGGCATGACCGAGACCCTGATCACCGTCGCGGCCCGTGCCGACAACGCGCACCGGCGGCCCGGCGCCGTCGGCAAGCCGATCCGCGGCGTCGAGACCCGCCTGGTCAGCGAAGAGGGCGAAGCGCTCCCCTACGACGGCACGACGGTCGGCGAGTTGCAGGTGCGCGGCGCGACCGTGTTCGACGGATACCTGCGCAGGCCGGAGGCGACCGCCGCGTCCTTCACCGAGGACGGCTGGTTCAGGACCGGCGACATGGCCGTGATCGAACCGGACGGCACGCACCGCATCGTCGGCCGTGCCTCCACCGATCTGATCAAGTCCGGCGGCTACCGGATCGGCGCCGGAGAGGTGGAGAACGCCCTGCTCGCGCACCCGGCCGTGCGCGAGGCTGCCGTCATCGGCGTCCCGGACGACGACCTGGGCCAGCGCATCGTCGCCTATGTGGTCCCGGACGCGCGCGGCGCCGTATCAGAGCAGGAGCTCATCGACAGCGTGGCCAGGGACCTGTCCGTGCACAAACGCCCCCGCAAGATCAAGTTCGTGGACTCGCTCCCGCGCAACGCCATGGGCAAGGTCCGCAAGGACCAGCTGGGCAAGCACTAGGCATCCAGTCGGCGGCGGCTACTTCCGCTTGTACTTGTCGACGCAGAGCACGAACGTGGGCGACGAAGTCCAGTAGTACGAGTAGTCGTAGCTGCCGAACTTCGAGCACCCCGTCGTGACGGTCGTGCCGTTGAGCCGGCCGACGACGATCCAGGCCGCGCGCGAACTCGTGCAGTCCACCTCGTAGGTCGCCGAGGAGTCCAGGCAGTTGTCGACGCCGGCGCGCCGCGGGCTGTAGTCGCCGGTCAGCGAGTTGAGGCAGTAGAGCGTGTACGCGCCGCCGGAGTCGCCGTTCTCGAACTCGTTGTCGTTGCCGTTGACGGTGTAGCACTGCGACATGTCTGTATCGACGTTGCCCGACTCGTTCTGGAAGGCGTAGATGATCTTATAGTTCGCCTTCGAGCAGTCGGCCTGCGTCACGCTGAAATCGCTGCCGGAACCGGAGGTCTCGACGCACTCGCCGACGTAGAAGCTCTGCGTGCCCTCCTCCGCCGAGGAGGAGTTGCCCGTGTCGCCGGAGTAGCTGCCGGTACTTGTATCGGTGGCCTGCGACGTCCCCTGCGGCGCCGGTGCCGTGGAAGAGGCCACACCCGGCAACGCGCCGGACGAAGCGCCTGAGGTCGACGTTCCCGCCGGGTAGCCCGGAAGTCCCACACTCACGCTCGGCTGCGCGACAAGCGTGGTCTTGGCGGGCTTCGACGAGCCGCCGAGGGCGAACACCGCGCCCACCCCGAGAGCCAGCACCGCGACCAGGATGCCCGCCGCCGCGCCGAGCGGGACGCCGGGCCGATCTTCGTACGGATCATGGGGATCGTAGGGATCGTCATACGGCGTACCCCCGGGGAACTCCGGCGGCGTGAAGTCACCTGTCGCTGACACTGGGACGAGCCTCTCCCGAAGAGCAGTCGGTCCGCGGACACTTTAGCGAGCGCCCGGGCCGCCGGGAAGCGCCGGCCGCGCGCCTTCGCCCTTTGCGCAAGCTTGGCCAAGGTGCACGGGCGCAGCACCTTGACGTAGGTTACCGGCCGGTAGGACCTTGAGGGCACCCAAACCTTACTCTTCAGTAACCTACCGGAGGTCAACGGTGCCCTTCGCCCGAAGCAGCACGGCCATCGCGCGAAGACCGCGTGCGACGGCCGCCGCCCTCGCCGCGATGACCCTGCTCGCGTCCACCGCCGCCGGCGTTCTCGCCGCGCCCGCGCAGGCGGCGAGTTCGTCCGTCACCAACACGGATGTCACCCTGACGATGTCCGACGGCGTGGATCTGGCCGGCATCCTCACCCAGCCGACGAGCCCGGGCCCGCACCCCGCGATCGTCTTCGTCTCGAGCTGGGGGCTGCCCGACTTCGAGTACTACGACCAGGCCCAGCAGTTCGCGGCCGACGGCTACGACGTACTCGAATACGATCCCCGCGGGTTCTACAACTCCGGCGGCACGATCGACGTCGCCAGCCCGCAGGACGTCGACGACGTCTCCACCGTGATCGACTGGCTCCTCGCCGACACGAACGCCGACCCGGCGGAGATCGGCGTCGGCGGCATCTCCTACGGCGCGGGCCTGAGCCTGCTCGCGGCGGCCCACGACCCGCGGATCAAGGCCGTGGCCTCGATGAGCGCGTGGACGGACCTCGACTACTCGCTCTACCCGAACAACACCCGCCACCAGGAGTCCACCGACCTGCTCGTCGCCGCCGCCGAGCTCACCGGCAAACTGAGCAGCGACTTCCAGAGCATCCTCGATGACTACTACGCGGACACGAACATCAATACCGTCCTCCAGTGGGGCGCCGTGAGATCTCCGCAGACGTACGTCAATGAGATCAATGCGAACAGGACCGCGGTCTTCATCTCCAACGGCCTCCAGGACAGCATCTTCGCGCCGAGCCAGCTCACGCCGTTCTACAACGACCTGACCACGGCCAAGCGCCTGATGCTGCAGCCCGGCGACCACGCCACCGCCGAGGCCGGCGGCCTGCTCGGCGCCGCCAACACGGTGTGGACGAACGTGCACGAGTGGTTCGACCACTACCTGACCGGCGCCGCCAACGGCATCGACGCGCAGCAGCCGGTCCAGGTCGAGCCGGTCGGCACCGGCACGTACGAGGGCTACTCGAGTCTCAGTGCCCTGAGCACGAGCTCCGCGACCTTCAACCTCGGCGGCACGAACATCTTCGGCACCGGCAGCCTCAGCTCCGCCGCCCCCGGCACCTGGAGCACCGGCATCGACGTCGGCACCGCCACCTGCGCGTCCGGCGGAACCCTCGAGGTCAGCGGCCTGCTCGAGCAACTGCTCGACCTTCCCCCGCAGTGCTGGCTGCCGAGCATCGCCCGCAGCGCGGCCGCGGTCTGGGAGTCCGCCATGATGACCAGCGAGCAGAAGATCCGCGGCGCCGCCACCCTCAACCTCACGTTCAATCCGAGCGCGAGCACCGGCACCGTATACGCGTACCTGTACGACGTGAACCTGCTGGGCGAGGGCAGCCTGATCAGCTACGTGCCATACACGTACACCGACGCAACCCCCGGCAAGCCGACGACGGTCAGCACCCGGTTCATCAGCGCCGCCTACAACGTTCCGGCGGGCGACTACCTCGGCGTCGTCATCGGCACCAAGGACCCCTTGTTCCTGGACAGCGACCAGTCCGGCAGCACGGTCAGCTTCAGCGGGCCGTCGAGCGTGACGCTGCCGCTGAACTGAGCTCCGTCGCGAGGATCGGGGTAGCGAGGTGGCGATAGCGCGACGGTTGTAGCGGGACAGCGAGATCGCAGCAGTCCAGAGGCCGCGGCGGGACGGTCGACGTAGAGTTCACGTATGAGCGTGAACGTCGACCCCGTCCTTGCCGCGGCCCTCGCTCCCGTCCTGCGCGACCTCGACGTCGGCCACGTCCCCGAACCACGCATCGGCGATCCCCGGCCGGACTTCTATCCCGGCAGTCCGAACCTCACCCTCATCGGCGCCGACGACACCGCCTGGGCCGTCCGCCTGAAAGCCGACGCCCCCCGCGCCGAACAGCTGGCCCACCTGGCCGACCAGGTCCAGGAGTGGGCGATCGAACTCCTCTGGGCGCTCGGCAGGCCGGCCGTGTGGCCCGAATGCCCCGACCACCCTGATTCGCACCCCCTCCAGACGAACGTCGTCGACGAGTACACCCCGACGGCGACGGCGGTGTGGAGCTGCCCGCAGTCAGGGCACGTGGTTGCGAGGATCGGGGAGCTGTCGGAGGCCGGAAGGACCGGGCCCGGCTAGCGATCGGCGAATTCGAGCACGACCGATCAGCGTGGTCATGCAGGCATCGAGGCGACGGGCGACGGCTGCTACCTGCGCAGCGTCACCTCTCGCGGTCCGTTGAAGGGGGCGAGGGAGATGACCGTCGCGGGAGTGCGGAGGCCGGCGTTCTCGGCGAAGAGGCTGCGGGCCGCACTGAAGACGATCTCTTCGTCGGCCACGCGGGCGGCGAGGTCGTAGAGGTCGTGGATCTCGTCGGTCATGTCGTCGTCGCCGCCGGCGCCGATGCCCCAGATGTCCCACAGCAGGGTCTCGACCTTGTTCGCGGCGGCGAGGTCGAGGCGGATGTTGCCGGCGACGAACCATTCGCCGACGAGCTGGGCGCCGTCGGGGAGGCTGACACCGAAGGTCTTGGCGTCGGCGTTGCCCGCGCGGATGAGCTGCCAGGCCTTGCCGGCCACCAGGAATCGGTCGCGCGGGACGTCCATGGGGTCGAAGGCGACCTTGTGGCCCTCGGCGACCTGCGCGTCGGCGAGACGCCAGCCGTGCTGGGCGTCCCAGTACTCGGTGACGACGTGGTCATAGTGGAAGCCGTCGGTGCCGAAGTAGTCGGCGAAGCCGGAGCGGATGCGGGCCGGAACGCCCTTCGCCCGCATGAACGAGCAGAGCAGCAGCGCGAAGTCGCGGCAGACGCCGACGAAGCGGTCGGCGTAAGGGCGCGGCACGGTCAGCGGCTCGTCCCTGCGGTGCACGATCAGCTTGAGGATCTCGTCGACGTAGCGGGTCTCGGCGTCGTCGCACAGGCGCTCCTCGGCGATCGCGAAGTCGAAGAGGCCTCCTTCCAACCGATGGATCATCAGCCTTCGGACCACGAGTGCGAGCTCGCGCGGGTCGTCGGGCAGGGCGTCGTAGTAGCGGGCGAGATCGCCGGGGTCGCTGTAGACGCTTTGCGCGGCGTAGAACTCGGACTCGGCAGGCATGAGCCGGGCGACGGTCATGGCGGTTACCCCCAACTATTCGATCATGTGTTCGAACCGGGCTGCTGTCCGCCATCGTGTCAAAATTCCCCGCGCGATGTCGAGAATTCCGCGTAATCGGCGTGGCGCGGACCGGCCGTCGGCGGTGTTCCTCACACCGCGCACAGGGATCTGGGTTAGATTCGCCCTCATGACGACCACGCGGACGCCGGACGAGACCTCGCGGCCCTGGAGCAGTCGCACTCTCCGGGTGAACAACGAGCGTGTGCTGCTCGAGCGGCTGCGGCTCTCGGGCGCGGCGTCGCGCGCGGAGCTCGCCCGGGTCACCGGGATCTCGAAGCCCACGGTCTCGGCCGCGCTCGGCAACCTGGAGGCGGCGGGGCTGGTCCGGGAGACCGGCGAGATGGCCGTGACGGCCGGGCGCGGGCGCAGCGCGGTGCTCTACGAGGTGAACCCGACCGCGGGCCACGTCGTCGGGATCGACATCGGGCGCTCGCGGATCCGGGTGGCGCTGGCCGACCTCGAGGGCACGATCCGGGGGCGGCGCGAGGTGCCGAACGACGTGGACGGCGCGGCCGGGCCCGAGCCGATCGTGGCCACGGCCACGCAGTCGGCGCGCGAGGTCGTCGCGGAGGCGGGCCTGGACTGGTCGCAGGTCGTGCACACCGTCGTGGGCACGCCGGGCGTCTTCGATCCGGCGAGCAACGAAGTGCGCTACGCCGGGAGCCTGCCGGGCTGGGGGCGCACCGGCGTGGTCGACAGCCTGCGCCGGGAGCTCGGCGAGTCGCTGAGCGTGCACAACGACGCGAACCTGGCGGCGTTCGGCGAGTACGTCTTCGGCGCCGGCCGGGACTGTCCGCTGCTGGTCTTCCTCATGGTCGGCACGGGGATCGGCGCCGGCATCGTGGTGGACGGGAAGCTGTTCGCGGGGGCCAGCGGCGCGGCCGGCGAGGTCGGGTACCTGCCGTTCCCCGCCTCCGCGCCGTACGCCGGGACGCAGGCCACGCAGCAGACCTCGACCGAACCGGGATCAGGGACCACAGAACCCTTCTACCAGCGCGGCATGCTGGACGCCGCGGTCGGCGGGTCGGCCGTGACCGCGCTCGCGGCGGCGGCGGGCATGCGGGTGTCCGGCGGTCCGAAGGAAGTCTTCGACGCGGCACGCGCCGGTAACGCGGCCGCGCTCGACGCCGTGCGCGGCGAGGCGACCCGGCTCGCCCACGCGGTGGCCGCGATCGCCGCGATGCTCGACCCGGCGCTCATCGTCCTCGGCGGCGGGGTCGGCGACAACGCGGACCTGCTGCTCGATCCGATCTACGAGTCCCTGGCCGCGCTCACCCCGCTGCGTCCGCCGATCGTCCCCGCCGCGCTCGGCGGGGACGCTGTGCTGATCGGCGCGATCGCGACGGCGCTTGGCACGGCCAGGGAACTCGTCTTCGAGGGCAGACTCTGAGGCAGACAGGCCGCCCCTGCCGGCGAATCAGCTCACGTTCAGCGCGTTGTCGTCGTCGACGAAGCTCGTCGTGCCGCCGTCGGTGTCGGTCTCCGTGCCGCTGAACTTCAGCGTCACCGTCTTACCGAGGTACGACGAGACGTTGTAGCTGTACTGCGTATACCCGCTCGCGGCGTTCAGGTTGGAGAACGTCGCCAGCGTCGTCAGGACATTGCCGCTGGAGTCGAGCAGCTGCACCGTGAACGTGTCCGGCTTCGCAGTGGACGTGCTCTCGGTCGTGTCGACATGCAGCCAGTACGAGAGCGTCGCGCTGGTGCAGCTCGACGGAAGGGCCACGCTCTGGCTGAGTGTGTCCGTGTCCTTAGTCCCGTTGCCGTCGAACCAGGCCATCCAGCTTCCGCCGTGCGCGGTCTCGCCGCTCGCGTTGGTCACCGGCGTGAAGCCGAGGGTCGAGGTCTCGGTCCACGGCGTGATCGTGCTGCCGTTCTCGAAGCCCGGGTCGCCGAGCAGCTGGCCCGCGGTGCACGTCGAGCCGCCGCCGGTGCCGCCGCCGCCCGACGAGGAGCCGCCGCCGACTTCGTCCTGCAGCGCGCCGGCCAGCACCAGGCTGCCGGTCATGTCGAGCGCGGGTTCGCTGGACTGCCAGGACCGGACGTCGTCCACGTACTCGCCGCCCTTGCCGGTGAACGTGGTGAACGAGTCGTTCTCGCACTTGGCCATGCCGGTCATCAGGCTGCCGAGGCCGCCGGAGAAGTTCGAGGTGCCGTTCGGGCCGTTGACGACGGCGCCGACGTCCACCGCGCTGTTCAGGTTCTCGATCTGGCCGCCCATGCACTTCGGGTACGTGGTGCCGACGCCGGCGACGAAGCTGGTGCCCCACGCGTTGTCGCCGAGCAGCCAGTCGCGCTGCTCGCTCGCGAAGGCCGCGTACTCGGTGTCGCCGCTCGCCTTCTGGTACAGCGCCTCGATCGAGATGAAGCCGAAGGTGTGCGAGTCCACGTCGAAGTTGGTGTAGTCGCCGCCCGCGCGGAAGATGTCCGAGCCCGCCTTGGTGACGGCGGCGGACAGTTGCGCCTTGAGGTTCGCGATCAGGCTCGAGGAGGTGACGGCCAGGCCCGAGGGGCTGCCCGCGTCCTTGATCGCGGTGACCAGGTCGGCGTGAGCAAGGGCACTGACATCGTACAGGTTCAGCGTGTCGTTGCCCGAGTCCGCGGAGATGTAGTCGGACGCCCACGTCGCCGCCTGAGTCAGGTAGCTGCTGTAGCTCGACTCGGCGTTCCCGAGGTCCTGCTCGGCGCGCACGATCTCCGTCGCGGCCAGCTCCATCGCGTCGTGCCAGATGCTCTCCGGGTAGTACGCCTCGGGCAGCGCGGACGTCAGGCTGCTGTTTTCGGCGGCCGACGTGTCCGCCATCGCGTAGAGCGACGTGGCGTCGGCGAGCTCGGTCTGCGCGTCCGCGGTGTCGCCCGCCGCCTCGTCCTGCTGCGCGGCGAAGGCGAACGCGGCGGCGACCCGGCCGACGACGTCCGGGGAGATCTTCGAACCCGGAGACGCCGCCTCGAAGACCGGCCGGTGCTCGGCCGCGTAGTAGTCCGTCGAGGCGGTGTCCGAGTCGTCTGCCTGCGGCTGGCGCCACAGGTCGTGGTCGCCGTAGTAGTTCGTCTCGTCGCCCTCGCCGATGCCGACCTGGAGGTAGAGCGTCTTGGTCGACGGGTTCCACATCTTGTTCAGGTACGTGGTGCCGAACTGGGCCTCGGTGGTGAGCGAAGCGGGTGCGGATGAGCCGAGCGCCAGGTCGGCGGCGTACAGCAAGTCGTCGGCGTATGCCGTGGTGAAGGTGAACTTGAGGTAGTCGCCGGCGTCGAACCAGCCGCCCTCGACGTCGACCGCGCTCGCTCCGGAGACCTTGGAGAGCGAGCCGCTGATCTGGTCGCCGGTGCCGCCGTCGCTGCCGGAGATGAAGCTCGGGTCCTTGTAGACCGTCGCAATCGCGTCGTTCGTATGCGAGGCCTTACGCGCGATCGAGCTGGTGCCGACC
Organism: Actinospica acidithermotolerans; assembly: GCF_018139625.1. Classification (GTDB taxonomy): domain Bacteria; phylum Actinomycetota; class Actinomycetes; order Streptomycetales; family Catenulisporaceae; genus Actinospica; species Actinospica acidithermotolerans. The sequence continues at coordinate 10,847 of NZ_JAGSOH010000088.1, read as the reverse complement.
AGGTTCGCGCCGTCCCGCTGGTTCTCGAAGAAGTTCACCCCGTCGCTGACCAGCGGCGCGTAGAGCGAGGACGCGGCCTCGATCTGGAAGGTGTCCGAGGTCGCGGACTGCGAGCCGGCGACGGTCAGGTGGTAGGTCCCGGCCGCCGTCACCGACGAGAAGTCGATCGGATAGACGTCCGGGTACGCCGAGTTCCACGAGCCGCGGCTGGTGGAGGTCACGGTGCCGCTGGCGACCGTGGCGCCCGAGGAATCGATCACCGAATAGCTCTCGCCGGACACGGCCGACGTGGCCATGAGGTAAGCGATCTTTGTGTCAGAGGTCGAATAGCCGTACTGGTCGACGCGCAGCTGGGCCGCGTTCGCCGCGAAGGCGGACGCGGAGGGCAGCAGCACCAGCGCGCCGGCGACTCCGAGGCCGGTCGAGGCGGCGACCAGGGCCCGGAGGTGGTGGGGTTTGCGCATGCGGAGCTCCTGTGTGGGTCGGAGGTGCACACTGACAAGGCTAGATAGTTAACTTTACTAACTCACTCGCCCGCACCGTACCGAGCACCCCTGGCGGCGTCAAGACCTCGGGGTGACTAAGTAAATTTTACTAACTAAGTCCTTGCGGGGCCGGCCCGCCCGGCGCGAGACTCCTTGCCACGCACCGCTTCCCGCGCACCCACCTCGAGGAGAAGCAGCACCATGACGCGCGCAACCCGGAAACTCCACGGCTGGAACCTCCTCGCGACGTAAGCATTCGCACCGAACCCAGGGATGGACGATGAATACTGATCGAAGAAGTTCGCGGCTGAAACTCGCCGGGGCGGCCCTCGCCGTCGCGGGTCTGGCAGCAGGCTTGACCGTGGCGGCGACGATGCCGGCCAGCGCGGCGACGCCCGCCGCCTTCCCCTTCCCGACCCACGTGACCTACAAGGTCGGCGTGACGCCGTCGGGCTCTCAGTCGTCTAAGGACGCTGCGGTCGAGAAGGCGTACAACTCGTGGAAGAGCACCTACCTGATCCACGGCTGCGCCTCGAACGAGTACTACATCTCGACCAAGGGCGACGGCGACGCCAGGAACAACGGCCCGGTCTCCGAAGGCCAGGGCTACGGCATGAACATCGTGCCCCTGATGGCCGGGTACGACACGAACGCGCAGACCGAGTTCAACGGTCTGTGGCAACTGGTCAAGGACCACGAAGACCAGTACGGGCTCATGGAATGGCAGCTCGACGGCAAGACCTGCAAGTACTACAGCTCCGGCACCCCCGACGGAGCCACCGACGGGGACCTGGACATCGGCTATGGGCTGATCCTGGCCGACAAGCAGTGGGGCGGGTACGCCACCGCCGCCAAGACCTGGCTGGCGGACTTCTACGCGCACGACGTGGCCTCGGACGGCCACCTCAAGTGCGAGGACGACGGCCCGAGCACCGACACGCGCCCGTCCGACGACATGCTCGACCACCTGCGCGCCTTCGCGGCCTACGACCCGGCGCACGACTGGAACAAGGTCATCAAGCGCATGGAGGCGATCACCACCGAGTTCACCTCGGCCCACTCCTCTTCCAGCGGCCTGATGTCCGACTTCGTGGTCAACGCCGACACCACCTCACCGAAGCCCGCGCCCGCCGACTACCAGGAAGACCAGCCGGACAACATCGTCGGATACAACTCCATCCGCGTGCCCTGGCACCTGGGCACCGACGCCCTGGAGAACGGGACCACCACGGCCGCCGTCTCCTACGCGACCGCGGTCAAGGAATCCAAGTGCCTCAAGTCCTTCTCCAAGGGCAAGCCGGGCAGCGTCTGGCCGCACATGAACCTCAACTGCACCGGCTTCGACAGCGCACCAGACGTCGGCGACACCCAAGCCGAAGAAGCCGGCGACTCGGTCGGTCCTGCCGCGATGGCCTCCGGAGACCAGGCGTGGACCGACGCGATCTGGAACCAGCTCTCGACCAACCCGTTCGGCGACGGCTACTACGGCCAGACCATCAAGATGCTGGTCTACATCGTGATGGCCGGGGACTACTGGAACCCCGCCACCGCCTAGGGCGCGAGTTGATCGACACCTAGTCGGGCAAGTACCCGAGACTTGCCCGTGAGCGCGGCGGCCGCTTCCTCAACCCATTCCCGGGCGTGGAGGGAGCGGCCGCCGGCCGCTTGCCTGCGGGGTTTCGAAGGAGCGGAACCAGGCGTCGGGCGCGGGTTGGAAACCGGTTGAAGGCATAAGGAAACTGCTACCCGCGGCAGACGACGGGGAATCCAGGACGGCTCACGCGAAGGCCGCGACCGCTTCCGGGATCGGGGTGACGCCGCCGATCAGTTCCAGGGTCAGACCCGCGGTGGACGGCTGGGCGAGGAGGGCGGCGAGCACCTCGGCCACGTCGTCGCGCGGGACGGCGCCGCGGCCGGTGCGCTCGGCGAGCAGCACGCGGCCGGTGCCGGGGTCGTTGCGCAGGCTGCCGGGGCGCAGCACGGTCCAGTCGAGGCCGGGCCGGGCGCGCAGGTCGTCGTCCGCGGCGCCCTTGGCCCGGAGGTACGCGCGGAAGACCGGGTCGCCGTCGAACTCGGAGTTCGCGTCGGCGCCCATCGAGGAGATCATCAGGTAGCGCCGCACGCCGGCCAGTTCGGCCGCGTCCGCGAGCAGGACCGCGGCCGCGCGGTCGACGGTGTCCTTGCGCGCCGCGCCGCTGCCCGGGCCGGCGCCCGCCGCGAACACGACGGCGTCGGCACCCTTGAGCGCCTCGGCGACCTCGGGCGCGCCCGACGCGGTCTCGAGGTCCAGCACGACCGGCGCGGCACCCGCCGCGCGCAGGTCCTGCGCCTGCTCGGCGTGCCGGATCAGGCCCACGGGCTCGTCGCCGCGGGCGTGCAGAATGCGGGAAAGACGTAGTGCGATCTGGCCATGACCACCGGCGATGACGATGCGCATGCGTTGAGTCTAGGGGTATTAAGCCCCATTCGCCCCTGGAGTCGGCACATTCGTTCGCACGTTCGGCGCGACCGAGATCGGGTTGCCGCCGAGCAGCCCCGACTGCGCCGGTATCCGGGCCAGCTTGGGCGGGCTGAGCGGCGGCTCGAGCGCCGAGGGCAGGCCCTCGGCGGGGGACGGCTCGACCGTCAGGCGCGGCAGCGAGCGGCCCAGCCACTGCGGGATCCACCAGTTCCAGCGGCCGAATACGTGCATCGCGGCCGGGACCAGGACCGTGCGCAGGACGAAGGCGTCGAGGAAGACCGCCGCCGCCAGGCCGATGCCGAACTCGCCGATCACCCGCTGGCTGCCCACCGCGAAGGCGCAGAAGACGCAGATCATGATCGTGGCCGCGGCGGTGATCACCCGCGAGGTCTCGGTCTGCCCGCACTTGACCGCTCTGGTCGTGCAGCCGACGCGGGTCCACTCCTCGTGCATCCGGGAGACCAGGAAGACCTGATAGTCCATCGATAGCCCGAACAGGATTGCTATCAGCATCACCGGCAGGAAGGCCTCGACCGGCCCCGAGCCCCCCATGCCGAGCCACTTCGAACCCCAGCCCCATTCGAAGAACGCGGTGACCACGCCGAAGGACGCGGCGGCGGCGAGCAGGTTCATCACGGCCGCGGTGAACGGGATGAGCAGGCTGCGGAAGGCGAGCAGCAGCAGCACGAAGCTGAGCCCGACGATCACCGCGAGGAACAGCGGCAGCTTCGCGGTGAGCACGCTCGCGAAGTCGACGTTGGTGGCGACCTCGCCGCCGACGTGCGCCTGCACCCCGGTCCCGGACAGGGCGTCCGGGATCACGTGATCGCGCAGCGTGCTGACCAGGCCGGAGGTCGCCGAGGACTGCGGCGAGGTGCTCGGGATGACGGTGATGACGTCGATGGCGCCCCTGCCCTGGCCGACCACGGCCGACTCGGAGACGCCGGCCACGCCGGCGGTGTGCTCGAGCGCGGTGACCAGCTTGGTCACATCCGCCTGCTGGGTCGCGGAGTCGGACACCTTGGCGACGACCTCGAGCGGGCCGTTGAAGCCGGCGCCGAATCCGTGCGAGAGCATCTCGTACGACTTGTACGTGGTGCTGCCCGTCGGGTCGTTGCCGCTGTCCGCGGTGCCGAGGTGCAGCGAGAAGGTGGGGATCGCGAGCACGACCATCAGTACGAACGCGGCGAAGCTGAGCGAGCGGGGACGCCGGTGCACGATGTCGGCCCAGCGGTGCCAGAGCCCGCGGGTGACGGCGACCGGCGCGTGCACGGCGGCCAGCCCGACCAGCGCGGCCCGCGAGTGCTGCCGCGCCTCCTCCTGCTTTCGGCGCTGCCGGCGGGAGAGCGCGCGCGGACCGAGGTAGGACAGCAGGGCGGGCAGGAGCGTGAGCGAGGCGAGGACGGTGACCGCGACGGTGAGCGAGGTGGCGATGGCGACTCCGTCGAGGAACCCGACGCCGAGCACGAGCATCCCGAGCAGCGCGACGCATACCGTGCCGCCGGCGAACAGGACCGCGCGGCCGGAGGTGGTCACCGCGTGCCCGATGGACTCGTCCACCGGTTTGTGCGCGAGCAGCCCGGTCCGATGTCGCGTGACGATGAACAGCGCGTAGTCGATCCCGACGCCGAGCCCGACGAGCGCGCCGAGCGTGGGCGCGAAGCTGGCGATGCCCATCGTGTGGCTGAGCAGCCCGACCGCGAGCAGGCCGCCGCCGACGCCGGCCGCGGCGGTCAGGATCGGCAGCAGCATCGAGAAGAGCGAGCCGAACGCCAGGAACAGCACGATCGCCGCGGCCGCGATGCCGACGGCCTCGCTGTTGTCGGACGGGCTCTGCAGCGCGTTCTCCACCGCATTGCCGCCGACCTCGATCTGCAGGCCCGAGTGCTCGACCGCGTGCGCCTGGGAGATCAGCGCGTCGGCCTCGCCCGCGGAGAGCGAGGAGTTCGCGTCGTTCAGGGTGAGCGTGGCGTACGCCGTCTTGCCGTCGGCGCTGATCTGCCCCGCGCCCTCGCTGGAGTACGGGCTGACGGCGCTGGAGACCTCGCCCTTCTTCTCCATCGTGCTGATCGCGGACTCGACCGCCTTCTCGACCGACGACGCCTTGACCGTGCCCGAGTCCACGTGCCAGACGAGCGTCGCGCTGTCCCCGGTCTGGGCCGGGAACGCCTCGTCGAGCAACTGCTGCGCCTGGGTGGAGTCCGTACCCGAGAGGGAGAAGCTGGAACTGTAGGCCGAGCCCTTCGCCAGCGTCCCGGCGCCGAGACCGAGCAGCAGCAGCGCCCATGTCAACACGACCAGCAGCCGATGCCGGGTACACCAGTGCGCGAGCGCGGTCAACGGGTCTCCCTGTGGTAGCGGATACCACCGCGCGCACGTGCACAGGGCGGTATTGCGGAGTTACGGGACGAAGCGGGATTCGCGACGTTTTGCCGATCTTGTTGCTGCTACGCCCGGTTCGCGCCGGAGCGTCCATGCAAGAGTGCCATGCGAAGCGGCCGGAGCGCACTATTCCAGCCGTTTTCTTAGTGTTCTCACGAAGTTGTAACAACGTGATGGTGACCACGTGCTCACACTCGGGTGATAATCGCCCGTCTGAGACCTCTCCCGGGACGGATGCGGCGGCAGCGGCGACGGACTCCGGATCCCAGCCGATCCCGGCCGGCCTCAGCCGATCCCGAGCGCCGTCCGCCGCCGGGCGCGGGCCCGCTGATCCGACCGGACGAGCAGCCATACCGTTCCGGCCAGCCCGGACGTGGCCGGCACCGCGACCGCCGCGACGAGCGCGACCAGCGCGGGCTGGTTCACGGCGCAGACTCCCGCGAGGAACGCGCCCGAGCCGAGGACGATGGATTCGGACACGAAGAGTCTCAGCCCGATTCCGGGCCGTAGCCACCGTAGGCGGACCGCCCGGATCCCGACGAACAGCAGCACCGCGACGATGACGAGCGCGAAGGACATCAACGCGCCGCCCACCCCCTTGCCGCCCCGGTTGTTCGGGTTCGCGTCGGTCGTGACCGTAATGCCGGGGTTACCGGCCGTGAGCGTGACGATCTGTCCGATCCAGTACTCCACGCGGACCGGAGTATCCAAGCCGCCGACGTCGATCAGCGCGTCGAACCGCGCGTTGCCCGGGTAGGAGACCCACAGCTCGCTGTAGTAGTCCGAACCGGCCGGGTCGCTCCAGCCCTGGGGCGCGAGGTCGATCGAATCCTCGCCGTCGCCGCTCAGCGTTCCGTACGGGGAGATGTAGACCTCCGTCAGCGTGCACGCCGCATCCGAGGCCGCCTGATCCGCGGCCGTGCATGACGGCGCACCCGCCATCCGCGCGGCGTCGGAGTAGCCGCCCACCGCCTGCGCAATCCCGACGCCCAGTCCGGTCAGGCCGAACACGAGCAGGATCGCGCAGATCGCGACCCGGAACCCGACCACCCAGGGGCGCGACGGCCGCGCCGCGGCACGGCGCGTGGTCCGGTAGCGGTGGTTGCCCGTGCCGGGGTAGATCGGCCGCGGGTCGGACCGCACGCGATAGGCCGACCGGGTCCGCCGCGTGCTCGGTGCGTGCAGGAAGAACTCGAACTCGGGCAGCGACTCCTCCGGCCCCGAGTCGCCGAAGATGTTGCCGTGTCCCCGCCCACGTCTCCTCATGCAGCGCACATTAGTCCGCGCAGGCGAGAATGCGAGTATGGAGATCGAACTGGTGCCCGAACTCGGCGCGCGGCTGCCCCGCGGGACGCTGGCCTTCGGCGCCACGGAGGCCGACACGTGTCACCTGCTGGAGTCGTTCGGGCAGCCGGAGAAGTCCTTCGCCTGCGGTACGGGTTGGAGTTGGCGGGTGCGCATCGCGGACCGCTGGGTGCAGGCCGGGGCCGGTGACGACGGGCTGCTCGGCGAGATCCGCGTCATGCGCGCGATCGGCCACGAGGCCGGCGAGCCGGCCGGGATCCCGGTGACGTACCGCGGCGTCGACGTGTTCGAACACCCTGTGGCGGAGATCGCCTTCCTGCTCGGCGCGGGCGGCGGCCGCCTTCCCGGGCTGCGGCTGACCGGCGTGGACGGCTACGCCCGGTCGGCCACCCTCACGGACTCGAAGGACTCCACCACACCGGATCGATGAGCCAGCCGGACAGCGCGTCCTCGAACACCTCGGGCGCGTCCAGCCAGGGGAAGTGGCCCGCGCCCGCGATGCGGACCCGCGTCACCCGCGGCAGCGCGGCCGCCAGCGGGTCCACCGCGTGGCGCGGCCGGAGGTCGGCCATCCCGTCCACGATCAGCGTCGGGACCTCGAGCCCCCGGATACGCTCCTCGAGTTCGGCCACGTCGTCCGCGTCGGCCACGTGGCGCAGCGAGGCGTGGACCGTCTCGTTCTCGGCGAAGACCTCGTTGACCTGGGTGGCGGCGAGTTCCAGGGCCGACGCCCGGTTCGGGAACTCCCCCGCGAGGCTCAACTGCCACAGCCGCCTGTCCTGCTCCGGCGTGCGCGACTCCAGCGCCTCGAGTTCGGCCATCTCGGCGGCGTACGGCGCGGACGCGGCCTTCTTGGCGGCGGCGAACTCCGGCATCCACGTCCCGCGGCCGTAGCCGATCCCCGCGACGTAGACCAGACCGCGCACGCGCGGCCGGTACTCATCGGCGAGCGCGTACCGCAGCGCGACGGTAGCGCCCCACGAATGGCCGAGCACCGTCACAGTGTTGAAGCCGTGGTGCTCCCGGACCTGGTCCAGGTCGGCCAGGAACCGCGCCACCGTGTACGGCTCCTGCCACTCGCTGCGTCCGCCGCCGCGCTGGTCCCAGCGCACCACGGGGCCGTGGTCCTCCACCATCCGGGCGATCGGCCCGAGCGTGTCCCAGAATCCGGGGCCGCCGTGGCAGAGCACGAACCCGTGCCGTCCCGGCGCCTCGGTCCCGCTGCGCACGCTCCACAGCCGGCACCCGTCGTCCGCCGTGACGAACTCGATCTGCTCTCCCACTCAGAGTTCGTCCCCGAGCACGCTGCGGACGAACCCTTCCAGCTTCGAGCGCAGCCGCAGCACCTTCTCGGCCGGATCCAGCGACTCCTCCATCGTGGTCGCCGCCTCCGACCTGAGGTGCCCGCGCACGTAGCGCGAGCACTGGAGGTCGGAGCAGATGTAATTGCCCACGGAGTTCCCGGCGCGGCCGGCGGCCCCGGCCTTGGCGGCGGCGAAGTGGGTGACCCCGGAGGAGGCGTGCACGGTCAGGCAGAGCGAGCACATCGAACTGCGCAGCAGGCTGCCGCCGCGCTTGCTCTGCGGACGGCGCAGCACGATGCCGACCACGCCGTCCTTCCACGGGACCGCCATGTACGCCCGCAGTTCGGCCTTGGGGTCGCGCCACCCCAGGAAGTCCAGCTGCTCCCAGAAGATCTCGTCCAGCGGCCCGGGCAGGTTGATCCGCTGCGCCTCGCCCTTCGTGCAGTTGACGAAGGAGTCGCGCAGCACGGCTTCGGTCAGTGCCTCCATAGCCGCCACCTTAGACAACCCGCGAGTGGATCACGAGCCCATTAGGCGGCCGCGCCCACCTCGGTGCCCGCCGCGGCCGCAGAGCCCGCGCCGGCGCCCAGCGTGACGTCGCCCGCCTTCAGCTTGATGTCCGGCGCGGTCTCGCCGAGCTTGATCTCGCCCGGGATCGACTCGATCAGCTGGTCCGACATGTCGTCGGTGATCGGCGTGACGTGCGAGGTGCAGAAGCTGCAGCGGGTGGCCTGCGCGGGGATCGCGCTCAGGCACTCGGGGCAGGACCGCTTGGCCTTGGCGAGGTCGTGGTACGGGTTCATCGCCTCGGCGATCTTGTTCACCGGCAGCACGATCAGGAAGTAGATCGCCGCCGCGATGAACACGAAGGTGATGATGTCGTTGATGAAGTTGCCGTACATGATCTTCGTGTCGCCGAGCGTCCAGAACATCTGCGCGAAGGCGCCCTTGTGCCCGGCGACGATGCTGATGAACGGAGTGATGAAGGTCTCGACGAAGGCCTCGACGAGGCTGCTGAACAGCGAGCCGATCACGACGCCGACCGCGAGCCCGATCATGTTCCCGCGGACGATGAACTTCAGGAACCCATGCACGATGCCCACCCCTGGGACGGAAAGAAGCCGGATAAGGACCCGAAGACAGCCCCCGGGCCGGGCCGCAGTATCTCATACGTCGGCGACAACGGAAGCGGAGTCTCGCAGCCGGCGCGTGGACGGTGCCCTGCACCGTGCCGGGGGCGGATTCGCGGCAGGCCGCGGGCGGATTCGCGGTGGCCCTCGGCCGCGTGCACGGAGGTACCCGTCCGTCGGTTCGGCCTGTCAGTGCCCTCGATTAGAGTCCGAATCCTCAGCCGCGAGGGACGCGGGTGACCGAGAGGACCGGTGGGACTCGTGTCGATGTCAGCTTCCGCAGTCGCCGCGGAGACGACGTACCTCGAACTGTCCGAGGACGGCGGCGGCGCGCACAAGTTCTACGAGGTCACGGTGGCCGGCACCGAAGTACTCGTCCGCTACGGGCGAATAGGCGCCGCGGGCCAGGAGCAGCGCGCGAGCTTCCCCACCGAGGAGAAGGCCAGGGCCGCCGCGGCCAAGAAGGTCGGCGAGAAGGTCCGCAAGGGCTACGCCCCCGCCGTGCGCGGAGGCCGTGCCGCGCGCGCCGTGACCCGGCGGGCGGTCAGCGTCGTGCAGCCGACGGTCCGTCAGCACGCCCCGGTGCTCTGGCGGATGCGCACCGGCTCGAGCGCGTTCGGCATCCACGTCGGCGACGAACTGTGCTGGGTGGGCAACCAGTCCGGCGACGTCTACGCCCTCGGCCACGACGGCGAGGTGCTCTCCCACTACAAGCTGCCGGACGGCGTGAAGTGCCTGGTCGCCGACGACTTCTGGATCTACGCCGGCTGCGACGACGGCCGCGTCTACGACCTGTCCTCCAAGCTCCCGTTCGCCGCGTACACGATCGCCGACGACCTGGACATCTACTGGCTCGACATCCGGGAGGGCGCCCTCGGCATCGCCGACGCGCGCGGCGGCCTGACGGTGATCGACCACGAGGAGGAGTTCCAATGGTCGCGCCGCAGCTCGGGCGAGTCCGCCTGGATGGTGCGCTGCGACGAGGACGCGATCTACCACGGCCACAGCGCCGGCGTCACCGCTTACGCCGCGGATAGCGGCGCCGAACTGTGGCACACGCGCACGAACGGCAACGTCCTGTTCGGCTGGCAGGAGGACCACAGCGTCTACGCCGGCACCGGCCGCCACGCCGTGCAGAAGCTGGCGAAGAAGGACGGCCGCATCGAGGCCTCGTACCGCTGCGACAGTGCCGTCTACTCCTGCGCCACGTCGCCGCAGGGCAAGTACGTCTTCGCCGGCGACAACGCCTCGTCCGTCTACTGCTTCACCGCCGACGGCATCCGCCTCTGGAAGCTGACCACCGGCTGCGGCGCGGCACTGTCGATGCAGTACCACGAGCAGCGCCTCTACATCGTCACCACGGACGGCTCCATGGCCTGCATCGACGTCAGCGAGCAGGCCGTCACCGCGGCCAACGGCGGCAACATCCCCGTCCCCCTCGACGTCAAGGCCGCCGCCGCGACCACCTACCAGCCCGCCACTCAGCTCGTCACGGTAGCCGCCGCGTCGGCTCCGGCGACCGGCGGCGTCATCGTCGAGTGCGTGGACGTCCGCGGCCGGCTCCGCATCCGCGTCATCGGCGCGGGCTCCGGTTCGCTCTCCGCCTCCGGCTACCACGACGACTGGAACGTCCAGTTCCCCCGCGAATACCGCGTCGCCGGCGCCCGCTACCTCGTCGAGGACCTCGTCGCCAGCGACCGCGGCTTCTACCGGATCCGAGGGGAGATCAAGCGGCTGCTGTAGTGAGCGGGTGGCGAGCTGGCAGGGGGCGGGTCGGCGG
>NZ_JAGSOH010000087.1 GCF_018139625.1 Actinospica acidithermotolerans | reverse complement strand
CAGCGGCGATCAAACCGATGACGTCGTCAGCGCTCAAGACGCTCGACCCCCTTCACGACCAACGCCAAAACGGCGAAGGCCGCAATAACGAGCACGACGTAGAGGACGTCGGCCATCTCGGGCTCCTAATGTTCGACAGTGACTGGGTCACCAGCCATGGAACCCCCGGTTTTCGCCGCCGGGCCGCTTGCATACGGCCCTCTAACGTGCGTGAGCGTTATATTCACGCCCGGCTCACGCGGCGAGACCGGCTCGTTACCTGCGCATCGTCGCCGCAGGCTGTCGTGTCGGCGCCGTGCCACGTGACGGCAGACAGCCTGCGCGACGACCCCGCCGTCAGCGGTACTCGCGCAAGCGCAGATACCCCGCCTGAGCGACGAACGCCAGGAGCAGCAGCTCGCCGAGGATCATCAGCGCCCACGCGCCGCCGCCGAGGTCGCTCTGCCCGGCCGCGATCGTGGAGACGAAGTAGTCGTCGTTGATCCGGATCACGTTGTTCAGGTCATCGAGATAGGCGTTGAACGTGTAGTTCGACGTGCCGGCCTGCGTGCCGATGTCGAAGGCGACCGCCGCCGCCGGGTTCTCGCTCTCCGCGTCGGATCGGATCGTCGCGTCGTCGTCGAGATACGCCCTGTACTCCGACGCCGCGGCGTTCGCCGCCTGCCCCTCGCCCGGGAACGTGATGTTGTGCAGTTCCGTGGCAAGGTAAGCGTTGACCTGCGTGACCTTGACGTTGAACGAGGCGCCCAAGGACGAGGCCTGATTCTCCAGCAGCCAGCGGCTCTCGTCGGCGTTGGCGTCGTCGGAGATCGCCTTCGCGCGCTCGAGCGCGTTGATCGAGTCGTACGCGTTCTGCTTAGCGTATTGCAGCTGGTCCGCGGCTGTGAGCTGCGCGTTGATACCGACGGCTCCGAGCACCACCGCGACGAGCATGCCCGGCACGAGCCAGCCGACGCGCCGGCGGAACGCGCGCGCGTGGTAGTGGTTGCCGAGGAACAGCGCGAGCGCGGCGAGCAGCCCGATGAGCAGGACCGCGATCCCGATGCCGATCATCGACGAGCGGTCGCCGGAGTACGCGGCGTCCACTTCACCGCTGTCGGTGTCGGTGATCTGCTGCGAGGTCGGCAGCAACGTGCTGTGCAGCAGCGCGGATGCCTGGACGTACAGGCCGAGCGCGGACGCCGGCGGAGCCGCGGGCTGCTCGTGCAGCGTGGCCTTGTCGATGTAGAGCGCCTGCGCGATCAGCTCCTCGTATTCGCCGAGCGCGTTCATGAGCTTGTCGCCCTGCGCCGCGAGCGCCTGGTTCTGCGCGATCGTCTCCAGATCGACATCCGCGGCGGTCCGATCGGACTCGTACACGCGGTTTGACGCGGTCGCGTTCACGCTCGCGGGCACGAACGACGCATCGGCCGGGTTGTAGCCGACCAGCAGGACGTTCGCCGCCATCGCATCCATGTCGTTGAGGCGGTAGTACAGGTCGCTGGTCGCCGAGACCCCGTCGGTGCGGGCCTTGAGATTGGCCAGGCTGGTCGAGTCGCGCGACAGGCCCATCGCGTAGACGAGGCCGAGCAGCGCGCCGAGCACGGCGAGGCCGGCGGTCATCAGTTTCAGTCGGCGCGGAGTGTCGCCGAACACCCGTTTCCGGGCTTCCCCCCGTACGAATATCACGGCCTGACGGTGCGGCAGGGCCGGCCGTCGAGTAAAGACAGGGGCCTGAATCTATGCACTAATTAAACGCCTGAGCCCGCCGGGCGTGCGAGCAGCGCCTGAGCCGTTTGAGCCGTAAGCCGCGTGAGAAGACGCACTCCGGTTCGGAAGGCGTCGTACTACGCTGAGATACGAGGGGAAAGGCGGCCGATCATGGGAGAGCAATCGGGCAGCGAGAGCACATCGGAGGCGGACCGGCTCGCGGAGCTACGGGCTCGCCTCGCCGCGGGCGATCGTGACGCGGCGGGCCCGTTGGGGGAGCTGCTGGCGAGACTGGGGGACCTGCTCGGCGCGCTTGAGGTGTGGTCCGACGCGTACGGGGAGCGGGCGCCGGGCTCGAAGCGGCTGGCCGAACTGCTGGTGCGGGAGGGCTACCCCGCCGACGCGGTCAGTGTCTGGGAGCAGGCGGATCCGGTATGGAACAACCCGATCAGCCTCTACCGGCAGCAGCTGGCCTCGTACGCCGCCGACGTGCGGTACGAGTTCGAGTCCGACGAACCCGAGGAAATGTCCGGCACCTGGATGTGGGTCCTGGAATCGCTGTTGGCGCAGCAGGGCGAGGCGGCCGTCATCGCCCGGATTCGGGACTGGAAGTCGAATCCTGGCGGTTGGGCCGCGACCCGGTAGCGGTCAGGCTCGTCGACAGCCGGTCGACGCCGAATCCGCCGATCAGGAGGCGCTCCTTGCGGTTCCCGGTGAGCTGCCGGGTCCAGTCGACGAATCCGCCGTCCGCGAGCTCGATCCGCTCGCCTGCGAGATAGCCGTAGATCTTGTAGCAGAGGTCGATGTAGTACCCGCGGCCGGAAGCGCGATCGGGGTCTGCGAGGACTTCCGTGTGCGGCGCGGAGGACTTGATGTCGGCCAGTTCGGCGCGCGCGTGGTCGATCAGCGCGGCGGCCGCCTCGCTCAGTCCGGTGAGACGGAACTCGACGCGGTCGAAACCCGTGTCGGCGAGGGCCGCTGCCGCGAAGCGGAGGTGCTCGACGAGGTGCCGCTTCTCGAAGGCGCGGTTGCCGGTGTCGCGGCCGGCGGTCACCATCGCGAACAGCTGGAAGTGGGCGAGCATGCCGGGGGCGGGGTCGAAGAACTGAGCGCGGACCACGCGCTGGGTCGCGGCGAGTCTGACCGGCGCCGCCGAGCGGGAATCGGCGGCCAGGGCACGGGATCGGCGCGTCGCGGCTTCCAGGGCCAGGGCGTTGGTGGGGTCGGCCGCGACCTCGCTGCCGCGGATCGTGGCGACGATCTTGCGCGGGTCGACGGTGGCCACGGCCGTGTGCGTCGCCAGCGGGACGAGCGGGGCGAGTACGAGGGTTTCAAACCCCTCGGGTAGCGCGCCGATCAGCAGATCCTCGGCGCGGCGCAGCGCGACGACGTCGGTCGTGCCCGGTGCGACGAAGCGGTCGGAGCGGTAGCGGCGCACGACGTCGGCGGGGGAGAGGCGTTCGGCGCGGCGGCGGTACACCTCCAGGAGCAGGGTGGTCAGCTCCGAACCGGAGAGTCTCGCGGCCAGGATGTCCACGAGGTCGGGTTCACCCGCGCGTGCCAGGACTTGCCGGAGTGCCGCGTCGTCTGCCGTCATGGTCGATCAGTATCACCGGCGGCGGTCTGGTGCGGCGAACGGTTTACGTAGCTGCGGCCCGGCGCGTTTCGCGATCAGTTCGCGGTGAGCGAGACTGGCGATGTGATCGAGAACCGGATTTTGAGCGAGTACTGCTCAGCTGTCGGTATCGACAGCCAGACCGCTGAGGGGCACGTGCGGCTCGACGGCCTGCCCGGCGCCGACACGCCGGATCCACTTCCGTCGCGCCTGGCCACGACGGAACTCGCCGTGGGGGCTGTCGCCGCCGTGGCGGTATCCGCGGGAATGCTCGCAGAGGTGCGCGGAGTCGGGGAACCTGCCGGCTGGGTCGTGGACGCGCGGCGCGTGGCGGCCTCGTTCCGGGGCGACCAGCTGCTGCGGCGAGACGGGGTGAAGTTCCCGAGCTTCGCTCCGCTTTCCGGGTTCTTCCGCACGAATGACGGTTGGGTTCGCACGCACGCAAACTACGATCACCACCGCGCTCGACTGATCGGTGCGCTCGGGCTCGACGCATCCGCTGACCGCGCGGCGCTCGCGACACGGCTGGAGCAACTGGGAGCGATCGAGGCCGAGGAACTCGTCCGGGCGAATGGCGGCATCGCAGCCGCGGTGCGTACGCCGGACGAGTGGCGAGCACATCCGCAGTCCGCGGCCGCCGCGGAGTTGCCGTTGGTTGCCATCGAGCGACTTGCTGCCGCGGACGTGCGCGAGCGGGAGGACTTACGCGTGCGCGGATTCGGTTTGACCGCACCGGTAGACGCGCTGCGGCCGGCTGCCGGGCTGCGCGTGCTCGACCTGACGCGCGTGATCGCTGGACCGGTCGCGACGCGGACGCTTGCGCTGCTGGGCGCGGACGTACTGCGGATCGACTCGCCGCAGATGCCGGAGATCGCCGCGCAGCATCTCGACAACGGCATGGGCAAGCGCTCCGCGCTGCTCGACCTGCGTGATCAGAAGCAGCACACGGTCTTCGAGCGCCTTCTCGACTCGGCAGACGTTGTCGTCACCGGTTACCGGCCGCATGCGCTCGATGCGTTCGGGCTGGACGCGGCGACGCTGGCCGCGCGCCGTCCTGGGCTGGTCGTCGCCACGCTGGATGCATGGGGGTCCGTTGGACCGTGGGGCGGGCGCCGAGGGTTCGACAGCATCGTACAGGCCGCCAGTGGGATCTCAGTGCTCGAAGCCACCGATGGTGCGGCGGGCGCTCCCGGCGCGCTTCCCGCGCAGGCGCTGGACCATGCCACGGGCTACCTGCTCGCGGCCGGCGTGCTCCAGGCTGTTCGGCAGCAGACCGTTCAGGGTGGAAGCCGGCACGTACACGCCCATCTGGCCCGCACGGCGCACGCACTGATCGCCAACAGCTCGCCGGACGGGAACTCGCAGCAGGCCACGAACACTGCCCTCGACTTCGATGCCTGCTTGGCGGAGCAGGCGACGCACGAAGGCATACTGCGGTACGCGCGGCCCGCGCTCGCCTCCGTCACGCGCGCTGTCGACTATCCGAGCGCCGGCGGAACGTGGGGCGCCGACGAGCCTGCCTGGACCTGAACCATATGCCCCGCACCGGTTTGGGCGTGCGGGTGCAGCTGCGGCGATCCGGAACGCGTTGGGCGGCAGGGATGAGCCGGAACGCGCGGGTAGCGGCGGACGGCGCGTGCACTCGCCGTCCGCCGCTACCCGCGCGGCCGATTAGTTGGCATCGAGGAAGCGGATCATCTGGTCGACGATCGGCGCCGTGAGCAGCACGCCCTCGTTGAAGGTCGGCTGAGTCGCGTCGTCGCTGCCGGTGTGGATGGCGACGAGCCTGGGCCGCGCCGTGCCGACGGTGCTCTCGAGGATGACGGGGCCTCCGCTGGATCCGCTGTCGGTGCTCGCCTTGTAGCCCACCAGGTGCGTGTTGTTCCCGGCGGAGATAGCGGGCGCGACGGCGTACTTCATGACGTTCGCGGGCTTCGGGTAGCCGGTGACCCTGACGTCGCGGCCGTTGACTTCGGCGAACGCGATCGGCAGCAGTCGCGGCATGGTGGCCACATCGAGGCCGTCCGGAAGGTCGTTCACGCGGATCACGATCCAGTCGTTCGGGTGATCCCCCGGGCCCGAGTAGTCCGGGCAGACGAGCATGTCCTGCACCTCGAAGTAGATGCTGGCGATCGACGGGTCCGTGGAGCCGTACGCGGGGGAGAACGCGCCGTAAATCAGGGTGTCGTTCTTGTACAGCGCGTGTGCGCAGGTGACGATGCCGACGGACTCGCCGGTGTAGACGAGCATGCCGCTGCTGGTGGAGCCGGCGGCGCTCTCGATCCGGCCGACGTTGCGCCACAGCGGGCTCGCGCTCGGGTGGTCGACGACGGCCAGCGGGTACTGCGGGAAGATCGCCTGCGGCAGGGCGTTCTCGGGCACCGGCGGGGCCGGCTGGAACTGCGGCGCGCTCGGCGTCGGCCGGTTCGGGTCCGCGAAGTCGTGGTCCGGGCCGGCGTCGAGGTCGTGGTCGTCGGGGTCGGGGTCGGGGTGCGGCGGGAGGTCGATGGTGGTCATGTCGGGGCTCTCTCTCTGTGCGGGGATGTACGGGTACAAGGAGGGATGCGGGCACGGGTGCCAGAGGCGGGCCGCCTGGGCGCGGCGCGCCCGCCACCGGCTGATGAAGGTCCGCATCTACGCGCTGAGCAGCGTCGGCTGGAAGGTGTTGTCCATCGTGAGCTCGTAGGACTTCGTGGTCTGCGCGCCGTAGAACTCGACGGCGACCGGGTTGCTGAGCTCCGCGACGTCGATGACCTGGCCGCGCTGGAACTTGCCGGCCACCAGCCAGTACTTCGGGTGCGGGGTGAACACGAGGTGCTGGTTGGGCTGCGCGTCGACCGCGCAGGTGCCGGAGCCCGACATGCCGATACCGACGCTGGCGTCGTTCAGCGGCACGTCGCCCCCCTCATCGATGTAGAGGTTTCCGGCGTAGTGGTCCGGGCTAGCGGGCTGCCGCTGGAAGTTGTACGCGCCCGCCGAGTACGTCAGCTGCGCGCCCTGCATGGCCGGGTTCATCGGGTCGGCGTCCCAGGCCTGGCTGGCGTAGAAGACCACACCGGGCGAGAGCGGGCCGGCGTTGGACCAGACGAACGAGTACGAGGTGTTCCAGGTGAAGACGACGTTGGTGGTGGGATAGGCCGGCTCGACGAACCACGCCAGGGTCTGCACGGCGATGCCCAGACCGAGGTCGGGAGCCGTCTGGTAGACGCAGAAGTCGACGTAGTTGCTCGAGTTGTTCTGGACCGCGAGGGTGTACTCGGTCATGGTGCTCTCCTATTCCTGGAAATACGGCTTCCGCTTATCCGCGGATATCCGGCGGTCATCGATTCCTTGTTTCGTTGCCGCGATTCCAGAACAACATTCCTGATCAGGAGTGTCAATCGGCCGATGATCTTTCACCCGCTCGGCGTAGGGCCATTTCGACACGGGGCGGGCAGGATACGTTACGGCACGGACGACATTGCGTCTCGTGACGTTAATAAACGCCTTGTGACAAAAGGGGAGTAGTGATGGGCTGTGCCGTGTGTGGGGGAGAGCTTCCCGAGGTCCACG
Organism: Actinospica acidithermotolerans; assembly: GCF_018139625.1. Lineage (GTDB taxonomy): Bacteria > Actinomycetota > Actinomycetes > Streptomycetales > Catenulisporaceae > Actinospica > Actinospica acidithermotolerans. The sequence continues at coordinate 24,978 of NZ_JAGSOH010000087.1, read as the reverse complement.
GCGCGGGACGGCCGCGGCTGTACTGCTCCACCGCCTGCCGCCAGCGGGCCTACCGGGGAAGGCACGAGGGCACGTCGGGAGGGGCCGAGTCAAGCGAGACGCGCCGGGCGGCCGAGCCCGGCATCACCGTCATCTTCATTCCCGCCCCGCAGGACTCCGCGGGAAGTCCGGGAATCGATTCGCCTCTTGATTTAATTCGTCTCCTCGTGGACGCGTTGCGAGAACACGGGGAAATCCTGGTGACGGGCATGATGACGCGAATCGTCTCGCAGCGGGAACACCGTGACTAATTCTACGGAACACATGGTTTTTAATGCCTCTCGGATGGTTGCCCGCGACGTTCGCTACGGAACCGCGTTACTCGATGATTTAATCCCGCGTATTTATCGGAAAGAATTCCGGGACGAAAGCTCCGGATGCTTCGAGGTCGGCTCCGGGGCGGCTGCGTCCGTTCGGGTGACGGGGCCTTAGGTCCTCCGAACGGCTCACGCGCGGCGCGGGGCCACCGCGGGGGTGATACGTCTGGTACAGCGCTTGCGACCGTCCCGCGGGCGGAGCACGAACTGAGGAGTAGACGACGATGACCGGCTATCCCCTGCTCGACGTTTTCTGGACCATGTTCGAGTTCTTCCTGTGGGTCCTGTGGTTCTTCCTGCTGTTCAAGATCATCACCGACATCTTCCGCAGCGACATGAACGGCTGGGGCAAGGCCGGCTGGCTGGTGTTCGTGATCCTGCTGCCGCTGGTCGGCGTGCTGGTGTACCTGATCGCGCGCGGCGGGTCGATGGCCCGCCGGGACGCCGAGGCCAGGGCGCAGGCGGACGCGGCGTTCAAGGACTACGTCCGGCAGGCGGCGGGCACCGGCACGGACGAGGCGGCGGCTGCGTCCGCGCCGGGCACGGCCGATCAGCTCGCCAAGCTGGCCAAGCTCAAGGAGGACGGCCACCTCACCGAGCAGGAGTACCAGACGGCGAAGGCCAGGTTGCTGACGTAGGAAGCCGGCCGCCGAAGTTGCCGGCCTTCCGTTGGTTGACCGCGGCGCGCGTCGGGCGCGCCGCGGTCAACCAACGTTCCGGACAACGCGCGTGCGTTCGGGACAACGCGCGTACGTCGTCGGCGGCTCGACCGCATCCGTGGTCGGCTTTGGACGGTAGTCGGCTGTCAGATGCTCTGGGATCGCTCCCATGAATGTGGCTGTCATATCAGAGGAGTGTCTCGGGCGAATGCCTTGCCAGTGCGGTGAATCACCGCTAGCTTCTCTGGGAGCGTTCACGGCAAAGGAGCGTGATGAACGAGATCTCGATCAGCCGGCGGCACCTGCTGCGCGCCGGCGGGCTCGGCGCGGGGGCCCTGGCCCTCGGCGGGCTCGGAGAAGTCGGCGGCGGACAGGCCGAGGCGGCGACGACGTTCTCCAAGGGCGCCGACGTCAGCTGGGTCCCCCAGATGGAGGCCAAGGGCTACTCCTGGCTCAACTCCGGCGGGGTGAAGGAGGACATCCTCACAATCCTCAAGGGCTACGGGATGTCCGCGGTGCGGCTGCGCACCTGGGTCAACCCGTCCAGCGACCCGGCTAACGGACATTGCAGCATCAGTGAGACCGCCGCGATGGCGGTGCGCGTCAAGGACGCCGGGATGGACGTCAACATCGACTACCACTTCGGCGACACCTGGAACTCGGTCGGCGTGCAGAACCCGCCCGCCGCATGGGCGAGCATGACCTACTTCGAGATGCTCAGCGCCATGTACACGTACGTGTACCACACGATGAACGTCATCAAGGCAAACGGCGTCACGCCCAGGTGGGTGCAGATCGGCAACGAGATCAACTCGGGGATCTGCCATCCGATCGGCTCCGTCTCCAATCCGGCTCAGATGACAGGCCTGCTCAACGCCGCGCACGACATGGTCAAGGAGGTGTTCCCGAGCACGAACGTGATGATCCACCTCGCGCAGCCGCAGAACTGCAGCTCCATGACGACCTTCTTCGACGCCTTCGCCGGCCACGGCGGTACCTGGGACTGGAACGGCTTCTCGTCCTACGGCAGCGCCGCGTACGCCGCCGGCATCGTGGCGAACATGGCCGAGATCTCCAACGCCTACAGCAAGCCCTTCATGCAGGTCGAGTTCGGCGGCGCCGTCACCAAGGCGACCAGTACCGAGGACGCCCTGCAGGCCTACCTGAAGGCGCTGGTCGCGAACGGTGGCCAGGGTCTGCTGTACTGGGAGCCCGAGGTGATGACGCCGTTCGACACGTACGACATGGGCGCCTGGGACTCCGCCACGTACGAACCCACGGCCGCGCTGAACGGCTTCAGCGCCGTCTAGCGAGCACCCGCGACGAGCGGCAGCACGTCCTCGGCGGCCGCGTTCGGCCTCTTCGACGTGCGGCCGCCCGGAGCGGGTGAAGCGATCGACGCCGAGCGCGCGGTCAGTCCTTCCTCAGCGGCGGCGGCGAGGGCGCGAGTACCAGCCGGTGCCCACGCCGAGCAGGTGCAGCGCGAGGCAGCAGAGGCCGGCGTACAGGAGGCTGGTCGGATCGAACCAGACGTTCGTCGACGTCCCGGTGCCGTGGATCAGAAAGGCGATCGCGAACAGGACCGCGGCTATGACACCCATGATGATTTGTCCCTTTCGATACGTGTTTCAGGGTACGGATACTGCCGGTTGCCCCGCGGGGCGTGGTTTCATGCGCGATCCGGGTACCCGGAGGCCATGGCCCGGAAGAGAACGCGCAGCACAAGAAGTTCGCGCAGCAGGAGGCGCTCGGGCGGCGGCGGGTACGGAGTGCTCGTCCTGCTGATCGCGCTGATATTCGGCGGTTACGCGTACCTGCGCGGCCACGGCGAGAGCGTGCACGGCCTCGGCGGCGCCGGCGGTGGCAACGGCAGCAGCAACGGCAGTAGTGGCAGCGGGGGCGGTGGCGGTACCGGCACGGTCACCGGGAGCAGCGCCGCGTTCGTGTTCGCGACCGGTACGACGAGCGAGCCGCGGATCGACCAGTTCATCGAGTCGGCGCGCTCCAGCATCGACATGACCATGTATGAGCTCAGCGACACCACCGTCGTCAATGACCTGATCGCCAAGAAGAAGGCGGGAGTGGACGTACGCGTCATCCTGGATCAGAAGGAATCGCGGACCAACGAGTCTGCGTACTCGACGCTGACGGCGGCCGGGGTCGGCGTCGTCTGGTCGTCATCCGCGTTCCAGTACACGCACGAGAAGGACGTGACCGTCGACGGACGCGAGTCGCTGATCCTGACCGGCAACCTGACCTCGAAGTACTACTCCGAGACCCGCGACTACGGCTACTTCGACTCGGACGCCGCGGACGTCAAGGCGATCGTCTCGGTCTTCGACGCCGACTACGCGCACACATCGACCACTCCCGGCGACGCCGACGACCTGCTCTGGTCCCCGACGACCGCGCAGTCCCGCGTCCTGTCCGTCATCGACGGCGCGCACAAGACCCTCGACGTCGAGAGCGAGGAGTTCAACGACGCGGCTGTCGTCGACGCGATTTCTGCGAAGGCCAAGGCGGGCGTGACCGTGCGCATCGTTGTCGAGTCGCCTTCGCAATACGCGTCGTCGATCGCGAAGGTGGTCAGCGCGGGAGGCAAGGCCGTCGGCTACTCCTCGGCGACCGGGCTGTACATCCACGCGAAGGCCGTCATCGCCGACGTCGGCCTGGCGGACCAGGCCGTCGAGATCGGCTCGATGAACTACACCGCCAACTCGCTCACGCGTAACCGTGAGCTCGGCATCGTCCTGCGCGACCCCGTGGACTGCTCGCTCATCGAGCGCCAGTTCGCGGCCGATTTCGCCGGCGGCACGGTCCAGTCCTGACGCCCGCAGCCCGCGCGCTCACAAGCCGCGCGGCTGACGCGGGAAGAACGCCGTCCCGGCGCTCGCGGCCACCTGGCCGCGCTGCGGGATCACGGTCGCGCCGGTCGTGGCGCACTGGCCCGACCGGATGAAGTGGCCGAGCAGGTGCGCTGTCGCGGTCGTGTCGGTCAGCGCCTGGTGTGCGTCGTTCAGCTCGATGCCGAGGTGGTCGCAGCAGTCGTTGAGCTTGTGGTTGGGGATCGGCAGGTGCGTGCTCGCCAGCTTCCACGTGCACAGCCCGCGGGTGAACGCGTCCGTGTCGATGCCGGACCAGGCGAAGTGCGCATTGAGGAAACGGCCGTCGAACTGCGCGATGCGGTGCGCGACCGGGATCCGGTCCGCGAACAGCGCGTAGAGCTGGTCGGCGACGTCGCCGAAAGACGGGGCCCGGCTCACCATGCTCCGGGTGATCCCGTGCACGTGGCTCGGACCTACCTCACCGTCGAGGGGCCGCAGCAACGTGTCCCAGGTGCCGGTGATCCCGCCGTCGACGTCCACGTGCACGACGGCGATCTCGACGATCGAATCGGGGTGCAACCGGAATCCGGTGGTTTCGATGTCGAAGACGGCGTATCCGGCCCGCGGCTCGGTAGGTGACAAGGATCCTCCGCCAGTTCGTCTCGCGCGATGCCCCGCAATGCTATCGGCGCGAACCAGCCATCGGTCTCACCAGCCCTCCCCGCGCGCCGCACCCAAAACCGAACCGCCCGCAGAGCACCCCCCGCGGACCTCAGAGCTGCCCACAGCGGCCTTAGAGCCCCCTTCAGCGGGCCTTAGACTCAACCACATCCAAACTAAGGAGCCGCATTTCGGTCTTGCGCACCTTGCCCGTGACGGTCATCGGGAAGCCGTCGACGATGTGGACGTAGCGCGGAATCTTGTAGTGCGCGAGGCGGCCTTCGCAGAAGGCGCGCAGCCGCTGCGCGGTCAGCGGTTCGGCGTTCGGGCGCATCACGATCCAGGCCATCAGCTCCTCGCCGTACTTCTCGTCCGGCACGCCGATCACCTGCACGTCGGCCACGTCCGGGTGGCTGTAGAGGAACTCCTCGATCTCGCGCGGGTAGATGTTCTCGCCGCCGCGGATCACCATGTCCTTGATCCGGCCGACGATGTTCACGTAGCCCTCGGCGTCCATGGTCGCCAGGTCGCCGGTGCGCATCCAGCGCGCCGCGTCGATCGCCTCGGCGGTCTTGTCAGGCTCCTGCCAGTAGCCGAGCATCACCGAGTACCCGCGCGTGCACAGCTCGCCGGGTTCGCCGTGCCGCAGCACCCGGCCGGTGTCGGGGTCGATGATCTTGACCTCGAGGTGCGGCATGACGCGGCCGACGGTCTCGGTGCGCCGCGCCAGGCTGTCGTCGCGCCGGGTCATCGTCGAGACGGGGGAGGTCTCCGTCATCCCGTAGCAGATCGCGACCTCGCTCATGTGCATCTCGTCCGCGACCCGCTTCATGATCTCGATCGGGCACGGCGAGCCGGCCATGATCCCGGTGCGCAGGGTGGAGAGGTCGAACTCGGCGAAGCGCGGATGGCCGAGTTCCGCGATGAACATGGTCGGCACGCCGTAGAGCGAGGTGCAGCGCTCGGCCTGGACCGCGTCGAGCGTGGCCTCGGGGTCGAAGCCGGGCGCGGGCAGCACGATGCAGGCTCCGTGCGAGGTCGCGCCGAGGCAGCCCATCACCATGCCGAAGCAGTGGTAGAGCGGCACCGGCAGGCAGACGCGGTCGGCCTCGGTGTAGCCGACGCCCTCGCCGACGAAGAACCCGTTGTTCAGGATGTTGTGATGCGAGAGCGTCGCGCCCTTGGGGAATCCGGTGGTGCCGGAGGTGTACTGGATGTTGATCGGATCATCGAACGCGAGCGTCGCCTCACGCTCGTGCAACTCCGCCGGATCGACCTCCTGCCCGGCCGCGAGCAGACCGTCCCAGCCCGCCTCGCCGATGAACACCGTCTGCTCGAATCCGAGCTCGGCGATCATCGCCCGGTAGTCGCTGGTCTTGAAGGAGGCCGCGCTGATCAGCAGGCTCAGACCGGACTGGCGCACGACGAAGTCCAGCTCGTGCGTCCGGTACGCCGGGTTGATGTTGACCAGGATCGCGCCGATCCGGGCGGTGGCGTACTGGGTGAGCACCCATTCGGCGCAGTTGGGCGCCCAGATGCCGACCCGGTCGCCCTTCCGGATCCGCCGGGCCAGCAGGCCGCGGGCGAGCTCGTCGACCGCCGCGTCGAACTCGGCGTAGGTCCAGCGCCGTCCGGCGGCCACGTCCACGAGCGCCTCGCGCGCCGGGTGGCGCTCGGCGGTGTGCCGGAGGTTCTCGCCGATCGTCTCGCCGAGCAGCGGCACGGAGCCGGTCCCGGACGCGTAGGAGAAGACGGCGCCGTTGCCGCCGGAGGTATCCATACACGAAGCATCGGGCACCGGCCGCCCGAACGCCACCCCCTGGATACGCGTGCCGGACCCGGCCGCCGGGCGCGAAACCCCGGGCGCGCTTAGCGTGGAGGCTGCGGGCTACAGCGGGCACCGGGCCCGCGGTCCGACGGCTGTGGAGGAGGGCGCATGAGCGGGCAGGTGTACCGGGTGACCGAGGTGGTCGGCTCCTCAGCGGAGGGGGTCGACGCCGCGGTCCGCACGGCGGTCGCGCGGGCCGGCGAGACGCTGCACAACCTCGACTGGTTCGAGGTGACGGAGGTCCGCGGCCGGATCGAGGACGGCCGGATCGCGGAGTACCAGGTCGGGGTGAAGGTCGGCTTCCGGCTGGACGACTCCGAGTAGGGCCGTCTGGGGACTGAGGCCGTCCGATCGGGACTGAGGCGGTCGTCTGGGACTGAGGCTGTCTGGGACTGAGGCGGTCCGGGACTGAGGCGGTCCGGGACTGAGGCGGTCCGGGACTAAGGCGGTCCGGGACTGAGGCTGTCCGGGACTAAGTCAGTCCGAATCGCCCGGGCCGTCCGACCGTCCGGGCCATCCGGACCTTCCGGGCAGTCGACCCGCCCGGGCGGTCCGCGGGTTCGGTCAGACCAGCAGCTTCTCGAACTCCGCGCCGCTCACCGGTTCGGAGTAGAGGTATCCCTGCACGAGGTCGCAGCCGAGCTCGGTCAGCCGCGTGCGCTGCTCGGGCGTCTCGACGCCCTCCGCGATGGCGCGCAGGCCGAGGGCGTGCGCGAGCGTGATCACGGCGACGACGATCGCGTCGTCGCCGCGGTGGCGGCCGAGTCCGTCGACGAACACGCGGTCGATCTTCAGCGCGTCCACCGGGATGTCGCGCAGGTGGATCAGCGAGGAGTAGCCGGTGCCGTAGTCGTCCAGCGCGATCTGGAATCCGGCGGCGGACAGCGCGGTGAGCGCCGAGCGCGCCGAGCCGGACGCCTCGTGCACGGCGGTCTCGGTGACCTCGAGGCAGATCTGCCGCGGCGCGACGCCGTGCCGCTCGACCGCCTCGGTGATCTCGTTCACCAGGCCGCGGTGGTGCGAGAGTTGCCGGTTGGAGAGGTTGACCGCCATCGTCAGCTCGGGAGCCCCGGCAGGCTGTATGGCGTTCCAGGCGGCGAGCTGCCGGCAGGCCTCGTCCAGCACCCACCGGCCGATCGGCTGGATGAGGTGCGTCTCCTCGGCGATCTCGATGAACTCGGACGGCGGCAGCGGGCCGCGCTCCGGGTGCCGCCAGCGGAGCAGCGCCTCGGCGCCGACGGTGCGCCCGTCTGACATGTCGACGACCGGCTGGTAGACGAGGCTGAACTCGCCGCCCTCGACGGCCTCGCGCAGCCGGTGCTCCATGTCGATCCGGCGCATGGCCCGCTCGTGCACGGCGGCCTCGAAGAACCCGTACCCGCCCGAGGCGCCGCCGGACGCCTTGACCTGGTACATCGCCGCGTCGGACTCGCGCAGCAGTGCGTCCGCGGTGGCGCCCTCGTCGTCGGCGAGGGCGATGCCGATACTCGTGCGCACGTGGATCGGGGTGCCCTCGCACTCGAACGGCCGCACCAGGCAGCGGCAGATCCGGTCGGCGAGCGCGGCCGCCTCGGCGCGCCCCTGAACGTCCTCGCACAGGATCACGAACTCGTCCCCGCCGAAGCGCGCCACCAGGTCGCCGCGGCGCACGGTCTCGCGCAGCCGCTCGCCGACCGCGACCAGCAGTTCGTCCCCGGCGGCGTGCCCGAGGCTGTCGTTGACCAGCTTGAACCGGTCCAGGTCGAGGAACAGCACGGCGGGCCGGCCTGGCCGGGATCCGGCCAGCTCGATCGCCTGCTCGATCCGGCTGACCAGCAGCGTGCGGTTGGCCAGGCCGGTCAGCGGATCGCGCACGGCCCGCTCGGCGAGCGCCTCCTCCATCCGCCGGCGCTCGGTGAGGTCCCGGCTGACCGCGAGCACGCTCCGCGCGTCGCCGTCCTCGCCGATCTCGGGCACGAAGCGGGTGTGCAGGTAGCGCTGCCGGCCCGCTATCACGACGCTGAACTCGCGCTCGGCCGGCTCGGCAGTGCGCAGCACGTGCCGCAGCGCCTGCTGCCACTCCTGCACGAAGTCCTCGGGCTCGCCGAGGTCCCGGCTGGTGCGGCCGAGCATCTCCTGCGAGGTCTTGCCGATCATCTCCTGCGCGGCCGGGTTCGCGTACAGGACGCGCAGCTCCCGGTCGTAGCGGGTCATCGGGTCCGGGCTGGTGTCGATCAGCGTCCGCAGCTCCGCGCCGATCCGGTCCAGCTCGTTGGTCCGCGCGATCAGCTCCCGCTCGGCGATCTTGCGCGAGGTGATGTCGCGGCTTATCCCGAACGTGCCGATGATCCGGCCGTCGAAGTCGCGCAGCGGCTGCTTGCTGGCGCTCAGCGTCTCCTCGGCGTCCGTGTGCGGACGCAGGTGCGGCTCCTCGATGTCGTTGAGCGCCTGGCCGGTGCGCATGATCTCGCGCTCGGCCTCGCACGCGGCGGTGGCGTGCTCCGGGGTGAAGTAGTCCCAGGCGGATTTGCCGACCATGTCCGTCGGGTCGATCGCGCCGGTGAACTCCGCCGCGCTCCGGCTGACCTTCAGGAACCGGGAGTCGCGGTCCTTGAAGTAGATCATGTCGGCGCACGCGGAGAGCAGGTTGTGCAGGCAGATCCGATCGAGTTCGGCCGCGTCGATCGGCCGGTCGGCGCCCTCCGCGCCCGGCGGCGCGCCCTGCGCGTCGTCCGCGTGCCCGGCGGACTCCCGCCCGTCCGTGTTCGCCATCGGCGTGGCCTACTCTCTCGCGTCCGGGTGGTGCACGGTGTGGGCCGCGCCGATGATCCGCTCAGCGGCTCCGGAAAGCAGACCCATGCTAGCCGAACGCGCTCGTGGGAGCGCTGATCCCGGCGACGTGCCCGTCCGGACGGATCAACACCGCCTCCGCGAGATCCCAGCCGGCGCGCAGCGCCCACTCGGGACCGCGCACCGACAGCGCCGCGATGTCCGCCACCGTCCGGCTGGGATCCGCGTCGTCCGTTCCGGCCGTGGAGGCGGTGGTGTCCGTGGAGGCGGCGACGTCCGCCGAGCCGACGCCGTCCGCCGAGCCGACGCCGTACGTCGAGCCGACGCCGTACGTCGAGGTGGCGACGTCCGTCGAGCCGACGGCGGACCCGTCGCCCAGCCGCAGCCGCACGAACCGCCCCGCCCCCACCTCGCGGAGCAGGTCGTAGAGCCGGGCCTCGCCGTCGGCCGTCGCCAGCACCAGGTCCGGCACCCGGGCGCCGACCCGCGGATCTCCGTCCGTCAGCTCCGGCGCCGGAGCCGACGCCGGCGCCGACGCCGCAGTCTCCGCGGCCTCCTCCGACGCCGCAGTCTTCGCAGCCTCCTCCGATGCCGCGGCATCTGCCTCTGCAGTTCCCGCCGACGCTTCGGCATCTGCCTCCGCAGTCCCCGCCGATGCCACCGCATCCGCCGCCGGGTAGCGGACGTCGAGCCCGGACAGCCGCAGCGCGTACTGCCGGTTCACCTCCGGGTGCTCGTGCAGCAGCGCGTCGAACCGGGCACGCAGGGCGGCCCCGTCCGCGCCCGTCGCCGCGACCAGCGCCATCTGCGCCCGCACGTCCTCCAGCACCCGCTCGCCGACCGGCCGCCGCTCCGCCTCGTACCCGTCGAGCAGCGTGTCGGGGACGGGCGCGCCGGCCCGCTCGGCCCGCACCGCGGCGGTCAGCCGCCAGGCGAGGTTGTGGGCGTCCTGTATCCCCAGGTTCATGCCCTGCCCGCCCATCGGGAAGTGCACGTGGGCCGCGTCCCCGGCCAGCAGGACCCTGCCGTCGCGGTAGCGGTGCGCCTGCTTCGCGGAGTTGCCGAGCGTGGAGACCCTCTCGGGTTCCCGCATGCCGTAGTCCGTGCCGGTGATCCGGATCAGCGACGCGCGCACCATCTCCGCGGTCCACGGCGTGTCGACCTCGTGCATGACGGCGTGGTCGATCGTGGAGACCACGAACCGGCCGTCCGGCAGCGGGATCGCGAAGAACTGGCCCTGCTCCCGGGTCTGCATGTACTGATCCGGCGGCGGCGGGTCGGCGAGCTCCACCAGCGCGGAGGGACCGGTTATCGTGTCCGGGTTCCCGCTGAAGCCGATCCCCGCGGCCTGCCGCACCGAACTGCGCGCCCCGTCGCAGCCCACGACGTAGCGTGCGGTCAGCGTCCGCTCGCCGCCCTCGTCCCGGACCTGCACGGCGACCCGGTCCGGATACTGCGTCAGCCCCACGGCCCGCCGCCCGCGCAGCACGGACCCGCCGTGCGCGTTCAGGTGCGCTTCGAGCAGCTCCTCGGTGCGCGCCTGAGGCTGGATCAGCACGAAGGGAAAGGCCGTGGGCAGCACGGCGAAATCCAGCCGCCGCGAGCCCATCGCGAAGTGCCAGCTCGGCAGGCGGCGCCCGGCGTCCACCAGTTGCCGCGCCACGCCGCGCGAGTCGAGGATCTCCAGCGTGCGCGGATGGATGACGAACCCGCGCGACCAGGCCACCCGGCTCTCCCGGGCCTCGAGCACGACGGCGTCCACCCCCGCCGCGCGCAGCTCCGCCGCCAGCCAGCAGCCGACCGGCCCCGCCCCGACGACCACCACCTCGGCATCGAGCCCCGAGGCCCCGCGCTCCGGCTCCGCGGCCGAGATCCGTCCTGGCGGCAACGCTATCCGCTCCTTCAGTGGCCGGGCTGAGTGTACGGGCAATGATAGCGGCCGCGGCCCTCACCAGGCGATGGTCTGGATCAAAGGGTTGCTCTCCGGGGCAGCGGCGTCTCTGCAGGTAGCAGATAAGGACTCTGATGGTCGCGGATCGACTGCGGTCGACTACGCGCAGTGCGACAATCGCGCGCAGGATCTCAGCCGCTCCGTGCGTCGGTCGCGCAGCGCGCCAGCCGCCATGTGCGCCAGCCGCCCAGTGCGTCAGCCGCCATGTGCGCCAGCCGCCCAGTGCGTCAGCCGCCATGTGCGCCAGCCGCCCAGTGCGTCAGCCGGACAGCGCGTCAGTAGGGCGTTGCGTCAGTCGGGCAGGATCGGGCGCAGCAGGATGCAGTCGCCGCAGACCGCGCCCTTGCGGCCGGGCGCCGCCTGGTAGATCAGGCAGCAGCTGCGGCGCTGGAAGCGTCCTTCACCCGTGATGTGCCACGCGTCGGCGAGCAGCGGCTGCGCCAGCCAGCGATCAAGTTCCCCGCGTGCTCGCCGCGCCAGTCCCGGCTCAGCGCTGACGAGCGCCGTGTGCGACCCGGTCAGCGCTGAGGCGATGTTGCCGCGCAGCACCCGCTGCGAGAGTCCGAACACGCTCGCCACCTGGCACAGTTCGAGCGCCGACGGCGGAATGAGCGATGCGCCGTCCCCCGAACTACCGGCCGCCTCCGGGATCGAGAGGGCGAACGTGCTGCCGAGGGCCGGCTGCCAGTACAGTTCGCGCAGGCTGACGGGCCCGATCGCCCGTCCCATGACCGCGAGCGCGAACAGCGGCGAGAGCGTGCGCGCCGCCAGACCCAGGTGCATGACGGACGCCGCCACCCGCACCGGAACCGACGCCTCCGGCACCCGGCCCGCGGACGCGAGATAGCCGCGTACCGCCGCGACTCGGGCCGCCGACACGTCCGGCGTGTCCAGCAGTTCGGCCATCGACCGCCACGGCGCGCCCGGATCGGAGCCCGCCGGGTGCCGGTCGGCGGCGAAGTACGGGCCCAAGCCGGCCAGGCGGTTCGACACGCGGCCCATCGTATCCAGCCGGTCACGCGCGCAGGCGCCGTGCCGCACCCCCCCGCAGGTCAGCCGAGCATGCCGAGGACGGCGGCGAGGGCTTCGGGGCGCTCCTCGATCGGGATCGGGGCGACGTGGTGGAACGCGCAGCCGAGCGCAGTCGCGCCTCCGTCCGCCCGCGGATTGTCGCCGACCATCACCGTCTCCGGGCCGGACTTGCCGAGGGCGTCCAGCGCCACGCGGAAGAGCGCCGGATCGGGCTTCTGCACGCCGTGCTCGTAGGAGAGCACGAAGACGTCGATGAGCCGGTCGAACCCGAATCGTTCGAAGATCGGCCGCATGTCCCAGCCGATGTTGCTCACCACCGCCACCGGCACCCCGCGCTCGCGCAGCTCCTTCAGCGTCGCCTCCGCGTCCGGGTAGGGCCGCCACGCGTCCGGCTCCATGTGCCGGTCGTACAGGATTCGCGCCAGTGCCGGGTCCGGGAGGTCCGAAGCGTGCGTCAGCCCCTCGTACGCCGAGCGGTGGCTCTCCGCGTCCAGATCCCGCCGGTCCCATTGCACCTGCTGCTCCGCCGTCAGCCGCCGCGGCTCCGGGCCGCCCGGCATCGCCCCGTTCTCCAGCAGCCGCTCCGCCAGCGCGTCACGCTCCGCGGCCGGGAGTTCGAGCCCCATGCGGGCGAGGCCGGCGTCCAGCCACGGCCCGGTGGACTCGCTGCGGAACAGGGTCTGCGAGAAGTCGAACATCACTCCGGTGATCACGCGGGCCATCCTCGCACTCTTCGCGGTCGGTCTTCGTGCTCGTTAGAGTATTGCGATGACTGCGATGACCGCGGCGGCCGAGGGCAGCGATCCGGACGACGCCACGCTCCTCGCCGCACTCGACCTCGTGCAGGCCGAAGCCTGGCACGCACTAGCCGGACTCGCAGAGTCCTTCCGCCTCCAACCGCACCTGGACGACGACTGCGTCTGGTCGGGCGGCTATCCGCAGTACGGCGCTCGGGTCGATGCCGCGTGCCGCCGATTGAGTGAGGTCGGCGCGGTGACGCCGCTCTACCCGTGGATGCGCGCCGAACGTCCGTCGCTCGGCGCCGACGGGCAGTTGAGCCCGGCCGACGCCGTGCGTCTTGCGACCACGATCATTCGAGGTGAGCGATTCGGGGACGGAATGATCGCGAGCGCTCTGGACGAAGGAATCCTGCAGGCAGTGATCGCTTCGCTCGCGTCCTGGTACGACGATCGGCACGAAGCGCAGCAACGCTGACGTGCTCCGCTCCTTTTCGCCGCCCGCGTGGTCGACGGAGCGCGTCAGACGGCGCGGCCGCCGGCCAGCAGCGCGTGGTAGCGGAGCCTGAGCCGGCCATCCGGTCCGGCGTATTCGCGCGCCAGATCGTCGTACGCCGCTTTGACCCGCTTGAGCGTGTCCGGGTCCTGCCTGCTGATCGTCTGGCCGATCAGTCCGACCCCGGCCGCCGCGCCGCCCCACCACTCCTCCGGGTCGGCGAGGTGGTCCCAGCTGATCGGCTCGCAGGTCACGTCCGTGAGCCCGGCCGCCGCGAACAGTTCGGCGAAGCCCTCGCGCGTGCGCGGGAACTCCTCGAGCGGGTCGAGGCGCGGCAGGCCGGCGGGCCGGTGAGCTCCCGCCGCCTCGACGGCCCGATCGAGCAGTTCGTGGCCGGCGCCGGCCGGGCTGCACCAGATCGTCGCCGCGACGCGGCCGCCCGGCCGGGTCACGCGGCGCATCGCGGCCACGGCGTCTGCCGGACGCCCGACGTGGTTGACCACGAAGTTCGCCACCACGGCGTCGAATCCGGCCGCCGCGAACGGCAGGTCGGGGAGCACCGCCTGCCGGATGTCCGCCGCCGGCGCGTTGCGCCGCGCCAGCTCGATCATGCTGTCTTCCGCATCCACCGCCGTGACCGCGGCACCGCGAGCGCACGCCGCGGCCGCGACCGTGCCGATCCCGGTGCCCACGTCGAGCAGCCGGACGCCCGGTCCTGCGCCGACCACGTCCAGCAGTGCGGGCGCGGTGTGCGCGCAGAGTTTCGCGAAGCTGTCCCGGAAGGCCTCGGCCCGCCCCGCCCAGATCCGCCGTTCCGCCGCGTCAAAGTCGACCACGTCCACCATCCACCGACTCCCATCCCGTGCGTTTTCCGCCCTCGTCGCCGTCGCTGCCCTCGTCGTCGTCGCAGCCGCTGTCGCTGTCGTCGCCCTCGGGGCCGCCCTCGTCCCTGTCGCTCGCGCGAGCGCAACCCGGCTTTCGGACCCTATCGGTCACCGCAGGCCGGGCGCACGTACACCGGGTAAGTGATAGCGGTTCGACCCGGCGGTTACCCTGGGTCCGTGTATACGCCAGCGTTCTTTGCCGCGTCGCCGGAGACGGTCGACGAGCTGCTGTCCGGCCTGCGCGCCGCGGACCTCGTGACGACCACCGAGGACGGTCTCGCCGCCACGTTCCTGCCGCTGCTGTTCGACCCCGACCACGGCGGCGAGCACGGCGCGCTGCTCGGTCACGTCGCACGGGCCAACGACCACTGGCGCCGCCCCGCGATCGGCGAGGCGCTCGTCATCGTGCACGGCGTCGACGGCTACGTGACCCCGTCCTGGTACGCCTCGAAGGCCGAGCACGGCCGTGTCGTGCCGACGTGGAACTACGTCACCGCGCACATCTACGGTGAGCTGATCGTGCACGACGACATCGCATGGGTCGAAGACGTCGTTCGCCGCCTCACGGACCGGCACGAGGCGGGCCGCGAGCACCCCTGGTCCGCCGACGACGCGCCCGCCGACTACTTCGCCGGCCAACTGCGCGCCATCGTCGGCGTCGAGGTGCGCATCACGCGCATCGAGGCCAAGGCGAAGCTCAGCCAAAACCGTCCCGCAGCGGACATCGAAGGCGTGATCGCCGGTGCCGCGCGCGACGGCGCGCGGGCGCACGCCGACGCAGTGGAGGCGGCGCGGCCCGAGGGCAAGCGTTAGGGATGGTGCCTACGCCGGGTTACGGCGGCCTAGAACGAGCCGCCGTAGCTCGCGGTCGCCCCGGACGAGGCGACCGTGGCGGAGACGGCGTATGTGTCGGCGGACGCGGACCAGCCGCGGTTGTTGTGGCTGAACTGCGCGGCGAACGAGATGCTGCTGCCCGAGCCGACCTGCTGACCCGAGTTCAGCGAGAACGTATAAGTGATCGAACCGTCGTTGTTCTGAGTCGTGGTCTCGCTGAACTGCCCGCCCGCACCGGAGTTCCAGGCGCTGGCCGCGCGCAGGCCCGGGGCGCTGGCGACATTGATCGTGATCGTCAGTGCGCTGAGAGTCTGGTTGACCGTAGTGGAGACGTTCAGCTCGGTCCAGGAGCTGTTGCCGCCGGTCACGCCCGTGGCAACGGACAGCGCGTCGGGCGCCGAAGCGCTCGTCGTCGCAGCTGCCGCGGCCGCGGTCGCTGCGGCCGACGTGGCGGTGGTGGCCGACGCCGACGCGCTGGCGGTGCGGGTCGGCGAGGGCGACGGGCTGGGGGAGCGGCTCGGGCTCGCCGAAGCCGAAGCGGATGCGCTGCCACTCGCAACGGCGCTGTTCGTCACCGATCCGGGCACCGCCGAGGCGATCGTGCCGGTGGCCGCCAGCGAGAGCGGCGACTGGTTCGAGGTCTTGGCGCTGGTACCGCCGGAGGCGGCCAGGGCGATCACCGCGATCACCGCGAGTGCTCCCACCCCGACCACCGCGCTGAGCACCATCGGCCGCCGGAACCGCGTGGCGGAATCCTCGTCCGCCGAGCCCTCCTCGGCGAGGTCGGCGATGCGCGGGATGAGGACCGTCGGCGCGTCCTGCGGAGGTATCAGGGTTATGCGCTCGGCGAGCAGCGCCCGGATCCGTCCGCTGTCCGCCCGTACGACCCCGTCGGCCGCCGCCGGCTTACGCGCGGCACCACGGGCCCGCCCCTCCACGAGGCGTGCGACGATCTCGCGCATCGCCTCCTCGGCGGGCGGCGCATCGTCGCGGGTCAGCTCGTCCCACACCCGCCACGCCTCGGCGAACGCGTCCGCCGTGACCTCCTCGGCCACGGCCCGGTCGCCGCACAGGCGGTACGCCAGCGTGCACACTTCGCGGTGATACTCGGCGAAGTACGCCCCGAAATCCGGGCGCGCCCTTTCCGCGCCGGCGTCGAGCCCCACACTCTCCATGGCGAAGCACCCTAGCAATACAGAGCTTCACCCGACGACAGATACCATCCCTCGTCTATCCCCGACCAGTCGCCCGCACCTTACGCGAGCTGCCGCAACAACCGTCGGCACACATAAACGCGCTGGAATTCGGCCCTGGCCTTCGTCTCATGTTCGCGAGGCGCCGCCGCGAAGATCAGAATCGGCCGGTAGGGAGCACGGAATTCGGTCATCCGCGCCGTGTTCTCCGCGCCCAATCCCGAGTACACGTGCAGGAAGCTCTCCGCCTCGACGAATCCTCGCGCCGCGTACCACTCCAACGCCGCCCGGTCCTCCCTGGTCCACGCGTCGAGAATACGGGCCGGCGTGTGTTCGAGCCGTGCGATGCCTTCCCAGAGAAGCCGCGTAGCGATCGCAAGCCGCCGATACTCCGGGTGCACACACAGCGTCTCGATCGTGGCCAGGTCACCTCGGACGGCTATATCCAGAATTCCAACGATATGACCGTCATCGACGGCAACCAGGTCGATGACCTCGTCGGCCTCGACCGTCGGCTTAACCGGCTCGACCGCGTCGTAGTAGGAGGTGTCGAGGAACGCGACTGCCCGGCAACGGACCCATTCATTCTCGTCAGCGGCCTCATACGCGCGGATCTCCGGCGGCGCCAGGTAGGCCTTCGCATCCGCGAGCCCTCGCTCGTTCTCGGCCGGATCGGCGATCCCGGTCCTGTCGTCGGCCGCGATCCGGTACGCGAAGTAATAGGCCTGACTCGCCCACCGCCAGCCGAGCATCGCGGGCAGCGCTCGATCCACCTCCGCCCCGCTCAAGGCCCCCGCATCGATGTACGCCTCGATCAACGGCCGTGCACGATCGAGGTTGCCCGCGTACATCACGGCGGATGCGAGATCGAACACACGCGGCCCCACGGTGTACGCGCCCCAATCAATCAAGCCGACCTCCCCCGAGGCGGGGTCGCGAAGAAATGCCTCAGCCGCCGGATCGCCGTGCAGGGGACCCCAAGTCAGCGTTTCGGGATCCAGTGCTTCGACCGCCGCGTGCGCCGAAGCGATCGCGGGCCGGATCCACGGACGCACGCCCAGGTAAAGGCGTGAAGGGTCGTGCCGCGGTTCGATGTCCGGCTTCCCCGGGGAGCTCCCGAGCGCGAGATGCGCGCGTGCCAGAGTATTGCCGATCAGCCGCATACCCTCGGTCGTGTTCTGCTCGACGGCGTCTCCGTCGACCCACGACAGCAACGCGAGCGCCGTCCCGTCGTACTCGACGGTCAGCGCGCCGTCACTCGCGGGAACCGGAGCTCCGGCCGGAATCCCGGCCTCAGTAAGCCGGCTGGCCGCGGCAAGCCCCGCCGCGAAGCGCCGACCGTACCGCTCGGCCGAGACAGCCTTCGCGAGCCGGCGCTCACCACCATGCCGTACGACCCACGTCAAGGAGCTCATCCCGCCCTCATGCGCGGTGATCTCGGCCTCAGGCAGGCCCCAGTGCTCGTCGAGCAGCCGCGAGAGCGAGCGAGCGGAGAACGATTCCAATCCAGACATGCGTGATCTCCCCGGTAACCGCTTATCCGTCGTCGGGCTGAATGTTCCACCAGTCGATGTCGTCGATCCAGTGCTTTACCCAGACGACGAAGCCTGATCGGCCGATAGTGGTGCGAGCCGACAGAGTCCGCGCGAATGCCTGGTGTCGGAGTGGTGATCTAGGGTGTCCTGCACGGATATCTTGAGGCTGGACGAGGGCGGGACGGCGTGGAAGCGAACGAGATGGCACTACTCGATCAGGCGCGGGCGGCATGGGATGCCGAGCAGTGGGATGTGGCTGCGGCGCGCTACGAGGAGCTGCTTGCGCTGTGCCCGGACGAGCCGGAGAGCGGCGAATGGTGGTTCGACGCGGCGCTCGCGTTCAAGTTCCAGCGCAACTGGGCGAAGGCCTTCGAGCTCGGCCGTGAGGCTGCCGCGCGGTCCGAGCCCGGCAAGGGGGATCCGGCGTTCTGGAACCTCGCGATCGCCGCGACGATCCAGGGTGACTGGACGGTCGCGCGTCAGGCGTGGACCGACTACGGGATCACTCTTCCGGCCGGCGACGGCGAGATCGAGGGCGACTTCGGCACCGCATGTGTGCGCCTGGTCGGCCCGCGGCCCGAGGTCGTGTGGGTTCGGCGCATCTGCCCCACTCGCGCCCGCGTCCTGTCGATTCCGTTCACCGACCGGCGGTTCGGCGAGATCGTCGTGCACGATGGCGCGCCCAACGGCGAGCGAGTCGTGGACGGCCAGCGGTATCCCGTCTTCGACGAACTGCTGCTCTGGAAGCCGTCCGACAAGGCGACGTTTCAGGTGAGCGTGTCGTGCGGCAAGGCGGCCGATCTCGAAGCGCTGAGCGATGTGGCGGAGGCCGCGGGGCTCGCGGTCGAGTCGATGTCGAGTATGGTCCTGCACCGCCGCAGCGAGAGCGAGGGAAGGGTTGAGATGGTCCCCGACGCCGCGTCGGCTGGCGATCACGGCCTGCTGCTGGCCGCCCCTGACGCACCGGCCGCGCAGGGTGTTCTCGATCGCTGGGCGGCCGACGGCGCGGGCCGTACGTGGCGTGATCTGCGCGAGAAGCTTGGCAGCCTCGACCCCGGCGACCTGCCGGGCGCCGAGAGCGCTTCTGACGACGGACCCGGACACGCCCACGGCCACGGCCACCAGGGAGTCGAGCCGCACCCGGAGTGGCCGTTCGAAGGCGGCACGTTCCCGTCGAACCTCGGCGTGGTCGCCCATCGCACGCTGCTGACGGGAGCGGAGCCGCCGAGTCGCGTCACGCACGACCACGACGGTTGGTGGCAGGCGCTCGACGCCGTGAGCCCGATCGAACCCGAGTACGCCGCTGTCGCCTGCATGATGTGCCTTATCGAACTGCACCCCGAACTCGCCGCGCTCGCCGACCTGCCGCCGGGCTGGGTGGCGGAGCGCGAAAAGCCAGGTGCGCCGTGGACGCGGAGTGAGTTCGAGCAGGAAGAGGAGGACGCGTAGAAGCGGCTCAGGCGTCTGTGCCGGCGGCGACCCGGCGCTCCAGCTCCTTGAAGCTCGTGCCGTGGGAGACGAATTCGCAGCTCCACTAGCCGTTAGGCCTCCGTTCACCGACCCGCCCCGATCGGATTCATCCGACCGGGGCGGGTCTCGCATCTCCCCAAGGTTCGCTGGCGTTCCCTCACCATTCAGCCGAATCAAGGCTGTGCGTCATACGCCGTCCCTAGGTTCCTGAGAGCCGGCTTAAGCCGCGCTCAGAGAGGGACTCATGGAGACGATCGCGGTGCGGGGCCGCGGGATCACCAAGATCTTTGGTGATGTCGTGGCACTCGACCATATCGATGTGAACGTGGCGCAGGGTCAGATACACGGGTTGGTGGGGCCGAACGGGGCGGGGAAGACCACGCTGCTCGGCCTGCTGCTCGGGCTTGCCGTCGCCGACGAGGGGACGCTGGAGATTCTCGGCACCCCGGTCGGCCGCGCCCTGTCCGCTCCGTACGGTGTATCCGGGTTCGTCGACGGACCAGGCCTCTACCCGACCCTCACCGCGCGGCAGAACCTGGCGGCGCTCGCTGCGTTGCGGCACCGGGACGCGCGCGGCGCGGGCATCGACGAGGCGCTGGCCGAGGTCGGGCTGACCGAGGTCGCCGACGACAAGGTCCGCGGCTTCTCGCTCGGCATGCGGCAGCGGCTCGGCCTGGCCGCCGCGCTGCTGACCAAGCCGCGGCTGCTGGTGCTCGACGAGCCGGCGAACGGCCTCGACCCGGCTGGTAAGAAGCACGTGCACGGCGTCCTCAACCGGCTCGCCGCGGGCGGCGCCACCGTCATCCTCTCCAGCCACCGGATGGACGACCTCGAGGCGCTGTGCAGTGAGGTCACCATCCTCTCGACCGGCCGCGTCGTCTTCTCCGGCCCGCTGAACAAGCTCTCCGACGAGAGCCGCGTGCTCGACTACCGGCTGCGCACCTCGGACACCCCCGCCGCCCGCGCTGTCGCGTCGGAGACGCCCGGAGTCGCCGTGGTGGACGACTCCGACGCCGTCGCACGCGGCGACGAGGAGATCATCGTGGTCCGCGCGCAGGTCGCGGCCCTCGACGACCTCGTGGCCCGCGTCGTACGCGCCGGCATCGCAGTACGCGAACTGGCTCCGCTCGTCTCGCCGCTGGAAGCCGCGTTCCTCGCCCTCACCGAGCAGGAAGACGCCGGCCCGGCGCAGGAGCCCGCCCACGCCGGGCAGGAGACCGCCCTCACGGAACTGGAAGCGGCCGGCCCCGAGCAGGAGGCCGCCCACGCCGGGCAGGATCCCGCCCTCACGGAACTGGAAGAGGCCGGCCCCGAGCGGGAACCCGCCGTCGCCCAGCAGGAACCCGCCCTCGCCGAGCAGGAAGCGGCTGGCCCCGAGCAAGAGCCCGCCGTCGCCCAGCAGGAGACCGCCCTCGCGGAACAGGAAGCGGCCGGCCCGGCGCAGGAGCCCGCCGTCGCCCAGCAGGAACCCGTCCTCACCGAGCAGGAAGAGGCCGCGCGATGACCGCGACCGTCGCCGAGACCCCGACGTCCCCGGATGCGCCCGAGGCCGCGCGGCCGGTGCCGGTCGGCCGCGTGCTCCGCTTCGAGCTGGTCAAGCAGTTCTCGCCCTGGCGGATACGGCTGCTGATCATCCTGTGCCTCATCGGCCCCGGCATTCTGATCTTCGGGATCAAGCAGCAGGCCACGCTGCCCTCCGACACCCTGTTCGGCCGCTGGATGCACGAGACCGCGTGGGCCGGCTCGCTGGTCACGCTCGGCGCGGCCGGAACCTGGGCGCTGCCGCTGATCACGTCCCTCGTCGCCGGCGACGTCTTCGCCTCCGAGGACCGGCTCGGCACCTGGCGGCATCTGCTCGTCGCCGTCCGCTCGCCGCGGCGGATCTTCGCGGCCAAGGCGGTGGCCAGCCTCACCGCGATCCTGCTGCTGGTCACCGGCCTGTTCGTCTCCAGCGTGGTCGGCGGGCTGCTCGCCGTCGGCGACAAGCCCCTGATCGGCGTCGACGGCCACTCGCTCGCCCCCGGCGACGCGGCCGTCAGGGTGCTGATGGCCTGGGTCTGCGCGCTCGCCCCCACCCTCGCGCTCGCCGCGATCGGCCTGCTCGGTTCCGTCGCGATGGGCCGCTCGCCGATGGGCCTGCTGCTGCCGATGATCGCCGGATTCGGCATGCAGGTGGCGCAGATGCTGCCGTTGCCCGTCGTGGTGCGACTCGCGCTGCCGGGCTACGCCTTCATCTCCTGGATCGGCCTGTTCGACGAGCCCCAGCAACTCGGCCCGCTGCTGATCGGCATCGCCGTCAGCCTCGTCTGGGCGGTCGTCGCGACCGCGTTGGCCTACACGCTGTTCGTCCGGCGCGACTTCACGAACCTCACCAACGACGGCACCGGCCGCAGGGCCCTGACGCTGGGCGTGCTGCCGATGGCCGGCGTGTTCCTGGCGACGATCGGCGTACTCGCCGCCGCGACCGGCGCCTCCGGCTCCGGCATCGACCAGAGCAAGATCCAGCAGTCGGTGGCCACCGCCTTCGCCCACCTCTACCGGCTGCAGGAGCAGGAGCTGAACCGGCCGCCGGTCACCGAGGCGCAGCTGGCGGCCTCCGCCTCCTGCGTCAAGAGCGAGGGGCTCACGGCGCAGGAGGGGCCCGGCAACGACTGGCGCTGCACCGTCTCCTGGCACGTCCCCGGCGTCTCGCTGACCGGCCAGGCCGTCTACCAGCTCGACGTCAACGCGAACGGGCGGTTCATCGCCGACGGCGACGGACCGCAGGAAGTGAACGGCTACTTCCTGGTGCACACCTCCGACGGGGATGTGCCGAACCCGCTGTGGCAGTTCGACGGAAACATCGATCTGCTTCCTACTCACTGAAGGAAACCTCGATGCAAGTAACGCGCCGCAAACTGCCGAACGGGTCGGCCTTCGTCCGCCCGGCCGGTCTGGGTCGCAGCCGCATGGTCAAGGTGAGCGCCGTCGCTGCCGCGCTCGTCCTGACCGGTGCCGGCGTCGGCTCGGCGTCCACACTGCAGTTCGGCACCCAGCAGGTCGGCCAGCAGACCAACAAGGGCGAAGTACTCTCGAGCGATCAGTACATCAACCCGATCGGCACCCGCCTGGTCATCAACCAAGGCAAGATCATGGGCGCGGTCGTCAGCCCGGACGGCACGCACGTCGCCGCCACCGTGGCCGACGGCGGCGAGGCCATGGTCATCATCGACCTGAGGACGTACCAGGTCGTGCAGGTCATCGGCGATTCCAGCAGCGCCGACCTGAAGATCAGCGGCAACGACGTCGGCCAGACCTCGCCGACCTACTCGCCCGACGGCAAGTCGCTGTGGATGAGCCGCGCGAACGGCTACACCAAGTTCACCGTCAACGCCGACGGCACGCTCGCGAACCCCGTCGACGTCACCATCCCGGCCAGCGGCTCGGAGCAGGCCCTGTCCGGCAAGGCCGTCTTCTCCGCCGACGGCTCGACCGTGTACGCGGCCGTCAACGGCCAGAACAAGGTCGTCGCCATCGACACGGCCACCGACGCCGTCACGCAGACCTGGAACACCGGCGTCGCCCCGCGCGGCATGGTCCTGGTCGGCGGAAAGCTCTACGTGAGCAACGAGGGCGGCCGCACCGCCACGTCCAGCGACACGACGATGAACTCGTACGGCACCGAGGTCGTGGCGAACGGCCAGACCGGCTCGTCCACCACCGGCACCGTCAGCGTCATCGACACGACGAACGCGTCCGCGGCCGTCGGCAGCATCTCCGTCGGCCTGCACCCGACCGCCGTCTACGCCTCCGGCAACACGGTCTTCGTGGCCAACACCAACAGCGACACCGTCTCGGTCATCGACGCCAGGAAGAACCGCGTCGTCCAGACGATCTCGACCCAGCCGTGGCCCGAGGCCTCGATCGGCTACGAGCCCACCGCGATCTCGCTCACCTCCGACGGGCACCTGCTGGTGACCCTCGGCCGGGCCAACGCCGTGGCCGTCTACCGCTTCTCCAACCAGCCGCAGCAGCCGGCCAGCTACGTCGGCCTGCTGCCGACCGACTACTTCCCGGCCGAGGTCGCGACCGTCGGCAACCAGATCGTCGTCGCCAACACGCGCGGCATCGACGCCCTGCGCAACCCCCCGGAGTACACGGTCGGTCACAACACGCACGACACCACGAGCAGCCTGACCCGCTTCACGCTGCCGAGCGACCAGCAGATCCGGCAGTACACGGAGAAGGTCTTCCAGTACAACGGCTGGACCCGCAACTCCGTGAAGTACGCCTCGGACTACAGCGACCAGAAGGCCGTGCCGGTCCCGACCGAGATCGGCGCCCCCTCGACGATCAAGCACGTGTTCCTGATCGTCAAGGAGAACCGCACCTACGACCAGGTCTTCGGCGACATGGCGCAGGGCAACGGCGACTCCGCGCTGACCCAGTACGGCGAGGCCGTCACGCCGAACCAGCACGCGCTGGCCGAGCAGTTCGGCCTCTACGACAACTTCTACGACACCGGCACGAACTCCGCCGAGGGCCACAACTGGCTGATGCAGGCGGACGACCCGGAGTACACCGAGTCCAGCGCGGGCGAGTACACCCGCAGCTACGACACGGAGAACGACGTCCTGGGCCACCAGTCCTCCGGCTTCATCTGGACCGGCGCCGAGGCCGCCGCCAAGACCGTCAAGGACTACGGCGAGTTCGACTCCATCGAGAACAAGCCGGCCGACGGCACCTGGCAGAACTACTACTGCGAGACCGGCGCCGTGAACGCGGGCGCCGCGAGCCAGTACCCGATCACCGAGGGCTCGGCGATCCCGTCGCTCAACGCGGTGACCGACCCGGCGTTCCCGCAGTTCGACAACGCGGTGCCGGACACCTGGAAGGCCGCGATCTGGAAGCAGGACTTCGAGAAGAGCGGCCCGGCCGCCCTCAACATGTTCTGGCTCTCCAACGACCACACCGGCGGCACCGCCAGCCCCGCCGCCGCCGTCGCGGACAACGACCTCGCGGTCGGCCAGATCGTGGACACGATCTCGCACAGCAAGTACTGGAAGGACTCGGCGATCTTCGTCGTCGAGGACGACTCGCAGGCCGGCCTCGACCACGTCGACGGCCACCGCGCCCCGGTCGAGGTCATCAGCCCGTACGCCAACCACGGCGTGGTCGACGACCACTACTACTCGCAGATCACGATGATCCGCACCATCGAGCAGATCCTCGGCATCCACCCGATGAACCAGCTCGACGCCGCGGCCACCCCGATGTACTCGGCCTTCACCTCCACGCCGAACTACACCCCGTTCACCGCCGTCCCGAACCAGACCTCGCTCACCCTCGGCGTCTCGCCGACCCCGAGCTGCGGCGCCAACGTCCCGGCCGGCCAGACCGCGGCCACCGTAGCCAAGGCCAACGCCGCCGCCACCACCGTCCCCGCCGCCGAGCAGTCCGTCGCCGCGCAGTGGAAGGCGTGGGCGGCCCAGCAGCACCTGACCGGCAAGAACGCCGTGCCGGACTACGCGAACCCGGAGCAGATGAACCGGTACACCTACTACCAGACCACCGACTGGACCAAGCCGTACCCGGGCGACAAGCAGATCTACGCCCCCAACGACGTCCCGGGCGCATACCTCCCGTCCGCTGACACCAACTGATCGATCGAAAGTTGAGTGAGGTGCCCGGCCGGTGAACCCGGCCGGGCACCTTCTGTTGGTGGGTGGTGAGGGGGAGTTGGTTCGGCTGGAGTTGCGGGTCGCAGCTT